>CAWUKT010000086.1:0-30128 GCA_963923035.1 uncultured bacterium
GTCCCCAACCGCGCCGCCGCGGTCCCGCACCGCGTGAAGGCGGTCCCAGACCCCACCCCAATCCCCATCTCCTCCCTCTCAACCCCCTTTCCGAAAAAAAAGCACATAAATGTTCCTCATTACCTTAAAGATGTCATTGGAGAGACGATATCCTTGCATACCGAGAGACTCCGGCACCATGCCCGAAGGAGTCCATGCCTTTTGATCTTAATCAACTTCTAATTTTTCTTTCACCTTCAAACGAACCGGGAGGAGCAAACTGTCCTTCCATATATTTTTCAAACACAACGAACCCGTATGAAAACAAGACAGAACCTGGCGGAAAGCGTTCGCCAGCAGGCCGCTGATTTGGCGGCCCGCCGCCCCCATCCCCGCCACCATGCGAATGGGGACGAACTTCGCTACCGCCGCAATTATGAGAATCCCGAATTGCCAAACAATGGCAAGGGCTTGGCTTCCTACATCGCCAACTATACCAAGGGATTGCCCCACCACGAAAAGAGTGGTTGGCTGTTGGACCCGCGCCATTTCGCGCAGTTTGTCCAGGCCATGGACCAGAGTGATGCGAGCATTATCGACGACCTGCCCCTGGGACCGTTGAACTACGATCCCAAGGCCCCCGTCTGGCAGTCGAACATGGCCAAAGACGTCGACAACCCGGTCTCCAATTCGGGCAAAGGGGCCCAGTTGCGGGCCTGGGAGTCCATGTCGGCCGGGAAGGCATTCGATCTGGAAGGTCCTGATGCCCAGGCCGAGACCATGCCGCCCGCTCCCGAGTTGTGCAGCGAGGAAATGGCCGCCGAGATGACCGAGGTGTATATGCAAGCCCTCCTCCGGGATGTGCCTTTTGAAGACATTCCCCAGTACGCCCAGAAGTACTCCGTGGCGGACTATATCCAGGACTTCAAGGCGCCGCTCCTGGGACCGGTCACGAAACCCGGGCAAATCAACCTGATCAAGCTCTTCCGGGAGCTGCCCTGGTTCAAGCGCAAGCCCGAATGCGAGTTGACGCCGGCCGAGTGCAAGCGCCAACGGACGATCAATCGGCGGACCCTGTTTCGGGGGATTACCCCCGGCGATGACATTGGGCCCTATATCAGCCAGTTCCTGCTGATCGGCAATGGTGCCCTGGGCGGCGGCTTTGACCTGAGCCAGGGACTCATCCAATATGGCGGTGTGACCATTGACCAGCGGGGCCGGGCGGCCTTGCCGGTGGATTTCATGACGACCTGGGAACAGTTCATCGATGTCCAGAACGCGGCCGACCTGACGGGCCTGGAGCCCTATGTTGCGACGCCGAAGGATGTCTCGAACACCCGCAAAGGGTACAAGTTCATCACGACCCCGCGGGATTTGTCGACCTATGTCCACTACGACGCGCTGTACGAGGCCTACCTGAATGCCTGCCTGATCATGCTGGGAATGGGCGTGCCCTTCGATCCGGGCATTCCCTTCGGCGACATCAACAGCCGGGACAAACAGCAGGGCTTTGCCACGTTTGGCGGTCCGCATATCCTGAGCCTGGTGACGGAAGTGGCCACCCGCGCCCTGAAGGCGGTCCGCTTCCAGAAGTTCAATGTTCACCGTCGCTTGCGGCCGGAAGCGGTGGGCGGGTTGATCGACCGGTACCTGACCGATGGTCAGGATGAAAAGCACATTGCGCCGCTGGTCAAGCAAATTCCGCAGCCAATCCTTGAGCAGATCCGGGAATTGAACGGCTACGAAAACCTTCGGACCGATCGGAAAGGCGACGCCTCTGCTTCCGGCAAGCGCTACCTGCTGCCGATGGCCTTCCCGGAGGGATCGCCGATGCACCCGAGCTACGGCGCGGGCCACGCGACCGTGGCCGGGGCCTGTGTCACCATCCTGAAGGCATGGTTTGACCATGGCTACCAGCTTTGCCGGGACAACAAGGGCTTTGCCTATGTGCCTGTCGATAAGGGACAGATCCTGGCGGACCGGGCCAAGAACTACAAGCACCCCAAGACCGGCCAGACGGTCGAGGATTGCCCGCTGACGATCGAAGGCGAACTGAACAAGCTCGCTTCCAACATCAGCATTGGCCGGGACTGGGCCGGAGTGCACTACTTCAGCGATTATATCGAGTCCATTTGCCTGGGTGAGCAGATCGCCCTCGGCATTCTGGAGGAACAAAAGTTGACCTACGGAGAGAATTTTTCCATGACGATTCCCCTCTTCGACGGTTCGGTAGTTCGTATCTAACGGGAATCTCTGGATTTTCGGGAGGAGTCCTCGCATTGGGGGCTCCTTTTTTCATTTCCCCGAGGCAAAAAACAATTTCCCTTTCGTCTCATCGTACTGAAAACATACCACATCGGGCCGGTTGCTTTTCTTTGTCCACAATTCGGGGAGCCAAACGATTTGATTCTAAGGCAGGGGCTCCTTATTCTTGCGTATCCTAAATGAATCCAGCGTGAAAAAGTATTCCATCATCGGCGCACTCCTCATTGCCCTGGGAGCAGTGGCTGTGATCTTTATGACCGAGGGCAGTGTAGAGGACAAATTGAAAGAGGGGATGGAGGATCTGGCGGCCAGCATGGTGCCGGAAGCCCGCGAAGAATACGGCATTGAAGTCGACGATTTCTATGTCTGCACCGAAAGAATCCGCCCCAATGAGAATCTGAGTACGATTCTTTCCCGCTACGACCTGCCCTACGAGGTGATCCACGAGGTCGCCGACAAATCCAAAAACGTCTTCGATGTCCGCAACCTCCGCGTCGGCAAGTCCTATTGCATCATGCGTTCCACGGACTCCACCGAGCAGGTCCGCTATTTCATTTACGAACAAGACCCGGTCAACTACGTCGTCTACGACTTCAGCGATACCATCGACGTGTACAAGGGCCGGAAGCCCACCTACACGCGTTCCCGCCAGGGCTCCGGCATCATCAACAGCTCCCTGTGGCAGACCCTGACCGAGAACGACCTCGATCCCAATATGGCCGTTCGCCTGTCAGAAATCTTTGCCTGGTCCATCGACTTTTACCGCATCCACAAGGGCGACCGCTTCAAGATTTTGTTCGATGAGACCTATGTCGAGGGCGAACGGATTGGAGTGGGAGAAATCGCCGGGGTCTGGTTCCAACACCAGGGCCGCGATTATTACGGCTACAAATACGCGATTGACGATACCACCACCGACTACTTTGACGAGAATGGCAATTCGCTCCGTAAGGCCTTCCTGAAAGCGCCGCTGGAGTTCCGTCGGATATCTTCCCGGTTCAACCGGCGTCGGTTCCACCCGGTCCTGAAGCGCCGCCGGCCCCACCTGGGGACGGACTACGCGGCTCCGACCGGCACGCCGGTCTGGTCCATTGGCGACGGCACCGTCGTCAAGCGGGCCTATAACCGGGGCGCTGGCAACCACATCGAAATTCGCCACAACGGCACCTATTCCACCCGCTACCTCCATCTCTCCAAATTCGCTGCGGGCCTCACCCAGGGCGGACGCGTCAAGCAGGGAGAAATCATCGGGTATGTGGGAACCACCGGCCTTTCCACCGGCCCGCACCTCCACTTTGAGATGATCAAGAATGGCGGCCACGTCGATGCCATGCAGGAAGATATTCCCCCGGGCGATCCGGTCCCCGAGGAATGCCGCCCGTCGTTTGAGCAGATCCGCGACCAGCTCACCCGCCAACTCAATGTCATCCCCATCAGCGAAGGCGCTCCCCAGGGCACCGAAGAGGATTCCTGAGCGGTATGGACCTCAACCAAGTCACAGTCCCCACCACCGACGTCGAGCGCTCGGTGGCCTTCTACCAGCAATTGGGCCTGCACCTGATTGTGAAATCACCGCACTACGCCCGCTTCGAGTGTTTGCCGGGCGGCAGTACTTTCTCCGTCCACCTGGCGGAAGAATTGCCGACTGGAGCCGGGGTAAAGGTCTATTTTGAGCGGGAGGATGTGGATGAATACGTGGCGGGCTTGGTGGAAAAGGGAATTGAGTTCGAGGAACTTCCGAATGATAAGCGCTGGGAATGGCGGGAAGCCCATTTGTCCGACCCCGATGGCAATCACCTCGTGGTTTACCGGGCGGGCAAAGTCCGGCGCTATCCCGATTGGCGGATTCCGGGGAGTTGATCAGCTAAAGACCTTGGTACCCTCCGTGCAATTGGTGCAAATATCGATGGATTGGCGATTTTGCAGCACCTGGCCCCTGAATTCACGGTAGGGAGCACTGTCCCAAATGGCTTTGAATTCCGTTTCCCCCAATTTCCCCATCACATACTGCGCATCCTTGTCAAAGCAGCAGGGCAGCACCCGTCCGTCCCAGGTAATCTCCGCGCCCATCCACAGCTTCCAACACTGGTTCTTCAGCTTGTTCTTCAGTCTGTATTTCCCGTCAGTCCCTTTTTTATACCTCGAATAGCGCTCATTCTTTGGGATCAGCGGGCTTCCGTCTTCGAAGTCGTAGATCTGCGCCGTCTTGAAGACCACTTTGTCCACCCCCAATTCCGTCCCCATTTCCTGAATCGCCTCCAACTCGTGTTCATTCGGCCCGACCACCAAAAACTGAAGGATGATATGGGGCGTGGAGGCCTGTAACCGTTCGCGGGCTTCGACCAGGTTGCGGACGCCCTGCCGGACCTTCTCCAAATTGCCGCCGACCCGGTACTGCTCGTAGGTCGCTTGGGTGGCGCCGTCGATGGACACGACGACCTCGTGGATGCCGGATTGGACCGTGCGTTCGGCGTTTTGGGGAGTGAGGTAATGGGCGTTGGTGGAGGTGGCGGTATAAATCCCTCGCTGGGCGGCGTGGGCGGCCATGTCGAGGAAATCGGGATTCAAATAGGGTTCGCCCTGGAAATAGAGGAGGAGGTAAACGAGGTGGTCCTGCAATTGGTCCACCATCTCCTGAAAGGACTTCAGTTGCAGCATGCCGGTCGGCCGGGTGAATGAACGGAGGCCCGAGGGACATTCCGGACAGCGGAGGTTGCAGGAAGTGGTCGGTTCCATGCCCACCTTGGTGGGCATGCCCCAGTGAACCGGGCGCCCCAGGAGTCGGCTGAGGTGAAAGGACAGGTACAAACGCCCGAAATTCGCCACTTTCCGAAAGGTCAGGGTCCGAAGCAACAGGGGGAATTTCTTGACGCGCACAGTCCTCATGAACCGGAAAAATAAAGCAGCGAATCGGTTTGGACAAGTGGAAGGAGGGGAGGGAAGTAAAAGTTGACGGAGAATCAGAGACAAATTGACGGAAAAAATGACACCAGACGAGGAAAGTCGCCGGGAAAAAGGATATTTGAGGAACTGTCCCGATTGTAGACAGTTGTCCATAGACACCGATGGTAAAAGAGTTGGATTTCGGCCTTGCTCGCCGCGCCCTGATCCAATGGGGCTTGGGAGCACTCCTGATGGGAGTGGCAGGAACCCTATTTGCCCAACCATCCACTTCCGTCGCCGATTCCAGCGCCACGCCCTGTGACCTGACCTTCGAATACCAGTACCAGCCTCCCAATTGCGATGGCACCCAGGCCGCCTCGATTTCCTTTCAGGCGAAAGGCGGGACTCCGCCCTATGCCTATTCCATCGACGGCGGCAACCAATTTGATTCCCAAATCCGCTTTGCGGGGATTCGCTCCGGCAAAGAGCTCCGGCTCCTGGTCCGCGATTCCCAGGACTGCCAAAGCTCCGTGATTTCTTTCCGGGTGGAAGCCCCACGGTCAGTCGATTTCTCCGTGAAGTCCTTGCCGCCCACCTGCGATGATGGCGCCGATGGCCGCATTTCCGTGCAGGCCGCCAAATCCCCCGGCACCCTCGAATACACCATAGACGGCGGCTATTCCTTCCAGCCGGGAGCCCTGTTCAAGGACCTCCCGGCCGGGTTTTACCAGGTGGGCGCCCGGATGTACGGATCGGATTGCCCCATTGAGCTGCAAGACGTGGAGCTCAAGGGAACCTCTCGCCTGGTGGCGGAACTGATGCCGCCTTCCGGCTACGAATGGGAGCTGAATTGCCCGGACAGCGAGGATGGCGCCCTCCGCGTCAAGATCACCGAGGGCACGCCGCCCTACCAATACCAATGGTCCACGGGGGGCGAGGACCCTACCTTAAAGAACCTGGCCCCTGGAGCCTATCAGTTGACCCTGACCGATGCCCGGGGCTGCGTGACCGAGCTGGAGGCCACCTTGGATGCCCCCAAAGCCTTCGAGGTCGCGGTGCCCGATTGCCGGAGCCTGTACCGGGGTTACGGACAAGATACCTGCCTGGAGATCGGGGTGGACATTGAGGGAAATGGAAGCTATCAATACGAATGGAGCACCGGTGATCAAACGGCTTACGTGCAGGTTTGTCCCTCCAATTCGATGGTCTACGCTGTCCGCGTCACGAATGACCGGGGCTGTGTGGTCTGGCAAAATGTCCCGGTTAAGGTTGTCGATGTAGGCTGTGGAATGGGGAAAGTGTGGGTGAACCGGGAGGGAGAGGAAGCTTGTGTGGCGGATTCGTTGGTGAGCGGGAGAATGGAAGAGGGATGGTCCCTGGGCCAAATCGGGAGCGATCCTTGCTCCTCCGGAGGTGTTGGCAGGACGCCCGCCGTTTCCGCCGGCGGCTTTGGCGATGGGAACGAAGCCCTGCAATCTCAGCAACCGCTGTATGCCTCGGCCGATCCGGATCCCATTCGGATCGCGCCCATTCGGGAGGTGGTGACCCCGCTGGAAGACTTGCCCGCTTTCTTGCGGCCCAGTGGAGGCAGCCGGGTGGCCCGGCTGGATGGCTCCGCCGACATTGATCCCGAAGTGGTGGCCTCGTGGTATTTTGATACCGCTCCGGGGCTGCATCCCGTAGCCTTCGTTCCCGAGATGCCCTCCGCCGGAGGCCCTTCCGATGTCCTGGGCGGCCAATTTGATCCCTCCACCCGCATGGTCGACATCAAGATCGACTGCAAAGACTGCGAGCCCTTCCAGAACCTGACCCTCGACATCCTCGACGGCGGCAACGATATTTTGCTGTATACCGGCCCCGTTTTCCTCATTCAAGGAAAAGGCGAAGTCCGTATCCCCCTCAGCGACGAGGTGGACAAAGACGGCCTGGTTCTCCGCGCTCGCGGAGAAGACAAGACCCTGATGGGCTTCATTCCGGGTCCTCCGGAAGGTTAACCAATCACCAGATTTGAATTACGCAATCGGAGCGAATTCCGGGTAGAGTCCCGCAATTCCGCGTTCACTGGCGTCGCAGATGCCGCGCTCGGTGATCAATCCCGTCACGAGACGGGAAGGTGTCACGTCGAAGCCATAGTTGATGGCCGGACTGTTCTCGGGCGTCAGCAATACCGAACGGAGTTCCCCCCGGTATTTGCCCTGGATCAGGCGGACTTCATCGGGACTCCGCGTCTCGATGGGAATCTCCTTCAAGCCGTCGTACAGGGACCAATCGAAGGTACTTCCCGGCAGGGCCACGTAGAAGGGAACATCGTTGTCGTGGGCGGCGAGGGCCTTGAGGTAGGTGCCGATCTTGTTCGCGACGTCACCCGTACGGGTGGTCCGGTCGCTGCCGACGATGCACAGGTCCACCATGCCGTGTTGCATGAGGTGGCCGCCGGTATTGTCAGGGATGACGGTATGGGGAATGCCGTGTTGGCCGAGTTCCCAGGCCGTCAGGCGGGCACCCTGATTTCGGGGCCGGGTTTCATCGACCCAGATGTGAAGGGGAATGCCCTTGTCGTGGGCGAGGTACATGGGAGCCGTCGCTGTTCCGTAGTCCACGGTGGCCAGCCAGCCCGCATTGCAGTGGGTGAGGATATTCAGTGGCTCTTGCTTCTCGGCGTAGAGCTTCTCCAGCATTTCCAGACCGTGTTCGCCAATTCGGCGGCAGGTGGCGGCATCTTCATCCGCGAGGCGGATGGCATTTTCCCGCAACCAAGCCGTTCGTTCGGGGCCCGAAGTGGAGTGGGAGAGGACCTTCAACTGTTGTTCGATGGCCCAAAACAGGTTGACAGCCGTCGGGCGGGTCTCCCGAAGGACCTGGGCGGCGGCCAGCAAACGGGCATCGTAATCGTCTTTCTTTTCGAAGGAGGCAGAGGCGAGGTACATGCCAAAAGCGGCGGTCACACCGATCAGGGGGGCTCCCCGAACGTGCATTTCCCGGATGGCCTTCGCCGCATCCTGGAGGGTTTTTAGATTTTCGACCACAAACTCGTGGGGCAGGTGCCGTTGGTCGATGACCTGGACATGGCCAGACGTCTCCTCATCTACCCAAATGCTTCTTTGGGGTTTTCCGTTGACTTCCATGGGTTAATGTATAGCGCGTTGATGTTAAACTCTTAATGTACGTAGCTGGCGGCATTGATGTCAATCGATGCGCCAGTGGCGTGGTCGGCGAGCCCGGAGGCCAGCAGGACCACGGTGGGGGCCAGGTCGGCCGGTTCGGTCAGACGTTCCGTGGCGATGCCCTGGAGGGCGTAGTCTTCGCCGTAGGTATCGATAAAGTCCTGGGCCATGTTGGTCCGCACGAATCCAGGGGCGATCAGAAAGGAGCGGATGCCTTGCGCCCCAAATCCCCGGGCAATGCTCCGGTGCAGGGCGACCATGCCGGCCTTCGAGGTGGCATAGGCGATATAATCCGGGGTATCGCCCCGAAAAGCAGCCCGGCTGGAAATGTGGATGATCCGTCCGCCGCCCAATGGCCCCATGTGTTGAATGGCGGCGCGGCTGAGGATGCCTGCGGCCGTCAGGTTGACGGCCATGGTCCGTTCCCAATCCTGGATCCATTGCTGGTCGGACGCGTCCAGGGGAGACGAAAAGGCGACACCCGCATTGTTGATGAGGACGTGGATGTGTCCCAGGCGTTCGAGGGTTTGGGCAAATAGGTTTTGGGTGGCCTCGGCATCGGCGAGGTCGGCTCCAATGGCGAAGGAGTCGTGGCCGACTTCCTGGGCGAGGGCTTCGGCGGTGGCGGCGGAGCGGTTGTAATGGATGGCGATGGTGGCCCCGGCGGCCGCCAATCCCCGAACGAGCGCGGCCCCGATGCCGCGGCTTCCGCCCGTCACCAGGATATTAGTTCCCGATAAATCAATGTTCAGACTCATAGGTCAACGCTGTTCCCGGCCAATCTCCGTCCCAATTTGAGCGGGTCAAAACTGAAGTTGATGTTGCGGCCGACGCGGGTCCAGGAATCGTAGAAGCCGGAATAGCCGACGTCTCCGAATTCGGCGAGGGGGATATTGATGCGGATGGCATCACGCAGCAGGGGAATCCGGACGCCGGTGACCCCAGCCGATTGGTTCACGACCGAATTGGTCGTGAAACTTTCCCTGCGTCCCATTCCGACATCCACAAACAATTCGAGGATAAAGGGAGTGCTGACGGCTCCGTTGAAGGTGAACAGGCCCAGATTGTAGCGGGATTGGTCGGTGGTGGAAAATCCGCCCTGGTCATTCAGGACCTGTTTGCCCAACCAACTGCCGGTCTGGGCCCGGTCGAAGAGGATCGTCTCTCCGAAGGGATCCCCACTGCCATTCAGGCCCCATTGGAACTGGGCCGGAATCCCGGCACCATCCTGGGGGAAGATCAGCCCCGCGAATCCCCGTCCCTTGACGGCCCATTTCTGGTTATTCCCCAATTTCTTTTCCGCCGAAACCTCTCCACTCAATCGGACGCCCAGATTTTCCATGTAGCCCAGCTCTCCCCGGGCAGAATAGCTCCCGAGAGCTTCCTGAGAATTCAGGTCATAAACGATGCGGCCGTACCAGGGGCGTTCGAGGTTAAACTGGTCGAAGTCCTGTTTCCCATCATCCAAATACCGTACCCCCGTGAAATGGCTCTCCAGGGAGATTTTTTGCCGAACGGGATTGGTCAGGACGTCGGGGCGGAGGTGGAAGGTCAGGGCCTGCTTGGTGCGGTAGAAGGTGGAAAAGCTGCTTCCAATGACCTTGAGCTCGATCTTGCGAAAGGTCTGCTGTGGCAACCAACGGTAGGTCACCCCGGTCGATCCTGTGATGCCCTGGCTGCGGAAAGCGTACATGGGCATGATGTGGAAATTGAAGGGTTGGCGAGGGAGGTTCCCGTGGTGGAGCATCAGCCCCAGTTGGAAGCCATCGGTGGTATTGCCACCCAGAACCGGGAAATAATTCAGGTTGAATTTGTCTTCGTTGCCGAGGGTAAGGCCGCCATTGAGTTGGAGCGGACGGGCGAGTTTCAGGAGGCCCTTGCGCCGGCGGTAGTTGTTGCCGGGGCGCCAATCCGGGACAAAATCGGTCCCGTGGACATAGGCCCGCTGGTAGTCATTTTCCTTGACGGTAATCGTTGTTTTTCCCTCGAACGGCTCCGTCCAATACGTCCCGATCACCTTTTTCTCCTTGTCCAGCAGCTGTACCCGGGCCGGAGCGGTGATGCCGGATTTGTTGGTGACCGTAATCTCATTGCCTTTGGTCCGCGACAGGCCGAAGTTCAGCCGGGGGGAGGTTTGGAGGAAGTCGCCGAAAAACCATCCGAGGTCCTTTCCACTGATGTCCTCAAACACGTCCTTCATGTCCTCGGGCTGCGGGTGCTTGAATTTCCAGCGGTCAAAATAGGCCCGCAGGCACTCGTCCATAAGGTCTTCCCCGAGGAATTGCTCGAGGTATTCCATGGCGAGTCCGGTTTCCATGTACACGACGACCCCGTAATTGATGGGCAGGTAGTCGTTGGAGTGGTACTGGATGGGCTGGTCGTTGCCTTCAAAGGCGGAGATTTTCTGGGCGACGCGGGCGGTTGCGGCCGGGCCTTTCCCCAAGCCGAGGGGCTCGGTCAGAGGGCCCAGCATCCCGTTCTCCGCGGGATGGTGCTTCCGCCAGTAGCGGTTTTCGATGAAGGTATTCATCCCCTCATCCATCCAGGGATAGTCCCGCTCATTGGACCCGAGCATGCCGTAGAACCAGTTGTGGCCCACCTCGTGCATGGTGACCTGCTCCAACGAGTTGGCGCTGCCGCCAGTCCCGAGGACGGTCACATTCGGGTATTCCATGCCTGCGCCGGCGCTCAACGCGCCGTCCACTGCGGTCGCGTGGGCGTAGGGATAGTCCCCGACCCACTCCGAATAGTCTTCGACCGATTGGACGATGTACTTGGGACATTCCAGCCACAACTCGCGGTCTTTGTCCGTGAAAAAGGCCACGCACCGAACGGAATTGCCCGAGCGGGGCAGCTTGACGGTATCGGCGAGGACGTAATAGTGCTTGTCCGCGAACCAGGCAAAGTCGTGGACCTTTTCCTGGTGGTAATGCAGGATTTTGCGCTGCTTGGACGGTCTTTCTTTGAGGTAATCTTTGATGAGGCTGCGCTCTTCGAGGCGGCCGTCGTTGACGGCGGGGACGAGTTGCTCGCGGGTGAAGGCTTCGCGCTCGGCGATGCGGGCCCATTCGGGGTCGCCGGGGGCGAGGTCCCCGGTGGCCCCGACCATGTAGTGTTCGGGCAGGTCGATGTAGACGTCGAAGGAGCCAAATTCGGAGTAGAATTCACCCTGGTCGTAGTAGGGCATGGGGTGCCAACCGTTGCGGTCGTAGACGGCGGGCTTGGGGTACCATTGGGTGATCTGGTACTGCTGTCGGATGTGGCCGAGTCGGGAAAAAGACCGCGGAATTTTGACGCGGAAAGGGGTGGAAATGGAAATGGACTTGCCGGGGAGGAGGGGAGCCTTCAATTTCAACAGGACAATGTCAGGGTCGTTTTCCAGGGTTTGGAACCAGACGGGCTCATTGTCGATGCGGAAGTTCAGGGAGTCGATATAGCCCCGGACCGAGTCGGCGGAATTGAAGAACTGGAGGTCTTTTTGGGCTTTTTTCTGCCGGGCAAACCCAGATTCATTGGAAGAATAGGCATTGGGCCACAGGTGAAAGTACATTTCCCGCAGGGTATCCGGGGAATTGTTGGTATAGGCCAGGTCTAAACGGGCATGAAGGAAATGATTTCTGTCATCCAGTCGTACATGGATTTCGTACGCCACATCCTGTTGAAAATAGGGCTGCTGTGCCAGGCCTACAAAGCCGACAAAGAGACCGGTTAACAATGCTAAGACCGTTTTTAACATAGATTTCATTTTTTGCAATCTAAGCATCTTCGTCCTCACTTGCCATCTTTCTCCGTTCGCAGTGGAATCCCCCCATTTGATCGAAATCTTTGCCAGTCGGGCATTTATTTTTATATTGTTGCTGAAGACAGCCGGTAGTTTCTAAAAACTACTGAATGGACGGTGTAAGTGTAGTTATACATTCTGTTTCCATATAGTAGACATGACTCATTGGTAGTAGAGACTATCCGGAGTTTGGTAAGTCAACAAGTAAGTTCCTGCAAATAAGAGTTCGCTCATGGGAGAAACTTTTACTCGAAAGCGCATCTTGAAGCAGATCGGATGGATGTTTATAGTGGTGATGGGGTTTGGACAAGTTACTGGCCAGGTAAGCCAGAACATGGACCTCCTCTTCAATTGGGATGACAATTCCCTTCCCACCAGTGGCACCACTGCTTTCAATGATATCTGGGGATACGCTGCCAGCGGCCGTGAATACGCTATTGTAGGCACGATCGAAGGCTTTCGCATTTTCGATGTCACCACTCCTTCCACCACGGTTCAGGTTGTCAATGAAGTCGGAGCTTCCAACAATAGCCTCTGGCGGGATTTGAAAACCTACCAGAACTACCTCTACGTAGTTTCCGACCAAGGACCTTCCTCCTCCCTCCAAATTTACGACCTCGCCGGACTGCCCGCCTCGATCAACAAGGTCTACGACAGCCAGGCCTTCTTCTCGACCTGCCACAACATCTTCATCGACGAATCCTCCGGCCGTCTGTACGCAGCGGGAACCACGACGAGCCCTTCCGGGATCATCATTTTAGATGTCCTTTCCGATCCGACCAGCCCTTCGCTGCTGGCCAACTTCCCGCTGGGCGCGTATGTCCATGACGTCTATTCCCACGAGGACACCCTCGTGGCCTTCTTCGGAACTTCCGGCATCGGGATTTTCGATTTCGCCGATTTGGCGACCCCGTCCATGATCAGCTACGTCGGAACCTATACCGAGCCGGGATATTCCCACAGTGGCTGGGCCGACGAAGAATTCAAGACGCTTTACTGGGCGACGGAAACGAACGATACTGGGATCAAGATTTCGGACTTTACCAATGGCTATACCGGAGATGTCGATGCAGTTTTCCGCTCAACGCTCCTTGGGCCAACGCTTACCAATTCGATCCCCCACAACCAGGTCGTCAATGGGAATTACCTGTACATCAGTTATTACCACGACGGCGTCCAAATCTATGACATCACCAACCGGCTGAGCCCGGTTCGCGTGGCCTATTACGACACGCATACCCAGCACACGGACTATACCGGCATTCGCGGCAACTGGGGCGTCTATCCCTTCCTGCCTTCCGGCCGGATCATCGCCACGGATACCGAGAACGGTCTGTTTGTCCTCGGACTCACCAACGTCACCTTCCCAGTTGAGTTGACCAATTTCCGGGCCGAGAACCAAGGCGACCAGATTCGTCTGGCCTGGTCCACGGAATCGGAAACCAACAATGATTTCTTTGATGTGGAGCGGTCGGCGGATGGCACTTCCTTTGAGGCCATTACCAAGGTCGATGGGGCTGGCACCACCAGCCTCCGACAGGATTATGAAATCCTCGATGTGGAGCCCCTGGATGGACGGTCCTATTACCGGCTGCGCCAGGTGGACCGGGATGGACAGGAAACGTATTCCGAGGTTGTATCCGTCAGCCGGGCGCGTGACCTTCAGCTGTTGAGCTTGTCGCCGAATCCGGCTCAAGGTGGCCAGCGCGTCGCCCTGGAATTGGATGTGGTGGAGACCATCGGGATGGAAATCGTGGTGGTGGACCTGATGGGACGGATCATGTTCCAGGACGTGCTGGAACTCGCTCCGGGCATCCAGCGGATCGAAATCCCAACCGAAGGTTGGACCTCCGGAACCTACGCCGTAAAGCTCGGCGCCGGCTCCCAGAAATTTGCCCGCAAATTTATCCTGAATTGATTGTCCCGGAATGATTCCGGGAACCCAACATACGGCCAGCCAATCGGTTGGCCTTTTTTTCTGATCGTCCAAAAGGGATACATCAGGAAGGAAAAAGAAGGCCGAACTGTGTCATTCAGGGATTATTTTTCTTCCACATTCAATCATAGAGAATATATATTTGCTTCCTCAGACTTGATTCTTATTTTTGGACTTTCAATTAAACAGGCTACACCTTTTCATCCCAAATAAGCGTACAGCTTGGGTGTTGCTTTGAAAAGCGGTTTGAATACAATGGCATCCAACATGAAGAAAACTTTGCTATTCCTCGTCGCGCTGTTCATGGTGGCGGGGCTTCAGGCACAGGAGTGCGGTCCATTCCAGTTTCGGAATTATAGTATCATGGATACTTCGGTCCTGAAATTGGTCGAGTCGGACACCTTCCAGCTTTCCAGCAATTATCCCACTGAGATGCCCGAAACGAGCCGGATGCCTTGGGAGCGGATCGATTTCAAGAAAAAGCCCGAGCAGTTCATGAAAGAAGTGCTCAATTACTGCTGGGAAGGCAATGAAGAGGTTGATTTTATTGTGCAGAGAAATGAAACCCGTACCTGGTACCACGCGCCGTTCCTCGACCAGGGATACGCAGGTCGTGAGCCCATGCACGGTTTGGTGATGGACAATACCTCTTTCGGGGAAGACTTTGCCGGAGAGAAGAAAGGCCGCGCCCGTAACTACAAGATTACCTTCTACAATGATATTGCGGCCTATACCTTGGGCCAGGTGTGGTGCGATCCGAACAACCCGGATGCCACCAAGACCAATTTTGCGGAGGGAGCCGTGATTTTCTCCTTGGTGTTCACCACCGGAGACTCCACGATGTTCCCCTTCCTGACTTCTCCCTACTCCTGGGAAGCCTTCGTCGAAGAATCCGTTCGTCTTCCCATCGAACCCAAAGGAATCCTTCCGATTCACCTGTTTGAAGTAGACTTCCAGGTACGCACCGAAGATGCGCCTACGGGCTGGGTCGCTGGCTCCTTCATCTTCGATGGCCTGCAAGGCGAATCCGCTCAGGAACGTCTCATTCCGGTCAGCCTCGCATGGGGCAACGACCCCGGCGATACCCCGGCCATGGTCCGGGACGAAGAGAATCCCGCTGCAATCGACGAATCCTGGATCAACGAATCCGTCCACAACGCAGCTGACGCCGGCAACTCCATGGTCCGTCACCAAGGCTACGGCGGTCGCGCGCAGCGCCCCATCGGCCTCCGCGAAGGCGCCATCCTTTCCGAGCTGATGACTTCCGGATGGCCCATTTCTCCGGCCATCGCCCCCGAAAACATCGAAATCGACTCCGTGATGTACTGGTTCCGGAACATCGAGCACGGCCAGCCCTTCATGGCCGGTCAGATTCCGCTCGACTTTTCTCAGGAACTCCGGGACGGATTGTGGCTGCACGCCATCTCCCGCGGCGATTCCATGCTCAGCGTCCAGTACCAGGATCACCTGAGTGACCTGCTCGGCTTTGTGCCCCCGGACCGCTCCCGCATGGGCCAGGGTGGCGAAGAAGAAGAGGAATTCGTGGGTGACGTAGACGAAGGTCTGGAAGGACGGAACCTCTACGTATTCATCGGATTTGTGATCCTTGTTGTGGTCATCATCGGCCTCCTGATCTGGAACCTGATTCAGAAATAAGTTTCTGTAAAAAATACAGCAGAAAGGCGGGTCATCCCGCCTTTTTGCATTTCCGGGGGGGAAGCCCCACCCCGAAATCCTTAAATTCGCGGCATGCAAAATCCAGCCCGTTCCTTGGTGGATTGGTACGAACGGGAAGGCCGTGACCTTCCCTGGCGACGCACCACGGACCCCTACCAAATTTGGTTGAGTGAGATCATCCTCCAGCAGACCCGGATCGACCAGGGGAAGGCGTATTGGGAGCGCTTTGTGGACCGGTATCCGACGGTGCACGACCTCGCAGCGGCGAGCCACGACGAAGTCATGAAGATGTGGGAGGGGCTGGGCTATTATTCCCGGGCCCGCAACCTGCACCATACCGCGAAGGTGGTGTCGAAGGAGATGGAGGGCAAATTTCCGGACCACTGGTCGGAGTTGATCAAGTTGAAGGGGATTGGTCCCTATACGGCCCGGGCGATCGGTTCGATTGCCTTTGGGAATGCGGCGGCGGTGATCGATGGGAATGTCTTCCGGGTCTTTTCCCGCTACCTCGCTGATTTCAGCCCCATCGATGCGCCTGCCACCCGCAAGGAGTACCAGACTCAGCTCGACGAGTGGATCCAGGAAGTCGATCCGGCCTCCTTCAACCAGGCCATGATGGACCTGGGAGCGATGGTGTGCACGCCCCGCACCCCGCATTGTGCCTTCTGTCCGTTGAAGCAGGGGTGTAAGGGCTTGGAAAAGGGCGTGGTGGCTGAATTGCCGGTCAAAGCGAAGAAGACCAAGCGGAAGACCCAGTACCTGAATTTCTTCCTGGTAGGGACGAAGAAAGGCCAGCTGCTGGTTCGGCGTCGGCCGATGAGTGGAGTCTGGGCGGGGTTGTGGGAAATTCCGTCGGTGGAGATAGGGGAGAAGGAATGGAACCAGGCCAATTTGGATGGGTATGAACTGCTGGGTGCCTTCAAACACGTTCTGACGCACATCGACATGATGATCAAGGTCTACCGGGGGGCGGAGTTTCCCGGTGAGCCCACCGAGACCCAACAATTCATTCCCCTTGACACCATTGATGCCTATGGATTTTCCCGCGCAGTGCTGAAAATTTTTGAGCGGTTTTTACGCTGATTTTCCTATCTTTCACCTTAGACACGTTCCGAATCCATGCCTAAATACGGTATCAACAAGGCGGTCCTCGTTGGAAATGTGAGCACAGCTCCTGAGTTGCGGTATACGCAGCAAGGCTTTGCCGTGTGCAGCTTCCGCCTGGCGACCACTGAGCGGCGTCCTGCTTCTGAGGGGAACTACCGCGATGTAACCGATTGGCACAATATCACCCTGTGGCGAAAGAAAGCGGAGATTGCCAAGAATTATTTGAAAGTGGGATCGGGCGTGTACCTGGAAGGCCGAATTGTGACCCGGAGTTGGGAGGACAAGGAGGGAAACAAGCGCTATACCACAGAAATCGAAGTGGACAAAATGCGTTTGTTGGACCCCGCCCCCGCTGCCACCAACGATTCTCCTTCACCGCCCGTCGCGCAACCGGCCCGAAAGGAAACCCCCTCTAACAATCTCAACCAGGATGATGACTTACCCTTTTGAGCCAACTAATGTGGAACCAACCGTGATGACCTGTGGACCCAGAGCCTGGTAGTATCATTGTCATATTGGCTGGCGTTCCCGAATTCTTCTCTGAATTCGGCCTCTATTTCATTGCAATCTTTTTCCTGCTCCTCCTCTCTGCCGTCGTATCGGGCACCGAAGTCGCCTTTTTCTCCCTCTCTTCCGCCGATCGGGAAGAGTTCAAGGCCGAAGGTAGCCGGGTCTGGGAGCTCCTGAAGGGCCCCAAATACCTCTTGGCCACCATCCTCATCGCCAATAACCTCGTCAACGTAGCCATCATCCTGATCGCTTCGTTCCTCCTGTCCAAAATGTCCGCCTTTTACGCTTGGGAGGACCAGGCCTGGGCGGGAATTGTATTGCCGATCTTGGAAGTGGGCCTCATTACATTCGTCCTCCTCTTCTTCGGCGAAATCACCCCCAAAGTCTACGCCACCCAAAACCGACTGGCCATTGTCCGTAGGGTCGCTGTTCCCATGTTCATTCTCCGGGGCTTCCTCCAGCCGCTTTCCTTCCTCCTCATCTCCACCACCGGTTTCCTCGACCGCCGCGTCAAGGACCAAAGCGAATCGGCGTCTTTTGAGGACATCAAGCACGCCATCGACTTGACGAGTGAGGAAGAGTCGCCGGTGGAAGAAAAAGAAATTCTGAAGGGCATCGTCAATTTCTCCAATACCCAGGTCAAGTCTATCATGCGGGCCCGGGTGGACCTCGTTGCGATTGAGTTGGGGACCACGTTCGAAGAGTTGGTCGACGTGATCAACCAGGAGGGGTACAGCCGGATGCCGGTCTACGACGAGAACCTGGACCAGGTGAAGGGCATCCTCTACGTCAAGGACTTGCTGGCCCTGCTCAAGCAGGGCGCCCAGGACAAGGATTGGCACAAGCTGATCCGGTCGGCCTATTTTGTGCCGGAGACCAAGAAGATCAATGACCTGCTCGAAGAGTTCAAAAAGCGCCGCCTGCACATCGCCGTGGTGGTGGACGAATTCGGGGGCACGGCGGGGATTGTTACCTTGGAGGATATTATAGAAGAGATATTCGGTGAAATCAGCGACGAATTCGACGATGAGGAACTGATTTTCTCGAAGCTGTCCGAGACGACCTATATCTTCGATGGGAAGATGCCGCTAAACGATATTTTGCGGATTGTGGAGGTCCCGGACAACAGTTTTGAAGAGGTGCGCGGTGATGCGGACACGTTGGCGGGGCTGGTACTGGAAATCCACGGGAAATTGCCGGTGCGGGGAGATGTGGTGGAATTCGGCCAGTTCCGGTTTACGATTGAGTCTGCGACCTTGCGCCGGATCAAGCGAGTCAAATTTGAAGTGTTGGAAGATGTCCATGAAAATGCGTCCTGAAAAAAGCTGGTACCTGATTGTCCTGTTTGCCATCGTGGCCACGATGGGTCTCCAGAGCTGTTCGGAGCCGGAACAGACTTTGCTGCCCCGTCCGACGGGGTGGCCTCGGATCGACCTGCCGGAGCACGGCTACCAAAGCATGGATGCGGGCCCTTGCCCGTTCACCTTTGAGTATCCCGAGATGGCGGCCGTGGAGTCCACCAAGCCCGATTCCTGCTGGATGGACCTGTACATGGAGCGCTTCGAATGTCGTTGGCACCTGACCTACCGTTACATCCCCGCTTCCGACAAGACCATTGCCCAGCACAACGAAGAGTACCGCAAGCTCGTCTTCAAGCACATCCAAAAGGTCTCCCAGATCAAGGAAACCCCGATTGAGAGCCCGGCTGGCGAGGGTATTTTCTATGAATTGTACGGAACGGTTGGCGTCCCCGCCCAGTTCCTGTTTACCGACTCCACCCACCTTGTCATGGCGTCCTTCTACTTCGACACCGCCATCCGCAACGACTCGCTGGCGCCCGTCATCGATTTCGTGAAGGAAGACCTGAAGCACATGGCGGAGAGCATTCGCTGGAAGGAGTTATAGGGCGAGGTCTTGGTAAATGACCGAAAGGGGAACCGACACGTTTTCCGGTAGGAGGGAAAGCGTTTGATCCAGGCCTACCGACGTCTGTCGGTACCAAAATCCAGAATTATTCTTACGGTATTGAAAAATGCTCGGGCTGTCCTGAGAGACGAGGATATATTCTTTCAGGGAAGGGATCTGTTGGTAAAGGAGGAATTTTGCACCGAAGTCGTAGGAATAGGTGGAATCGGAAAGGATTTCAAATAGGGTGACCGGATTGAGAAGGGAATAGGGATCGCGGGGATCGTAAACAGGGGCTTCACAGACAATGGAGAGATCGGGATAAAAGAAATTGGAACTGGTTTCCAGGGCTACCCGCTGATCTGATCCATTGACAGAACATTTTTCCAGAGCATTCCAAAGATAGCCCGTCAAATTGGTGGCGATGCGGTTGTGGGAAGGGCTGGTGGTTGATTTTGTTCGGATGGTGCCCTCAGTAAGTTCCAATTTTTCCAGAAAGTGAAAAGAAAGGTCTAGGTATTCCTTTTCGGTAACTTTCAGGTTGTCAGGGATTAATGGTTCTGAAAAACTCATCTTTGATCAAACATAACATTTTCCCCCATTCCATGTGGAATTGACTGTGAATTTGCACCTTTGTACCAAATACGAACCCACAAAGACCAATTCACATGAACAAATTCATCCTGGTGCTTCTCTGGTTGGGGAGCGGGACATGGTTGATCGGACAAAATCCCACCGTCGCCAAGTCCAAGATTTCGGCGGTGACCGTCTACCTGTCTGGCGCCCAAGTCACCCGGACAACCGAAGTCCGGCTGGAAAAAGGAGACAATGAAGTCCTGTTCCAGGGCCTCGCCCCCGATATCCTCGCCAATTCCATCCAGGCATCCGCGCCCGCCGCGGTCCTCATCAATTCCGTCAGCAAGGAAACCAATTACCTGCGGCCGCAGGAAGACTCCCCCCGTGTCAGCGCCATTCGGGACTCGCTGAAGCTCATTCAGCAGCAACAGGAGGACCTCGACAACGAACTCGGAACCATCGCCACCGAACGCGGGATGATCATGAAGAACCAGTCCCTCTCGGGACAGGAAACCGGGGTCAATGTCGCCGAACTCCAGGCCATGGCCAGCTTTTTCCGCGCGCGCCTCACCGAGCTCGCCGCCATGGAGCAAAAGCGCAAAACCAAGAAGAAAAAACTCAACGAGATCAAGACCCGCCTGAACAAGCAGCTGACCGCGTTGCGGGCCGAAAAGAACCGGCCCTCCAACGACATCCTTGTCAAGGTCCGCGCGAATGCGGCCACGCGCGTCAAGATGGTCCTGTCCTACATCGTTCCCCAGGCCAGTTGGAAGCCCAGCTACGACCTGCGGGCCACCGACACCAACAGCCCCGTCGAATTGACCTACCGGGGCGAAGTCTTCCAGAACACGGGAATTGATTGGACCGACATCGATTTGACCTTGTCCTCCACCAACCCCAACCTCAGCGGTAACCGCCCCGAATTGGCCCAGTGGAACCTGTACCTCCGGAATCCCCGCGCCTACGCGCAGACCCGGGGCGGCCTCTACAAGTCGGCCGACCAGTACCAGGCCAAAGAGATGGACAAAAGCTACTATTCGGCGGGGGAAGTCACCGAACGCACCCTGGCGGACTATACCACCGTTGTCGAGGGCATCACCTCGGCGGAATTCCAGATCGAAATCAAGCAACGAATTCCCTCCGACGGCCAGTACCACCAGGTCTCCATCCAGAAGGACAATTTGCCCGCCACCTACCAGCATTCTTCCGTCCCCAAACTCGACCCGACTGCCTACCTGTTGGCGCGGATCACGAACTGGGAGGAGTTGAACCTGCTGCCCGGCGCCGTCAACGTCTTCTTCGAAGGCACCTACATCGCCGAGTCCTTCATTGACCCGAACTATACCCAGGACACCATTGACTTTTCCCTCGGCCGCGATCCCAAGCTGGTCATCGAGCGAAAACAACTCAAGGATTTCAGCAAAGTTCGGACCCTGGGCACGAACCGGGAGCGCACCTTTGCCTATGAAATCACCGTGCGGAATACCAAGAAGAATGCGGTCAGCCTCGTGATGTACGACCAGGTTCCTGTGTCCCAGGACGAAGACATCACGGTGAAGATCGAAGAGAAGTCAGGGGCCCGCCACGACGAAGAGACGGGCGAATTGGCATGGACGCTGGACCTCGCGCCCGCCGAGACCAAGACCCTGCAATTGATATTTTCCGTCAAACACCCCAAGAAAAAGACCGTTCCCGGCATCTAAGCAGTACGAACATGAAACATCTGATCATCATTCCCATTCTGCTTCTCCTGGCCGGGACCGCATTTGCCCAGCCCGAAGCCGATCATGAAGTCGAGGCCGATTCGAAGATCGAAGCCGTGACCGTATTCCTGAACCAGGCCCAGGTCACCCGCCAGTCGGAAGTCCTCCTGCGCCGGGGCCGCAACGTCGTCTACTTCCGCGGCCTTTCCAATGGCCTGGACGCCAACAGCATCCAGTTCAAAGCCCCGAAAGAGGTCCTCATCAATACCGTTGTCGCGGAGGTAAACTACCTCAACCGCAACGGGATGAAACCTCGCGAGAAGGTGCTGAACGATTCATTGGAATTGTTGCAGGGACAAATCAAGGAGGAGCAAATCCTGCAAGGGATCCTCGACAATGAAAAGAACCTGTTGCTGGCGAACCAGTCGTTGGCGAGCGAAAAGAAAGGCCTGGACCTGGAGCAATTGAAACAGGCGGCCGATTATTTTCGGAAGCGGGTCGGAGAAATCAATGCGGGGAAATTAAAGTCGCAGCGCAAGGTCAAAGCGCTCAACCTGGAGGTCAAAAAGCTCCGCAACCAGCTGCTGGTGATCAACCAGAAGCGGAACCGGTCCTCCAAAGACATCCGCGTGGTCCTCAGCACTTACAGTACCCGCAAGGTCCAGCTCGAATTGAAATACCTTGTCTCCAACGCCCGTTGGGTGCCGCGCTATGATCTTCGCGCCAAGAATGTCCTCGATCCCATCGACCTCGAGTACAAGGCCGACGTCTACCAAAACACCGGCGTCGATTGGGAAGATGTGGACCTGACCCTGTCCACGGGCAACCCCAGCCTGCAAGGCGACCAGCCCGAGATGTCCCCCTGGAACCTCTATGTGTACAATCCGCCGGCCTTGGAGCAGATTGTGGTATCGGGAGAGAAGAAGCGGAAGAGCGCGAAGAACGAGCCGATGGTGATGGAGGAGGCAGAAGAGGACGACTATGAATTGGATGAGGTGACCGGTGGAACACCGGCCGAATTTGGAGACGTGACGACGCTCGCCGATTATACCACCGTCGTCGAAGGCGCGACCACCGCCGAATTCAAGATTGGAATTCGGCAGGACATTCCCTCCGGGAACCGGCCGGAGCAGGTCAGCATCCGCAAAGAAGAATTGCCGGCGACCTACCGCTACTACGCGGCTCCCAAAGTCGACTGCGACGCCTTCCTCATCGCCGAAGTCACCGAGTGGGACGAGCTCAACCTCCTCGCCGGTGCCCTCAACATCTTCTACGAAGGCACATTTGTCGCTGAGAGCTACCTCGACCCCTCCAATACCAGCGATACGCTCCTCTTCTCCCTGGGCCGCGACCAACGCATTGTCGTCGAGCGCAACCAGATGAAGGAATTCATGGAGACGAAGAGCTTTGGCACCAACAAAGAGAAGACCTTTGCCTACGAATTCAAGGTGCGGAACACCAAATCCGACCCCATCAACCTGCGCCTGGAGGACCAGTTCCCCATTTCCCAGGACAAGAGCATCACCGTGAAAGTAGAAGAGGTCTCGGGGGCAAGTCAGAACGAGAAGAATGGAAAATTGGAGTGGGACATGACCTTGACGCCCGGGGAAACGAAAACCGTGAAGCTGATTTATTCAGTGAAATGGCCGAAGAACAAGGTCATTCCCGGCTTGTAGTCCCTCATTCACAATTGATCAGGAGCCATTGCTCCGCCTTTTCCGCGAGAGGCCCATCGTCCAGTTCCAGCACCCGCATCCAGTCCTTACAGGCAGCTTTCGGGTGATCGAGGACACGGTGGGCCTCTCCTCGGTTCAGGTAGGCCTCCGCGTACTCACCCCGGAGGTCCAGGCACCGGTCATAGGCCTTGACCGCCTCCCGGTATTGCCGCTGCGAAAAGGCAATGCGGCCCTGTAAGAGCCACGCCTCGCTGTCTTCCGGATCCAACTCCGTCGCCCGCCGAACATCCGCCCAGGCGGCCTCCATGCGGCCAGCTTCGAAGTGAAGCGTCGCGCGGTTCCACCAGGCATTGGCCAGGGTCGTGTCGAGGTCCAGGGCCCGGTTCAGGTCCTGGAGGGCATCCGGGTAGAGTCCCACCACCAACAGTGCCACCCCCCGGTTCAAAAACGTCTCCGCATCGCTAGAATCCTGGCGGAGCACCTCCGAGAAGTCGTTCACCGCGGCCTGCAATTCGCCCTGGACAAGGAATGAGCGGCCCCTCAGGCGCATCGCCGGCAGGCTATTGGGATTCAATTGGAGGGCCTTGCGGCAGGAAACCACCGTCGCCTCCGTCTCCCCCGCATCGTAGTTGGCGCGGGCCAGCCAGATATGGGCCTCCTCCCGCAGCGGGTCAATGTCAATGGACTGCTGGAAATAATCGGCGGCACTGGAATAGGCCCCGGCTTTGAAAAAGATGGTGCCGAGCCGGTCGTAGGCAAAGAAATAGCGCTCGTCCAGGCGCAGGGTCTCGTGGTAATGCTTTACGGCCTGCTTCAACTTGCCCATGTCCTCGTAGGCGAGGGCCGCGTGGTAGGGATACTCGGGATCGGTCGGCGTCAACTTCTCCGCTTTGCGGTACATCTTGAGGGCCTTGCGGTACTTGCCTTCCTCGCGGTAGCATTGGCCGAGCAGGAACCAGGCATCGGGAAATGTTTTTTGGAGTTTGAGGGCCAGGCGGACGTGTTCACGGGCCTGGATAAAGTCATCGGCCAGATAGTATTCCCGCGCCTCATTGTAGAGGCGCGTGGCGCTTTGTCCCCATCCCAGGAACGGGGCCATGCAGACCCATATGAGTAGCCATCTCAACTGCATAGCCGCAAAGATAAGGCATTGCGGGGAGTGGTGGATTTATTCTCCTTCCACCTCCGTCTCCAGGATCGTTTCGAGGGTTTGGACCACCATTGAATAGTCCTGTTCGGCTTCCAAACGTTGCTGGAAGAAGGATTGGAGGTCTTCGGTGCGGGGAAATTGATTGAGGATGCGGAGGGCATTCATGCGGACCCACCAAACGGCGTTCTCGGAGGCAATCTTTTTCAGCGGGGGGATGCCATCGGTGCGCTCGTGGTCGACCCAGAGGATCCGGTAGGCGTCCATGAGCCCGGCGGTGGTGCGGGAAGACGTGCTCAGGTCCAATTGGCGCTGGACGAAGGTCAGAACATCGGGGGCATTGGCCCGGGCATAGATCACGGCGATGGATTGGACGAGGTTGCCGGTGGCTTCTGCTTCCAAGGCGCGGGCCCGGGCGAGTCCTTGCTCCGGCGAGAGGCCGTACAACAGGACCAAGGCATTCTGCTGGACCTCATAGCTCCGGTCATTGGTGGCCGCAGTGACCTGTTGGATCAATGCCGCCTGCCATTCATCCGCCCAGGCTTCCTTGAGATATTCTACCCGTCCGTTCAGGACCGAAAGCATGCTGGACCGGACATAGGCCTTGGGATGTTCGAACAAAGCCATTAGCTCCTCTCTGAGGGCGGTAATCTGTTCATCCTTGCCCTTCGAACGCAGGTAGCCCAGGCTCCGGCGAACCACGCCCCAGAACTCATCCTTGAGCCCGGCCCGAATCCCCGAGACGTAAGCATCCTGATCGGGATCCTTCCCCAATTCCCGCAGGGCCGTCAACCGTTGGTGGGCGAACGTCCCCCCGTTGAATTGGGCGGTGAGCATTTCCATTCCCTGCTCTTCCTCTACCTCCGCCAACAAAGCTCCATCGGCATTGAAGTCGACAAAATAGGGCCGCTTTCCCTTCGCAATCAGCAGCGTGGTATCCCGGGTCTCCACCCAATGAACCTGGCGGTCATGCGCGCCATCCGGGGCCATCGCGACATCGACCGCGACCGGGAAGCGGAAGACCCGGGGGACCTCGTTGCTTTGTGTTTGCTGCACCCGCAGGAGATAATCGCCGTCTTCGTAGACATGTTGGACCGTCAACTGGGGATGGCCGGCGGAGAAGAACCATTGATCAAAGAACCACTTCAAATCCCGGCCCGTCACGTCTTCAAAGGCCAGTCGCAATTCATCTGCTTCCACGTCCGAGAAGGCATGGCGCTCCAAATAGGTCTGGATACTGCCAAAGAACGCCTCATCGCCCACCGTCTTGCGGAGCATGTGGAGGATTTGACCGCCTTTCTGGTAGCTGTGGGCGTCAAACATGTCGTTCTTGTCGTCATAGGCGAAGTGGATGAGGGGATGGATTTCGTAGGAAGCCTGGCCGAGGTAGCTGCGACGGTCACCTTGAAAATGCCAATCGGCCTCGTCCCGGCCGTATTTGTGTTCGATCCACAGGAATTCCCCGTACGTGGCGAAGGCTTCGTTGAGTGTGAGCTGGGCCCAGGATTCACAGGTCACCACGTCCCCAAACCATTGGTGGAACAACTCGTGCGAGACGAACTCCTCCAAGGTATAGTCCAGCATTTCCCGGTCATCTTGTTGCAGGCCTTCAAAATGAATCGTGGCGGTCGTATTCTCCATCGCCCCCGATACAAAATCGCGGACCACGACCTGGGAATATTTGTCGAAGGGGTAGACATAACCCAGTTTGGTCGAGAAAAATTCCAGCATTTCAGGGGTATTGCCGAAGATCTGACGGGCGTAAGGTTCGTATTCGGACTCGACATAATAGTTCACCGGGATGTCCCGCCAGCTGTCCTTCACCACCGCGAATTCTCCCACCGCCATCATAAACAGATAGGGTGCGTGCGGTTGGTCCATTTTCCAGTGATCGACCCGGGTCCCATTTTCCGTTTTCTCCGACCCCACAAAGCGCCCATTCGAGAGGGTCACAAACCGGTCTTCCACCTCCATGAACATCTCCTGGGTGCAGCGTTCGTTGGGTTGATCGAAAGTCGGGAACCAGCAGGAGTTGGCTTCCATCTCGCCCTGGGTCCAGATCTGTTGCGGCTTGTTGGGAATCTTATTTCGGGGGTTGATGAAATAGAGTCCGTGGTCATCTTCCCATTCTTCCAGCCCCAATTCTTTCATCTCGTAGGGCCGCGCGGTATAGTCAATGCGGAGTTGGAGGGTATCGGAGCGGGAAAAAGTCCGGGGCAATGGGATGTCAAGGGTGCGGAGGTCGTAGTCGTAGGAGAGGGGCTGTCCGTTCATTTGGACCTGCTGGATTTCAAAGCCCCGCGCATCCAGCCGGACGCGTTGCTGGTCGTAAAAGAGGGGCGTCAATTGCAGCTCGGCCTGGCCCTGGAGGCGGCGTTGGTCCCAATCGAAGCTGACCCGCAAGCCAGTATGCAACAAATCCCAGGGGCGCTCCCGGGGGCCTTTGTAGACGGCGATGTTTTCCTCCGGCTCCTCAGCCGCAGGGTCAGCGGGCGGGGTATCTGCCACCACGACGGGGGCATTCGGGACGGTATCCGCGGACGGCGGTTCCGGGGTCCGGTTTTTACAGGCGCTAAAGAAGAGGAGGAGGGCCAGGGGCAAGCAGCGGAAAGCCGAGCCAGGGGTGATTTTCATAAACGGAATTTTAGAAATACCAGAGTCTGACCTAAATTGCGCAATATTCACCGAATCAACAACGATGTACGAGGTAAAAATCAACGGCCAGGACCCTCTGAATATTGACGCTACGGGGAGTGAAATCACCGTCAACGGCGAAGCGCAGGCATTGGAAATCGTCGAATTGGGGGAGGGGACCTTCCAGGTCATCCGTCCCGATGGCGCGGTGACCGTGCACGTCGTCGAGGTCAATGCCGAGGAGAAAACAGTTGATTTGTTGGTGAATGGAAAAAAGGTCACGGCCGAAATCACGACTGAATTGGATCGGTTGTTGGAGAAAATGGGCCTGGCGGATGCCCTCAGCAGCCGGATTTCCGAGATCAAAGCCCCGATGCCCGGCCTCATCCACTCGGTGAGTGTCGCCGTGGGCCAGGAAGTCGCCAAGGGAGATGCCCTCCTGATCCTCGAAGCCATGAAGATGGAGAACGTGATCAAGTCGCCCGACGCCGGGACCGTCGCCGCCATCCACATCGACCAGGGCCAGTCCGTCGAGAAGAACCAGCTCCTGATTTCCTTCGAATAACACTTACGCGGGAGGGAAACCATGTCGAAGCCAGCCTCCGCCCGTTCCCCGCGCACCATCGGCACCGACAAGTCCGGTTACGCCAACCTCCGCAATATCTCCGCCCTTCCATTCCACGACTACCGCGTCCGACGCGCCCCCAATCTCTACCGACTTCCCAACTATATCCATTTCCGCCTGACCGGGCGCGCCCATCCCTATTTCGACAACCTGCACCACAGTTGGAGCAATGCTTGTGACATCCACCATTTCTTCAACAGCCTCAGCCAGGCCCGAACGCCCTGGCTGACGACCTTTGAAACCACGCTGCCGCGGTGGACCGCCTACGGCAAGGGCCGTCTCGAGTGGGGCCTGAAATTACAGGCCCGTCCCCAATGCCACGCCCTCATCGCGCTGAGTCAATGCACCCGGCGCTTACAGGAAAGTCTCCTGGCCGATTGGCCGGCCTATGCCGCGGACATTCAACCCAAGTTGCAGGTGCTACATCCACCCCAGCCGCTCCTCCTGGACAGCATGGCGGAGAAAGCCCCGCTGGCCGGCCCCCTTCAGCTCGTGCTGGTCGGGAATGACTTCTACCGCAAGGGCGGTTTGGAAGTGCTGCGGGTACTGGAACGCGGCTGGCAGAAGGGTTGGGACATGAAATTGACGATTGTGTCCGGCCTGAAGGCGGGGGATTATGCGACCCAGGCGGGCACCGCTGAAGTCCAGGCAGCCCAGGCCATCCTGGGCCGTTTTCCCGACCGCATCCAACATTTCTCCTCCCTCCCCAACCGGAAAGTCCTCGACCTCCTCCGACAATCCGACCTCGCCTTACTTCCCACCTGGGCCGATACCTACGGCTATTTTGTCCTCGAAGCCCAGGCCGCCGGGGTCCCGGTCATCACGACCGATATCCGGGCCCTGCCCGAAATCAATCCGCCCTCAAATGGCTGGCAATTGTCCGTCCCCAAGGACGAACACGGCAACGGCATCCTCGCCACGCCCCGCCAGCGCCAGGCATTCCGCGAGACCCTCGAAGCCCAATTGGAAGTGACTTTACAAAGCATCTGGGAGAATCCGGCCGTGATCCGGGAAAAAGGGGCCGCCAGTTGGGAACGGGTGGGCAAATACCATTCCATTACCCGCAATGCGGCGGCGTTGGAAAGCTGGTACGATAAGATTTTGAGGGAAAACTAGAGGCCGAGGGCGGGAACTTCCTTTTCTTCTTCCACGATGATGGATTCGATGAGTTGAAGGGCATCCATGCCGGGCTCGTTGTGGTTCATCCGGCTCAATTGGACCGATTCGATCATCGAGCGGAGATTCAGGTCGAGCTTCATCTTCCGGAAATAGTCCTGGTAGCGCATCAATATCCAGAATTCGAGGGTGCGCTCAATTTTCTTGACCCATTTTTCGGGGAGGAGGGCACTGAAAAAACCAAAGATATTGCCGGCGATGTAGAAAAAGCGGGCGTACCAAGCTGGTTTGAGGCCTCGGCGGCGCAGCAAATCCTTCAAAAACGCCGCGTGCTTGGCCTTCCGCTCGCGGAGGTAGCGCAACTGATCTTCGTCGAGGCCCCACTGACGGTACCAGCCCAAACGCATGGATTCGCGGGCGTGGAGGTCTTTGATGAAGAATTCTGTTCGTTTTTTCAGGTCAACTGACATACGTATCTTTCGTCGTCGGCAAATTAGGAATATTTCCGATTAGTATGATAGTAAAACTACAATATCCGGCGCTAAGTTTCAATTAATTTTGAAACTTATGGAATTGGCCCCTGAGGGTAATGGCGTTGAGATTTGGGGCGAGATAGGAGGGGCAAATAGGGAAAAGAGCGACCGGACTGGGGCAATGAAAATGGAGCGGGGGGCAATAGGGGAGGAGGAAGGGAAAAAATAGGGGAAAAATGGGCGCTTTGGGAACCTGGAAGTGGAGTTCAGAGAAAGCTGAGATTCGTCAGGTTTTTGGTGGGAGCAGTTGGGGCGATTTGGGGGGCAATACAATTGGACGTGGCGATTCGCCATTTTCGCTTTGGTGGAACTTGGTTCCACCAAAATGCTTCTTGGGTGGCCTGACGGCCCTGTTTTCGTTTCGTGGAACTAAGTTCCACGAAAGTCGGGGCGGGCGAATTCGCCCGGAACCTTAATTCACCCACCCCAAAGCCCAATTCATTGACCAACACCCTCCATTCATTCATCCGGTCCCTTTGTTTATCGACCACCTACCTCAATCCCATTTCCCATCGACCCCATTGAATTCGGTCTCGACCTCAATGACCCCACCTCCCAGGCGAATTGACCCACCTCGAACCCTAATTCTATTTACCTCCAACCATAATTGTATTTGGGTAAAAGGTCCCCCCCTCCACCTCGTTGCTACCCTCCCCCCACCTCGTACCCAAATAAAAATGCCAAAAAGGTGAATCATATTGACCTTCAGGGCGAACCCATTCACCTTTTCCGCGAATTCATTGCCCTCCAAGCCCAATGAATTGAGGTCAGAGCCGAATGAATTCACCTCTGACCCGAATTGTATTTGGGTCAGAGGCAGGCCCCCCCACCTCAAAACCAAATACCCCCTACCTCCAACCCAAGTGGATCAATTTTCCATAAACAACGAAATCAACCGTTGTTGAGAGAAT
>CAWUKT010000087.1:0-29824 GCA_963923035.1 uncultured bacterium
TGACCGGGGGTAAATCGAAAGAGGCCGCCTCGTGGTTATGAGACGGCCTCTTTTTCTATGTGCAAGGCTGAGAAACTCAGCTGGCAATCTTGAGGTTGACCGCGTCGATCCGCGAGAATTTCTCCTTCGCGTATTCACGGTCGATGGTAAATTTCTTCTGCTTGGAATCAGGAAGGTCGTACATCGCATCCAGCATAATTGCTTCCAGGATGGACCGCAGACCCCGAGCACCGAGTTCCAGCTCGTCTGCCATCTCGACGATAAAGTCGATGGCACCTTCGTCAAATTCCAGTTCCTTGTCCTCCAATTCAAAGAGGCGCTGGTACTGCTTGACCAAAGCATTCTTCGGCACCGTCAGAATATTCTTAAGGGCCTTTTTGTCGAGCTTGGTGAGGTGGGTCAATACGGGCAAACGGCCGATGATCTCGGGAATGAGGCCGAAGCGACGCAGGTCTGTAGGCTGGGCATAGCGGAAGATATTTTCCTTGTCCAATTCTCTCCCTTCACCGGATTTGAAGCCAATGGTCTGGACCGCCACCCGGTTGGAGATGATCTTGTCGAGTCCATCAAAAGCGCCTCCACAAATGAAGAGGATATTGGTGGTGTCGACCTGGACCATGCTTTGCTCGGGGTGCTTCCGGCCGCCTTTCGGCGGCACATTGGCGACAGTGCCCTCCAGCAATTTCAGGAGGGCCTGCTGCACACCTTCACCGCTCACATCGCGGGTGATGGACGGGTTGTCCGCCTTACGGGCAATTTTATCGACTTCGTCGATGTAAATGATTCCCCGCTGAGCGGCGTCGACATCATAGTCGGCGGCCTGGAGCAAACGCACCAATACCGACTCGACGTCTTCCCCTACATATCCAGCCTCGGTCAGGACCGTGGCATCGGCGATGCAGAAAGGCACATTCAAGACCCGGGCAATCGTCCGGGCCATCAGGGTCTTTCCGGTACCGGTCGGACCGAGCAAGAGAATATTGCTCTTTTCCAGCTCCACATCATCATCTGCACTGGCAGTGGCCCGCGCATTGATGCGCTTGAAGTGGTTGTACACGGCCACCGAAATCACCTTTTTTGCGTCGTCCTGACCAATGACATATTGGTCCAGGTGGGACTTGATCTCACTCGGTTTGAGCACATTCAGCACCTTATCGGTGGTTTTCTTCTTGTACTCTTCCCGGATGATCTGGTAAGCCTGATCAACGCAGTAATTACAAATATGCGCTCCTCCATACCCTGCAAGCAGGACGTCCACTTCTTTCTTGGAGCGTCCGCAGAATGAACAGGAGGATTGCTGTTTTCTTTCCGGCATCGGATTCTAGGTTGGGGAATACTTATTTCTTAGCGAGGACTTCGTCGATCAGTCCGTAGTCACGGGCCTCAGCAGCAGTCAACCAATGGTCACGATCAGAATCGGCTTCGATCTTTTCATAGGGCTGGTTGGAGTGCTTGGCGAGGATCTCGTAGAGGTCCTTCTTGATCTTCTCCATTTGTTCGTGGACGATCTTGATATCAGAGGCCTGTCCCTGGGCGCCGCCGAGGGGCTGGTGAATCATCACGCGGGAATGGGGCAATCCGGTCCGCTTGCCAGCTGCACCGGCAGTCAACAGGACGGCTCCCATGGAAGCTGCCATACCGGTACAGATGGTGGCCACATCGGGGGTCACGTACTGCATGGCGTCGTAGATGGCCAGGCCATCATATACGGAGCCACCGGGAGAGTTGACGTAGATATAGACATCGTTCTTGTTGTCGTTCGATTCTAAGAACAACAACTGAGCTACGACGATATTCGCGACAGTATCATAGATCGAGGTCCCCAGGAAGATGATGCGGTCCATCATCAAACGGGAGAATACGTCCATGGCAACGGCATTGAGCTGTCTTTCCTCAATGATGTTCGGGGTGAGGTTGGTGAATTGACCGTTCAGGTGGCTGGAATAGCGATGCAGTGTCATACTGCTCATTCCCAGGTGCTTGACGGCGTACTTCTCGAATTCACTGTTATACATGGGTCAATTGCTAAATTGAGGACTAAAAGGTCTTACCAAAATTAGGTAAATAATTAAGAATCTAAAATGCTTAAACGTCTCAGATTCCCGTACAATGCAGTAAGGGAGACCAAAACTGGCCTGACCGCAAAAGGGAGTGGCTATTTGTAACCAAACGTACTTTTAAATGTCGGCGGGATCAAACGTTGGAAAGGAAAGCATCTTGGATATTCCACTAAACGTAATGTTCGAAAAAATGTTTTCCCCAACTCACTTCCACCACAACTTTTCCACCCGCCGCTGTCCGTTCGCTCCCACAAATTCCACCATGTATACCCCCGCCGACAACGGCGGCCGCACATGGTGGAGGCCCGCCTCCACCGGTGACGCATACATCTCCTGACCCGTCAAAGCATAAATGGTGAACCGACCTTCCATCGGCGCATCCAACCAGAAACCATCGGTCGCTGGATTCGGATAGACCGCCCACTCCGTCGCATGGCCATCCAAAGTGACCGTACGGACCTGCGAAAAGTCCGTACTCCCGTCAATGTCCACCGTCCGCAGACGGTAATAGTAGGTCGTCACGCCAGCCGCCCAGTCGGGATCATCCAACTGGTAGGCCAGGTTGGAAGACGAATTTCCAGCGGCATCTACCCGTCCGACCGGGGTCCAGCTCAGCTGATCGGCACTTTTCTCGACCTCGAAGTAATCCACATTGACCTCTTCCAGCGTCGTCCACCGCAAAGCGGTATAGGTATCCCTTCGGCGGGCGGTAAAATCGCCCAGGATGACGGGCAGGGAGCCTGTGGTGACCCGCGCGAGGGTAAAGTCGCTGAAAGAAGCGAAGGGTTGGGAAGTAATCGTGCCGGTACCAACGGCAGTGCCAACCGGGCCCAGGGGAGTGATATTGACCCAATTGCCCGCGCCATCGTCTTTGACGATGCGCAAGGTCGAGGGGGCGGTCACCCCATCATCCAGAGCGAGGCTATCGTAGCTCAGCGCAATGGTGGCAGTTTGTAGGTTGGCGCCGCCAGATTCGAGGGTCACGTTCCAATACCGGTCCGGCGAAATCCAGGCAATGACTTCGGGAACCGGAGCCGGCCAGGTATAAAAGGTGGATCGGTTATCCAGGAACATCTCCGCCGTAAAGGTCGTGCGGGTGACAGCGTCCAGGTCCACCAGCAGGCCGACCGGTCGGAAGTCGCCGATGGAGGTCGATGAAATGGTTCCCGTCTTGCCCAGCGGAAAACCTTTGGTGACCGCCGAGGAATTTTCCACCTCCACACTCAAAGGCCCATCCACCATGCTGGAAAAACGAGCCGATGTATTGCTGCTGGCATTGGTCGCGTCGACCTGGGCCGAATCCCGCAGGGTTAGTCGGTGGGCCGTACCCGAGCTACGGTGCCGGGTAACCAGATCTCCTGTGGTCAGGGTCAGGGTGCCCGTCAAGAAATAATCAATGGTGCCGCCGCCAAAGCTCTCGAACCAGACATCCGCCTGGTCATTGTTCCCCCCGCTCCCATTGTCGTTGGCGATTTCCAAATCATGGAACGTGGTCGTCGCGCCATCGGTCTCGGTGACATTGCCCCGAATATACTGCCGCTCCGTTCCATTCATCAGCACATTGATTTCTCCTGTGCCCGCCTTCGCCGTGAACTCATCGTAATTCTCAAAATCTCCCGTCAATTCCAGTTGAAGAGCTCCTCCCCCGTTGACGGGTTGCAGGTGGGAAGAATTCCGCCCCACCAAAATATCGTGCAGGTGCCAGGCACCACCCGAGCCATTCAGGAAATAATCATTCTGCTGCCCCCAGTCTCCCCGCGTGCCCAGATCGACAAATCCATTGCCCGCTCCCCCAAATTCCACGACGCCATTGTTCTCAAAGACGCCCCATTGCAGCTCAATGGAAGCAGAATCTGCGGCCGGACCCAGCAACGAGTCGCCCGCATTGACGGTGACATTGCCGAGCCGGAACCGGTCCTTGAACAGGTCCGTGGCCTCTATGGTCGTCACGCCATCAAAGACAAAGTTGATGCGGCGGCGGTCCCAATCGTTGGCGCCGGCGGCCTCGGGATTCGGGTCGATGCGCCCGAAATTATAGAGCGAGCCGGGACGTCCGGTAAAGGTCACCGTCGCCAGCACATCACTCGGGGCATTGTTGGCGGGCAGCAAGGCTGAGCCAGCTCCCACATAAAGGTTATGGGCAATGTCGATGGTCCCTTCCACGAGGACCCGGTTGGCGGGGCCATTGTTGTCGTAGACATGATTGCCGGGGTCGTTATCGGTATTGTCCGGACTGTTGTTGTTGATGGTCAGGTCGTAGAGGGAAGCCGTATTCAAATACAAGCCCCCACCCGGTCCACTGTTGTCTTCGTGGTAAGTGAGGCTCTGAGTGGAAAAGGGCAAAGTTGAACTACCATCGGCAGTTGCAAGCACATTGTAGTAATGCGTCGCGTACAGCTGACTGGGATCGGTATTGCAGGTGCAGCCCGGATTGGCGGTGGGAACAGGCTGGTAAACGCCATTGGTGCCCGCGCCATAATCGTACATCTTGTACCCGAACCAGTTGAACTGGTCGGGACGGGTGCCCCCGTTCGTGACCACACTCCACGGAATGGCCAACTCAATCGTATTGGAGCCGCCATTGCTGGCAATGGGCAGGGCAAAAGAGGTCTGGCCGCCCCAGTAGCCGGCCCCATCCGCATAGCGGTATTCGTTGTAAGTAGATTTGAAATAGACCACAAAATCGGCCCGGAAAGGTGGCATCATGTGGTTGCGGTCATAGGTGAAAAAGCCCTGGTTGCTCCCATCAGCATCCGTGCCCCCATTCACAGGGACAATCGGGTTGGTATCGATGTACAGCGCAGCTCCTTCAGTGATATTCGATCCCGTATAGGCGATGTACAGGCTGTTGTCGTCCCAGGTCATGAACCAGGTCGTTCCTCCATTGGCCTGCTGGTTGGCGCCATCCACGTGACTTCCGTACTCTCCTCCGGCGACATTGCCATCAATGGAAGGAGTTTGGAATTGAGCATGCAAGGTACCACAGGTCCCCACCAGGAGACCGAGCAGAACAAATAGGACCGGAAAACGCATCTACATCTCGGTTTTTATATCAGAAATACACGCCCCCCTACTCAGGTTTGGGCCACGACATCATCTTGGTCGGTAACAAAGGCTACGGAGAAAGCTCCCAGCAGCAAACAGATGCCGCCCAGCAACAGGGTCATAGTGGCATCGTTGGAAAAGAGGTTCTTGATGATGGGTCCGAGGGCCAACCCCGCGATGAGCTGGGGAATGACGATGAAAAAGTTAAACACACCTACAAAATAGCCCAGTCGTTTCTCGGGCAAGGCGCCGACAAGGATGGCATAGGGCATGGACAAAATACTGGTCCAGGCGATTCCAATGCCGACCATGGACAGCAACAACATATACTTGTCGGTCACAAAGAAAACCGAAGCCATCCCGATGGCTCCAAAGGCAAGGCAAATGGCATGGGTCAATTTGCGGCTCGTCCACCGGGCTACCAGTGGCAGGAGGAACGCGAAGATCAACGGCATGCCGTTGTACACCGCGAAGCAGTTCCCGACCCAGTTGCCCGCCTCCTGAAACAGGTCCGAATTGACGTCTTTGGTGCCAAAGACATTCTCCGCCACGGTCGGGGTCGCGTAAACCCACATACAATAGAAGGCGAACCAGCTGAAGAACTGAACCACGGCCAATTGGACCATGGTCTTCGGCATTTTCAACAGGCCTCCAAAGATGTCATAGAAGACATCGAGCAGCTTGGTGTTCTTTTTCTCCTCCTTGAACGCCTCCAAATCTTCCGGTGGGTACTCCTTGGTAGAGAAAACCGTCACACCTACGGCCAGCAAGATGGCCACCGCACCCGCGTAGAAGGAGTACTTGACCGTCGTCGGGATTTCATTTTCCCCCGCCTCATTGCTCACGCCAAACTCAGTCAGGATATACGGCAACATCGAAGCGATCACGGCCCCAATTCCAATCAAAAAGGTTTGGGTAGCGTAGCCCATCGTCCGTTGTTCGGAGGGCAACTTGTCCCCCACGAACGCCCGGAACGGCTCCATGGCCACATTAAAGGAAGTGTCCATGATCCACAGGACCCCGATGGCCGCCCACAAGACGCCAGCATTCGGCATGGCCACCAGGGCCACCGAGGCCAACAAGGCACCCGCCATAAAGAAAGGACGCCGACGTCCCCATTTTGGATGCCAGGTCCGGTCAGAAAAGTACCCAATGATGGGTTGAACCACGAGCCCCGTGATTGGACCGGCGATGTAATAAATCGCCAGGTTTTCCACTTCCCCTCCAAAAATCTGAAAGATCCGGCTGGTATTGGCCAGCTGCAAAGCGAAGCCAAACTGGATTCCCATGAACCCAAAACTCATCATCCAGATATCCCAAAAGCTAAGCCGTGGCTTTTTTTCCATGTGCAGTAAATGTTAAGATAAACTAAGGTGACCCGCCAAGTAAGTTAAGAATAAAATTTTTTATTGTGTCATATTGACACTATTATTATTCCACCATCGGGAAAGGACTGTCCTTCAATCCCCTGGCGTCTGTCCCGGTTTGGGATACAATGAAAGAAAAACAATTCGTTTTAGCCCCTTCAGTTTAGAGATTTTCATGGAGACCAAAACATCCGCTATCCAGCGTCGCCTCGCGACGCCCTTCTACATCCTGCTGAGCCTGCCGGCCACAGCCATGGGTTTCGCTTTGTGTGTACAAATTTCGGCCCTGAGCTGGATCCTCAGCACCAAGTACGGCCTCAACCTGGAAGAAATCGGCTACGTCTGGATGGCCGGCCCCCTCGCGGGGATCGTCGGCCAGTTACTGGCCGGGTACATCTCCGATGGGCTCTGGGCCATCGGAGGACGCCGCCGCCCCATGATCCTCGTCGGCGGCCTCTTTGCGGGCATCGCCATGCTCTGCCTCCCCTACCTCGACGTCATCTCGGCCTCCCTGGGCTTTACCGACATCATCGGCGTGGCCCTCGTGGTCGCCCTCGTCCTGGACCTCGCCATCAACGTCGGGTTTGGGCCCACCCGCTCCATCATCGCCGATGTCACCCCCGAGGGAGATCCCCGGACCAAGGGCTTCACCATGATGCAGACCGTCTCGGGCGCATTTGGCGTCGTGGCCTACCTCATCGGCGCCTTCCTCGGCAACTATACCCTCATCTACATTGGCGTCGGCTTCACCCTGATTTTTTCCCTCATTCCCCCCTTCTTCATCTCCGAACCCCGCGAACTGGCCGCCGAGACCGACGAGGACAACAACGACGCCACCAACACCAATTTGCCCCAGCTCCTCGCCATTTACGCCGCCCACGCCTTCACCTGGCTCGGCGTGCAAACCATGTTCGTCTTCCTCTTCGCCTATGTCAAGCAGGCCATGTCCATTACCAACGACGACCAGCTCGGCCAGGTCCCCGGTATCAGCTTTGCCATCCTCAACACCGTCGGGTTTCTCCTGCCAGCATTGGTCCTGGAGCCCCTCGCCAAAAAATGGGGCCGGGTCCGCGTCCATGCAGCCTGCATCGGCATCATGGCCCTGTCCTACTTTGCCGTTGTCGGAGCCGGAAACAGTTTCCTCGGCGTCTACATCAGCATGGTCTTCATTGGGATCGGATGGGCCGCCGTCGTGAGCCTGCCCTTTGCCATCATGAGCGAATACGTCAACCGGAAGCGCATGGGATTGTGGATGGGCATCTTCAACCTGAGCGTGGTGCTTCCCCAACTGGTCGTGAGTGGAGTGTTTGGACGGATCTTTGAGAATGCAGCCGACAAGACCCTGATCATTTATGTATGCGGGTCCAGCCTGGCCATCTCAGCCATTTTGTGGGCGGTTTTGGTCAAGGAAAAGAGAAATCCGGCTTAGTCTTCGGAGGGTTCGGCAGAATCACCAACTGCGGGCATTTCCTGGTGTACGCCGGGATCAGCGGAATAGTCTTGGGAGCGGGTCATGATGACCATGGAAAAGGGCAGGAGGAAAAAGATTACGAGGATATAGACGATCCCAACAATGCGGTTGCGCAAGGTGGCCCGTCCCAAACGCCGGGCCATATTGACCGGGAAATGGCGGATTTTCTGGATGGGGAAAAAGATCAGGACCCCGATGAGGTTGAAGATGAGGTGGGCAATGGCAATGGTCACCGCTGCGTGGGGATTGGTGCCGGAAACCAGAAATGAAGCAATCAGTGCGGTCGTAGTCGTTCCTACATTGGCCCCCATGATAAAGGGAAATGCCTCTTTCATCCGCACCCGTCCCGTCGCCACCAGCGGCACCGTCAGGGACGTTGTCACAGAGCTGCTCTGAATCAGTCCCGTCAACAAGACTCCCCATCCCAAAGCCTTCCATTTCGTTTGGAACAAGGCCCGGCTGATTCCCTTTTCGTCCTTCACCAATACATTCGTCTTCAGCAAATACACGATCCACCGCAGGGTCAAGAAGAGGAGCAGCAAAGACAAAGGAATGGTGATGACGGGGATGAGCTGTTCGGAGATGAACAAACCAAAAAAGCCTTTCACAGCATCCGAAACCGGCGCGATCAACAGGTCCATGAAGCCAAATGCAGTTCCCTGATTGGGGCTGATGGCCAGCAAATCGGCGAGGGCAGTGGCTGGTTTGCTGAGAACGCCAAAGCCCAGTTCCAGGGGAAAGAGGACCAGGGCCGTAAAAATATTGAAGAAGTCGTGCATGGTGGCGGCCGCAATGGCCTTGCGGTACTCCTTCCGGCTCGCGATATGCCCCAGGGCGATAATCGTAGAGGTGACCGTGGTCCCGATATTCGCTCCGATCACGATCGGAATCGCCTTGGAGATCGCCGCCGGGTCGGAGGCATCTCCCAGCACCCCACTCGCCACCATCGCGATAATGAATGAAGTCGTCGTCGAACTCGATTGGAGGATGGCCGTGATCAGGATGCCCACGAAAAAGCCCACAAAGGGATTCGAGGCCGCGCGCTGGAGCTCCACAATCGTTTCCTGGCCGAAGAAATTAAAGGACTGGCTCAACAAGGACAACCCCACCAAAAAACTCAATCCAGCTGCCACCAAGGATAGTATCCGCACCAATTTAGATGCAGAACTGACCCGCTGATCAGCACTATTTTGATTGAGTTCATTCATTCATTGCTCCCGAATTTCAGGGCGGTTTGCAAGCAACGAATTTTATAGAGCCTGACTGTTAGGTAAATATTAACAATTCATTAATCCTTGCTGTGAACAGCTGGAATTTTCACGCCAATCAAGAAGAAATAACGATGAATTGCCTAAACCGGCGAGGCCGCCGATTGCCATTGCCCCTTGCAGAGGGTCCCCCAAACCTGCCCCTTCAGCGTCCGTCCCAGCACCGGGCTGAACGCACTCCGGGACCGGAAGTCTTTCCGTTCCGGGACCCAGGTCACGTCAGGGTCAAACCAGGTCAAATCGAGCGTGGCTCCCTCCCTGATCTGGGCCGGGGGAAGCCCCAGGATCTGCCGGGGACCCGAGGTCAGCAGCTCAATGGTACGGGCCAACGAGACGCCCGCCCCATCCAACGCGGTCCAGGCCGCAGCAAATGCGATGTCCAGGGTCGAAGCCCCGGGTTGCGCCTGGTAGAAGTCGTGCTTCTTTTCTTCGATGCTCTGGGGCTGGTGGCCCGAAGAGATCGCGTCCACGTGCCCGGCCGCAACGGCCTGGACCAAGGCCGACCGGTCCGCCGGGCTCCGCAAGGGCGGCCACAACTTCACATTGGGATCAAAGCCCTCGAGGTCCTCGTCCGACAACAACAGGTACAAGGCCGAGACCTCCGAACTGAGGTGGTCGGGATGCTGTTCCTTGGCCCGGGCGATCTGATCGATGGCCGTGGCCGTCGTGATCGGGCCGAGGTGGAGCCGGCCCGGGAAATAGTCCAGGACCTGGAGCGCCCGGTCGACCGAAAGCGTCTCGGCGAGGGCCGGAACACCCGGCAAGCCCAGCCGGGTCGCGGGGATGCCTTCCGCGACCTGCGCGGAACGGGCCATGCTGAGGTCCATCGGGAACTCCATCAGCAAGCCTTCAAATGCTTTGAGGTATTGGAGGCCACGGAGCAGCAAGCCCGTGGTTTGGGTCGGGTGGATGCCGTCGGTGAAGGCCACGGCCCCCGCCTGGTGCATGTCGTAGACCTCGGCGAGGTCATTGCCGGAGGCGCCTTCACTCAGGGCCCCGGTCGGCAGGATGCGGACCGGAAGCGATTCGGCGCGGGAGCGCAGCGCCTGAATGGAACCGCTGGTCTCCATCGGCGGGTGGGTATTCGGCATCGTGACCACCGAAGTAAAGCCGCCATGGGCCGCCGCCGCCGCCAAACTGGCCAGGGTCTCCTTGTATTCTTCGCCCGGATCGGTCAGGTGGACCCGCAGGTCGACCCATCCCGGACTCAGGACACCGCCTTCCAGCAGTTCCCATTCCCCATCCACCTCCGACGACAAATCAGTGCCAATCTTCAGGATGGTTCCGTCTTCAATCAGGATGTCATAGTGGGTATCGCTCGAAAAACTCCCCCCGGGATCGATGATTCGGGTTTTTCGAAAGAAGAGTCGACTCATGCGGGAACTGCGGTTTTTTCTTTGGTAAGGAGTAAAACGACCTCAATTAACAAAAATACCAGGCCCGCAATCAAAAAATATTTCCACAGCGGCAGGCCTTCACTCTGCAACTGGATCTGTTCGGCAAAGCGTCCCTCCACAGGTTCTGAGATCTGAAGCCCCTCGATTCCGGCATCGGCAAAGAAGTCCCGCAGCTCCTGCTCACTCAAAGATTCCAGCGTGGACTCTTCATCCGGGACATTGAACGAAATCTTTTCCAGCAGGCGCTCATTCTGGACCAGGTCATAATTACCTTCGCTCAGTTCCTGGCGGTCGAACTTGAGGACGATATAACCGCTCTGGACAAATTGCTCGGGGATGATCTCGGTCCCGTCGTCCGCAATCATCTTGACCACGTCCTTCTCCTGCGTTTTGACCCGCTTATACCCTCCCCCACCGATGTCCATGTTCTGCTGGACCTGCTGCGCCTGGTTCATCATCCGGGACAATTGGACCATGATCGCAAGGCCGGAACTCTTCAGGGTAAAATCACTCCAATCGTCGCCGGGGAAAAAGGCCATCGAGTAGAACAAGCCGCCCTGAGGGCGGGATTCGACGAGGATGGCATCCTGGTTTTCGAGGCGCAGGATGGTATTTTGGACGATGGTATTGGAAGGACGGAAGGGATAGTGCTGGAAAATGAGGGGCGCGTCGAATTTCCGTTGGTTCCGTTCCCCGACATAAACCCCTTCAAAGACGGGGTGATCCAGGTCCACCCCCGCCGCGAATTGCCCTTCTTCCCGCGCCACCTTCTCCCCAAACGTCCCCAGTTCCAGGGCCTGGAAAAAGCGGTTCGTCGACGGCAAATCCAGGGCCGGTCCGGGGAAGTACAAGATGCTCTTGCCCGACTGCAAATGCGCGATCAGCTTGTCCTGCAAGCCACTCGAGATGTCATTTTGCCCCACAAACACAATCGACTTGTACTGGTCCAGGTTCTCTTCTCCAAAGTCCTTGCCCGACACAAACTTCACATCGAATTGGCTCAGGACATCGCCCGACAGCATCAGGCGCAGGTTCGGCACCGGCGTTTCCTCCACCACCAACATCTTCTCCCGCTCCGGCACGAAATAGGTGAAGTAGCGGCGGTTGTCGAAATCCACCTCCGAGTCGTCCAGTTCGATATAGCCACTCTGCCAGCCCGCCGATTTCGGGATCAAGTTGACCTCAACCTCTTTGACCTCACCGGGTTCCAGGTCTTCGGTCGGCGCCGGGCGCTCCTGCCCGTTGATCACCACCCGCAGGCCCACCTTCTTCATCGGCTCGGGCGAATCGTTCACCACCTGAAGGTTCAAGGTGACCGGTTTGTCCTTCTCGACGATTTGGGTCGTCACCGCGTGGTCCTTGACAAAGGCATTGCGGAGCGAACGCGTGGACAGGGGGATCAGATTGACGTCGATGCCCTCCGGCATCGGGTAAGACAGGGCACTGTCGGGGACCACCGTCGAACGTTGAAAGTCGCTGATGAAGTACAACGTGCGGCGGGTATTGGACGCATTGGAAAAAAAGTCGGGAACAATCGTCAACAGGTCCGGCAAGGAGCGAACATTCTGTTGAATGGGCAGGTTCTTCAACTCCTTGATCGCAGCCTGCTGCTCACCAAAGCTGAAGTTGACCTTGGGTTCCTGGGTCGTCATGACCAGGAACTCGTCGTTGCGGCCGTGGGCCCGAAGGATTTCCCGGCCGATCTTCTGAGCCTGGAGCCAGTAGCTCCCCTTGTCATTGGCCCCGCGCATCGAATAGCTGTTGTCAATGAGAAGCGCCACCGAGCTATTTCCCTGCACCACCCCCGTATTTTCATCCTGAATCACCGGATTGGCAAACACAAATACCAATGCGAGGATGGCCAGGCACCGCATCAACAGCAACAGCCATTGCCGGAGCCGCATCCGCTTCACCACCGTTTGCTTCACCTCCTTCACCAACGAGATGTCCGAGAACTGAACCCGCTTCGGCCGTTGGAAATTGAACAGGTGAACGATAATGGGAATGGCCACCGCGAAAGCGGCCCAAAGGAATATGGGATTCAGGAAGGTCATGCAGGGGCCAAATTTAAAGAATAATGGGCGGTTTCCGGGAAGAAAAATGCGGAATGAAACCGGGGAGATAAATGGGTTCGTGGCATAGGGGAAAATCAGCGCTGAATAAACAGGTTTTCCCTTTCTCTACGCTCCCCCCATTCAATTATTGGATCAGGCCCCGGAAAACACCGACCGGAACACTTCGTCCAGCCGCGAATAGGCCCGGATCTTCAGTTGGGGAAACTTGTCCGCCATGCCCTTCGCCTGGCTCGAAGCAATGAATACTTCCTTGAAGCCCAGCTTGCTTGCCTCCGCCAACCGCGGCTCGATGCGCGTCACCGCGCGGATCTCACCGGTCAGGCCGACCTCCGCCGCAAAGACCATCGTCCGGGCCAGCGGCAGGTCCAGCATCGAACTCACCACCGCACAGATCAATCCCAGGTCGAGCGCCGGATCTTCCACCCGCAGCCCCCCGGCGATGTTCACGAACACGTCCTTTTGGCCCATGCGGAAATCGCAGCGCTTCTCCAGCACCGCCAACAGCATATTGAGGCGGCGCAAATCAAAGCCGGTGGCACTCCGCTGGGGCGTGCCGTAGGCCTGCGGGGTCACGAGGGCCTGCGTTTCGATCAGGAGGGGGCGCATCCCTTCCAGGGTGGCCGAGATGGCGACCCCGCTGAGGCTCGGGTCGCCGCTGGACAGGAAGATCTCACTGGGGTTGCGGACCTCTCGGAGTCCGGCCTGGTTCATTTCGTAGATGCCCAGTTCCAGGGTCGACCCGAAGCGGTTCTTGAGCGTCCGGACGATGCGGTAGCTGTGGTGGCGTTCCCCTTCAAATCGCAGCACCACGTCCACCATGTGTTCCAGGACCTTGGGCCCGGCCAGGCTCCCTTCCTTGGTAATGTGGCCGATCAGGAAGACCGGTACCTGGTGTTCCTTGGCAAGGCGGATCAGGCGCTGGGCGCATTCACGGACCTGGGGGACCGAGCCCGCCGCCGATTCGAGTGTTTCGCTGTGGATGGTCTGGATCGAATCGATGACCAGCAGCTCCGGCTTGATCTGCTTGAAGTGGGCCAGGATCGTCTCCAAATTGGTTTCGGCCGCCACCAGCAGGGAATCGTTGTTGTGGGGAATCCGCCCCGCCCGCATCTTGATTTGCTTCTCCGATTCCTCCCCCGACACATACAGGACCTTCTTTCCGGTCACCTGCAAGGCCACCTGCAATAACAGGGTCGACTTGCCGATCCCGGGTTCGCCCCCGAGCAGGACCACGGAGCCCTCCACAATGCCGCCCCCGAGGACCCGGTTCAGTTCCTCGTCGGGCGTGACCAGCCGCTGCTCGCGGATGTCGTCGATCTCGCCGAGCGGGCGCGGTTGGCGGGAAGACGTGGCCACCTGGCGTTGGACCCGGGCCGCTTTCTTGGCTGCCGTTTTCTCCACCACCTCTTCCACCAGGGAATTCCATTCGCCGCAGGCATCGCACTTGCCCTGCCACTTGGGGTACTCGGTTGCACAGTTGGAACAGATATAGATCGTTTTGAATTTGGCCATGGTGGTAAAGGTGCGGGTTCAGAGAAGTGCAAATATGCACATTTTGGGGAGGAGGCAAGTCCTCCGAGCAGGCGGGCCCAATGACCGCTTGGTGGAAGCAAGTTCCACCCAAGCAAAAATGATGAATGGGCCCGTCCTATTTTTCCCGATCTGCTTTCGTGGAACTTAGTTCCACGAAGAGCAATACGAATCGACAAGGCCATTTGCCCCACCAAATATTCCTTTGCATTTCGCCCATTCCCCCAAATAAACTAGCTGTTTTCTGAAACATCTTCAAATATAGGTGGGAGGTTCCAACGCGAAGGTAAATTAGCCCTACGCCGAGGCGAATTAATTTGGGTGCCGACCCGAATTAATTTGGGTCGAAGGTGAATTCGTCCAGCGCCGAGGTAAATTGTCCCAGCACCAAGTCGAATTCATTTGGGTGCGCACCCAAATTCGCCCTACGGCGAGGCGAATGAATTCGGGTCCTGACCCAAATTCGCCCGGCGCCGAGGTAAATGATCCCAGCGCCCAGTCGAATTCATTTACCCCTTGCCCCAAATGAATTCACCAAGGGGTTGGCCGAACGTAGCAACGAGCCGGCCGGATAAATTCAGCCACCTTACCCAAGTAGGCGGGAAGTAGGTCGAATCAGGGCGGCTCCCAAGGGACCGGAGGATCCGCAGTCGCTCCGCTCACGCGGGAGCTCCAACAATTGCTCCTCCTCCTGCCGCAGTCCCCAAACCGGCCCCATATGATTCTTCTTTCGTAACAATTATTTCGCTTGCATATCTCCCCAAAAAACTCGTCTTTCGGCCGCATTTAGCAACATGATGAAGAATTATACCCTCCACGTAGCCAGCACCGTCCTGGAGCAGCGGGAAGTCTCCCAACTGCGCGTTGAAGCCTACCGGGTGGCCTATGGGACCACCCTCAAATCCTTTGATTTTCTGCATTGGGACGCGAACGATGACTGGGGATGCGTGATGTATGTCCGCGACCAGGAAGGGACCGCCATCGCCAGCTTGCGGGGCATCCTCTTGTCCGAACAAGCTGCCCTTGAGCAGCTCTTTGATATACGATTGGACTTTGCTGTGCCCTGCCCTGTCGTGGCATTGGACCGGCTGGTAATCCTGCCCGCCCACCGCAAGAAGGGCCTGAGCAGCCTCTTCCGGTACCACCTGTATAGTGCTTCTGTCCATGCGCCCATCGGTTGCCTGGCCTTTACCATCAACGAAGGAGCCTCCCGGATCGCCATGCAAAAACAAATCGGCTTCCAGTTTGCCCCGGCCAGCACCGAGCACCGCGAACAAAGCCCCTACGACAACCAGACCCGGGTCCTGTTTGCCCATCTCCCCCAGGCGGCTTGTGCCATGGCCACGGAGGTCGTCCGGGACCACATGCTGATTGATCCCGCCCAGGTCGCCCTGGCCCCCAACTTTTCCGCTACCCTCCAACAGTATCTTCAGATCGCGCCTTCCCCCGCCAATACACCCATTTAATTCCGTTTTCATGTAATTTAGGGCATGAAGATCGCCCTCTTTTACGGCAATAGCCTGAGTACCCAGGTCCTGGCCAGTCGGCTCAGTGCCCGGCTCCATGCAATGGGTCACCAGCTGGTGCTGGTGCAGTCCCTCCGCTCCCTGCGGGGCGCATTCACCGAGGAACAGCAATGGCCCGAGGTCTACTTTCAGGTCTTCATGTTGGAAGAGCAGGTCTTCCCCTTCCTCGAACAACGGACGCCGCCGGAAGGCGTTCACGCCTGGTCGCCGGGCCATCTCCCCCGCCAGTTCGATGCGCCCAGCCAGACGGTCACCTCGGCCCAGCTGAACTCTCCGGAGATGCGGGACTTCCTCCGTGAACACGAAGTGGAAGGGGCGATTTCGGTTCGTTTTCCCTTTATTTTCAAGCCCCCGCTCATCGAGTTTTTCCAGCCCCGGGGCTTCTTTTGGAACCTGCATTCCTCGCACCTCCCCCAGTACGCCGGCTACTCTCCCTTCCGCTGGGTCTTGTTTCATCGGGAGTCCCAGACCTCCTTTACCCTCCACGAAATCACCCCGAAGATTGACTCCGGTCGGATCATCGCCCTCTGGCCGCAACCGATTGATCCGTCGATGGATTTGATTTCGGCGTTTATGCCTCTGATCCCCACGACCGTGGACATGACCGCGGAGGCCGTTGCCCTGTTCGAGGCGGGAACCGAGATCCCTCCGCCCCCATCCTTGCCGGGTCCGCCGCGCTATTATTCCCGGCTCAAGCCGGAAGACCGGGACCGCATGGCCGCCACCGGGGTCCGCTTTGTGGACCGGGAGCGGCTGAAGGCCACGTATATGGAGTCCTTCAGTGTGCCGGGGACAGCGCACTGGGAAGCCTTCTCAGCATTACTGGACGTGGAGTTGATGGGGAAGGTATTTGAATAAGGAAGGGCCGGAGCTGCGGTCAGATGCTCCGCTCGAGGAAGGCCCGGACGACCGGGTCCGAACTGGCAAACATCTCCTCGGGGGTCCCGTAGAAGTGGAGCCGTTTGTTGTGGATGAAGGCGACCTTGGTCGCGATGGTCTTGACCGTGAACATGTCGTGGGTGATGATGACTGAGGTCCGCTCCGGGTCTTGCGCGAGGGAATGCATCAGGTCATCGATGAGGCTGGAATTGACCGGGTCGAGGCCGGTGGTGGGTTCGTCGTAAAACAGGTACTTGGGGCGGTGAATGATGGCCCGGGCAATGCCCACCCGCTTCTGCATCCCGCCCGATAACTCCGCCGGGTACTTGTCGAGGACTTCATTCGCCTTCAATCCGACCTGCTCCACCGCTTCCGCGGCCAGGCGCCGGATGGTTTCCCCGCTCTCCTTCTTCTCTTCGTACAGGCGGATGCCGACATTTTCCAATACCGTCAGGGAATCGAACAGGGCGGCGCCCTGAAAGACGACGCCCACGTGTTGGAGGATGCGGGTCCAATCCCGCTGCCGAAACTTCGTGATGTCCTCTCCTTCGACGATGACCGTGCCCCGGTCCGCCTTGAGGATACCCGTGATGATCTTCATCGTCACCGATTTCCCCGACCCCGATTGCCCAATGATGCACAGCTTTTCCCCGTCCTCCACCTGGAAGGAAATGTCTTCGAGGATCTGCTGGCGGCCGAAGCCTTTCCATACACCACGGAGTTCGATCATGGGGGCAAGTTAGGGAAAAAATAGAATGAGAGGGTCCCGGAAAATACCTGTTTCGCCGTTCACGTGAGTTGGTAGCGGTGCAAGAGGGCCACGGCCTCCGTGCGGTTCTTCAGGGCCAGCTTCTCGTAAATTTTGCGGTTGTGGGTCCTGACCGTGGCCACCGAGATGAAGAGTCGCTCCGCAATTTCCTTGTCCGTGAGGCCCTTGCCCAGGGACAGCAGCACCTCCATCTCGCGTTTGGTCAGCCGTTCCATATACGCCGGCAGTTCCTCCCGGGCCCCTTCCAACTTCGCTTGGATTTCTTTGATCCGCCCCTCCAATTCCTCGTTCTGTTGGGCCAGCATTTCCCGTTCCGCCTCCGCAATGTCCCGGTCCTGCCGCGCTCCCCGCCACTTCTGGTAAAGCCGACCGATCAGGAGCAGCGCCAAAACCAGACTCAGGGCCGTAATTACGAGGATCAGACGTTGCCGGTCCCGGCCCGCCGCTTCCAGCGCCAACTGCGAGGTATACTGCAATTGGTCCTCGCGCAATTCCTGCTGGTAGCGCAGCCAGGCTTCCTTCCGACCGATCTCCCGGTCCCGCTCCGCATTGAACAAGGTATCGCTCAGTTCTTTGAACTGTTGGTGCCAGGTCAGGGCGGCGGCGTAGTTGCCGCGGCCGGCCTCGGCCTCGCTGAGCAATTCCAGCGACCGCACCCGCTCTTGCGGGTGGTCCCGGACCGCCGTCAGCGAATCCGCCCGCCGCAAGGTTTCGACGGCCTGCCGGTACCGATGGGTGGCGAGGTACCATTCGCCCAGGTAATTCCAGGTCGCAGCCAGGCCAAAGTCATTGTTCATCTCCAATTGGAGGGCTTCGGCCCGGCCCAAATACTGCTCGATGCTGTCGCCCAAAGCATTGTCCGTGGCCATTTGGTAGCGGTGGAGAAAGACCGCCCCGAGATTGGTCAGGTTGAAGCTGATTCCTCTTTGGTCGCCGAGATGGGCTTTGAGGCGGGAGCTTTTCCTCAGATAGTCTTCGGCCGTTTCCCATTTCCCCGCCCCCAAATCCAGTGTCCCCAGACTCGTAAAGGTCCAGGCCAGCATATTCGTATCGTTCAGGGTCTCCGCCAATGCAAGGCCCTGGAGGTAATGCGTCCGCGCCTCCGCAGCTTCTCCCAGGTTTTCGTAGACCAACCCAATATTGCCCTGCGACATGAGCATCCCGGCCGAGTCCTGGATCGCCTCGCGGATGGAGAGGGCGTGGAAATGCTGGTCCAAGGCCAGGGGATAGTCGCCCCTTTGAAAATGGACATTGGCGATGTTGTTGTAGAGGATGGCCTTGCGGGTGGGATTGGCGGCCGAGTCCTGCGCGGCATTGGAGAGGCGGTAATAGTGCAGGGCCTGGTCCAAATCGCTTTGGAGCCGGTGGTAAATGCCCCAGTTGTTGTACCAACGCACGCGGAAGTCGGTGCGGGTGCTCTCGTAGAGGTCGCCGTGGGCAATGAGCCGCCCCTGTTCTTCCAACAGGAGGCGCACACTGTCCGGTTGGGACCGGATCAGCACCGGAATCTGGTCTTCTATCACCTCAAACCGGGTGGAATCCGGCGTATTTTGTCCCCATAGCATTCCCAATCCCCACCAGGACATTCCCAAAATAAAGCACAGCCTTTTCATCATTGGTTGATTTCCGGCCAAAATAGAGCATTTGGGAGAGATGGTAAAGCGGAGGGAAAAATGGAGCGGGGGAAAACCCAAAAAATCCCCCATCCCCGGAAGGGAATGGAGGACCGGAGGGCAAGCCCATCGAAACTATTGGAGAATCAAGCGGTGCTGGCGCTGGCATTCCTGGTCTTGGGCCCGGAGGAAATAGAGGCCGGGGCTGAGACCATCCAGTTGGAGCTCGGTCGTGGTTCCCCGAGTCGGGATTGATTTTACGAATTGGCCGGAGGAGGAAAACAGCTGGAAGGACGCATTCGGGTGGCCTTCCCACTGGATCCAGACCTTGTCGCGGGCGGGCTGGGGGAACAGGGTCAGGGCGTCGTCGACCGGGCGCGGGGGCGAGGTCTTGAAGGGAAATTGAACGACCGGGAGGGATTTTTCGTCGGCGCCGATCTCGCGGTTGTCAATGAGGGTGCGGGCATCGCCGTCGATGTCCTGGTTCAGGACAAGCGTTGGGCCGCCGAAGATCAGCTTCTTGCCGTTGTACCCGAGCAGGCTGCTGCCCGCTGCGAGGTGCAGGTCATCCCCGGCGACGAAGCCGGGATTGAAATCAACCGACAGGTTGTCCCAGGTCGACGGCGTGATGGCCTGGAAGTCGGCCAGGGTCGCCAAGGTCGTCGCGCCCCATTTTCCAATCCGCGGCCCCGATCCCACGTAATAGCAATTGGATTCGCTGAAGGACCAGTTGCCCAGGTAGCCCTGGTTCTCAAACGCCAATCCATCGGTGACATTGGAAAAGATATTGTCCTGGAGGTCCACCGCCCCACCGGAAGAAGAGCCATCAACTTCCAGCGCCCAACTCGTATAGGATTGGTGGTTGCCGTAGACATTCACCGAATTGTGCCAGAGGTAGTGGTTGCTTGCCGCTTCCATGGAAATGTGCAATCCGGTGACCGCCCGGTTGTCCTGACGGAGGACACTGACCATATTGTTGCCCAGGTAGACATTTTTCCCGACATCTCCCTGCAAACGACGCAGGTACCAGGCCGTACCCGAGGGGCCCTGGACCGTAGAGATATAGTGGATGGTATTGTTGAAACAGGTGATGTGGTCGAGGGAATAGAAGCTCTCGACAACCACCCCAAAGGAGAAATTGCCTCCCTTGGCCTTGACCTGCACCCGATTCTCCGACAGCTCCAAACTGGAAACCTCGCCCTCCACGATCGAGCGCAATCCAATCCCCGCTATTTCCGAGGCAACATTGCTGCCCCAATCGTCGAGGTCCACCAAATTGCCATTGGCCTTGACCCCATTGTTCACATCTTCGCCATTGAATTCCACGTAGATGCCCTGGCCATCGTCGGCCCCGTCACAACGGACCTCATTCCCCTCAAAGAAGAGGTGGTCCAGTTGGTTGTTGTTGCCCAATACGGCCGGCGGACGCTGGATGCCCATGAATGAATCCGGGCGGATGCTCGAAATCATCAGGCCCGGGTAATCCACGCGGTTGTCCGCGATGTCCACGAAGCTGGCTTCCGGGTGCAAGGTGATGCCGAAGGCCTTGGAATGATCGGCCATCAGCACCGCATTGTGGGTCAATTGGACCTCCTCAGCCCGGGCCAGAATCCCGTGGACCCGGTTCCCGCCGTTGGTGATGATGACCGTGCTGTCCATGAACAGGCGGGTGCCGGGACCATAAGTGGTCGTCACCCCATTCCAATCCCCGCTGCCCACCAAATTGATGTGGCTGTCGTCGATCTGGGTCAGGAAAATGGGCACATCCACCCGGATGCCATCCGTTTCCACATTGAAGAGGTGGCAACCCTGGACGTTCAGGATGGCCAGGCCCGAGGCGGTGGCTACATTGATGCCCATCGCGCCGCCAGTGATCTCGCAGTCAAACAGCTGCAAGGGATCGTTCAGGCTCACAGCCCGGATCACCGCGTAATTTTCCGGGTTGTAGATGCCCCCCAGGGGACGTTTGCCCAGCATCCGGCAATTCTTGAAGGCAAGATCGCCCGCCGCGGCCTGGGTACGGACCACATGGCGACGGATGCCCGTTCCCGCAGTCGCGACTTCCAAGGTCAGCCCTTCAAATTCCATTCCCTGAAAGCCGTGGATCCGGAGGACCTGGGGTTGGAAGAGGGAAAAAGGCCGGAGGGTCACATCGGCCGGGTTATAAGTGGCCGAATGGACGTAGACCTTGGCGCCGGGGGTGGACAATCCTGAACCGGTGATGTAGGCGTTTTCATTGTAGGTCCCGGAACAGATGGAGATGTCGACATCCCCGGGAAAGGTATTGGATTCGACATAGGAAAAGGCCAGGCGCAGGGAGGTAAAGTTCGGGACCCCGCCGCCACAGCCCACGGTAAGGTAAGTGGTTTGAGCGGTCGCAACTTGGAGCCCGCCGAGTACCAGGACCAGGAGCCAGAAGCCCCGGTGGATAGAGTTGATGTTCATAACGATTGTGATTGAAGTTTCGATGGAAAAAGATGTCCGACCAGACAGGGGCAAAGTGGCCGTTTTCCATTCGCATCCGCTCATCAGGAAAGCGGATTTGGGGTCATCAATATTGATGATATTGGGCCAAAAGGGGCCTTGATACCCAGAATGGGGCCATCAAGCGGGGGAACTGGCATGGAAGGTGGGTATCAGCGGTTCAGGGCCGCGTCGATCTTTTGGAGCGCGCTGAGCGCGCCTTCGGCCAGGGAGACATCCTTGGCGGAGGTCTCCGGTTCTCTCGGATTGATCCGAATCAGGTGTGCGCCCAGGCGGTAGCTGAGCCGGTCGCTCAGGTTCCGGATGGAGGGGATTGCCGTCCCGGCCCCCATCTCCACAACAGTGATCTGGGTGTTTTCGTGGGCCCGGATGAAATGGCCGTAGGCGCTTTCCTGTTCCTCGGTCCGCGCCCCGATCCACGACCAATCCCCAAACATCAGGATATTGGGGCGGGCCACACCGCCGCAGCGGGGACAACGGGGAATGTGCTGCGCCCGCATGCTCGTGTGGTCCACCGGAACCGCTTCCTCGTTGCGCCAAATGGCCTGGCTGCACGGCTCCAGGCATTGGAGGTGGTGGATGGAACCGTGGATCTCGCAGACCTGGTCGCCCGGAAAGCCGGCCTTTTGGAATTGCCCGTCGACATTTGAAGTGACGACGAAGACCGACAGGTCCAGTTGCTCCGCCCATTGGCGGAGGAGGTGGAAGCCTTGGTGCGGGGTGGTATCCCGGTACAAATGGAGGCGGTGGCCATAGAATCCCCAGCCGAAGGCGGGGTCCTGTTCGAAGTGGCGGGGGTTGGCGGCCTGGACGAAATTGATGCCGAGGGGGGCGTACATGGGGTAGGCATTCCAGAACCCCTGGTCTCCGCGAAAATCGGGCAATCCCGAATCGACGCCCATCCCGGCTCCGGCGGTGATGACAAGGGCTCCGCTCTTGCGGAGGAAATCAGCTGCTCTTTCGTAAGGGGTCAGGTCCGACATAAGTGATCCGATTCAGGTCCGGGATTGTTTTCCTTCCACCAAGTTTTCATTCTTCTATTCCAAAAACAAATCCATTTCCCTCCCGAACATTTTCCCATCCATCTCACTTACATCTCATATACCAGCACCATCCAACTCACCTACATGACCTGTTCACACGAAATTCATTTCCATTGAATCGTGAATCCTACTAGATTTGAAGCATGCGCAATAAGTACATCGACCTGATTGAGCAGTCCTTTACCTTTCCGCAGGAGGGCTTTGCGACCGAGAACAATGAGCTGTTGTTCTATGGGGTCAATTTGATGGACATCATCAAGCAGTACGGGACGCCCGTGAAGCTGACTTACCTGCCGCGGATTGGGGAAAAGATCGAAGAGGCGCGCAAGCTCTTCAATGTGGGCATCGCCAAATCGCTTTACCAGGGCAAGTACCACTATTGCTACTGCACGAAGAGCTCTCACTTCTCTTTTGTGCTGGAAGAAATCCTCAAACAGAACGCCCATATCGAGACGTCGTCGGCCTTCGACCTGAACATTGTCGAGAGCCTGTACGAGGCGGGATTGCTGCCCAAGGACCGGTATATCATCTGCAATGGGTTCAAGAAGGATGTGTACCTGGAAAGCATTGCGCGGCTCCATCGGGAAGGATTCGAGAACATGGTGGTGGTGCTGGACAATAAGGATGAGTTGACGCGGCTGGAGAAACTCATTGACGAGCCGATCCAGATCGGCATCCGGGTCGCGGCGGAAGAGGACCCCAAGTTTGAGTTCTATACCTCCCGCCTCGGAATCCGGTACCGCGATATTGTGCCATTCTACGTGGACACCATCCGGAAACACAAAAAGTTCCGGCTGAAGATGCTCCACTTCTTCATCAATACAGGCATCTCCGATACGGCTTACTACTGGAATGAGCTGTTGAAATGCGTCAATGTGTACTGCTCGCTCAAGCAGATCGACTCGGAGATCAACAGCCTGAACATTGGCGGGGGTTTCCCCATCAAAGATTCGCTGGGCTTCGAATTTGATTATGAGTACATGGCGGAGGAGATCGTCGCCCAGATCAAGATCAACTGCAATAGCCGGGACGTCAAGGAGCCGGATATCTTCACCGAATTCGGGTCCTATACCGTCGCCGAAGCGGGGGCAGTCCTGTATTCAGTCCTGGCCCAAAAGCAGCAGAATGACCGGGAAAAATGGAATATGGTGGATGGTTCGTTTATGACGACCCTGCCCGATTCATGGGCGCTCAACCGGCGTTTTCTCATGTTGCCGGTGAACAATTGGGACGATGAATACGAGCGGGTGTTGCTTGGGGGGTTGACCTGTGACAGCGACGACTACTACAATTCCGAGGCCCATTCTAACGCCATTTACCTCCCCAAATTCCGCCCCGAACGCCCCCAATACCTCGGATTCTTCCATACCGGAGCCTACCAGGACTCCCTCGGCGGGGTCGGCGGCCTTCAACATTGCCTCCTCCCCTCCCCCAAGCATATCGTCATTGACCGGGATGACAATGGGGAGGTGACCACCAAGCTGTTCTCCAAGGAACAGAGCTGGAAGTCCATGCTGAAGATCCTGGGTTACTGATCTCCTTCCAATAAAGTCGTTTAGATTTTGTCGAGTTGCTTCTTGGCTTCGACGTCGCCCCAAGCGGCCGCTTTTTCGTAGTCGGCGCGGGCCCGCTCCATGTTCTTGAGGTGCTGGTAAGCCGCCCCCCGGAAACGATAGGCCAGCGCGTCCTGCGGATTCAGGGTAATGGCCTGGCTGTAATCGTTGATGGCGTCGGTGTACTTCTCCAATTGGATGCGGACCTGGGCCCGGTAGAAATACAGGGGGCCGATGTACCGCCACTTGAGAATCATCTCGTCGTAGGCTTTCTCGGCCTCGGGGAATTCCAACAGCTCGGCGTGCAACCGGGCGATCTCCATCCGAAACCGCAGTTCATCCGGCTGCAACTCCGCACACTTCTTCATGTCCCGCAACGCGGGATAATAGTCCTTCATCTCAGCGTAGGTGAAGGCGCGGTTGTACCAGGCGCCCACAAAGGCGGGCTCCAGGCGGATGGCCTCCGAGTAGTCGGCCAGCGCCCCTTCGCGGTCCCGCAAATCGGCGCGGCAATTGCCGCGGAAAAGGTAGTTGTCGGGATCGTCGGGCAGGAGCCGGATGGCCTCGTCGATGTCGGCAAGGGCGGCCTTGTGGTCGCCCAGGCTCCGGTACGACGCCGCACGGGCGTGGTACAGGTCGGCGTTGTCGGGCAGTTGCCCGATGACGACGTCCAAGTCGGCAATGGCCTGGGGATGGTGGCCGGCCTCGGCAAATATGATGGACCGGTTGTAGCGGGTGGTGGGCAGGTCGGGATTGCGCGCGAGTAGCGCGTTGAAGTCAGCGAGGGCGCCTTCGGCATCCCCCTCCTCGTAGCGGGCCACGCCCCGCTCCTGCAATTCCTGATCGGTCATTTCAGCACTCAATGGTTCTTCCTGTCAAGTTCAACTCAGTGAAGGACGGCGCCGGGATTCCCGGCATCTGAATTCCGGAACAAACGCAGGCGCTCTTCTTTCTCTTTGGCCGCTCTCCGCACGGGTTCCATAAGGTCCAAAGCCCCGGGAACGGGCTTTTTCTCCAGCGCGTGTTCCAGCACCTCTTCCATCCGGTCAACAAAGATGACCTTCAGGCCTTCGAGGTACTCTTCCTTAATCTCGTGGAGGTCCTTTTTGTTCATCTTGCAGAGAATTACGGTCTTGATCCCGGCCCGTTTGGCGGCGAGGACCTTTTCCTTGATGCCACCGACCGGCAAGACCTTGCCTCGCAGGGTGATTTCCCCGGTCATGGCCAGGTTGGGGACCAGCATGCGCTGGCTGAACAACGAGGTGATGGCACTCAGAATCGCGATCCCGGCGCTGGGACCGTCTTTCGGAATGGCTCCGGCAGGGAAGTGGATGTGGAGGTCCCAATGGCGGAAGACATCTCCGTCGATTCCAAAGCGCTTGGCCCGGCCCCGAAGGTAGTTGTACGCCAAAGTGGCAGACTCTTTCATCACGTCCCCCAATTGACCGGTCATGGACAGCTTGCCATTGCCGGGCGTGAGCGAGGTCTCGATGAAGAGGATATCGCCCCCGACCGGGGTCCACGCCAATCCGATGGAGACCCCGGGGGTTTCCAGCTTCTGGTACATGTCATTCTCGAAGCGGGGAATGCCGAGGTAATCTTCCAGGTTCTTCTGGGTGACAGATACCGCGTCTGTTTCCTCGAATACGAGCTTCTTGGCGGTGCGGCGCATCACGGCGGAAATCTTCTGGGCGAGGTTCCGGACGCCCGATTCGCGGGTATAGCCTTCGATAATCTTGCGGATGCCCGGCTTGCCGATGCGGATTTCCGCGGACTTGAGGCCGTGCTCCTTGCGGAGGCGGGGAATCAGGTGCCGCTTGGCGATTTCAACCTTCTCTTCCATCGAGTAGCCATTGATCTCGATGATTTCCATCCGGTCGCGCAGGGCGGGGTGGATAGTATTGAGGGTATTGGCGGTGCAAATGAACATGACGTGGGACAGGTCATATTCCACTTCGAGGAAGTGATCGGCGAAGGTATCGTTCTGCTCGGGGTCGAGGACCTCGAGCAAGGCGGAGGAAGGATCACCTCGGTGATCGGAACCGACTTTGTCGATCTCGTCGAGCATGAAGACCGGGTTCCCGGACTTGGCCTTCTTCAGGCCCTGGATGATCCGGCCAGGCATGGCGCCGATATAGGTCCGGCGGTGGCCCCGGATTTCGGCTTCGTCGCGGACGCCACCGAGGGAGATGCGGATGAATTCGCGGCCCAGGGACTTGGCGATGGACTTCCCGAGGGAGGTCTTGCCGACTCCGGGAGGGCCGTGGAAGCACAGGATGGGGGCCTTCTTGTCGTTCTTGAGCTTGAGGACGGCGAGGTATTCGAGGATGCGGTCCTTGACCTTTTCGAGGCCGTAGTGGTCGTCGTCGAGGACCTTCTGGGCGAACTTGAAGTCGAAGTTGTCTTCGGTATAGGAGCCCCAGGGCAGGTCGAGCAGCCAGTCCACATAATTGAGGACGACGGCGTAATCGGGCATGTTCGGCGACAGCCGGGACAGCTTGCCGATCTCCTTGTCGAAGACCGCCTGTACTTTTTCCGACCAGTTCTTTTCGGCCGCCCGGCGCTTCATTTCTTCGATCTCATTCTCGGGCGTATCGTCTCCCAACTCATCCTGGATGGCCTTGATCTGCTGCCGCAGGAAGTATTCGCGTTGCTGCTTGTCGAGGTCGGTCCGGACCCTGGAATTGATTTCTTCGCTGAGTTCCAGGATCGCCAGCTCTTTCCCCAGCAATTCGAGGACATGGTTGCCCTTGTGTTCGATGCTGTTCATCTCCAGAATGACCTGCTTCTCGTCGATGTTGAGGTTGAGGTTGGTGGCGATGAAGTAAATGAGGAAGGTCAGGCTCTCGATGTTTTCGATGAGGACCTGGGCTTCGGAGGGAATGGCGGGGGAAATCTCAATGATTTCGAGGGCCTCGCGCTTGAGGCTGTGCATGATGACCTCGGCTTCGTCTTCCTCGGGGTATTGCTCTTCGAGCTTTTCGACACGGGCGGTGAAGTAGGGTTCGCTGGACAGGAACTCCTTGACTTCGAAGCGACTGCGGCCTTGGATGACGATGGTGATGGCACCATCGGGCATGCGGACCATGCGGAGGATGCGGGCCATGGTGCCGAAACGGAAGAGGTCTTTGGTTTCGGGATCTTCAATCTCCATGTTGCGCTGGGCGATGACGCCGATGATCTTGTCGCCGCGCTCATAGGATTCGGTAACGAGTTCGATGGATTTTTTGCGTCCTACGGTGATGGGAATGGTGACGCCGGGATAGAGAACGGTATTTTTAAGGGGGAGAATGCCTAGGGTCTCCGGGACTTCCTCTTCAAACATCTCCTTCTCGTCGGCTCCGTTGAGCATCCTGAAGTCTGAGTCGAGAAAATCGGCATCGTTGAGTCGTATCATGTATTTCGTTGTCTTCTCTGGTGGTGAAGGCTGCGGTGTACAGCGTGGGGAGTAATGGAGGCAAATGGTGTGCCGAAGTAAAAAGTACGGAAAATATGCGCCATATATGGTAAGGTGGGTGTCAAAATGGCATTAGAGAGGGGAATGTGCGAATTGGAGAATGTGAGAATATGCAAATGTGAAGATGTGCATATGAAAGGAATTGGGAGAAGGGGAATGGGAGAATGGGGGAAATATGCAAATGTGGAGATTGGGGAAATGGAGAAATGAGAGTTCTTGGTATCGGCAATCTCTTCTTTTTCAGATGTGTGCATTGGGGAACTATCTCCTTTTCTGCGGTAGGTGTCGGAGGCGGTTGTCGGAGCTCCCGCGTGAGCGGAGCGACTGCCAGAGGGACCGACCGGCGCGGGAGCGCCGGGACCGCCCTGCTCTTCCTCAAGGCCGATTTTAAAACCTTCGGGCATCGATCCCGTAGACCTGCCCTGCAAATGGGGTTGCGCCCGTTGCAATTTTTGAATCTCCAACTCATATTGTAACCATGAAGCCTGCCAACCTAAACCACCGACATTTTCACTTGCTGTTTTTGCTGGGCATTTTGTTCATGCTCGGCTGCAACAAGGGCTGTACCACGCGGGAGGTCCTCGGCGAAGAAACCCGGGAAATCGGATACGGGGACTACAAGGGGACGATGCGCGTCCGCTGGATCGAGATTCGGCACAGCCGCCGCAAGCCGGGCCGGGGACTGCTGGAACGCAAGGTTTCCTACAATTACGCGCTGGAATACAGCCTCCGGTTGCCGAAGATCGGGTTCCAGGACCTGGGTGAACTTCCCTACTACGACGAGGATGAGGAGCCGAATTACGAGCGGGAATTTGCGCGGTTCAGCATGGACTTTTCGCCGGACTACCGCCACTTTGCCTACGGTCTAGAGGGCTCGTTGAAGGGCCTCGTCCACGAATTCAATGGGCACCTATTCAAATCGAATTATGATTTGGCCTGGAAGGAGAAGGACCTGGAACGGATCAATTGGTCGGACTTGCCAACGCCGCGGAAGCTGTTGGAGGAGAGTCTGACGGCAGGGATGAACTGTATGTCCATGGACAATGAGACGCGGTTGATCCTGAGCGAAATGCCGATTGAAGACAGCATCCACATGGTGGCGCTGGAGAACTGGCCCCGGTGCCAGGGAATGGTTGATTTTTACGATGAGATTACGGTGAAACGGCTCGCCCAGAATCCGATGTGGAAGGCCCGCGCCATTGTGAAGGCGAAGGAGGAGATGTTGGAGGGCTTTATGGATGCGGAAGAAGGGGAACAAATGCTGAAGTACCTTGGTGACCGGAGTGTCTACGATGAACTGGATTCGGTCAAGGTGGAGAAATTTGGACGGGGGAGCTTCCGGTCCAATGAATATGTGTACAAGAAGTTGCGGAGCAAAACCGATACGCTCTCTAGTAAAGCGCAGGAAATGCTGCTGCGGCGGACGGATCGGGTGGCGGACCAGGTGCTGCGGAGGGGGAGCACGGAAATCGAATTGGAAGATATCTTCAAAGTGTGGCGACTAATGGGTGAAAGCGAGCGGACGGAGAAGCTGCTGACCCGAAGTTTCCAAAAGTCTCAACCTTGGAACCGCAATTGGTTCTGGATGAAAAAGGGCATTCTGGACGACTACGATTCTTTCTCGGACTCAGAACAAGAAATCATTTCGGCAGGGGTGCTTAAATTATTCCCCAAGATCAAATCCTACCACCGGGACGACCTGTTCGAGGCGATACAGGACTTCACGGACTGCGAGGAACAGAAACGCCTGATGAAAAAATACCCTTCGGATTTGGAGGACTTTATCCTGCCGGGACGCTGCGAATAAATGGGGGCTTACAAGGACTTCCAATTTCGGCAATTCGCGGTTCGGCAGGAGCAGTCTCCGGCGCGCCTGGGCACGGATGGGGTCACTTTGGGCGCCTGGGTCCAGGCGAACCCCGCGGAACGCATCCTGGATGTCGGCACCGGCACGGGGGTCATCGCCCTCATGCTTGCCCAACGCAATCCTGCCGCCCAAGTCGATGCGCTGGAAGTGCACCCGGCGGCGGCGGCGGAAGCCCGCTTCAATTTTGAGCGGTCGGCCTGGGCGGATCGGCTCCGGCTGATCCAAATGGATGCGCGCACGTATGCAGTGGGAGCCGGTTACGACCTCATCGTCTCGAATCCGCCCTTTTTTGAGGGTGGCACGCCCTCCCCGGATGCGGATCGGCGTTCCTGGCGGACGCAGGACCGACTGGGGCCGGAGAGCCTCGCCGCCTTGGTCGCGCGGGTCTTGCGGCCAAGTGGCCGCTGGGCGGTGGTGGTG
>CAWUKT010000088.1:0-29513 GCA_963923035.1 uncultured bacterium
ACGGAACCGTCTACAAATCCTAACCAAGTTTCTACAAAAACTATCCAACATTCTATTAATCATAACCAACATTCTACCATTTACATTCAATCTTCCACCATTTATAACCAAGTTTCCACCAATTCGCTCCGTTTGGTAAACTATTTATTTAAGAATTCAGCTTTTCGACTCCAAGACACCTGCTTTTTGGGAAGAGAGGCCTAAACAAATCCTGACCCCGGAAAGGCAGCAACCGCAACCATCGCCGGGCCAAACGCCGAACCGGGAAAGGAAAACCACCATCCCCTCCCCACAGCCAGTCCCGGGAAGAAAGCCAGCCCCCACCGGAGTTTTCCATTGGGCCTCAAGCCCCTCCGCTCCCCACCCATCCAAATGCAAATTTCCCTTTCCCAGCCTCGAAAAAAGCCATATTTTTGAAACTTGTTTCGTTAAAACAATTGGATTTTGGGAGCGCGATTAATTGATTCTACCCGGGCATTTCGGCCCGTCTACTCCATCTTTCGGCACGAGTACCTCGGTTGCCTGCTGTCCGCCCATGTCGTCCAGGAATTGGACAACGGGCGCCTGAGCCTCAGCCACCAGGGACTCCATCCGGGCAATTACGAACAGTTCCGGCATGAGTTGGACGACGTGGACCGCAAGCTGATCCAGATCCTCGCCCCCCTCTCGCCCCAGCACATCATGAAGAAGTTCGGGCCCAAGGCCCGCAACGAGATGGATTTCTACACGAACAAGTTCAAGGGCGAGGCCAAGAAGATGATCCTGGCCTATATCAACCGCATCATGAACGATGCCATCGGCCTGCTCGCCGACCGGGAAATCTATACCATGGGCAACGATGGCTACCCCGCCCACCGACCGGTCGAATTCATCCGCCAGCCCGCCGACCTCGTCTTCAACTTCCTCCGCGACAACAAGTTCACCCGCTATTTTCCCACCATCACCCTCTTCAACCGCCCCATCGGCCTCCAACACCCGGCCACCGAGCTGGTCGTGCGGGACCCGGCCTGGCTCCTCCACAAGGGACGCCTCTTCACCTTCGGGCAGGACGTCGAGGGCATCAAGCTGCAACCCTTCTTCAAGAAGGACTTCATCGAAATCAGCAAGTCGACCGAGGAGACCTATTTCCGCAAATTCGTCCCCCAGATCATCGAGCGCTACCCCGTGAAGGTCAGCGGCCTCGACATCATTGAGGTGCAGGAGGAACCCCAGTTCCAGTTCGTGGTGGACCTCTCGGCTCCGTCGGCGATCTCCATGGAACTCCGCGTCCACTACGGCGGCTACAAGCTCAAGGTCGATCCCACCCGTGAGGCCACGGTCGTCCTCGAAAACAAGGGCGGCAACTACCAATTTATCACCGTCGCCCGCCAGCCCCGGCAGGAACGCGACATGCTCCAACTGATCGAGGGCCTCCACCAGAAGGGCGGCCACCTGAACTGGGAATTCATGGCGCGGGAAGAAGGATTAAAATGGCTGGGTGCAGTCGTGCCGGTCCTGACCGAAATGGGCGTCAAGGTCGTGCAGCAGGGCGAAGAGAAACTGAATTTTGACCGGCCCAAGCTGGAAATTGTGACGACTGAGGAGGGCGACTGGTTCGACATCAAGGCCGTGGTGACGGTGGGAGGATTTTCCATTCCTTTCCTCCGCTTCAAACAACATATCCTCCGGGGCAAACGCGACTTCACCCTGCCCGACGGCAGCGTGGCCATCCTCCCCGAAAGTTGGTTCTCGGACTACCGCCACCTCGTCGAGATCGCCGACGAGAAAGACGAAGACACGCTCCGGCTCAAGAATTACCAAATGGCGGTCCTGGACATGAAGGAAGGCGGCCACGGATTGGGAGACAAAATGAATGCCCTGTCCGAAGTCGATGAGATTCCCGACGCTCCCACGCCGACCGGATTGCGGGCCACTCTCCGCAGCTACCAGAAAAAGGGCTACGATTGGCTCGGCTTCCTCCGCAACCAACGCCTCGGCGGCATCCTCGCCGACGACATGGGCCTGGGCAAGACCCTCCAAACCCTCACCCTTCTCCAAAGCGAGAAGGAAATCGGCGAAAAACAGCCCTCGCTCATTGTCATGCCCACCTCCCTCGTCTACAACTGGAAGGCCGAGGCCCGCAAATTCACCCCCGACCTCAAGATCCTCATCCACACGGGTTCCAACCGCACCAAGAACCCCGCCAACTTCACCATCTACGACATCATCCTCACCACCTACGGCATCGTCCGGCAGGACATCGAGATCTTAAAGGAGTTCCCCTTCCACTACGTCATCCTGGACGAAAGCCAGATGATCAAGAACCCGGCCTCCAAAACCGCCAAGGCCATGCGGGAACTCGCCGCCAAGCACCGGCTGTCCCTCACCGGTACCCCCCTCGAAAACACCCTCATGGACCTCTGGTCCCAGATGAACTTCCTCAATCCCGGCCTCCTCGGCTCCGAACGCTTCTTCAAGAACTTCTACGCCCAGCCCATCGAGAAGAAACGCGACGTCGAGCGGCAGGTCCAATTGAAACGCCTCATCCACCCCTTCATTCTCCGCCGGACCAAGGAACAGGTCGCCCACGAATTGCCGCCCAAGGTCGAGCAGCGGCACTACTGTGAGATGACCACGGCCCAGAAACGGGTCTACGAAAAGACCAAAAACGCCTACCGGAACTACCTCCTCAACCTCGAACCCGGCGAATTCCGGTCCCAGAAACTCGGTATCCTCGCCGGCTTGCAGAAGCTCCGCCAGATCGCCATCCACCCCGGCCTCGTCGAAGAGGGCGAGGGCATGGGCATGGGCGACAGCGGCAAGTACCAGGAATTCCGCCGCCTGCTAGAAGAAGTCCTCGCCAAAGACGCCAAGGTCCTCGTCTTTTCCCAGTTCGTGCGGCTGCTCCGGCTCCTCGAAGCCGAACTCAAGAAGGAAGACATCTCCTATTCCTACCTCGACGGCAGCACCAAAGACCGCCAGGGCCAGGTCCAGCGCTTCCAGGAAAACGAATCCGTCAAGGTCTTCCTCATCTCGCTCAAGGCCGGTGGCGTCGGCCTCAACCTCACCGCCGCCGAATACGTCTTCATCCTCGACCCCTGGTGGAACCCCGCCGTCGAAGCCCAGGCCGTCGACCGCTCCCACCGGATTGGCCAGGAGAAGACCGTCTTCAGCTACAAATTCATCACCCGCGACAGCATCGAAGAGAAGATCGTCAAGCTCCAGGAACGCAAGCGCAAGCTCTCCAGCGACATCGTGAGCGTCGAAGACGACATCTTCAAGTCGTTGAAGAAAGAAGACTTCGAAGATTTGTTGGCGTAGGTGGGCGTCCCGGTCCCGGATGGGCCCGGCGGACTCTCCGGCCTCGCTTTCCGGCGGCGCCTGCCGCCGGAAGAGCTCAGACAATGCCTCCGATTCCTGACGCGGGGCTGGTCCAGCCCCTTTTTGCTTGCCAAATATTATTTTTTAGATGTACCCCTACTCCCAATAAATGGATTGGATATAAAATGATCTCTAAATATTCTAATGCCTGTCCGTAACTTTGCCACAAGACCTTGACGCAAGGTGTCAAAACTCGGTTTGATATTTGATTAAATAACTGAATATCAAATGAAAATAGCCGAGTTTGGAAAACGTTTTCCTGATGAGGAAAGCTGCCGGGCACACTTCAAGAAGCTCCGGATTAAAAAGGGAGTCACCTGCAAGCGTTGCGGGGGGATCAACCACTATTGGCTGGCCTCAAAATCTATGTTTCAGTGCAAAGATTGCCGCTTTCGAACCTCGTTGAAGAGTGGAACAGTGATGGAAAACTCCAAGTTACCCTTTCGATATTGGTACATTGCGATGTTTTTGCTTACTGCGACCAAGAAATCCTTTTCTGCCCTGGAAATGCAGCGCCAGATTGGTCACAAACGCTATGAGCCGATCTGGGCGATGATGCACAAAATTCGAATGATCATGGGCCAACAGGAAGCTATGGCCGAGTTGAAGGGATGGATTGAACTTGATGAAGGATACTTTGCTTTTCGGGTAGATAAGGAAACTAGAGCGAGATTCAATGGAGGTAAGGGAAGTCCGCGAATGGCAACAGTCCTGGTCATGGCCGAGTCAGAGGAGGTAGAGAGTCCAAAGAAAAATCAAAAGAAACGCCGGTGTAAGAAGTTCAGAATGAAGGTCATTCCCGACTTCAAGGGGACAACTGTGAATAGAGAAGTGACCGCAGTGATCCATCCTGACTCTCATGTCATGACCGATAGGATTGGTTCGTACTCCAGGCTGAAGGATTACTTCACCGAACATATTATACTCCCTGCAAGTGGAAAGCGGGCTAGTGAGCTTCTACCCTGGGTTCATACTACGATCTCAAATGCAAAACGCACTTTACTCGGCATATTTCACGGAATAGGCAAAGGATACGTTCAAAACTACCTTGACGAGTTCTGCTACAAGCTCAATCGGCGATACAGAGGGGAAGGGCGGTTCTATGACCTCATGGAAGATTCGCTCACCCATTGGAACCATCAGAAGCTGGTGGTAAAGTAACGGACAGGCATTAATATTCTTAGGAGGTCCCAGCGCTGAAGTAAACTAGTTTACCGGCGAGGCGAACTCATTTGGGTCGAAGGCGAACTGGTTTGGGTGCGGACCCAAACTCATTTGGGTCTGAGGGAAGTGAGTTTGGGTGGTAACCCAAACTAATTCGGGTGCGAGGGAAACTAATTTGCCTCGCACCCGAATTCATTGGGCTGGCAGGCAAATGAGTTCGCTCCCAACCCAATATCACTCGGCTGGAGGCCCACTCCATTCCCCAGCTTCCCACCTAACTCCATTTAGCATTGTCCCAGCCCCGCTTTCTTCCCGACCAAATCCGCTCTTTTATTACGTCACCATTTCCCGCCGCCCCATCTTTTTGTAACTTCTTGTCCGTATTCAATCACTCGTTCATGAAGTACTTTTTTGTTCTGATCGCTTTCTCGACGTTATTTTCTGTTCTCCCCGCCCAATCCCCTAACCTCTGGCAACCCGTTGCCGGGGCCATTCCGAGCGGGGAACAACGCATTCATCCCGAAGTCTACCAACTGCGGCAGATTGACTTTCCCCAATTGAAGGACCTGCTGCACCAGGCTCCTCCCGAGCAAACGCCCAAGGGGCTGACCGTTTCCCTGCCCAATCCCGAGGGCGAAATGGAAGCCTTTCAGGTCTGGAAGGTTCCTGTCCTGCATCCTTCGGACGAGGCGGACTACCCGGATATCCGGACCTTCGTCGCCCACGGCCTCGACGATCCCTATGCCTACGCCCGGTTGGACTTTACGCCCCACGGCTTCCACGCGATGGTGCTGACCGTCGGTGGCAGTTGGTGGATCGATCCCCTGCTCGTGGGCAACCAGGAACTGTACCAGATTTACCACAAGAAACACCTGAAGCCCCGTCCGGGCGAAGATTATAGCTGTCACAGCGAGTCCACTCCCCTCGCGGAAGACCCCGCCCTCCATTTGCCCAAAACCCTCCAACCGATCGGTACGCAATTGCTGACCTATGAGCTCGCCCTGAGTTGTGTGGGCGAGTACGGGGCCTACCACGGCGGCACCAAACCGTTGATCCTGGGCGCGATGGTCACGACCATGAACCGGTCTTCCGGCGTCTTTGAGCGGGACATGACGATCCGCATGGTCCTCATCCCCAACAACGACACGCTCATCTTCGGCGATCCGACGACCGATCCCTACGGCTGCTGCAACCTCGGCCAGCAGATCGGGCGGAGTATCCAGGTCATCGACAGCATCGTCGGCCCCAATGCCTATGATTTCACGCATGTGTTCACCACCTACGGGGGGGGATTGGCGTCCTTCGGGACCTGCCCGGCGGACCAGAACGGGGCCGCGACCGGCCTCACCAACCCGGTGGGCGATCCCTTTGACGTGGACTATGTGTCCCACGAGTTCGGGCACCAGTTCAATGCGGCCCATACCTTCAATTACTGTCCCGGCCCGGGCGGCGTGCCCCACGAGCCGGGCAGTGGCTCGACCATCATGGCCTACGCCGGCCTTTGCGGGACCGCGAACATGCAGACCTTCTCGGTGGATGCCTTCAGTGTGGGCACCTACGAGCAAAGTGTGAACTATACCCGGCTGGCCTTCGGGAATACCTGTGCGACCATCACCCCCACCGGCAATACGCCCCCGACGGTGACCGTTCCTAGCGGCGGCTTTTATATTCCGAAGTCGACGCCCTTTGAGTTGACGGCCAGCGGGAACGACCTGGACGGGGATTCGCTGACCTTCTCCTGGGAGCAATTTGACCTGGGACCGAATACGCATCCGGATACCTTGGTGGGGAATTGCCCCTTGTTCCGGGTGCTGTGGCCGACGCCCGATTCGACGCGGATCTTCCCGCAGATCGATGACATTGTGACGGGGGCGAGTACGATTGGGGAGCGGGTGGCCGACTACGGCCGGGATATGACCTTCCGCTGCGTGGTGCGCGACAACCAGGGAGGAGCGAGCTATGAGGAAATGAAATTCTTTGTGACGGATACGGCCGGGCCGTTTCGGGTCCTCTATCCGTCGGTGGCGGCCATCGGTTGGACGGCCGGGGACATCGAAACCATCACCTGGGACGTCGCCAACTCGGACATTTCCCCCGTCAATTGCAGCGCAGTCGACATCTACCTTTCCAGCGATGGCGGCTATACCTATCCCATCCTTCTGGCGACCAACCGGCCGAATACGGGCGCGACTCCCATCACGGTGCCGAGCCTGGTCGGAAGTCAGTTTCGGATCAAGGTGAAGGGACGGGGCAACCACTTCTTCGACATCTCCGACAATAATTTTTCCATTTCCCCTCCCTCACAACCCGATTTCTCCCTCTCCACCCTCACCCCGAGTCAGACGGCTTGCGGCTTGGATACGGCGATCTATTCCGTGGTGGTGGATTCGCTGGGAGCCTTTTCCAATCCGGTCACCTTCCTGCTGAATGGGGTCCCCTCGGGAGCTTCCCACAGTTTGAGCGTCAATCCGGCCACCCCACCGACCACCTTGACGGTCAAGGTCTGGAACAATACGGCCCCGACCGGCAACTATTCCCTGCAATTGCAGGGCAGCGCCACGTCGGGGACCAAGGTCCTGCCGCTGACCCTGGAGCTGCGGCCGGCCAATTTGCCCCCGGTCTCCCTCGTCGCTCCGATCAATGGCGCGACCAACCAGCCCCTCACGACCTCCCTGAACTGGAATTTGGTTCCATTTGCCCCGCAGTACCATGTCCAGCTGGCGGTGGATCCGACCTTTTCCTTTCCCCTGATTGATACCCTGGTCCAAAACCTCAATTCCCTCACTCCCTCCACTCCCCTGCAAAACAACCAGATCTATTACTGGCGGGTGCGGGCCGACAGCGGGGCCTGTCCCGGCGGCAATTGGAGCAGTATCTACTCGTTCGAGACGCCGCTGATCAATTGCCAGACTTATACCAGTACGGACGTCCCGGTCAGCATCGCCGTGCCCGTCGTGGATACGGTCTATTCGACGCTCAACGTCCCCAATTCCATCTCGATTGCGGATGTCGATGTGAGTGAACTCAAGGGGGACCATACCTGGGTGGGCGACCTCTGGATCACGCTGACCAGTCCCCAGGGAACGCCAGTCCAATTGTTCCGGTCGATCTGTGGGAACCAGGATGACTTCGACCTGAAATTTGACGACTCGGCGGCTCCGGGAGCCATCCCCTGTCCGCCGACAACGGGCGGCACCTACCTGCCGGACGACCCGCTTTCCGCTTTCAACGGGCAGAATGCCCAGGGCATCTGGACCCTGGAGATCATCGACCAGGTGGGCCAGGACGGCGGCACCCTGACCGATTGGAGCCTCTATATTTGTGGTCCGCCCCTGAATACGACCCCGCCCAGCTTCTCGACGCTGCCCCTGCTGTTGGACCAGGGCGACAACGCGCCCTTCTCCACGATCCAGATGAACCTGGCGTGCTTCAATCCCGCTGCCACTGCCTATTATGTCATCACCAGCCTCCCCGCCAACGGACAGCTCTTCCTCAATGGAGTCCCGGTCGTGGTAGGTGATATCGTCACGCAGGACAATGTCGACCTGGGCCAGTTTACCTACCAGCACGACAACAGTGCCACGACCAGCGACCAGTTCCAGTTCACCGCTCATTGTTCGACGGGTGGGTACCTGGGGGGCCTCAACCAATCGATTGTGATCACCCCGGTGGTCGGGGTGGATCCGGCCTTTGCCTTGGCGTGGCAGCTCTTCCCGAATCCGACCCGGGACCGCTTCCAGGTGGAATGTGCCCTGGCCACGGGCCGGGACATGGAAGTGCGGGTGTACAATGGCTGGGGACAAATGGTGGCCTGGCGAAGTGGCAACGGACCCCGGCTGGCCCTGAACGGAACCGAGCTGGCCTCGGGACTTTATTCGGTGGAGTTGTGGGTGGAGGGAAAACGGCAGGGCAGCCGGAAGTTGGTGCTGGAACGGTAATTTTCTCTTAAATTATCGTTTCTATCATCAACTCTATACCCTCTATTGCTATGCAACTTTTTACCCTACGCTATTGGGGAGTGGCGCTCTGCCTGCTCCTCGGTCATGGTCTGTTTGCCCAGGACACCCTCGCTTTTCAAAATTTCGAGACGAGCTCTACCCTGCCCGTATGGACCTATACCGGCAATCCGGCCGGCTTCGTCACCGGTTTTTCTTCTCCCAATGCCACCCCGCCCAATAGTCCCCTCGGAATTGGTGGGTCTACCGCCTGGCAGGTCTTTTCGGTCAGCGGAGGCAATACCCTGACCTTTTCCAACCAGACCATTCCGAGCGGTTACGATACCATCCGGGTCAGCTTTCGCCTCGCGGCGATGAACCTCAACGGCTCCTCCGGCGGCCCCGACAACCTGGACTATGTCCTCGTGGCCTATTCCACCAATGGGGGCTCGACCTACTCCAACCGGGTCCGCGTCCGCGGAGCAGTCAACAACAATTGCTCCTGGCCTTATAGCGCGGGGTCATCGGCGGAGGTCTGGTACCTCCCCGCCTCCGAGCAGGTCTTCCAGCCCGTCAATTCCGGCCTGCAAGTGCAGGACGGGATCGGCTACGTGGAGATTGCATTTCCCGGCAGCATCACCCAATTGAGCCTGCGCATCACCCCACGTTCCAGTTCCAGCTCGGACCATTGGCTCGTGGACAATGTGACCTTGTTCGGGAACAAATCCTGCACCAATTCCTCGGACAGCCTGAGCGCCAGTGTCTGTGACAGTTATGTCTCGCCTAGCGGCAAGGTCTTCACCGCCACGGGCACTTACCTGGACACCATTCCGAATACCACGGGCTGCGACAGCCTCCTGACCATCGCCCTCACCGTCAACAATTCATCGGCCGATTCATTGGTGGTCGACGCCTGCAATAGCTATACTTCGCCGGGCGGTACGGTGTACACGGCCAGCGCTCAGTTCACCGATACCCTCACCAATGGCCTCGGCTGCGACAGCCTCGTCTTTGTGGACCTCACGGTCAACCAATCGGCGGCGGATACGCTGGTGGAGGATGCCTGTGTGAGCTATACTTCGCCCTCGGGCCAGGTCTATACGACCAGCGGCGTCTATGTGGACAGCCTCACGACGACAGCCGGATGCGACAGCGTGCTGACCATCGACCTGACCGTGCAAGCGGTGGATACCTCGGTGTCCCGCTCGGGCCTGACCCTGACGGCCCAGGCCACTGGTGTCACTTACCAGTGGATCAATTGCAATGGCGGGGCGATCCCGGGGGCTACGAACGCGAGCTTTACGCCGGGGGCCAACGGCGACTACGCGGTGATCATTACCGACGGCAATTGCTCGGATACCTCTACCTGCCGAACGGTGATCGTGGTCGGGCTCGATCCGGCCTGGGCGGGCTCCATTTCCCTTTGGCCCAACCCCACCCAGCAACATCTGAACGTCGCACTGCCTGAACCCGCGCTGGAAGGTCATTTCCGTATCCTGGACCTTCAGGGACGCCTCCTTCAGCAGGCGCCTCTCCCCGCTCCCTCGGAGTTCACCGTCGAAACCCAATCGCTGGCTCCGGGGATGTACTTCCTGGAACTGGTAGCGGACGGGCGCAGGGCTCGTTTGAGGTTTAACCGCCAGTAAACGCCTCCCGGTCCCCCTCTCTGGTCTTCAGGGAGGGGGGCTTGATTTAAGGGGCGCGTAAATTTGATAATTGGGGTGGGTCCTGAGTATCTTCGCAGCTATGAAAATGCTCGATGGAAAAAACACACTGATCACCGGGGCGACCCGCGGCATTGGCCGGGGTATCGCACTGGAGTTTGCCCGCCAAGGGGCCAATGTTGCATTTACCTATATTTCTGGCCCTGAAACTGCGGAGTCGCTGAAATCTGAGATTGAAGCCGAAGGGGTACAATGCCTCGCCTTCCATGTGGATGCCACTGACTTTGAGGCGACCCAGAACATGATCAAGGAGATGACAGATGCCTGGAAGACGGTTGACGTGGTGGTGAACAATGCGGGCATCACCAAGGACAACCTCCTGCTGCGCATGTCGGAGGACCAATTTGACATCGTTCAGAAGGTGAATATGTATTCGGTCTTCTACATGACGAAGGCGATCATGCGGACGATGCTGAAGCAGCGCAGCGGATCGATCATCAATATTTCCTCCATTGTGGGGGTGACGGGAAATGCCGGCCAGGCCAACTATGCGGCTTCCAAGGCGGGTATGATTGCGTTTACGAAATCGGTCGCCAAGGAAGTGGGCTCCCGTGGCATCCGCGCCAATATCATTGCGCCGGGCTTTATCACCACGGAAATGACCGCGGACCTGCCTGAAGCCGAGTTGAAGACCTGGATGGAAAGCATTCCGCTGAAGCGTCCGGGAACCATTGAAGATGTCTCCAACTTGTGCGTCTTCCTGGCCAGCGACCAGAGTACTTATATCACCGGCCAGACCCTCCACATCAACGGCGGGATGTATATGTAATCGGTCCCGCTTGATTGGAGAAAAAGCCGCGGGAATTGTACCAAATAGCTTAATTTTCCGTTTGAAATGAAGCGGCTCCGAGGTTCGGAGCGAGGGAAACCGATCAATTGAAACTTCAATTTTGAAATATCCATTTACATTGGGGGCGGCGCTGGTCGCTGCCCTCGTGGTAGGGCTGGCCTTGCCAGCGGGTCTGGAAGCAGCCCGGATTCAGTTTGCCTTCTCTGAAGGCACCACAACGGTGGTCTGTATCCTGGTTTCCCTGGCCGCGGCTGCCATTGCCTTTTTCCTCTACCGACGCATCCAGGACTTCCTCCCCCGCGGGTTTGGGATCGGCCTGGGGATATTTCGCTACCTCGTCCTGTTGGCCATTGCCGTTCTGTTGTTGGAACCCCGCTTCGAGACCCGGCAGAAGCAAAGTGCCCCTCCGGTCATTGCGGTGCTGCACGACGATACGGAAAGTATGGTCATCCACCGGGACTCGGCCTACGTGCAGAACGAGTATCCCGCCCAACTGAAATCCTTCCTCGACCGCCTCGACGGCGGAGATGCCACCACCAATTTCTTTGCCTTTGGACAGGACCTGGACCCGGATGTGGCCGCCGATTCGCTGAGTTTTCGGCGGAGCGGCACCAATATTTCCGAAGCCCTCGATGGCTCGGCCCGGGTCTTCGCGAACCAGAATCTGGGGGCGGTGGTGCTGATCACCGACGGGATCACCACGGCCGGGGTCAATCCGCTGTACAGCCTGGACCAGTTCCAGTTGCCCGTGTTCACGGTGCTGGTGGGCGATACCACCGAGCAGAAAGACGTCCGCGTGGCGGATGTCCTGTTCAATGAGATTGCCTATCTGGAGAATGAGACTCCGGTAAAGGTGAAGGTGAAGTCGCGGGGCTATGATGCGGAACAATTGCGGGTGACGATCAGTGGGGAAGGAAAGGTATTGGGAAGCCAAACGGTTGCCATCACGGCCGCGGAGCCGGACGTGGATGTGGACTTTCTGGTGAAGCCGGAACGCACCGGCATTGTCCAGTACACCATTTCTGTTGCCCCCCTCCCCGAAGAGATTTCCACCCGGAACAATACCAAAAACATCTTCATCAATGTCCTCGAGACCAAGGTGAAGATCGCGTTGTTTGGCGGCTTCCCCCACCCCGATGTGGGCGCGCTCCGCAATGCCATGGACCGCGATGATCGCTATGAGATGACCGAGTTCCTCCACGAAACCGGTGCTACTTTTTACAACGATCCCTCCGCCGCCAACCTCAAGGACTTTGACCTGTTCATCCTCCACAATTTCCCCTTCAACCAATCCGACGTCCCTCTGCTCGACCGCATCAAGGCCGAAGTCGAGGAGCGGAAGGTGCCCCTGATGACCTTTGTGGGCAAATACACCCAGATCAACCTGCTCCAACGTAGCCTGGGCGATTACCTCGGCATCGTGCCCGGCACCGTGGTCAACAATGTGGAAGAGGCCCAGATCAATTTCAAGCCGGACTACAAGAACCACTCGACGTTCACCTTTGATGAGAGTTGGATTCAGTTGATGAACAGTGCCCCGCCGCTGTACCGGAACCAGAGCAGCTGGAAGGGCAGTGGTGATACGAAGATTCTGGCTACGGCCCGGATCAAGGGTATTGCGCTGGACTATCCGGTGTACGGACTCCAAAACAAGCTGGGGCGGAAGAACATGGTGTTTGTGGGGGAAAACTTCTGGCGGACCCGCGCCCATGTCTATGTGGAGCGGGAGGATTTCTCGGCCTTCGACCAATGGATCTACAACAATATCCAGTGGCTGATCGTGAAGGAGGACAAGCGGAAGTTCAAGGTGCGGCCCAGCAAGCGCCTCTTTACCGGCCAGGAGCCGGTGCTGTTCCGCGGGGAAGCGTACGACGATTCCTACAATCCGCTTCCCGGCGTGGACGTGAAGCTCACGCTGACCGACCCGAACCAAAAAGAGAATGTCTATTACCTGAACGAGACCGGGAATGCCCGGTACTTCCTCGAATTGAATAACCTCGGCGAAGGGACCTACGAATACGCGGCCGAGGGCACGAAAAATGGCGTCACCATTGGTACCGACCGGGGCCAGTTCTCCATCGGCCGGTCGAACATCGAGACGTTCCGCCTGACGGCGGACAAGGACCTGCTGGAGCAGGTGGCCTTGCGGACGGGCGGGAGCTTCGCGACGGCCCGCGAAATGGACCGCGTCGCGGACGATATCCTGCAATTGAACTCGCTGAAGCCCGTCGTGAGCTACCAGACGCGGCGGCTTGGGTTCACGGAGTTTCCGTGGATCTTCTTCGTCCTCCTCGCCCTGCTCGGACTGGAATGGATTCTGCGCAAGCGCTTTAGCTTGTCGTAAAACGCTCCATGTGGCCTGACCGGCCCCATGAAGCTACTTTGGACAGGAAAGCACAGAAATATTACGGGTCAGATACCGACCCGATAAATGCAAAAAGCGACAAGGTCATTGTCGCTTTTTGCATATCAGAAAACATCGGATTTCAGGTCAGACCACCCACTTGGCCAGCTTGTGGTCATTGATGAACAGGAGGTCCCGCTCATCGTATTCTTCGTCCAGCACATGTTTGCGGAAGTGCATGAAGAACTGGTTGCCGGGGACGCCGTAGAGGGTCTTGTGGCTGAAGACGAACTTGCCTTCTTCGAGGTTGAAGCGTTCGCGGATATAGCTGCCGCGGCCGAGGTTTTCGAGGCGGACGGCGCGAAGGTTGAGGTCCAGCTGACCGGCGAAAGGCTCCGGAATTTGGTCCGAGCAATCGGGGCCGGCCACCATCTCGGCCATCACCTTGACGGCCTGCATGGTCTGGGCCGCTTCCTCTTCGGTATCTCCAAGAACAATGGTCGCCTCGTCGTGGGACAAGGTCAGGAGCATGTCTTCGCGGAGGCCCATCGGACGCAGGAGGTCAATGAAGGATTCGAGGAAGACGTGCTGGAAGCGTTGGTTCCGCTTGGGATAGAGGTTCCCAAACAGGAGTTGACGCCAGGCTTTGGAGGTGGTCAGGATCGGATGAATCTTTTCCTCCTTGCACAGGGTCTCCCAGTCCAACGGAAATTCTTCGTAGCGGTCAAAGCTGCGGAAGACAGCGTAGTTGGCCTCCTGGATGTCAATGGTACACAGGAAACGTCCCGTATGCTGGTTCAGCATGTCTTTCCGGCCGCGGGGAATCCCCACGTCGTAGCGGCTGAAATCGTAGTAGGTCCGGGAATCGCCGATGACCCGCTTGAGGTAATTCAACTGGTCCATCTTGAAGCTCCCCACCGACTCGTCTCCGAGCCACTCCTCCAATTCAATGAATTGCTCCAGGCGCTCCTCGAGCCAGGTATATTCGGGTGACCGCTTCAGGGTATCAAGGTAATAGTCAAACTCCGTCTCCACCGGAATCCGCACCCGGAACAGCCGACAAAATTCTGTGATGTCTTTGATTTTCTTGCTCATGTTTTCCTTTAGCTAGCGTAACACGACCGCCTGATCTCAATCAGGGCAGCATTCAATCCGTCGCGGTCGGGAACTGCGGGCAAATCACTTGCCGCGTAAAGTTCGTCTATTTTTTCGAGCCGTTCCTCCGCAATTTTCACCAACTCCTCGTACTGGTGCTCACCCCGACGAATTTCAAGTAAAAAGTCCCGGTTGGGGCGACGGACACGTATGCGTCCCTCCCGGGCAATCTCTTCCGCCATGTCCAGCAGGCGAAAGGTATGCATCATATTTTTCGCATCGTAATTTTTTCCGTGTTCAATGGTATTTTCATACCGGGCTTCGTTCCTTTTTTCCACCCACTCCCAATACGCCTTGTAATCCTTGCAGTAGCGGACATAGCCATCCTTGTTGAAGGAAAGGTAGCCGACGGGCTGGGCGGCCTTGGGAATCGAACTGACCGAAACCGAATTGGATTGATCTCCCTGGACAATCCCTTTGTAGTTGCCGGCCGGGTCGTGGAACAGGGCGTACAGGTCGTGGGCATGGGGCAAATTGACGAGGCCGCAGTCTTCCTGCTGCCAGCCCTTCTGTTCCAGCCATTGCTGGACCGGTTGGGTGCCCTGGCCTTCCAGGACATGGCAAAAGTCCAGCAGGCCTTTGCGCTGCTTGTCCATGGGGTTGAGGACCTTCTTGTTCAGGCCGCGGGCCTTGCGGATTTGGGCGCGGGCATAGCCCGCGAAGGTGTCCCGGCACAACTTGCTGAGGACCATCTCCTCATCGATGAGGTCGAGCACCGGGGACCGGTGCTGTACGCATTCGGCTGGCATGGCCAGCAGTTCCAGCATATTGGGATTGTTCTTGATCAACAACTCCACCCAGCGCCCCACTTCGTAGTACACCATGTCATTGGTTTTGTCACTCACCTGCTCCACATAGTCCAGTCCCAGAACCTGGTGTTCGGGCAAAATGAAGACTCCCCGATGGTCTACATCGGAAGTGGGAATATTCAACCCATACGCATGGCTTCCCGATACCGCATCGAGCAGGAGGAGCTTGTTTGTACGTACATCTGAAATGGTCATGACAAAACCTCGGAACGTTCAGCCGTAAATTACAAACCTTCGGGGAAGTCACCCAATTCAAAGAAAGTTAAATCGATAGACGGCAAATACAAATGCCAAAACAGGCAATAAAATTGAGAAATAGGCAATCATCTTTTGCCGACGGGGTTTGAGGCGGCGGTATTCGTCGTAGAGGAAAGGCATCTGGAGGGCCGTCATGAGGGTGGCGAACAGGGGAAACAGGAAAACCCAGTTGATGGGGCTGACCAATTGGTACATGACCCGTTCGTGGTTGAAGAAATAGACCTCCCACAGCGCCGTATAGGTTCCGGCCAGGAACAGGAAAAAGCCTATTTCAGTGACCCACATCATCAGTTTGGAGGGACGTTTCGTGACTGAGCGGCTTGAATTCAGGAAGAAACCCCGGACCCAGAATTCCTTGGCAGCGCCGTAGACAATGATGGGGATGAGGAAAAAGTCAGACCTTTCCACGGCGCCCATTGCGGACAAGACCCAAAGCATGAAAATGCAGCCCAGCAGGACCCGGGGAATAAAGGAAAGGTATAATGTGATGGGGGTTTTCCGGTCGAGGTTGCGGGGAAAGGAATAAATCCAACGCCCTTTGTAGTGGATGGCGGCAAATTCGAAGAACAACAGGGTCAACAGGATCAACCCAATGTTCTGTTCCATTTGTTCTGTCGCCGGAATCTTCAACAGTTCTCTTGGGTCCAGCAACGCAATGAATACTGCCAAAATTACATTCAGCAGGATCATCTTGTGGTTGTACAGGAAGTAACCGAGTTTATTCATGCAGGCCCGGAACGATTGAGAAAATCAAAGATAGAAAAAATGGCGTAACCGTCGCCATTGATCCGAGCGCATAAATGGGGCACTAAAAATTGGTGGGAGCCCCCCCACGGGCCTCCCACCTTCCCCAACTCACAGTTGTGCTTTCAATTTCAGGTAATCGGGATGTTGGCTACCCGTCGCCAAGGCCTTGTCCAGGCACATTTGGGCGCTTTCTTTTTCGTTCAGGGCCAGGTAAATCTCCGCAAGAACACCATTGACCTCAATATTATTCGGCCGGCCTTCCCGGGCTTTCAGCGCCATGTCCAGGGCCTTCTCGGCATCCTTGCCAATGCGCAGGTGCACCTGCGCCATTTCCAAATCCATGTTGTGACCGGCTTCCGCATCCTCGGCCATCATGGCAAGGATCTCAGGATAGAGCGCCATCGCCTGATCGGTGGCTCCCATCAACTCGAGCAGCTCTGCTTTGTCTTCGTAGAAGCCTACCTCCGGGATCAAACCGATTGCACGGTCCAGCAGGGAATCCGCCTGTGCGTAATCCCCAGCATCCATGGCCATACGGGCGAGGCCAGCGTAGGCAAAGGGGTAATTGGGACGCTCCTGCAACAGCAATTCGTAGTGCATCCGGGCCGCCAGCGGATCGCCATAGGTGGCCTCCAATTGGGCGAGGTTCAGACGGCACCAAGCCGTCTGCTCATACCCGGGAACGCCAGCCGCGACCGCCATTTCCATCGCTTCGATGGCACCTTCGACTTCGCCGTGGATTTCCCGCAGGTAAGACACGCGGGCATAGGAACGCAGGTCGGGCCGCATGCCCACCATGCGGTCGCAGAGTTCGACCGCACGGTCGTAATCGCCCAACTCAACTTTGGCATCTACCAACACGCCGTAGACCCCGGCGTTGTAAGGGAATATCTGACGGGCCTGTTCGCCCGTCGCATAAGCCGCCGCGAAGTCGTGGAGGGACAATTGGACGGAGGCTTTCAAATAAAGCGCGCGGAAGCGCTGATCCGAACCTTTATAGGAAGAATCGGGAATCTGGTTCAGCATGTTGAGTGCCTGCGGATAATAGTAGGGATGCTCACCCGTGATCCGGGCCTCATTGATGAAGAGTTCCGCCAGTTTCAGGCGGGCTTCAGCATCGGCAGCGTCCTGACGCAGCCGGGCCACCTGGGCATCGTAGATCGAAGAGACATGCGCGATTTCATCCGGCGTGCCCAGGCCGTCCGCGCGGGACAACAAGGTCGGGATTTCGATTTGCTGGACGGTATGAACCGGGAGGTCAGCATTGGCATTGCCTTCGGCTTGCATGTCGGAGCAAGCGGTCAGTCCGATGGCCGTTGAGAAGGCCAGGAAGAGGATGAAAATGATATTCGTGGGTTTCATTCTTTGGGGTTGATGGGGGATTGAATTGGGGAAAAAAGAGGGCCGCCGGGAGGCAAACCGCCAGCGGCGGCCCATACACTCATTGTGGATGACTCCATGAAGAAGCCAAGGTGGACTTAGTTTTTGACCAGCTTGAAGGAGGCTTCAGCTACCTGACCGCCTTCTTTCTGGACCTGAAGTTTTCCGACATAGACGCCATTGGGCAGTCCGAGGGACTCCCAGCGGGCCTGGTGTTCGCCAGCTCCCTGGCGCTCGTTGACCAACGTGGCCAAACGACGGCCCTTGAGGTCGTAGACCGACAGGTTCACCAAGGCAGGACCTTGGGTCATGTACTTGATCTGGGTGAATTCCGTGAACGGATTCGGATAGGCCGTGGCAATCACTTCCGGCGCGGCAAGGCCTACACCCACCGAGTTGCTCAGAATGGCCGGTTGCGTATAGGCGATTTCCATTCCACTACATTTGCCCGTACCACTCCAAGGCAGCTGGACATAGGGGAAGGTGCTCCGGAAGGAGGTGTCATTTTCTTCCACTCCGGTCGTATATCCAATCACTGACAGGAGGTCAGAGGTCACAGGCGAAGCGCTCGTATCGAAGTCATCGTACCAGAGGCCAATGGCCGCCAGGGCAACACCCGAAACCGCTTGCAGTTCGATCCGCGTCACATCATCTTCCAGACGACGGCCATTCGGGAAGCCATCCATGTTCGGGATGAACTGAAGGGCGGTACCGGAAGCCGTATATGTAGGATCGGTCAAGCCCAATACAGCCGCCTGCACAATGCCCAGAGAGCTGAAGTCAGCGCTGTTCCGGGGCGTAATCGGCGTGGCCATGTTGAGGCGGAGCATGTCACCACCGTTCGGGAGGAAGTTGTTGATGAAGGGCTTACCAGTGGTCAGGGGGTTGAAGCCGGTCTTTCCGGTCGCCAATTGATAGGGCTCGAGGTTCGGAACGCCCGTGTGGAAAATCGGCCAGAGGTCCACCGAACGGGGACGGCCCGGGCCGGGCAGCAATAGGGCCCCGAAAATAGCATCGTCGAGGGCGGTACCAGCAACTGCCGGCGAACCTTTCAGCGGCCAGAGGCCATCGTTGCCGTTGCCGAAGTCAAAGCCACCGAAGACCTGGGCCAGGGAGTTCCGCTGGATCCGAAGATCAGCAAAACCGGGAACCGCGGGGCCAAACAGCGCGTCATCCATGTACAATCCCAATTCGGGGTTGTAGAAATAGGGATCGAGGAGGGTATCGGTGATTTCGTCGTAGGGAGAAATGGCATTCCAGAAGTCCTTGTCGCCGATGGCAATGACCGCCTCGTTGGTGAGGGGCATGCCCAGACGGGAAACCTGGACCCAGGGACCGGAGTAGGACTCGGTGCCATTCGTATTCAGGGTACGAACCTGCTGACGGCTGGCCGAAGCCCATACGCCGATGACGAAATCGCCATCGAGGATATTGGTGGCCTGGTTGACGGTCTTTCCATCTTTCTGCAGGATGGAAATCGGCACCTGAATGGCAATCGTGCTGACGTTGAGGCAAGCGACACCGTCCTTGGGAGTTCCGCCCTGACGGGGCGCATCACCGAGGTCAAAGATACCGGCGAGGTCCACAAAGAAGGGATCGTCGGAGGGACCACAGTAGACCTTCTCGCCACTGGTCATCCCCGAAGCAATCGCTCCGGATACCAACTGGTCGTAGGTCGTTCCCAGACCTACCGTCGCATTCTCAATCGAGCGCGGCCCGATATTGTTCGGAGGCACAATGCCATTGGAGATTTCTGTGGTGAAGGTTGCCCCTCCATCCACCGAGCGCTCCATCGTATAGGTCGTCTTCAGGTTCTCCTGGCCCAAGCGAATATTGAAGAAAGTCGTGGGATCTTCATTCGTCTTGGTGAAGGTGAAGCGGTAGATCACATCGTCACCGGGAGTCGTGGTATTGTTGTCGATGTGGATTTCGTACCGGATGTTCTCCCCGAAGCTGTAATAGTTCGGGCCGCCGTGCGGGAGCTGAAGCGGGACATAGGTCGCGATGATGGTCACGGTATTGGTGTCGTCGGGGCTGCGAAATGCGTAGACGTCCACATTGTCCGCGAGGGGATCATCCGCGATCAGAGGAGCTTCCCGGTGACTGGAAGCCTGCGCCAGGCCCATCCAGCTCAGCCACATAAGGGCCAGGAGCATTGTCCGGGTGATGGTGCGGGAGGAAAAATATGTTGTTGTATTCATGGATATGATCTTGGAAACGATTAGATGTCAGTCCCGCGCCAGGGAGCCTGGACGTAAGGGAAGGCAGATTTAAAGGTGGTGTCATTCTCCTCGACCCCGGTGGAGTACTGAAGAACGTTGATGAACATATTGCTGGGAACCGGGACGCCGTTCAACTGGTCGTCGTAGGTCAGGCCCACGGCCGCGAGGACGATCCCAGCCACAGCTTGCAGCTCGATGCGGGTCACGTCGTCTTCAAGCCGACGGCCATTCGGGAAGCCATCCATGTTCGGGATGAACTCGAGGTTCGCATTCGTATTGAAGCGGGAATCGGTGATGCCCAAGGCAGCTGCCTGCACAATGCCCAGGGAACTAAAGTCCGGGCTGGTCCGCGGCGTCACGGGTACCGCCATATTGAGGCGGAGCATATCGCCCCCATTGGGAAGGAAGTTGTTGATGAACGGCTTGCCCGTCGCCAGGGGATCGCCGCCTTTGCCCGTGAGCAACTGGTAGGGCTCCAGATTCGGAACACCGGTATGGAAAGCCGGCCAGAGGTCGACCGAGCGGGGTTGACCCGGACCAGGCAACAACAAGGTGCCAAAGACGGCATCGTCCAAGGCCGTACCGGCCACGGCCGCGCTGCCCTTCAAACCGAAGAGGCCATCGGCCCCATTGCGGAAGTCAAACGCGCCCAAAGAATTGCTCTGGATGCGCAGGCCCAGGAAAGCCGGGACTGCACCCCCAAATTGGCTGTCGTCCATGTACAGGCCGAGTTCCGGATTGTGGAAGTAGCCGTCCAGGGTCGTGTCGGTGATTTCATCGTAGGGAGTGATTGCGTTCCAAAAGTCCTTCGCCCCAATCGGAATGACCGCTTCGTTGGTCAGGGGCATGCCCAGACGGGAAACCTGAACCCAGGCACCAGAATCGACGTAGCCACCACCCGTGGTGTTCAGCGTCCGCGTAGCGGGACGGCTGGCCGAGGCCCATACCCCAATCACGTAGTCACTGTCCAGAATGTTCGCAGCCTGGGTGACGTCCTTGCCATCCTTCTGCAGCATGCTGATCGGCACCTTGATGCAGATCGCGTGGGTATTGAAGCGGGCGAGACCGTCACGGACGGTATTGCTGCCCTGACGGGGCGAGTCACCCAGGTCAAAGATCCCGCCCAGGTCGACAAAGAAGGGATCGTCCACCGGACCACAGAAGACGGTTTCACCGCTACTGGCCGTGGAAACCGCGCCCATCATCAGGTTGTCGTAGGTCGAGCCCAAGCCAACCACGGCATCGTCGATGGAACGCGCGCCAATATTGGGCGGAGGAACTTCACCGCCGGTGATGACCGTCGTAAAGGTCATGCCACCATCCGTGCTCTTCTCCATCGTATAGGACGTCCGCAGGTTACGTTGTCCGAGACGGATATTGAAGAAAGTCGTCGGGTCTTCATTGACCCGGGTAAAGGTGAAACGGTACACGATTTCATCGCCCTCGTTGCCAGCGCTGGCATCGTTGTCGACGTGGATCTCATAGCGGATATTTTCCCCGAACGTATTGTAATTCGGTCCTCCAAACGGCACCTCCGCCGGGATATAATTGGCGATGATGGTCACCGTATTGGTGTCGTCGGGGCTGCGGAACACATACAAATCCGTATTGTCCGCCAGTGGATCGTTCGCAATGAGGGGGGCTTCCCGGTGACTGGACCCAAAGGCCCAGGCCGGAAGGGCCAGGAGTGTCAGCAATACCATTCTGCTCAGCCAACGCCAGCGCGTGGGAGGAGAATGGTGATTGTTAGGATGAAGTGTCATACGAAATGGGTTTAATAGAATAATGGGATTTACACAGGGTCAGGAAGTCCCCGTTCGACCACCTCAGGCGGTCGATTCAAGGGTGTTCCATCGCTATGTGGGTTTTAGAATTGCCAGGAAATCCAGCCCCGAAGCAGGCGGGGACTTCCGGGCGTGAAATGAATTTCAGTCGTGGATTCGGTTTCAGTTGGCAATTGGGATTCAGTCTCAAATTGAGCCTCGTTCCAGGCAGTATTCAGAAGGTTGACCATGGACAGGCCATAGGTCCAGCGGTTGCGGTGGGTATAGCTGACCGTGGCGTCGACCAGCGTATAGCCGTCGGCGGTCAGGGTCCAGGTTTCGTTGGCGGGGCGGGGCGACAAGTGACGGTAGCGCAGGGAGCCCTGGAGTCCCCAGGGAGTTTGGACCTGCAAGCCGCCGACGCTGGTGAAGGTGGGGCTGAGGGGAATGAAAATCTCCTCCGCGGGAACTTCCCGCGTCCGGGGGCGGGACCAATTCAGGTCAGCATCCGCGAACAGCCAGTCCGTCAATTGGTACCGGAGCGAAACGTCCAGGCCGACGCGACGGGTCTTTCCCCCCGGCTCCACAATGCCTTCATCCCCGACGTACACAAATTCCTGGTCGAGGTCCAGGCCCCAGGCGCCGACATTGACGAGGAAGCGGGGCACCGGCTTGAACATGGTGCCGAATTCCATCCCGTAGGCCCGGGGCAGAATCTCGCGGCCATTCTGGGCGACGACCACGCGGGCATCGTTGGAGTGGAAGCCCGTGCCCATCTTGAAATAGGCTTGGACATTGTTTGAAAGCTGGTAGCGGGCCTGCAATTTCGGGCTGACGATTCCCTTTTGGGCGCGCTGGGGACGATAGGCTTCGTCCAGGGCATCCTCATAACGGAAGGCAAATGCATCATAGCGCAGCCCCAGGGTCAGGTCCAGCCGGTCGGTCAATTGCATTTGGTGGTCGGCAAACAGGAAGCCATTCGTTTCCTGGACCGCGCCATCGGCGACCGAAGTCAGCAGGGAATCCCGCTGGAAGGTCCGGAACAGACCCAAGTCATTGACCTGGTCGTCCCGGAAACCCCATCCCAAGCGGGAATTCATCGCGATGTTCTTCCAGTTAAATCCTTTGTTCCAATTTCCCTGGTAGCCCCAGAGGTTGCGCGTCTCAGTCTGGCGGATCTGATCGCCATTCACGGGGTCATTGAGGAAGAAGGTGAAATTGGAAAAAAGGTCGAAGGTATAGCGAGAGTAATAGAAACGCTGGGAAAGGGTGGCCCCCTCGCCCAAATCGGTGTTCAACGAAATGTTTGCGTTGTAGCGGGAGGTTGCGCCGCCCTCGGTGGGATCGATGGCGCCCCACCGCGTAATGTCGCCCCGGTCGACAGACCGTTGGGGAATTTGGCCGGAGGCATCCCAATCGCTCTGGAAGGCCGAGGCAGATAAGGTCAGGCGCGAACGCGCCCCCACCGGCAGGCCGTACTTGGCGAAGCCATTCAAACGGCGCAGGTCCTGGGGCGCTTCAAATACGCCCCGGTTCATCAGGAATTCACCGGCGAGATAGCCGTTGCCAGAACGCTTGTCACCGGTCAGGTCCACCAGGGCAACACCCCGCTGGTAACCATACTGTCCAATCTCCACCTTGGCCAATGAACCGTCCAATTGGTCGCGGGTTTGGAAGTGGACACTTCCCGCCGTCGCCAAATTGCCATCGGCGGCATCGTAAGGACCTTTGCGAACGTCCAGGCGCTCTACGGTCTCGGGGATCAGGAAGTGAAGATCGGCGTAGCCCTGCCCGTGGGCATGGGACACCATGTTGACGGGCATGCCATCCACGGTAATGAGGATGTCGGTCCCGTGGTCGAGGTCGAAGCCCCGCAAAAAGATTTGTTCGGCCTTGCCCCCGCCCGCGTGTTGGGCGGTGAACAGGCCGGGTACGAGTCTCAAAAAGTCTTGGGCAGAGTTGACAGGTCGAAGGCTGAGGTCGACGGTCTGGAGGATGGCGAGGGGATCGCGGCGGTCGGCGCGGATGTCCACCGAGGCCAGCTCGGTGGGGGCCTCGGCCAGGCGGATGACCAGGGTCGTGGTCTCATCCGGGGCCACGGTCACGTTCGTGGTATCGTTCTGGTAACCCAGGAAAGAAACGATCAGGTCATAGTTTCCGGTTTTCAGGTCAATGAATTGAAATTGGCCATTGGTTTGGGTGAGGGTGCCGCGGGGGCTGTCCGCGATGCGTACAGTGGCTCCGACCAGGGGGCTGCCCTCAGCAGTGAGGACCTGGCCCCGAATGTTGGCGGGGTGAAGTGAGGGAGTTGCATAGAGGTGCCAGGACGCTCCCAACAGGGTCAGGAGCGCAAAAGCGCGAATCAATACGGAGTTCATACTAGAGGTAGGTTACTTTTGGGCGACGTCCTTGCGTCGGTACGGTGATACCTACGAGGCTAAGTAAAAACTGGATCTTGGAGGGGTAAAAAAATTTCAAAAGGCATAAAAAAACCCGAATCGGGGATTCGGGCAATGACAACGGATGGGGAGTATACTTTAACGGGAACGCTTTTGTTCCTCCATTTGCTCCCGAATCTCCTTCTCCCGGGCAGCCTTTTCTTTCGCGGCTTTTTCCCGTGCCAAACGCTCCCGCTCCTCCGGTGGAACCGTTGTGATATTGCCATCCTCGTCCACGTAAGCCATCATGTCTTCCAGCTTACTGCTCGTCTCCTGGTTTTTCTTTTCCAGGCGCTTCTGAAACTTCTCTTCTTTGCGCTTCCGTTTCTGGTCAGCGCGTTTCTTCTTCATAAAACTGTTTTGAGATCTTCCCATAGGGCATCCTTATTTAGTGAAACATAAACACAAGTGGGCACGGGCCGCCGAAGCGTCACCAGACCCCACCAAACAACAGGCCATCGACCAAAGTTACAATTTACAGCGGATTTACTGTAACTCCTTTGACTGAAAATACCGGATTGGGTTGCCCCAACTGACGGAGCATCCGGAAATGATTCCAAATTGCGACCAGGAAGGTCTTCTGGGAATAATAAGGAAGATTGAATTCAGCCGCCGTTTGCCGCACGATGTGGGCGATTCGGGGATAATGGACGTGACAAATATTGGGGAATAAATGGTGTTCTACCTGATAGTTCAAACCACCGATCATCCAGGTCAGGAATTTATTATCAGTGGCGAAATTGGCGGTGGTGACCAGCTGGTGCACCGCCCAGTTCTCCTCGATGATCTCATCTTCCGGATCCATGAACTCCGAGGAGGGAATGACGTGGGCCGTCTGGAAGATCAACGTCAACGCGACGCCCGTCACAAAGTGCATGGCCAAAAACAGCAGGACGGTCATCCACCACGCGTAGGGCAGTATCAGCATGGGCAGCACCAAAAAGGCGACATAGTAGCCCAGCTTCCGGGAGATCGTCAGGATGTATTGGTTGCGCAGCTCTTTTCCACCCTTGATCAAACCCTTTTTGTGGTAACGGTAGGGCTTTACGAAGTCCTTGAACATGACCCAGATCACGGTGGAAAGGCCGTAGAAGAAGATGGCATAGATATGCTGGAAACGGTGAAACCACCGTCTCTGCTGGTGGGGCGAAAACCGCAACACATAACGGTCGGCGATGTCTTCGTCCGCCCCTTCGATATTCGTATAGGTATGGTGCAGCACATTGTGCTGCAATTGCCAGAGCTTGGGATCCACTCCGATCACCACCGCCGAAAAGCTCATCAGCCGGTTCACATTCTTATTCCGGGAATAAGAACTGTGCAGCGCGTCGTGCATGACCGCGACGCCAATGAAGCAAACCGAAAGGCCCATGCCCATCCACAAGCCAAACATCACGCCCAGGTGATCGATGCCCGAAAACATCGCGGTCGCGTACAAAGCAAAGTATATGGAAAGGGCGAAGATGGATTTGCCAACCATACCCGGGTTGGCGTTGCGGGAAACCTCGTGCTCCTTGAAGTAAGCATTGACCCGCTTGCGGAGAGTTGTGGCAAACTCTTGGTTTATTTTTCTCGAAAACTTGTATCGAACCATACACTGTATTTTTCCACGCTGCCCTCACTTCTTGTCGATCTCATATTTTCCAGCAGCAAATACGTCCGTTAGCTCTGACAAATGGCCAAAGCAGGAAGCACCCGGGGAAGTTTGCAATTCTCAGTACCCTTGTTGGTTCCCCGACACTGTTCCTCGAATCAAACCTAAAGGAAAGAAGGCTACCAACCTAATTTATTTTTCAGCACAAGCCGATTCCGGCCGATGGGAGCCTTTTTCGACAACAGATTTAAATCATGTTTAATGAAATGATTATTTCCCCCGGCCTTCCACCATCACGATGAAGGTATAGATCATGATCTTGAAGTCGAGGAGCAAAGAGATGTTTTCGATGTAGAGAATGTCAAACTTCATCCGCTCGACCATCTCATCCACATTCGAAGCGTAGCCATACTTGACCTGTCCCCAGGAAGTGATCCCGGGCCGGACCTTGTGCAGGTGGCGGTAGTGCGGCGCCACCTGAACGATCTGGTCAATGAAGAATTGACGCTCGGGACGCGGACCAACAATGCTCATGTCCCCCTTCAAGACATTGAAGAACTGGGGAAATTCATCCAGACGCGTCTTCCGCAGGATACGGCCCACCCGCGTGATCCGCGGGTCATTCTCCTTGGACAAGCTCGGCCCGAACTTCTCCGCATCCGTCCGCATCGAGCGGTACTTGATGATTTTGAACGGCCGGCCGCCCTTCCCAATCCGCTCCTGACGGTAAAACACTGGTCCTTTGGAGTCCGTCTTGACCAGGATCGCCAGCAGCAAAAAGACCGGCGACAAGATCAGCAAGCCGGTAATCGACACCGCGAGGTCAAAACCCCGCTTCGTCACCCGCTCGAAATTGGAGAGGATATCCGGATTGATTTCGATGAGCGGTGAACCCAGCAAATGGGTCGTCTTGACCCGCCCCAACAGGTAATCGTAGATGCCCGGCACAATCTTGATGCGGGCCGGCGAACCTTCCAGCATGTCCACCACCTCCACGATCTTGTCTTTGTCTTTCTTTTCCAAGGCAATTACCACCTCCTCAATGCCCCGCTGCCGGATGACCTCGTGCAGGCGATCGATGTGCCCAAAGTGCTTCAGATTCCCGTAAAACAGGTTCTCGTCGTGGTCGGGCAACGAGAGGAAGCCCTTGAACATAAAACCCATCGACCGTTTCCGCGTCTCCATTTCGTCCCACAACTTAAATGCCGTCGGACCGCAGCCAATCACCAGGGTCGGGAATCCAATCTTCCGGTTGCGGATGCGGATATTGGTGCTGGTGGAAACGAGGACGTGGAAAAAGGAAATGAAGAAGAACTGGAGGAGGAAATAGTAGATGTAAAAGCGGTAGTGGGAAACGTCCGGCACTTCGTCGTCGATGAAGATGAAGAAGAAGATGATCAGAACGCCCGCGAAGGTGGTCCGGGCCACCGTCACCACTTCCTTCAAGCGCGAACGCCGGTAGGGATCTGAATAGATGCCCGCCAAAGCATAAACGATCATCCAGTAAATGGAAATGACCGTCGCGGGAAGAAATTGGTCGTAAAACTTCTTATCGGTATAGGAAAAGGAATCGGACTCGAAGACATAGCGCCGCATCAGGAAAAAGATAATCCAAACGCCGAAGGAGGCGATGAAATCCAATCCCATGTAGAGCAACGATTTCCAGGTTTTGTTCATGTGCGCTATTCTTCCTGGATCAGCCGGATATCATCGAGGTAAATGAAGCCGTCGTCACCGCCTCCATCAGCCTTGAGCCAGAGCCAGAAATTCGTGTCGGTACTTGTAAGGTTGATGATCTCCCGGGCCTGGCCGATGAGGTGGACATAAACAGTATTCCAGCCGGTACTCGGACGCAGGACCACCACGGGTTCACTCCTGATTTGCCCCGTCAAAACATCCTCATAGATCAATCCCACTCCCAATTCCACCGAATTGCGGTAGGTAATCTCCGCGTAGACATCCTTGTCCCGGAAGAGCTTGAAGTTGTTCTGGCTGATCACTTCAAACCAGCGGTCGCTGGGTCCGAAATTCACAAACCCGCAGCGCTCTCCCTGGAAGGGATCGTCCCGCCGACGCAAAATAAAGGTGCTGTCGGCATTGTTGAGGGCGGAGGAAAAGGGCAAAAAGGAAATGAGGTTGCTTTCAAAGGACTCGCTAAAGTCAATATTGTAGCGGTCTTCGGTCACATATTCGAAGACCGGGGTTACCACAAAGGTATCGCCGGCTTGCGGCGTAACGTCAAAGGAGACCCGCTCCCAGAACGGGTAGGGCAAATGGACCGTGCCGACTCCCGATTCGTGGATGCCCCCTTCCAATTGGAAGTTGTTGGTGGGTTCGAGGATATAGGGAACGGTCGTCCAATTCCCGGAGAGGGGCGGCTGGACCGGATAGACGCCCTGAAGGAGTCCATTGTGGTACAACCAGACGTCACGGATGCCCGCGGTCGAGGTGAACCCCGTATTCTCACTCAATTGGACCTGGGGATTTTCAAACTGGATATAGGCGCCGGAGGGCTCCGGCGGATTCACAATGTCACAACCGACGACGAACCAGGGCAAAGCCAACAAGACCCACCAATGGAGGCGGCGGGAGGCCGTCGAGCGGGCAAGAGACAAAGCCGTCCGGGTCAGACGATGCATAGGCTGTTAATTTTATCTACGATCTGGTAGGCAGCGTCGAGCGCCGCCGTAGCGTCCTCGAGGGTGACCTGCGTCCGGGTATTGTCGCGGATCGCCGCCGCGAACTCGGCGAGTTCCATCTTGATGGAATTGACCGGCTCCACGGGAGGATTGTCAAATGACAGGTAGCGCGGGTGTTCTCCCGCATCGAACCCGACGGCATTTTCAAGGCCTTCGGGAACTTGTCCGTCATTGATATTGACGATTTCGGTCTTTTTATTCAGGAAATCAATGGCTACGTAAGCATCCCGCTTAAAGAGCCGCATCTTCCGCATGTTTTTCAATGAAATCCGACTGGCCGTAAGATTTGCGACAGCTCCATTGTTGAATTCGATGCGGGCATTGGCAATGTCGGGGCTGTCGGAGACGACGGCCACACCACTAGCGCTGATGCGCTTGATGGAAGACTGGACCACGGAAAGGACGATGTCGAGGTCGTGGATCATCAGGTCCAATACCACCGACACATCGGTGCCCCGGGGGTTCCATTGAGCGAGCCGGTGCCCCTCAATGAACATCGGATTCAGGTCCATCTCCCGCACGGTCAGGAAAGCGGGATTGTAACGTTCTACGTGGCCTACCTGCACTTTTACGTCGGCTTCCCGGGCCAGAGCCTGAAGGGAATGGGCCTCTTCGAGGGTGGCCGTGACCGGCTTCTCGATGAACACATGCTTGAAGCGGCGCATCGCAGCCTTGGCCGTTTCGTAATGGGCCAGCGTCGGCGTCACAATGTCGACGGCGTCCACGGCTTTGATCAGTTCATCCCGGTTTTCCCACGCCTGCACCCCAAACTCGGCCGCCTTGGCCTGGGCCCGTTCGAAGTCCTGGTCGTAGATGCCGACCACCTCATAATCGTCCGTCAATTCTTTCAGTAAGCGCAAATGGATGGTCCCCAAGTGTCCTACGCCGAGTAATCCAATCTTAATTTTCATTTCCTATTAACCGTTTCGGCAAAGGTAAAGTTATCTGCAACGAATTGGAAATAGCGGAACGTGGATAAATGTCAGGGAAGGGGGGAAATGATTTTGCATTGTTTTCGGATGAATGGAAATGGGGGTGGAAAAGGGGAAATGGGCGTGCCCATTCACTACGCTCGCTTGAGGCTGTCTCAAAAGAGGCGGCCTCTTTTGTTATCCATAAAAAAGCGTTGGC
>CAWUKT010000089.1:0-29440 GCA_963923035.1 uncultured bacterium
TCCATTTTTCCCTCCACCGCAACCCCACCGACACCCGCACCCTGATCCCGCACCTGGACACCTTCAAGCAGTCCTACCAGCCCCTTCCGAAGAACTCACCCCTGATGCCAGCTGCGGACCGGAGGAGAACTTCCTTTATCTCGAGAATAACCACGTTGAGTCCTTCATCAAATACAGTACCTTCGATATCACCAAAAAGACTAAACGCTGGAACGACAACTACACCTTTGCTACCCTCTGCGAACAAGGTATTATCGGTCCAAACACAACCGTATCATCCATGTAAACGTCAAGATGAGACGACTGCGAAAAGAGGCTCAGGATTGATTGGAAAGTGAACGGGGAATTGAAAACAGGAAACGGTGCCCCGCAGACGTCGAGCCCGTCTTTGGACATTTCAAACACAACCGCGGTTTTTATCGATTCATGCTCCGGAGCATGGACAAAGTGGAAATCGAAACCGGATTGCTCGCCATTGCTTACAACCTCAAGAAACTGGGCGGAAAATGGGTACGTTCGCCTCTTCAGCCTCCGGCCTAATACCTTGTCAAACAGGCAATCTGGTTTGACATAAGCCTATTGCAGCCCGAGAAATCAAAATTGAGGTTGGAGTGCCAAGAAACGCCCCCCCGATGGGCTGGGTATCGGTTCGTTATTTGATGAGCAAAAAGAAGACGCCCATTTTGAGACGTCCTCTTTCACCCAAAGCAATCCGTGACTTTAAATCTCCGGATCAACCGGATCTTTGAGGCGACCCAGGAACCACAAGGCACCGGCGCCTGCTACCACAACGATGAGAAGGATAGAGCCGACCAAGCCAATCTGCTCGCCAGTAGCATAGGACTGGGGCTCGAATTTGAATTCAACCGAGTGCTTTCCACCCGGAATCCGGGCGCCCCGCAGCACATAATTGACCCGGAAGTGGTCAGTGGGTTGACCGTCGACATAAGCCTGCCAGCCCTTCTGATAGAAGATTTCCGAGAAGACCACCAGCTGCTCCTGGCCCCCGGGCGCATTGTAGTTGTAGACAATGTGGTTGGGCTTGTACGACGCGATGGCAATCGTCAGGCCGGGATCAAGGTTCGGAGTAAAGCCATTGATCTGGGCCTGGAAATCTTCGTGGACCACCGCCGTTTTCTTCAAATCAACCTCTCCCAACGCGTCGATTTCATCGATATTCGATTTCACCGATTTGATATTCTCCACGCCCCACGCATTGCCGTAGCGGTACTGGTTCTGAAGGTTCCGCAGCCCGGACTGGGTGGGGACCATGACGTACTTCATGTTCAGCATGTTCAGCACGTTCGTTTTCTGGAGTGCCTGGTCATAGCTGCCCGACTGGAGGCCCGTGAGCAAGGCACCCCGCTCGCTGTCGAGGTGGCAGTCGATCAGGTCCTGATAGCGCCGGAATTTAGCCGCGTGGTAGCCTCCGATGGACTTGTGGTGGTAGGAGGTGAAGGCATCGTTCCAGGGGTCACGCTCGAAACTCAAGACCCGGAAGTTGGGGTCTGGATCGGCCAGGAGTTCCAAATCGGCCTGATCCGGGTTGTGGGGAGACATGAACTGGCGCTTGTTGACGAAGTTATCGTCGTCGATATACCGTTTTGCGATCGGGACCAGGTCCAGCAGGAAGATGCCCAGAACGACAACGCCAACGGCCAGGCGTCCCACCCAGGGATTCGTTTTTTCAAACTGCTTCTGGATGAATTGCAGGTAGACAAACAAGGCACCGGCCACCCCGATCACCAATCCGATACTGCGCAGCATGCCCGCCATGAACAAACTTGATCGGTCGTCGATCAAGGCTGCCTGAAGGCGGTTTTTGACCTGGGGGTTCCCCTGGGCGATGCGGTCCAACGTGCTCCCGTCTTTCAAGGGATTGAAGAATTCACCGGCGACCGACTGGTACACCAGCACGATCAACAGCAGGGCGACGGAGACGCCGCCGGCAATCAAAATATTTGTTTTGAGCTTGTCACGCTTCTCCGGCGAACTCATCAGCACCTTGTGCAGCGCCAATGCGCCAAGGATGGGCATGGTAATCTCCGCGATGACCAGCGTCATGGAAACCGCCCGGAAGTTGTTGTAGAGCGGGAAATGGTCGAAGAAAAGGTCCGAGAACCACTGCCAATTCTTGCCCCAGGACAGCAAAATTCCCAGGATGGTCGCTCCGAGCAGCCACCAGCGGTACCGGTTGTTCACGATCAGCAAGCCAAGAACGAACAGGAAGAAGATGGAGGCGCCAATGTAGACCGGTCCCGAAGTGAAGGGCTGTTCACCGAAATACATGGGCCAGCGCTGCACCATTTGGGCGGCCTGTTGCGGACCGGCCATGGTAGACAGTTCCTTGTAGCTTTCCGAGTCGGTCCCGACATCAACCATCGACGCATCGCCCATATAAAAGGGCGTGATCAGGGTAAACGTTTCGCCCACCCCATAACTCCAGTTATAGGCATACGGCTTCTTCAAGCCGCCAGTACGGCCGCAGTCATCCGGATCGGTCTCCTGACCGATGGCCGCCTGACCACCTGAGCAGTGGTTGGCATTTTCCAGGATCACACCACCCCGCATCGTATCGTTTTTGTATTCGGAAGTCGTGTACAAACGACCCAGGTTCGGGGCCACCGCAATGCCGCCGCCGATCAACAGGACCACAGAGCCCAGAATAAACTGCCGGGCCCGGGCAAAATTGGGGGAACTCCACCCACCATCGCCCAAATTCATCACGAATTCGACGCCCAAGGGGGCTACTAGCGATAGGAAGGCCACCAGCAACCAGACCGTCTGTAGATCGTTGCAGGGATCAATCATCCAGATCACCGGGACCAACAGGAGCCCCAGCAGGATCAGGCGATTTTGCCAGCGGACACTCATCGCCAATTCGCTGATCACCATGGCCAGCACGATGAATATCAGGTAATAGGTGATTTGGAAGTGGTTGGCCAGGAGTTCCAGTCCCATGGCCAGCGAAAACAAGGCTCCCCCCAGGATCAACCTCCCTCGATAGGTCAGGGTGATCCCCGCCAGCACCATGGGCGCGTAGCCCAGCGCATTAATTTTGGCATTGTGGCCCGCCTCCATCGCAATAAAGAAGTACGAGGAGAAGGCGTAGGCCAGCCCTCCCGCGGCTGCGACCCAGGGGTCCACCCTAAACACAATCAATAGGATATACATCCCCAGAAAGAGCAGGAACATGTGTCCGGCCGGGTGGGGAAGCCCCAATTTGATGATCGTATTCAGCTTGTACAGGAGGTTATTGGGGTAGCGGGCATCAATCTGGTAGGTAGGCATCCCGCCAAACATCCGGGACGTCCACAGCGTTTCCTCTCCATCATTCGCATCCCGGAAATCGTGAATTTCCTTCGACATCCCCCGAACCTGGAGGATATCCGATTGGTTCAGGACATTGTTGGCCTTCCGGGCCGGTTCGAAATAGATGTACATGACGAGGTATCCCAAGAGAATTCCCCCCAGAAAAAACATCAGTTTTCGAACGTCAATTTGAGGAAGAGAAGGTTTTTGCTTGGATGCTTCCTTAGCCATGTGCGATTGAATTGGGTAGATTGAAGGGTAAAAATAATTGAAAAAAGAAAAAATACACCATGATTGGGGCTGGAAAGCAAGAGCCACCCATCAGGGTGGCCTTACAAACAGTTTGGGTGACTAACGTAAAGGGTGGACTGTTCAGAAGCTCGTGCAGTGGAGGGAAATGAAAAACTCGTTCCAACGCAGGATTGAGCCCCGGTACTAGTCCTAAAATAATCGCTTAATGTGAGTGAGTTTGGATTCTTGTCATGCGTTAACAATACATTTAAATGACAAGACCAAGATCAGACAAAAAACCGTAATGGATCGGGTCAGGACGCCGTTTTCCTGCCCAGCGCGTCGTTCAAATTTCCCTGCGTGCTACCGGGGAGGAGCAAGGTTGCGCATGAACTGGATGAATCCCGGTTTGCGACGAACGGCAATCGGAATTTCAATCCCATTTTTCAGGAACACATTTCCCCCCCGCCCATTTTCATACCCCTTCACCTCCGCACAATTCACCAGGAAGGATTTGTGGATTCGGAAAAACAATTCTTCGGGGAGCAATTTTTCATAATGACTCAATGGATGACTCGCCAACCGCTCGCCCCCATCCTGCAAGTGAAACACCGCATACGCCCGGTGGGCCTCCAGATACAAGATCTCGTCCACCGCGATCCGTTCATAGCCTTTGCCCGACGGCAAAATCAAGGTAGGATGCTCCTCCGCATCCTCGCTCCCCAAATGCGACAGCTGCATGGGATCCGTCGGCGGTAAGAGGCCGCTCTGCTGGATGGTCGCCCGCAACTCCACCAGGTCGACCGGCTTCTGGATATGGGCCAGGGCGGCCGAGTCCAATTGCCGGAGAAATTTGGGAGAGTACCCCGTCACAAAAATCACCTGAAATTCAGGATTGGGAAAAGCCTCCAGCACTGCCAATCCATCGCCCCCCGGCATCTCAATGTCCAGGAAGACCATGTCCGGGGTCTCCGCCTGGATCGCCGCAATGCCCGCAGGGACATCTTCCGCCGTGCCAACGACCTGGACCCCCTCGCAATAATCAGAGAGCATGGTCGCCAACAGCTCGCGGCTATGGGGTTCATCGTCAATTACCAGCGCTTTAATCATTGGAAGTGGGTTTCAGTATGGGCAAATAGAATTCGGCGCGCATTCCTCTTCCCCCCATGGCCGACAAATTGTCCAGCCGGAAAGAAGCGGTTTCAGTAGAGGGCGGGGCCTGGAGCAAGGCGATCCGGTCCCGGACGATTTTCAGGCCCAGCGATTCGTGGTAAGGCTTGGCAGTTTTGGAGGTGGCGCCGGGATCAAACCCGGGCCCATTGTCTTCGATGCGGACCCGGAGCGAATCTTCCTCCTGGCGGAATTCCAAGGTCAATTTCCCCGGGTAATCGATGTCTTTGAACGCATGTTTCACCGAGTTTTCCAGCAAGGGCTGGAACAGGAAGGGCGGCACCCCGATCGTCTGGACCGGGAGGCCTTCGTCCATCAGAATTTCAAATTCGAACCGTTCCGGGAAGCGCATTTTTTCCAATTCCAGGTAATTGCGCAGGAACTCGAGCTCTTCTTCCAGGGAAATATATTCCCGCTTGGAAAATTGCAGGCCGTCCCGCATCAGGCGGGCAAATCGACTCAGGTAATAGTTCGCCCGGGGGATATTCTTCTGGAAAATATAGTTCTGGATCGAATTCAGGGCGTTGAAGACAAAGTGCGGATTCATCTGACTCCGCAGGGCCAGCAACTCGGCTTCCCGGGCCTGGTAGCGCGCTTTTTGGAGGCGCCGACGCTGCTCTTCCGTGGCCTTGATCCGCCGGAGCCGCCCCAGTACGATGCCCATTCCAATGCCCAGCACCCCGATGACCACGAGGATGCGGAACCACCAGGTCTCCGAGAAATGGGGGCGGATGGAGAAATCAAAATTGGCTTGGTAGGGCGTCCAGGCGCCATCGCTGGACCGGGCGCCGACCTCAAAGGAATAATCCCCGGCGGGCAGGTCGTAGAACTGGACGGAGCGGTCGTCGGTATAGGTCCAGGCCGTATCGGCTCCGAGGAGTCGGTAGCGATAGAAGGGCAGACCCGGCGGCCGCCGGGAAGAAATGCCCACATAACGGATCAGGAGATCGTTTTGGTTGGGGGCAAAGGGCTCGGAAGCGGAGGGCGGGATCGATGCGTGGTTGACCTGGATGTCTTCCAGGACCACATGGGGCGGCACGAGCGTCTTGGTTTCGAAGTGGCGCGGATCAAAATGGACGATTCCATTGTCGGTGGCCACCCACAATTGGTCCCGCCACCAGGATATGTCCCGGATGAAGTTGGTGGGGAGGCCATCTTTGGAAGAAAAACCCTGGACCTTGCGAATTTTCATGGCGGGGTTCGTCTCATAATCGATTCGGTACAGGCCCCGGTTGGTTCCGGCCCATACGACCCCCGGTTTCCCCTGCACGACCCGGTTGATCATATTGCTTTGCAGGCCCATTTCCGGGGTGACAGGAATGACCTTGTCGCCTTTGATCCTCAGCAACCCATTCCCAATCGTCGCCGCCCACAACCAGCCATCTTCCCCTTCGATCAAATCATTGACCCGGCATTGGAGCAGCGGTTCGTCGGGCATCCAGAGTTCGGGATGGTAGTAATCGTAATTGGTCACTTTGAGAATGCCCTGGTTGGTGCCCAGGAACACCATGTTGTCCTTCTGGATGCCGCAGAGGATGCGGACCTTGGCCGGTGGCGGCAGAAAAGTCCGGAAGCGTAATTCCTCTCCTTTGGAATAGTACTGGTGGACGCCGGAATGGCCGCAATGCAGCAGGTCACCGTTTCTCAATTCCAGGCTAACGGGCAAAGAAAACTCAAAGTTGGGCTCCTGAAATTCGAAGCCACTGGGAGTCTCCACCAACCCAAAGTCGCCCGCCCAGATGCGGTTTTTCTTCCGACTCAAATAACTGAAATCGCCAAAATAATCGTGGGACTCGTACTCGATCCGCTCCTGATAATTGGTGTCGATGGAAAATATTTTCCCTTCCAGGGTGGTGCCGACGAGGTAGTTTTCTCCGTTCTGAAGCGCGAGAACCGTGTTTTTGGTTCCTTGGAGGTCGAGGTGGACGAAATCAAATGAGGGCACCAGAAAAGCCCCCCGTTCCAGCGTGGACACCCAGTAATTCCCGTCCTGGTCCTGGATGATTTTGCTAATCGCTGTATTCTCGAAAAACAAATCGGGCTTCTTCAAAATGTCCTGCCCCTGGAACCGATAGGCGCCGACCCCGGTAGACGCCCAGATATTTCCATCCGAATCTTCAAACAGGTCGTGGATGACCACCTCCACCGGCAGCGCCTGGATGTATTCATTGTCATCCAGACGGTAGTGGTACAGGGTTTTTCGAGAAGGATTGTAGAGAAAAACATTCCCATCCCGGCTGACCAATTGTTGAGCGTACTTGGTTTCCAGAATATAAGTGCCGCCCAGCTTGACATAGGGCGTGTTGTAGGCGCATCCTCCGGGGGCAAAGGTCATCAGATCCTCAAATTTGAGGAGGCGGGTCTGGGTTCCATCCGCCGTGATCATCCGGCAGTAGTGCTGTTGGTAGAGGCGGGGAGCAAAGTAGACATTCCCAACGTCGTCCCAGAAAATCTTGTTCAGCATCCGGTCCCGTCCCTCTTTTTCCCAAAACAGCTCATTCCCCTCGAACGGGCGGATACCATCTTCTGTCAGATAGCTAAATGACCCGTTGAGGCCAGTGAACCACAACCTGCCCTGCGGATCCGTCCCAATCTCCAGGATGGTATTGCTGGTCAGGCCATCGTGGGTGGAATAGGAACGGAATTCATACCCATTGTAAGAGGAAACTCCCCGGTCGGTACAGAACCAGGCGACTCCATCCGGGTCAAAGGCAACTTCATACACTTCATTGCTGGGAAGTCCATTTTCCGTTGTGAAATGGATATAATAAGGATCCGCTCCAATGAGGAGATGGTAGCAGGAGAAAAGCCATAAAGTGCTAACAAGCCTAAAAAAACGCATTCAAATCCTGTTTCAGAAAAAGTTGATCGTATCCAGTGCGTTTTACTATTGTTACAAATCTAGTTTTTTGACCGAGGGAAGAAAATATTTGTGAATGATATGCTCGATTTTTTGGGCAAATGGTTCAAAAATCTTCTTCGGGTAGTACTTCCTTCACCCGCCCCACTTCGCCGGTGTCCAACCGGACCTTGATACCGTGGGGATGATGGGCGGATTTTGTCAAAATGTCCTTCACGAATCCATTCGTGAGTTCGCCGGTGCGTTGGTGGTGCTTCTGGACAATGTTCACTTCGGCATCCCGGTAAATATTCTTGCGGTAGCGGCCGTCACTGGCATTTTCCATGTTTCTCTTGCGTTGGAGGGTAAATCAATCGGTAAGGGGGGCAAACAAATCTTCGGGGTGACCCAATTCGGAGAGGCTATTGGCTCCCTTCACATCCGTGATGACCACGTCCAACAGGTCGCCATCGTGCACCGGTGCGACCATGGCGCCCCCCGGCAATTCCTGCCACCCGCTCCACGTGAATTCCAGCCCCCCAATCGGCAGGATTTCCACCCACATTTGCCAGGACTCAGGCCGCCCGTCCTCCCGCAGCTTCCACAGGTAGGCGTCTCCCGGCGTCATGCCGCCGGAAGAATACGTCACCAAGAGCCCTTGCTTCCCATCTTCCAATTCCACGACCTCCCGCGTCGTTCCCGGGTCCCGGACCTTCAGGAAGCCCGCCAACCAAAAACTATCGTTCCAGAACAGGTGAATGGCCTCTTTCGTGAGGGCCTCGCCCTCCTCACCGCTGACGACCTGGCCATTTTGATAGGCCACGCCTTCCATGCGCTTGGGATCAACCAAAGCCCGGTTGTCGCCCCAGGTCACCTGGGCGAGGTGCCGCTGGCGGTCCCACAGGTGGTGGTGCCCGCGCGGGAAATCCCATTCCACAACGACAAGGTCGTCCCAGGCATCCGCATTCACCGCCGCCAGCATTTTATCGGCGAGGGCTTCAGCCGCGGCACCGGGCGTTCCGGTGGGACGTTTTTCGTGGAACAGCAAAAACAGCACTCCCACCGACAGGACGAGGAGGACCACCATGGCCAGCACGATCCTCAAAATGCGACGAAATACCTTTTTCATAATCCTGTGCTTTAGTTCAGATCAAATCCAGTACCCTTTCGAGAATCGCCGCCACCCAGTCCCGGTATTGGGTGCCGGAAGGGTGAAGCCCGTCCGGAGCGACATAGTCGTTGCGTTCGAGTCCGTCCCGGGAAATCTCAGTGATATTGTACCACACGACGCCGTAGCGCTCGGTGATTTCGCGGCACGCATTGTTGAAGGCGTCGATTTCGGGGCTGATCTGGGCCTGGTTGGAGGCGCCAAAGCTGGTAAACCCATAGTCGGGAATCGACACGACGAACACCCGCTCGGGCTTGTCTCCGGCCAGGGCAATCGCCCGTTGGAGGACGGTTTCGTATTCCGTTCGGTATTCATCGAGGCTGCGGCCCTGGTAATGGTTGTTCACGCCGATGAGGATGGAAACCAAGTCATAGCTCGGCTGCAAGTCGCGGGCGTCCATGGCATCCAGCAGGTTCCGGGTGGTCCACCCGGTCCGGGCCACGATTTCCGGATCGGCAATGTCGGCCCCTTCCTGCCGCATGGCCGCCGCCAATTGGACGGGCCAGCGTTCGTCTTCGGCCACACTCTCCCCAATGGTATAGGAATCGCCGAGGGCGAGGTAGCTCAGGGAATCGGGATCTCCCGCCGGGAGGGGATCTTCCTGGCGGCACCCCACCAAAGTACTGGCCGTTAACAGCAGGAGCAGCAACATCGACATGGTCTTCATAATGTAAATATACCAAGGTGGAACCAGTTTTTTGTGATCCCTCTTGGAACCGCACTTTAGAGGTTGCTCGGGAGGAAAAAGCAGAGGATGGGAGAGAGCGAAGGGGAAAATGAAAGGGGAATGAGGAGAACCTGCCTGGCAATCCAAATCGATGTTCAACCATGCGATTTTGTTCTCCACGTTGCGGGCCGAACGGGATCATTAATTGTCTGTCCCATTCATTTTTTTCGTATTTTCAAGTTCAATCAATCTTCACACTAGAACGCACCGATGGCTATCTTTTCCCGAATCTGCTTCGCAGCAATGCTGCTTTGGGCAGGACTGCTTCCCGCCCAGGTGGTCCAGAACGGCTCCGTGACCGGCTCCTCCGCCGCCAATTCCGGCATCAACAATGGCCTGGCCGCCTTTTGGAGCGGTTGCGCATTTTCCCCTGACCTTTGCGATCCCTCCCGCCCCTCTTACCTGACCACCTCCCAGGTCACGCCTTCCTATTCCCCTGACGGGGGCACCTGGTTGGGTGTCGCCGCACTGGGAGAATGCGCCGAAACCATCATCACCGGCCTCACGAGCGGGCAGACCTATACGCTGTACTTCTGCGGCGCGAATTTTGGCACCGCCGCCCTCTACAATGGCTCGGTGGCCCAGCCCCGCGTCACCGTCGGCGCCAGCGTCCAAACCTTCGCCATCCCCCAGGTGGCCAGTACCTGGTTGCCGTTTTCCATGAACTTCACCGCGAACTCCTCCACCATGGTCCTCCGCGTCGACCACCCCAGCGGATCGAACGCTTACGCCTCCCTCGACGGCTTCAACCTCACCGGTATCCAGTGCAGCCCGGTGGTCCTCCCGGAATCCTTGTCCGAGTTCACGGCCGAGTCGAAAGACTGCGCCGTGCAATTGATGTGGGATGTTCCGGAAGGCTATCCGGTCACGTCGTTTGCGGTCCAGCAAAGCGTCAATGGGGACGACTTTGTGACCCTCGAAGAAATTTCCAGCCGGGGAGCCGGCATGTACGAAACCGTCGACCTGTTTCCGACGGACATGGGCTATTACCGCTTGCGGATCGTTCACGAGGATGGGCACGTCGCGTTCACCGAGACCCGCCAGGTGGCCCGCGACTGCGAATCGGTCATTGTGGAGCTCGCTCCCAACCCCGTCGGTCATGACCGCCCGGTCTCGCTACATGTGTTCAGCTTGCAGGACCAGTTCGAAGTCACGGTGGCCGGCCTCAATGGCGCCATCTTGTACCGGGAGACCCGCGAGCTGACGCCGGGAAGCTGGAACGAGATGACCCTGCCTTCCGACCAGTGGGCCGCCGGCATGTACTTCGTGCGGACGTCCCTGGGTACCTCGAACAAATTGGTCATCCAGCGATAAAGGCCCATTTTCCTATATTGTCCAAAAACTCCCATGCCCCAGTCCTACAAGAAGTTTCCCGAAATCGATTCCCACTACGATGTCATCGCCATTGGATCGGGGATTGGCTGTTTGTCCATGGCTGCGCTGTTGGCGCGGGAAGGGAAAAAGGTGCTTGTGCTCGAGCGGCACTATACGGCGGGTGGCTTCACGCATGTTTTCAAGCGCAAGGGCTACGAATGGGACGTCGGGATCCACTACATTGGGGATGTGGGGCGGCCTTCCAGTGCGATTCGGCGTTTGTTTGACTATGTGACGCGGGGAAAAATGGAGTGGGCGGACATGGGCGACATTTACGACCGGGTCATTGTGGGCGACCGCAAATATGATTTCGTGAAGGGAGTGGGGAATTTCAAGGAGCAAATGAAGTCCTATTTCCCCGATGAAGCCGACGCCATCGACCAATATGTCGACCTCGTATTTGAGGCGCAGAAGTCGATGGGCCGCTATTATATGGACAAGGCGCTACCCAAGCTGGTGAGTGGCGTCATTGGTGGCCAGATGCGGAAGGCTTATCTGCGGTTTGCGGACCGCACGACCTACGATGTCCTCCGGGAACTCACTTCCAATGAAGAGTTGATCAAGGTTCTGACCGGGCAATACGGAGACTATGGCTTGCCGCCCAAGCAGAGCAGCTTTGCGATGCAGGCCGCGGTGGCCAAGCACTATTTTGGCGGGGGAAATTTCCCCGTGGGTGGTTCTTCCCGGATTTTGGAGACGATTGAGCCGGTGATTGAAGAAGGTGGTGGAACAATTTTGGTGCGGGCAGAGGTGGATGAAGTGGTGGTGGAAAATAACCGGGCGAAAGGGGTTCGGTTGGAGGATGGTCGGGAAATCACGGCCGATGTGGTGGTCAGTGGGGCCGGAATCGCGAATACCTTTGGGAAATTGGTGCCGGAAGAGCTGCGGAAAAAGCACGGAATGGATACTCAATTGACCAAAGTGGCCCCGTCCGTTTCCTACGCCTGCCTCTATATCGGGCTGGAAGGCTCCCCCGATAAACTGCAATTGCCCAAGACCAATTTTTGGATTTATCCGGAGGATTTGGACCACGACGCTTCCGTGGAACGCTACCGTGAAAATCCTGACGCCCCTTTCCCGGTGGTGTACATCTCGTTTCCTGCGGCCAAGGACCCGAGTTGGTCCGACCGCTATCCCGGTCGCAGCACGATCGACATCATCACGATGATGTCCTACGATACAGTCACAGAGTGGGAAGGCAGCCGCTGGATGAAGCGGGGCGAGGAATACGAGGCCCGCAAGGAGCGGATGGCCCAGCGCCTGCTGGAGCACCTCTTCGAACATTTGCCCCACCTCCGCGAAAAAGTCGACCACTACGAATTGTCTTCCCCCCTCACCGTCCAGCATTTCTGCAACTATCCCCAGGGCGAATTGTACGGCATTGACCATTCTCCTTCCCGTTTCCGCCAGAAATTCCTCCAACCCCGCACGCCCATCAAAGGCTTGTACCTGACCGGCCAGGACATCGTCACCTGCGGCATTGGAGCGGCGCTTTTCTCCGGCCTGTTGACCGCATCCGCCATGACCGGCAAGAATTTCATGAAGAAGATATTTGCTTGATCAATTTTTCATTTCCATTCACTGGCAAAAAGGCTTCATTCACTGAATAGTTCTACGCTTCACGAATGGTTCCTCCTAGCTTTGCACTCGAGATTACAACTAAGGATCAGATTTCAGTTTAAAGTCATGGAAAATCAACAACAGAACACGGTTTAGCCCAAACAGGGGGCTCAAGGGGGAATGGGAGCAATTCAGGCCAAAGAAGACGGTGGCCGCATGTCAGCTCCTCTTGCATTCCAATTGAAAGCTGGGGATGGCTTTGGAGCCGGATCCGCCCTTCAGATGAAGAGCGACCCCAGCGCACCCGTTCAGCGACTCGCCATCCAATACGGAAATGGCAGCCCGATTCCAGCGGATGCCCAAGGCATTGCGACTGCACAGAATACTGCCCGAGGCGTCGACATTGCCGTGCAACATGTCGGAACGGCGATTGCCGATCAGGTCATTACCGATATGGGCGATGGAGAGACCATTTACATCGTAGCCCACGGCCGTGCGCCGGTGGGGGACAAGGCGGCGGTCCTGCAAGACGGCACCGGGGGTGAACTGAGTGGAAGTGATCTCGCCACTTTGCTCAATGATTTGCGGACCCGGATCAAGGCCGCAGGAAAAACCGTTGGGGCGATCAAGATCGAAGCCTGTATGTCTTCCCTGAGTCGCAAGACCGAAGGGGGAATCTTTGGCGAAACGTTTGTAGATGCCAAGCCTTCCCTGGTCGCAGACACCTTGGCGAGCCTCAAGTCTGTATATGATGTTGATGACATCGAAATTACGGGTAACCCGGGCTTCTCGACGGGAACCGATTTTAGCGCCAATGGGGTTGAGAATCTCTCGCCCAAGAACACGGAATTGGGGCTGTTGGCCTCCATCGTGGAGCAGTTGTGGGACGTCAGTGCTGACAGTTGGACCGGTGACGCGGCCAAGGCCCTCAAGAAAGACGGTAAGAATATCATTCGGAAATACGGGGCCGATTTGGCCAATTTTGACCGGGATTCCCAGGTCAGTGAATTGATTTCCGGAACGACCGCCGCAGCAATTTCTGGTTATCTCGATGCTGCCGAAAAGGACGCCGAGAAGGAAGGCGACATGATTGGGGTCGTCAGCTTGCTGAATACCTACGTACGGGGCAACCCCGCTTGATCTCTGACAGAAACAAATTATTATAGATTGACTTCGGCTGGATATTTCCAGCCCCAACAAGGCAGCTGGTCCATTCATGGGCCGGCTGTCTTGTTTTCATAAAGTACCTCGGGAAGGCTGTATGCCCCATCAATGAATGGTTTCCTTTTTGTGACTGCTTTTTTCTCACAATCAACCCCTTATAAATCGCAGGGTCAGTATTAAGGTGTAAATGGTAAACAATAAATTGTTATATTAAAGGTACCCTCTCAATTTGACTACTCTAAGAACTATGGAAAATCAGCACCAAAATCCGATTCAGGAGAAAACCTCCGAATCTGAGGCTATGGCCCCTATTCAGGCCAAATCAAGTGAAGGAAGCGCTTCCTCTCCGCCCCCCTTCCAATTGAAAGCAGGCGATGGCTTTGAAAGTACGCCCGCGGTCCAAATGAAAGCATTCGACGGCCCGGTCCAGCGCCTCGGAACTCCAACGGCTCCCCAAGGACAAGCCGCCGGTACCTGCGGGATTTTCTCCATCACCCATTCCATTGCCCACTTGTATTCCCTTGACGCCACCAAAACCCAGACGGTCCGTGACCTGATGCTGAAGGCGGGCGGAACCGTCGACAAAACCGTCAGTGCAGAAGGTGAAATCACCTCTTTTGCGGTCGCTGAGGCCATTGTCGCCGAATACAACAAGCTCACGTCCGATTACAAGATCAAACTGACCCAGAAAACGGTCGATTCCAATGCTTCCGACAAGGCTTCCTGGCGGAGTGCCCTGGGGCTTGAAGATACCTCCTCAGAGGCCGACCATGCCGCCACGTTGGCGGTGGATTCCTCAGTTTATTATCCCGCATTGATGCAGGTATTCCGGGGAGTGACGGGGGCAGAAGCCACGAAGAGCGGAACAAAGTGCAAGAAAGACTCCGCGTCTCAGTTCACCTTCTCGGCCCTGGGGACTGCCGGGGCCTCCACCCACGGGTCGGGAGCGCACTGGATTACCATCACGAGCATCACCAATGACTATGTGGTTTGTCTGGATTCCAATATTCCTGACAAGACCCTTCGGTTCGCCATTGCGGATGCCTATAAGCTCTCTGATAGCCTCAAGGCCGCGACCCGGGGAGAGTATCTGGATGAAGTGTATGGAGGTTCGGGAAAAGAAGGAGACTGGGTAAAGGGTATGCGGCCTGATGCTGATGCGGACTGGGGAACCATGCTGGGAACTTCTGATGGAGCCACCATTGAAAGTACGATTACCGACCGCCTGGAAAAAACCGATCGCACCACGGACGTAGCCTTGAAAGGACTTTCCCTCAAGGTCGAAAAGGCCTGATTCCATTTGACATATTCATTGCCAGCCCTTGACACGAGGTGTCAAGGGCTTTGCGTATCCCCTCAATATGGGACGTAAGCAACGGATATTTCGTCGGATTCGCCGCTTTGTCAGGGCGCATTCCCTGCTGTGGCAGGATTATGAGAACTGGTACGTGGGCATCACGCAGGACATTCAGCGGCGGAAGCGGAGCCACGAGCGCCGATTGGGCAAGGAGCTGGTGGTCCATGCGAGTTGGCGGGCGCGGAGCGCTCGGGAAGCGGCCGATATTGAGCGGCTTTTTCTCGATCAGGGGATGCAGGGAAGTGGCGGGGGCTGGAATGAAAGATCAGTCCACGTGTACGTCTTCAAAGTCCGGGGCCCTTATTCGTAGACTACTTTTCCCAATTTAGTCAAACCGCGATGAGAGGCGTTGAGAAATGGCCGGGAGGGCTCTTAGGGCTATTTTGTTGATAGTCAGGCCAGGGCTGGAAGAATGGGGTTAATTATTGAATTTTTTGTCAAAATGAAGGCCTTCCCTTATTGTAATCCTTACCATTTTTGAATATTTTAGGTCTTTACACGTAGGATCTGAGCTTTCCATTACCACACATTCAAGCATACCTGTAACTACCCCTAATCGGGGAGGCAATTGATGTATGGTATTCGAAGCAGTTCATCTTCATAAAGCCCATTGTTATGAAAGCCAATGAAAAACAAGTTTCCCCGAACTCGTCCCAGCCGGTTCACCAGCGGTTGGAGATGAATCCTGAGACGGAAGGGGGAGCGCAATTGAAGGACAACCGTCCCGAAGTCCAGCAGCACAAGCGGATTCAGGCGGCTGCGAATAGCAGTCCCCAGGTCAGCGCCATTGCCCAGCTGCAAACGGCGGCAAACCAATCTCAACAAACACCGGTTCAGCGGGAAACCGGAGACGAAACCGAAAGCGTTGGCTCCACCACGACGACGACTACTGGAACGGGCGCTATTCCTGCCCATTCCGGCGATACCGGTCCCGACCCCACCGTCGACGAGGACGGTTATTCCCACGCATCCAGCATCGATCCCGAGCTGGGGGCTGATTCGGCTCAACTCACCGGCTTCCGGGCGACCTTTGTCCAGGCCAACCAACAACTCCAACTCGCCGAGCAGGATGCCGCGACCCTCAACCTCGTGCTGCAAGCCATCCACCGCGAATACGGCCAGTGGTTCTCCAACGCCAATACCGGGGCCGATGCCGCCGCCAAAGCCGCCCAATTCACCGAATTGGAAAACGATCTCATCGGAGGCGTGCCCTCCGGCGGAAAATTCTGGTGCGTCGTGGCGGGCATGGAAACGGCCAAGCAGGACATGGCCATCCTTCTGGCCGGAATCCGGGCTGATTTCGAAGGCATTGCTTCCCATTTCCAATCCGCCCTCTCCGCAGTCCAGGAATCCCCCAGCACCGGCATGACCTACGCCGAAGGACTGATGGAATACTCGATGGGCCGGGTCGAAGAGATGCTGGATGAACGGCACCGCACCCTGATCCTAAAAAGCGAAGCGGAAGCCCTTCTTGAGTCTGGCCGGACCAAGTTTGGCGGCAAAACTGCGACGGCTCCGGTCGTCATGGACAAAGACTATATCGCGGAGGCCCGGGCGGCCCAAGGTTCTACCGATCCCTCCATTTCCCTCCACCAAAACGATGGCCCGGCCCTCGCGATGAAGGCCCTCAAGAGCGCCATGGTGGAATACGTAGAAGCGACCCGGGAAAAAGAAGAATTGCGGAGTGAGTTTGGGGTTTCGAAGCTGAAAAAGGTCTCCAAGGCCACCAAGCGCGAAGATCCGGGCGTTGAAGGACGAATTGCAGAAGCCCGGCGGAAGAAGGCCCAAGCCAAAGAGAAATTCAAAAGTGTACGGACTGCGGTCGATGCCATGCTTTCCGAAGGGTTGGCTCCCGAAGTTGCGGCTGAGATCGCCGAAATCGACCGGACTTACCTGGGGGTAACGGCCGAAGAAGCCGATGGGCACCTCGACCATGTTGAGGCGGATCGTCTGGGCAAGAAAGACAAGGCCAAGACCCTTGGCAAGGTGACCGACCAGCTGATCATCAGCGAAGCCAATTATGCCCGCCTGCGGCGGAGCATCGAACCCATCGCCAGCGCGGGCGTAGGGGCCAAGACCTTTGCCATGAACCTCGGCGTGAACTTCTCCCTGGGCGTGGGCAAGGGCTCCGAAATCAAAATTGGTGGCGGCATCAAGTACAGCGGCTCCACCAATATCCAGGACGACCGGCGCTTGCGGGTCACGCATTCTTTCGGGGTGTACGGCAGTGGCAGCGCGGAATTGGCCGGGGTCGTCGGTACGGGCATTGGCGCGGAATTGATGCGCGGCAAGACCGAGGTCTTCATGGATGCCGACCACTGGGCCTCTACGATGGCCTACCGCTTCTCCCAGATCACGAAAGAAATCAAGACCCTGGACGATACCCAAAAGCTGGTCGAGGAAGAGCTCGGCCCGGAAGATTCAGAACGGGTACTGGCGACGTCCCGCCTCGCTGAAGACGGCGTCACCAATGTCAAAAGCACCGCTCTCTCGGGCTCCATCGAAGCCAGCGCCCTCGGAATTGGGGTGTCGGGCTCCTACGAGAAGAAGTGGATGGAGTTTTCGAAGGCGGGAGAAGACAAAAAGAAACAAGCGACTCAGACCACGAAATCGGCGTCTCTGTCGATTGGCAATGGCTCGGTCACGGTCACGCGGACCATCATCGATGGCCACGCCAACCCGGACAACGATGGCCAGTACTGGAACATTGGGTTGAGCATGGAAGGCAAGGCCTCGGCCAGCTTCACGGCGTTCACCGAGGAATCGGGCGATCCCGAGTACGGCGAATGGGAGCAGCGGATCCGCAGCATCCTGGGCACCGACCCCAGCCCGACCAGTGGCGACAGCCCCTCCTTCACCACGGCCGAGCAGTCGATGGCCAGCAGTGTCAAATCGGCCCACAGCGATGGGCACTTCGGAGACATTGTGAAGGCCCTTACCGATTACCTGGGCGCCGAGGTGCTCAAGATCGAGGCGAGCATGCCGGCCAGCTTTGATGCGACCGTTGGTTTGTCGGGTTCGAAGTCTTGCTCGGTGCAATGGAACTGGGTCAAGTCGGATTCGGGCAAGAACGAATTGCAGTACCGCAGATTTGACAAGGGCGGCAGCCGGGGCATCAGCGGCAGCGTACCGGTCGGTACGGTTGGGGCTGCTTCGGTAGGCGTTGAAGCAGGCGTCTCCAAGGGAACCTCCACGATGATTTCGGAGACCCTGGGCACGGATACGTTGACCTACTTCCTGACGGTCTTCAATGGCCTGAACCCGCGGACCCTCCGCGACCGCCGCGTCGGCAAGGACAGCACGCCCGACCAATGGTCGGTCTACTGTGACAAGCACCGGAAGCAGGTGTGGATGCTGCTCTGCAAGATGGGCGCCCAGGAAGGCGGCGGTTACGCCGAATTGCAGGCGGCGATGCGGGCCAGCGAAGGCATGGCGACCGATTCGGACGCAGAAGTGGTCTCCAAGGCGGCGGCTACCCGCGAGGCGGCCCAGGCCCTGTTGGATGCGACGCAAGCCCAACTGGCCACGGCCGATCCCAGCACGATGGATGCCAGCAAGTACGCCATTGTCAAGGCGGCCCTCACCAATTACTTTGCGAAGCAAGGCGACCTCAACAACTACACCCGCAAATCGGAGTGGGAATAAGGGGTTGATCCTACGAATACCCACGGCGGTCTCGAAAGGGGCCGCCGTTTTTTCATTTTTGACGCCCCCTTTACACTCAGAATCCTTCCCCTAAACTGAGCAATATTTGCCCCCGACCCATGAAATTATAATGGCACTTTAGTTTCGCCGGCCAAGCAACCAAATATCTCTACCGCATTGTTGGAATGGGTCTCCCATCCTGAATTTTTACTGGATTTTTTCTTTCCCTACCCGCTGCAAACGGGTATCAGGGAATTTGTACGCCATTTTTAACTCACGAACGTTATGAAAAGCAAAGTTCAAGTTCTGTTCTTTTGCCTGGTCGGATTATGTCTTTTTCCGGGCACCCTCTCGGCCCAATGCCGGGATGCCTTTCCCTTCCACCCCCACTTTGAAAGCGGCCTTTTCTTCTGGGACAATACTTCTGACGACGACTTTGATTGGGTGCGCCAATCGGGCGGCACACCCACGGCGAATACCGGTCCGGCGAGCGCCCATACCGGGAGCTATTATGCCTACGCCGAAGCCACGGGCAATCCCAATTCAGAAGCCCTATTGACCTCGGATTGCATTGATTTTTCCCTGTTTGAGCATGGTTTCCTGAGTTTTCGCTACCACATGCAGGGGAGTGACATCGGTTCTCTGTCCGTTGATTTGCGGATCGTGGGAGAATCGACCTGGACGTCCCTTTTCTCTGTGAGTGGGGATCAGGGCGGCCAATGGATCTACAAAAAGATCGATTTGTCGGATTATGACCGCTCGGTCATTCAGTTGCGGTTCCAGGCCAATACCGGTGCGGGCGACGCGGGCGACATCGCCATTGATGGGTGCTACCTGTACGCGGAGAAGATTTGTGTGGGCCCCTTGTTGAGTGAAGAGGGGCAGGGCTTCGAAAATGGGCTGGGGCAATGGGTCTCTCAAAGTCCGGGCGATTGGTTCCAGGCCTACAATTACGATGCCGAGGAAGGTCCGGCGGGAGGTTGTCAGGGGCTCCAATTCGCGAAGTTGGAAACGCCATCCAGCGCCTCCGCCCAGAACTATGGTGTTCTGACGGGCCCCTGCGTCGACATTACCAATGCGTTGATTGCCGAGGCTTCCTTCTGCTATTATATCAATCGGATCAATTCCGGATCTGCTTCCCAGGGCCAATTGGATATCGATGTCAGCACGGACGACGGGGCCACCTGGATTCCGCGATTGACTTTGAATGGAGAAAGTGGGAGCTGGCAAACGGCCTCGATCGACCTCTCGGCGTATGTGGGCAGTGCTGTGCGCGTCCGTTTCCGCGGCCAAATCAACGGCAATGGCATCCTGGGCATCGACAATGTCCTGATCCACGGCGGCACGGCTAAACGGCTGGGGAATTCGCTTGGGGGGCAGGCGGAGATGGCATTTTCCCTTTATCCCAACCCTGCTCTCACCTCGGCGACACTCCAATGGAATCAACCGCAGACTGCTCCGCGTACCCTGAAACTGGTCTCGCTGACGGGCCAGGTGCTTCAACACGCCTCTTTTGATGCGGAGGAAGGGCCCAACGAATGGAAGCTCGACCTGACCGGGGTGGCCAATGGGCTGTACCTGGTGCTTCTGGAGGGGGAAAACCGAACCCTGCGCCAACGCTTGCAAGTGGGCGCCCGCTAAAAAATCACGTGAACATGTGCTTCCTGACCGGGACTTGTCCTGGTCCTGCCGGGGTCGCTTCCATTGCGTCCTTCGCTCTCTCCATGCCCCGCCTTGGCCGGCGTTGGGGTGGGAGGTGGAAGCCCCCGGCGAATGATTTTCCTTTTTTCGAGGCCCCAATGGCCTCACTCCGATCACTTTCAAATTTCAATTTTCCATGAAAACGAACGTCATTTTTATTTTCAGCTGCCTCCTGTTTCTCGGAGTCAGCACTTCCCTGACGGCTCAGACGAGCTGCCGGGAGAACTTTCCGGTCTTCGCCCATTTTGAAACGGGCTTTTTCTTCTGGGACAATGTTTCCGGCGATGACTTTGATTGGATTCGCCAATCGGGCAGCACGCCGACGACTGGAACGGGACCGGATGCCGCTGCCGCCGGGCAATATTATGCCTATGTCGAAGCGACGGGCCATCTTTTTCAGGAGGAAGCGATTCTGGAAAGTCCCTGTTTGGATTTGAGGGGGAAAAACAATGCCTATCTGGGATTCCGTTACCTTGCCAAGGGGGCGGACATCGGGCAATTGTATGTCGAGGCGAAGGAAGAGGGGACGTCCACGTGGCAGTCGCTGTGGTCGATCGATGGTGCGCAGGGCAATGACTGGAATTACCAGCGGGTCGATTTGGATGGCTGGGAAGGTAAGCGCCTGCGTTTGCGGTTCCGGGCCAATACGGGGCCGAATTTGGGAGATTTAGGCGACATCGCCATTGACGCGCCCTATCTCTACGCCGACGAGCAGCCGACGGTTTGTTCGGGTCCGGTCTATACGGGCCTCAGCGAGGGTTTTGAGGGCACGGCTCCCGGCTGGTCCACCACCGGCGATTGGGTCCAAAGCCTGGCCGTGGACGGATTTACGGGTCCTTTTAGCAGTTGTGAGGGCGCTCAGAACATGCGCATCTCCCCTGCCAGCAGCAACAGCACGAACAGCGGGACCCTGAATGGTCCCTGTGTCACCCTGGACAATCCTTTGACGGCCCAGGTGGTCTTTTGCTCGTTTTTCGAGCGCGTCACCACGGCCACGGGCGGCCAGGGCCACCTCTACGTCGACGTCAGCACGAACGACGGGAGCACGTGGACCCAGGTATTCGCCCGGACGACGGAAAGCAGCGTTTGGGAGACGCACAGCATCTCGCTGACGGATTACGTGAACCAGAACGTGCGGGTCCGCTTCCGCGGCGAGGTGGGCGACAACAATTTCCTCTGTGTCGACCACGTTCGGATGGGCAGCACGGGCAAAACGGGACCGCTCGCCACCGACGGTGAATTCCCGTGGCAGGTCAGCATCTCTCCCCAGCCGGCTTCCCGCCAGATGCGGATTGATTGGGGGGCACTCCAAGACCATCCGGTCCAGGTCGATTTGTACAATCTCCAAGGGCAATTGCTCCGTTCGGATGTGGTCCTGCCGACTTCGGGCCGCTCAGCGGCGGCCTTGTCGGTGGCGACCTTGCCGGCGGGCAGCTATGTCCTGCGGCTGGTGTCCGGGGAACAGGCCCACCGTCAGGTGGTGCAGGTGATCGATTGATCGACGGGTTTTTCGGGGCCAGGGCTGGATGGGCGCTGGCCCCACTATTTTTTTGAAAAAAAGTGGGTGGAGGTATTGCGGAATTGCGGGCGTCGGGTGTATATTTGCACTCCCCAAATACAATTGGGGAACATATTCCTCCTTAGCTCAGTTGGTTAGAGCGGTTGACTGTTAATCAATAGGTCCTTGGTTCGAGTCCAAGAGGGGGAGCCCAGTTGGACAACTCAGAAAAATCTTCCGGGTTGTCCAATTTTTTTTGCTCAAAATTGGCCTTTAAACTACCGAAAACACGGAAAACCTCCGACACCAAAAATGTTCGACAGTTGTCATTCTCCTTGTCGAAATGAATGCCTTCCGGGAAGACCATTTTCTGTATCCTTTGCTTGTCCTTGAAGTCGCCTTTATCCCACAATACGGGCAAATTCGCAGCAAAATCCACTCCCTCAGCGATAAAGGATTCTATGTTCGACACTTTGTTTTTGGCTGATTCGATTTCCAGCAGAATTCTGGTGCGATCTTCGTCCAATTTGGGTCTGTGCTTTTTGTAGAGTTCAGCCGGGATCTCTTCCCACATAAAACGCTCTTCGATACGGTTGATCTTCTTGTCCAACTCTACCAGAGAGCGTTGCAATGATTCCAACTCCGCAAACTGACTGTCCTCATGCTCAACCAGCAATGCTTCAAGGGCTTGCTTGACCACATCGATCAAGGCGTTCGGAAGAGCATACTTGCGAAGTTCAGCCCTGAAGAGCTCATGAAGGTCGTCAGCCCGCTTGTTGCAGGAACAACCCACCGTGCAGCACTTGTAATACCAAATACCGCGAGCCTTGGCGTGGTAGCCGCGTAACTTCTGCCCGCATTTGATGCACTTCATAAAGCGCTTGAGAGGCACTTCTATATTGTCTGGGGAAACCTTGTATCCGCGCGGGATATGGTGCTTCACATCGTTTGCTTTGAGGAATAGATCCTGTGTGATCAATGGCTTCCAGTTTCCGGGAAGGATTTCCCCCTCCAGCAAGGAATGGGAGATCAGACCGCAATAGGTCGGGTTCTGAAGGACAAAGGACAAGGTCTGTTTGGAAATACTCCAGCCCCGCTTCCTGAGGCGTACCCGAATCTCTTCATTTGAGATGCCTTCACGTGCTTTCCATTTGAATATGTTCTTAATGTGAATGGCCTTCTTGTCGGGCACCAACACCTTATTCTCGAATTTGTAACCGTGGGGAGCCCTACCGCAATAACCGCCTTGCCTCATCTTCGCAATCATGCCAGCAATGGTGCGCTCTCGCTTCATCTGGTTGTCAATGTGGGAATAGATAAGGCTCATGCTCTGCATCATCTTTCCGGCTGCGGTATCTGTATCGGCGGGTTGAGTGGCTGCATGAACCGTGATACCCTTATCTCGTAAGCGGTCAATGATGGCGATGGCGGGGCCACCGGTGCGAGAGAAGCGGGAAAGGTCATATACAATCACATCGGTGATGGATCGCCGCCGATTGAGGTAGGTCAGCATCGATTTGAATTCTTTCCGTTCATCATCGCTCTTGGCCGATTCATAGGTGCCGCCAAATTCCATCTCAACCTTGATCTCATTTCGCAGCGCAAAGGCGCGGCATTCTCGGAGTTGGGTATCGAGGCTTGTATTCCCCAATTGTTCATAGGACGAAACCCGGGTATAAATCACCCCAAGGCGCCTTGTAACCGTCGAATTGGACTTCTTGCCTTTGGCGAATTGAGAGAGCAGGTTTTGCTTGGCTGTTTTCATTTGATGCTTTTTTAAGGTTCCACAAACGAAAGATCCAGCCCAGGAACGTTTTCCCGGCCTGGATCAAAAGTCACGTACTGAAAAACATGCAGGAACTACGCCGCAATTCGCCCTTCTTCAGGTTCTTTTCGCTTCACCATGAAATCAAAAACGATACATGCCAATTCATTGACCTGATCGGCCAGTTTCGCGGCTTTTTCATCTTCAATTTTTGCGAAGAGGGGAATCTTTTTGATGTCTTCCAAGGTCGGTTTGTTCCTTCTGATTTTCATGACTGCACAGATTTTGGGCGATTTTGCCCGGAATTCCGGGCGATGATTGGTTAGTTGAATCGGACTTCGGTTTCTCCCCTGCCGAAGCGACCATTGGCAAAGGCTTTTCCCTTTTTGACCTCGATCATCACATCCACTAGGTGGGCGTGTTCTTGCCCTCCCCGGAATTCTCCGTCCTTGCGGGTGTGGTAGATCAAGAGGAAGGTCTTGCCGGGGTTCTGCTTTTTGAGTTCCCGGATCTCATCAGGTTTGATCTTGCCCTCACTTACGGAATTGATCACTATGAAATCGAAGCGTTCAAGATTATCCGGGATGGCATTTCGCACAAAGAAATCAGCGTGGCCAACTTGGAGACGATCGACTTTCTCCTTGAAGGTGGTAAATATGTCTTCTTCCAACTCTACCCAGAGGACATTTCCGAAGCCCCCACGGACCAGGTAACCAGCAAATTCAAGGACCAATGTACTCTTGCCCATCTTGGGCTTTCCAAATACCATAGCGGAGAATCCCTTGGTTGGCTGATTGAGCAGGCTTTTCCATTTGCCCTCAAATGCCAATTGTAAGTGGGAGTTGTCGGGGAGTTGGTCGGTTCTCCACTCTGAATCTGAAATGGATGTTGCGAGAGGATCCGATCCATTCAGGATTCCAATAGGTTCATCCTTCTTGATCCCCAAGACTGACCGGGCCTCGTTTTGCAGCCTTTCCCGGACCTTCAACACCTTATCGCCATCAGCTGAGGCATTCAGCAAGAGGGTTAGGGCTTTTCTCGCCACTGGCTGATATTTAGGTTGGACACGATTGCGCTTCATGCCTTGGTCGAAATGGTGGCACAGTGTGCGAATTGCTTTTGCGGATCTTCCCTTTCCGATTAGCTTCAAAAACTTCTCCAACAGGATCTCACCAGGGATACGACCGTCCCAGGAAACAACCTCTTTGAAGTCATTAACGTGAAGGGAATTGATCCGGAGTTCCCGGCTGGCACCACTTTTCATGTCATTGAAAACCGCGATCAACTTATTTTGCATGAACATAATGTCCTTGCCAAACGGGTTCTCCTTCTTGATTTTCCGGGTTTGGATGGCTTCCTGAATATCGTCAACGAATGCCCCGATCTGAGCCTTAGACTTTCGGGTTGCATCAAGAGCCAAATACCGAACGAAGAATTCTCTTTCATACCGATAGGGCCGGCGCTTTCTACCTTTTTTTGCGTTTGTCTTTCGTCTTGAGGGCTTCTTCTTGGGAGTTCCTGAAAGTGGTTCAATTGAAGGACTATGAACTGGCTCAGTCAATACCTGATTGAGCAAAGCGATATAGGAATCTACGGTTTGGGAAATGGTTAGACTCACCTCAGCCCCAGTCCAATCGCCGCCATTCCCAGTAACACGCCGAATGAATTCATCCCCTTGTTCAAGGTCTCTTCTGAGATCGGGGGCCATACTGGAGAAATCCAACTTCTCCGTTTCGGTGAAATAGTTGTTCCGGGTAATCATGCGGCCAATCGTTTGAGTACACGAAATCGAAGATCAAGGGCCTCAGCTTCTAATTCCCCGAATCGTTTGTCCGGGAAGGGCAGAACGGATGCTCCGGAAAGGGGAGTTGAGGCGAAGTCCATCCGAGAAATGATGTGGGCGATCACATCCACCGTGAAGGAATTCCCCAACATCTTGAGGCGTTGGGTTTTGCTGACTCCGAAGGTGTAGTTATCGGGAATGGTTTGCAGTCGCTCCGCTTCTATGCAGGTCAAGGGCCGGAAATACTTGTAATCGGTGACCAATACACGGCCCGAAGTTGCCAGGGCGGAAGATTTCCCATAGATCCCGAAAATCCTCCCGTTCTGTCCTTGGGTGCCAATATGTCCTACCCGTTGAGGCTTGTCCAGGCGCCAGTTTCCATCTGCTCCTTTAGGGAGGTAATCAGATGGACGCTTTTTCCCGGTGATGGCATTCACCTTGCCTGATGACTTTAGCGAGGTATTCATGAACTCAGTGACCGGAGCTTCCAGAATATCGATCAGGTATTTCCTTTTGTTTCCAGGTTGGGGAATCTCTCCTGCATTGGTCCAATAGAGGCGCTTTCTGTTCTGCGCTGAAACCAAGGATGAATTTATCTCTACCGGCTCGACGCCCAGTTCTTCACTGATCCTATCCCTGGAAGCGGGTTTCATGCTGGCCACATTCTCAAGGAGGAAATAGCGCGGGTTCACTTCGCGGATCAACCTCACGAACTCAAAGAACAAACGCGATCGCTTACCCCTGAATCCGCGCCGAAATCCCGCAATGCTGAAATCCTGGCATGGGCTTCCACCTACTATGAGATCAATTTCCTTCAACTCCTTACCATCAATTTCCCGGATATCTCCCAGGTGGATGATCTCGGGATAATTCCGAATGGCAATTTCCATTGCCCAAGGATCGATTTCACTGGAATAATAGGTCACAGGAATCTTCAGCTTATCCAAGGCGATCCGGGCTGCCGCCAGTCCATCGAACAAGGACAAAACCCGAATAGGTTTGCGTGGCTTCTTCATCTTCTCCTTCCTTTCGATTAGTGTTTGTTTGTTGAGACTTCAGGGTTAGGGATCACCCAATCGGCAAGACACCCAGCCAGAAACCCTCCAACCATCATCATGGGTACCACTTCCCGCTTGTTCTCTTTGGCAAAGTAGAACCCCAACAGAGAGCCACCCAGGGCGGCCAGCTTGATGATGAAAGGTTCTTTCATTGGGCTCCGCTTTTACGCTCTATGGAGTAGCCAACCTTGCCAATGCCGATCCCGGCAAATAGGAGGAAGACCAAATATTCCGGAACTTCAGCAATGGTCCAGAAATCTTTGGGTGAGAATCTTAAAAGCGCCGGTATCAGAATTCTAGTATCTGTCGAAAAAAAACTGTTCGAAAGGTATCAAGATCAAATACATTTTCATTCCTGGCAACCGGAGGGATGGAAATTCTATCTTTTACAAGAACTTGATCTGAATGAAGAATCCTCATATTCCGATTTGGTCACCCGAATTAAGAACCAGAGAAATCAAGGCTTCTGGGGGGACATAGATAACGAAGACGAGTTTTTCAATAAAATGGACCAATGGGTGAAGAGGTACAAAAACCTTTTCATCGACTTTGTTACGAATGATTTACCTAAGACTGAGCTTCCAATTGAAAAAAACTCTTCCGACCCTAAGGAAATCGATCGCCTACCAGAAGGCGAGAGCCAAATCGCTTGGTATATGGTGTTACTCTTATCAATGCTTCAAAAAGTTACGATCGGAGTTTTTGATAAAGTAATTAGCCGATTCATATCATCTCTTTCCGTCGATACCCTTATTCAAGAAGATACTACCTATGAATGGGAACAATCCAATATGAAAAGGGTATCGGTTTCTCTCGAATCAATCTGGAAAAAGAAACAAAGCAAATTGTTGAGCTTGGTTGGAATCGAGTTGAAAGCCTATGAAGGAAAACTGAGGCTCCTTTCATTCAGAAGACAGGCTTGGGGAATAGAACTACAAGAATACATTTACTCCAAGGATCCTTACCTGGTAACCAAGTTTTTCGAGCGCTTTTTAGGTAGTGGAGTCTTGCTAGATCGAAGATTTCCCAAAGCGATATATCAAAACCTGGCGGATATTTTTCTTGAAATGGCTCTGTTCAATCCCGACGAATTTTGCCCCGGAATTCTAGACTATTTCTATTCCGTTTGGACCAATAGAAAGGGGAGCCAGGAAGGCCTACCTCAAGTTGATGAAAACGTTACACTTGAACTCAATGCCAACGCGGTAACCTATCGAATTAGTGTTGCGATAAATTCATTTGTAAAACACGAAGGACTGAAGGAATACGCAGATCAATTTTGCGAAAGATTGATCCGTGAAAGAGCTTTTGACCTATTGCTTAACCAATGCAAAAGACTCTCATCAATTAGGTCTTTTGATAGCGTTTTCTGGTTAAGAAAAATGGCTTATGCCATAAATGAGGTAAACTCAAAGCTGGAGCAAGAGATTGAGAAGGAGTATGTTGAACATTTTGTTCGCTCAAACGACCCAGATGAGTTTGGAAAACTTATTGACGGTGTACATCAGATTCTTCAGGTAAACCTGGTCGGAATAGAGTTCCTAATGCCAGGGCACAAGGTCGACTTTGCAGCATTTTTTATTATGCTCGATACTCATTTCCATCGACTAAAGGCTTCAGATTTTGGAAAGCATCCTACCCCATACATTCCATTCCAGGGATTAATCACTAATTCAGGTCGGTTTCATAAAGAAAAGCTTGAGAAATTTTCCGAGATCTTAATGGCTCCACAAATCGAACTCGGAATCTTAAGAATCTTCGCACTTCCCGAAGATTTTCAGACATCTGTGCCAACATACATCAAATTACTAAGTATCCTCTTGGTCAGATTTTTCCTCCTTCTCCATGGAACCGAAGAAAATCCAGAAAAAATTCAGAGAGAACGGACAAAGGCTTTCTTTGAATCACTATCAGAAAAGGCGAGTAATGAACTTCGAATACTTATTCACAAAGCTTGGTACGAAGAGTTCTTGAGAAACAAATCTTACATGGAGGATGCAGAAGAAAGCCAACGCCCTCATTTGCTATCCGAGCAGAATGCCTTGAAGAGTCTGGCCCAGACATATTTCCCAAAGAAAAAAAGGAAAAAATAGATTATGCAAAAACTAATTCGAAAAATTGCAAAAGAGGATGTTCGCTCTTATCGCCAAAGAACAGAAGGAACAGTTCTAATATATTCCACTAACCAAAAAAGGGCTACCATAAAGAAACCCTTAACCTGGAAATCCGATTATGTGCCAATTTTTGTAGACCTAACGGACTTTGTGGAATTGAATGGAGCTGATGTTCTGTTGGAGACCGTGAAAGGTAGCACTCCTATTCCGATTTCAGTATTTGGTCGGATAAAAGTAAAAAAGGGGGAGGAAAAACGTTTTGTTCAATGGGCCTTGCAATACAAAATAAATGAGACTGGACTTGAAATAACAAAACTCACCCAAATCATTGCCAAGAAGTTTGGTGAACGAATATCCTCTATTAGAAAGGGACAATTAGAGATCTTGGAGGACCAATTGCATATTATCGAAGAAAAGGTTTGCGCTGAGTTATTTCAAATCGCCGGTCTGGAGGTAGAGGATATCTCCATTGAGTTGAATTTGCCCGTAGATGGCCTTCCCATTGATATCAAAACAGGAACTTTTGGGATCAGGCTATCGGATTCCGAAAAGATTGAGGACCTCAAAATCGATCTTAACCTAATTCCTGTTTCAGGAGAGGAATTGAATGCTTGGTTGTTAAAGTCGAAGGAAGAAGCCATAAAGGAAAGTATTATCAGCCAAGCAACATCTTTTTTTGGTAAAAAGATCTCGCTTCTGGACTATATGTATCACTTCGAATCAAAAGCACTTCCAGGCTTGCGAGATTCTTTGAATAAACTTTTGAAGAAGAAGTGGAAGAGAGAAATACGATTGATGCGGGTTGATCGGCCGAAGTTGGATTATGTCAAACCTCCGGAAGAACTAGAAATCGCTCATAAGTGTGAAATTAAAATTTACAATAGCCGGAATAATCCCATTGATCTTATCGTCCAACATGAACTAGGTAGTGTCTGAAAAATAGTCATTCTCGATTTCGTTGTTGAAAAAGAGTT
>CAWUKT010000090.1:0-28853 GCA_963923035.1 uncultured bacterium
CTGGGAGCGGCCGAGGTCGGTCCGGGACCAACCGCGGTTACACTGGGAGCGGCCGCGGTCGGTCTGGGACCAACCGCGGTTACACTGGGAGCGGCCGAGGTCGGTCCGGGACCAACCGCGGTTACACTGGGAGCGGCCGAGGTCGGTCACGGACCAACCGCGGTTATACTGTAACCAACCGATTTAGTTTACCTTTGGGCTGGGAGCCCCCAGAATCCAGACAACTTGGCTGCTACCCGCCCCCAACACAAATGACCCCCGACAGACGCCGGGGGCCACATCGTACCATATCATGTGGGAGCCTACCGGGTCAACCGGTGCAGGGGAAGTCGGCGCTGTCCATCCGGCCAGGCCATCTCCAACACGTAGCTGCCGCCAGCGAGACCGGTCAGGTCGAGCGACCATTCCTGCGGGCCCTGGGGGCGCCGCATGGGAGCCACCTCCCGGACGATCCGGCCCTGGAGGTCGTACAACCGCAGCCCAATGACCTGTTCCTGCGCCAGGTCAAACTGCAAGGTCACAGCATCCTGGCTTGGATTGGGGAAGAGGGTCACCGGCATCTCCGCATTGGGAGCCGTCGCCTTGTGGGTCGCAGCCACCTCAAACTGGGTGGGACCGGCGATCCAGGGCTGGATCCAGGTCGGCAGATCACCGATCTGCCCCTTCAGCATGTGCCAATGGCCCCGGTCATCCTCATAGATGGCCAGTTCGTCGCTGAAATAGCGGATATTGCCGTGGTTCTTGGGCAGCTCATTCTGGAAATTCCAGTCCGGGGGGGCCTTCTGGGTGATCCAGGAGCGGGCGTGCTTCGGGACTTCATCGAGGGTCCCCGAGGCCAGGAAGAAGTTGTGGCCGTGGTCCAGGGACACGATGGACGTATGGTCGCCATAGGTCAGCGTGACCTGTTGGCTGAGTTGGGTGCGTTGAGCTTGCAGGGGAAGCACCAGGAAGAGGGCCAGGGCCCAGGCGAGGCCGATACAGGGGGCTTTATTCAGGATTTTGCTTAACATGACTGCCTCCATGATTAATAACAAACATTGACACAACCGGGCTCGGGCGTATTGCAACTCGCGCCACCGGGGGTACCATAACTGGTCACAAATTTGTTGCCGCAGAAATCAGCACAGACCTGGTAGGGTTTCAGGCAACAGGCATTGCCGGAGCAGGGGGCCACGTAGGTTCCATAACTCCGCCAACATGTCCCGCGGATCACCCGCCAATTGGTGACACATACGGTATCGTTGCAAACTGTTGAAACGGGCCCGACCGTGGTCCCGGACGGATCCACCGGGGGATTGCTCAGGAAGAGCAGCTCGGTAGCCGTCTGGACGATGCCATTGACATCGCTCAGGAACATCTCCGAACAGTTGCCGGAGGGCTGGATGTCATAGATAAAGAAGTCGTGCCAGGTATTGCAGGCGAAACGGTAGCCATAGTTGATGGTGAGGAAACAGCCCGGCTGGCCAGGCACTTCCACGGTGATGGGAGGAAGTACCCCCGCGTAGGTGAAAGAGTCTCCCGGGCAATCGGGAAGGCATTGTTGGGTGAATTGAGCTTGGGAAATGGAAACGCTCACGAAGGAGAGCATCAGGAGCATAAGAATCCTGTGCGTTAACCTATTGGTCAATAGACGCATGATAAAATGATTAGAGGGTGAAACTTAAAAAACTAAACCGTCCGATTGGATTGGATTCTTTACGGGTGCGCACTTCAGAGATCCGTTGATCCTCAGTATTATAATACTAAATCCCCCGCCCAACTCCCAGTGATATGACAAGAAGTAGCCATCGGGAAACAACAAACAGAGCAATGTAAATGGAACGCTTCCTCCGACTCTATGATCCTTTGCCTGAGAGGGTTACAAAACTGTAATTCCGGGGCATTTGACCGATGAAAGTGGGGCCTGGGGAGGGAAAATGGGGGAGAAGGGGCAAATGGCGCTGCTCTCGTCAATGATACCGGCTTCGTTTTCCATTTCCCCGTGCTCCTGAAGGGTGCCTTTTCAATGACCAGATATGATCCCTTTCGACTTGTGCTTATCAACGGGAATCCGCATCTTATCGTAACGGCTACAAGAACCCATTTTTCTCAACATTTGTTGAGGATTAGAACTGGGAAGCGTCTTTATTTTCACCCCCAAAATGACCTTCACATCATGAGGCTTACCAGAGTTGCAATGGTCCTGATATGGACTGGATTGGCACTTTTTCACAGTCCGGTTGTTGGGCAGGAGTTCAGGATCGGCATCATCGCGGACTCGGGCCCCTCCGAAGGACTGGGCAATTTGCTGGGCGCGATCCGGGCGGAAGTGCAGAAGACGATGGGCTCCACGCGGACCGTCGTCATGGATTCGAGCCAAATATTCCCGGTCAATTGGGAGGCGGAGCAGGCCCGCAAGGCGTATGAGCGTCTGAACAACCGCTGCGATTTGATCCTGTTGGTGGGCAGCATCTCGACCAATGTGGCCCTGGAAACCAAGGAGTTTACCACTCCCACCATCGGCCTGGGCATATTTGCGCCCCAGCTTCAGGGGATTCCCCTCACGGAGCAGGGCACCTCCGGCCGGAAGAATTTCACCTATATCCTCGATTCCCAGGACATCCTGGCGGACCTGACCCAGTTTTCGGGCATCGCCCAATTTAAGGAGTTGGGTTTCCTGTACCTGGAACGGACGGTGGCCTGGATGGATGGGAAAATGGTGGCGGGATTGGTGGAGCAATGGGAAACGGAATTGGACGCTAATATTTCCCTGATCCCCCTGGATGCGAACGATGTGGAACGTTCCCTGTCCCAACTTCCCCCCGAAATCGATGCTGTTTTCCTGTCCATTCCCTTTGAAATCCGCCCCGAGAACGCCCAAACCCTGGCCGAGGGCCTGATCCAAAAGAAGATTCCCTCCTTTGCCATCAACAAGGCCTACGTTGACGCCGGCATCCTCGCCGGAAATGCCGATGACAAGATTCTGCAACAAATCCTGCGCAAGGTGGCCATCATGGCCGATGAAGCCGCTCAGAAGCAGGACCTGGGCGAGACCCCGGTGGGACTGCGGACCAACAAGGAATTGTTCCTGAACATGGTCACTGCCCGCCGGATTGACTATTCGCCCCCTTTCGAACTCATCTTTACCGCCAATATCGTCGGAGACCAGTCCAAGATTGACCGGAAGATCCTGAGCCTGCCCCAGATTTTGCAGATGGGCTTGAACGAGAACCTGGGCATCAAAATCAGCGAGCAGGACATCGCCCTGACCGACCAGGAACTCAAGACGGCCCGCTCCCAGTTCTTGCCGGACGTCGATTACAGCTCCACCGTCGCGGCCATCAATGCCGGCCGGGTCAATCCCTTGTTCGGCCAGTCCCAGTTCAGCGCGACCGGCACGGGGACCTTTTCCCAACTCATCTACTCGGAATCGGCCATCGCCAACATCAAGATCCGGAGCCTCCTGCTCGAGGCCCAGACCTACGCGACCGAGCAACAGGTGCTCGACATTACGCTGGACGTCATGGACAGCTACCTCAGCATCCTCCGGGCGGAAACCAATGTGCTCATTCAGACCGAGAACCTGGAAAACTCCAAGACCAACCTGGAACTGGCCGAGCGAAAGGTGAACCTCGGAGCCGCCAGCAATGCCGATGTTTTTCGGTGGCGGGGCGAAGTGGCCACGGCAACCCAGAGTGTCATCGAGGCCCAGACCGGCCTGTTCACAGCCAAGGCCCAGCTCAATGCCCTCCTCAATGGCGCTCCCGGCAATGATTTTGACCTCCAGGACCTGCTGTTGACGGGGCCTCTGTTTGAATCCTACGCCACCTCTTCCCTCGCCGAATATGTCCAGGGGCCCTACGAACTGGAATTGATCGTGGAGTTTCTGTCCCAGGAATCGAAGCGGAATTATCCCACGAAGAAGCAGCTCCTCAGCAATGCCGAGGTCTTCGACCGGCAGCAGGTCCTGAACAAGCGGCTGTACTATACGCCGACGGTGGCCGCCCAGGCCCAAATGGACAATACCTTCTGGCGGGGCGGTGATGGCTCGGAGCCCATTCCCGGGCAGGAATTCCCCAATAACAACTGGAATGCCGGCCTGAATGTGAGCATTCCGCTGTTTGATGGCAACCGCCGGGCCATCAACCGGCAAACGGCCCGCGTGCAGCGGGCGCAGGTGGGCTACCAGATCGAGAACCTGGACCGGAACCTCGAACTGAGCGTTCGCGCCAATACGCTGAGCCTGCTGGCCGCCACCACCAATATTGAGAACTCGCGGGTCTCGGCGGAGAATACGGCGCAGAACTACGCCCTGGTCCAGAACCTCTACAAGAATGGCCAGATCAATATCATCCAGTTGATCGACGCCCAGCGGGCCGCGCTGCAAACCAAGCAGGCCTACGCCATCGCCGTCTACGACTACCTGATCGCTTTCCTCCAATTGGAAAATGCGATCGGCTCGTACAGTATGCTGTCGACAGAAGAGGAGCGGGCGCAATTCGAGGACAGATGGCAGGCATTCCTTTCCACCCAAACCGAAACCAATTCGAAATGAATTATATCCGTAGACCTTTCCTATTCATGGCCTGTTTGTTGCTGTTGACCGCTTGCGGCCAGGAGCAGGCTGCCCCTCCGGACAATGTTCTCCGCCCGGTCCAGCACGCCGAAGTGACGATGTTGGGGGGCAATATCGACCGGAGCTTCAACGGGACATCCAAATCCGGTTCTGAAACGCGTCTCAGCTTTCGGGCCAATGGACTGATTACCCAGATCAATGTGGCGGTCGGAGATAAGGTGCGGAAAAATCAACTCCTGGCCCTGCTGGACCAACGGGACATGCGCCTCAACTACGAGAAGGCCAAGGCGGCGGAGGAAAGCGCGCGCATCCAACTGGAAACTTCCCGGTCCAGCCTCGACCGGGTGAAGGAGCTTTACCAGGTGGAAAGCGCCTCTCTGAACGACTACGAACAGGCGAAGAATGCCTACGCCAACGCCCAGAACCAGTACCAATCGGCCCAGAAGACCAAGGAGCTCCAGGCCTCTCAGCTCAACTACGGGAAGGTCGTAGCTCCGGCGGGTGGCATCGTGACCCAGGTCAACTCCGAGGTCAATGAATTCGCGCAGGCGGGCTCCCCGGTCATTGTCATGAACTCCGAGAAGGGGGACATCGAGATCAGCGTCGGGGTGCCGGAGTCCTATATCTCCCGGATCAAGGAAAAGGAAGAGGTGAGCGTCCGTTTTCCCGGCCTGCCCGAACTGTCCCTCAAGGGCGTGATCACCGAGGTCGGTTTTTCCAATGCCAACAGCGCCTCCTATCCGGTCATCATCCAGCTGACCGAAACGAATCCCCAGATCCGGCCCGGGATGCCGGCTGAGGTCAAGTTTCGGTTCCAGGCCCCTGAAGGCGTAGCCCCGCGCATGGTGGTGGACATCAAGGCGGTGGGAGAGGACGAAGCGGGAAAATTTGTCTTCAAACTCAATCCCGCCGGAGAAGGAGTCTACGAAGTGGCGAAGGTGCCGGTGGAAATTGGGCCGCTTACCAATGAAGGCTTCATCATCCTGGCCGGGCTGACCGAAGGCGATTTTGTCGCGACGGCCGGTCTGCGCTCTTTGTACGCCGGAAGAAAGGTCACCCTTCTGAACGAATAAGCCTTCAGAAATGAATCTAACACGCACCGCACTTCAGAATAACCGGGTGACCATCCTCGCGATGTTGGTGATCGCCGTGCTCGGCCTGCTGTCCTATAACCAGCTGGCCCGGGACAGCATGCCGCCTTTCACGGTCCGGACCGCCTCCATCGTCACGCGCTTCCCCGGCGCCGGTCCCGAGAAGATCGAGTCCCTGATCACGGACAAGATCGAGAAGGTGTCCCAGGAGATCGCCGAAGTCAAGAACATCACCAGTACCTCCCGGACCAGTCTGTCCCAGGTGGTCGTCAGCCTGAAAGACGATGTGCCGCCGGAAGACTTGCAGGCCATTTGGGACCGGCTGCGTCGGAAGATCGACCAGATCAAGGATGAGCTGCCGGAAGGGGCCTTCGAGCCCGACCTCAAGGACGATGACGTCGGGGTGGTCTACGGAATCTTTGTGGGGTTGGAATCGGATGGCTTCGAAAGCCGGGATGTCCGGAAGTACGCCGAGGACCTGCGGGACCGGATCATTCGGTTGGACGATGCGGCCAAGGTCACGATTGCGGGCCTGATCGAAGAGCGCATCTTTGTGGACTACAACGATGCCGAACTAGCGAAGTTGGGCCTTTCCAGCAGCCAACTGAAGAATGTCATTGCCTCCACCAACATCCTCATCCCCGCCGGCAATATCAACATCGGCGGCCAGAGCATTGGGTTGGAACCCTCCGGCAACCTCGAGACCATCGAGGACCTCGAGAACATGCTCATCCCCCTGAACAATGGGGAGAGCATTTACCTGAAGGAAATTACGACCATCCGCCGCGCCTACGTCGAGCCCCGCGAGGAGGTGGTCCACATCAATGGCGAGCAGGGGGTAGGCATTTATATTTCCCTCAAAGAAAACGCCAACATCATCAAACTGGGGCAGGAAGTCGATGCGCTGCTGGCCAGTTATAACCCGACCTTGCCGTTGGGCCTCAATGCGATTCGCCTGGCGTCCCAGGACTCCTTTGTCGAAGGCAGTGTCAACGATTTTGTCAGCAACCTGATCCAAAGTATTGTCATTGTATTGGTGGTGATGCTCTTATTCATGGGCTTGCGGATGGGCCTGGTGGTCGCCACGCTGATCCCGATGACCATTGTGACGACGCTGTTCCTGATGGACGTCTTCCAGATCGGCCTGAACCAGGTCTCCCTGGCGGCGTTGATCATGGCCCTGGGGCTGCTGGTGGACAATGCGATTGTGATGGCAGAGTCCATACTGGTGAAGATGGAGAAGGGGATGAGTAAGAATGAAGCCGCATTCTCGTCGGGGAAAGAACTGTTTACCCCGCTGCTGATCTCTTCTTTGACCACTTCCGCTGCCTTCCTCGCCTTCTACCTCGCCGAATCCACGATGGGAGACATCATGGGACCGCTGTTCTCGGTGGTGTCCATTGCGCTGGTGACGTCGTGGGTGTGTACGATGACCGTGGTGCCGATGATGGCCCTGGCCATCCTCAAGGTCAAGAAGAAGGAGTCTGATGCGGGTGGCTTTTTTGAGTGGCTGAAAAAGAAGTTCCGGGTGCTGCTGATCATCTCGCTCAAGAATCGGGTCACTACGCTGGTCATCACGGCCATTCTGTTTGCGGCCGCCTTGTATGGCATGGGCTACGTGCCTGTCATCTTCATGCCCGACAGCGAACGGAACCTGGTCACAGTGGACATCAACCTGCCGCTGGGCACCCACATCGAAACTACGGCCGAACAGGTGGGCTTGCTGGAAACGTTCATCGTGGACAGCCTCCTGGTGAATGAATCCCGGGAAGACGGCGTGACGAGTTGGTCGTCCTATCTGGGCAAGGGCCCGAATTCCTACGACCTCGGCTATACGCCGGGGGAACAGAATTCCGGGTACGCCCATATCCTGGTCAATACGAGTTCCTTTCAGGAAAATGACCGCCTGATCCAGCGCTTGGAAGCCTTCTGCTTCTCCAATTTGCCGGACGCCCAGGTGACCGTCAAGAAATTGGGTACGGGCGGCGGAGCCGCCGTCCCGATCCAGATCCGGCTCGCCGGGGAGGAGCCCGGCGAACTGTTCGCTCTGGCGTCCCAGATCAAGACCCAATTGAATTCCATTCCCGGCACCAAGAACGTCGACGACGATTGGGGCCCGAAAATCAAGAAGTTTTTTGTCCGCATCAACCAGGATAAGCTCCGCCGGAACGGCCTGACGAACCAGGACCTGGCCCTGTCGCTGCGGACGGTCCTGTCGGGTTCCGAGGTTGGGGAGTTCCGGGAGGAGGACAACTCGATTCCTATTGTGATGCAGGCCGTCGGCGGCCAGACGATGGACTTTTCCTCCATCGAGTCCCTGAGCATCTTTGCGCAGAACTCCGGTCGCAACGTGCCCTTTGCGGAGGTGGCGACGCTGGTCCCCGAATGGGAATACGCGAAGGTCCTCCGGCGCAACCTCAAACGGACCCTGACGGTCGAGGCGGGCGTTCGGCCCGGCTATACCGCGGCCGAGATCATGGACCAGGTGAAACCCTGGCTCGAGGAGCAGCAGGAATCCTGGAAGGATGGCTATACCTACGAGGCCGGGGGCGACGCGGAAAGCCGCGGCGATGCGATGGGCGCGGTGATTGCCAAGTTGCCGATCTCCGGTTTCATCATCATCCTTTTGCTCGTCCTCCAATTCAACTCCATCCGCAAGTCCTCCACCATCCTGATCACCATTCCGTTGGGCATCATCGGGGTGACCCTGGGCCTGTTGGTGACCGGGTCGGTGTACAGCTTCACGGCTTTCCTCGGCGTGATTTCGTTGGCGGGGATCGTGATCAACGACTCCATCGTGCTGATGGACAAGATCGAGATTCAGATCGAACACTATAAAAAGCCACCGGCGGCGGGCATCGTGCAGGCCTGTGTGGACAAGCTGCGGCCGGTGATCCTGACCACGCTGACGACGTCTCTGGGACTGGTTCCGCTGTGGATTGGCGGCGGGGCCATGTGGCAACCGATGGCCATCGGGATGATCTTCGGATTGTTTTTCGCCACCCTGGTCATTCTCCTGATCGTTCCGGTCCTGTACTCGGTCTTCTTCAAGGTCAACTTCAAGGATTTCGAGTCCTGATTGTTACCACCCTCGAATCAATGAGCCATGGCCCCTAATCGCTTCAAAGTCGCCTCCTTCCAGTATCGGTTTGAGATATTGGCGGTGCTGTTGACGGCGATCATCTTCGGCGGCGGAATCCTTCCGACCACCCTGTTCGAGGTCGTCATCTTGCCCATTGCCATTTTCCTCCTGGCCTTTGTGGCGATTGTGAGTGCCCGGGACCAACCACGGATCATCCGGTATGGATTCACAGCCTTTGCAATGCTGGCACTCGCCTCGATGATGGTGCGGATCGCCAACCATCAATTGCGGGAGGTGAGCATCGTCATCCTGTTCGTCTTCATTTTGTTCCTCGCCACCTTGAGCTTTGAGGTCTTTCGCCAGATGCTGCGGGAAAAAGAGATCACCCGGAGCATCATTTTCGCTGCGTTCGACTGCTACCTGTTGTTGGGGGTATTGGGAGCCATGCTGTTCACGGTGATCCTGGTCCTGGACCCCAATGCCTTCACCGAGATTGATCCGAATCAAAATGCCTTCGACAAGATGATCTATTTCAGTTTTATCACGCTGACCTCCATCGGGTTTGGAGACATCACGCCGACCTCGGTGGTGGCCGAGAAATTCACCGCTCTGTATGGCTTGATTGGCCATTTCTATTCGGTGGTGATTGTGGGGATCATCGTGGGAAAATACGTGGCCGCCCGGGGACTGCCGGAAGAATGAACTGAGAATGGCCTATTTGTTGTTGCGGATGCGGCTCAATTGGGTCGGGGTAATGCCAATGATGGAGGCGATGAAGCGGAGGGGGAATTTCTTCAGGAGGTCGGGGTTGTTTTGGAGAATGAATTGGTAGCGCTCCTTGGCAGTTCCGGTGATGAACAGCATTTGTTTTTTTCCCAGTTCCACGGCCCGACCCGCAATGTACTCCCGAATCAGGATATTGAAGGTCAGGTTGATTTCCAGCAGTTCCCGGGCCATCGCAACGGGCGCCACCAATATGGAGGAGGGCTCCAAACACTGGATGGTCAGGCCGGTTCGGGTATTTTCCCGGGTGCTAATCAGGTCGGTCACAAAGGAATGGTGCTGGAGGATTTCGCCGGTGACTTCCTGGCCATTTTCCTTGACCATGTAGAGCCGAACACTTCCGGCGGTGATGAATCCAACCTCCTGGCTGATCGTGTTGGCGGCCTTGAAGATACTTCCTTTGGAGTAGGTCCGCTCTTCAAAAATATTGAGGATGGCGGCGATTTCAGATTCTTTGGGGGACTTGGTGTGGGTCCGGATAAATTGTTCCAACTGAGTTTTCATCGTGCTGTGGGGTGAAAGTGGAACTGGTGAAGGAACAATATACGTTAAATGTCCGGACGGTATTGCTCCCTTTCTCCACTATTGCCATTGCAGCTCTGCCAGCCCCACCTGGTGCTCCAGCACCGTTTTCCCTTCGACATTGACCAAAGAAAAGGTCAGCGTGGGCTCGGCAGCGTCCCAATCAATGGCCAGGAAGCCCACATTGTTTTCGCGGATGACCTCCCCGACGCGGTTGTCATTGGGTTCGGTGGAGGGCCAGGTCTGGGTGATGCCGCTGGACGTGAGGTCGTACAGGGGATAGCCGCCGTCGACCTCCTGGCGGCTCAATTCGCCCCAGTGGACATCGCCACTGATGAAGACCACGCCGTTGGCGCGGGTCGTACGGATCAATTCGATCATTCGGTCCCGCTCCCGCGGGACATTGGTCCAGCTTTCCCAGCCGTTGTAGGTATGGGAAAACTGGTTGCTGCTCGCAATGATGCGGAGGTCGGCCGGTACCCGCAACTGGGCTTCGAGCCAGGCCCACTGCTCGGCGCCGAGGAAGGTGGAATCGGGCGATTCGTTGGGGCGGTAATTGTTTTTCCAGGGCTTGCCGTCGCTGGGGAGAAGGCCATCGCGGAAGCTGCGGGTATCGAGGAGGATGACCTGGACCTGCTGCCCGGGACTGCCGTAGACCTGGGCATCGTAAATGCCGGCGTGTTGCCGGCGGGGCGCATCGGTGGGCACCTTCCAAAAATCGAGGAAGATGTCGCGGGACTCTTCCTTGAACGGATATTCGCGGCCTTCGTCGTTGCCTCCGTAATCGTGGTCGTCCCAGGTCGCGAGGACGGGGACTTCCGCCACCAGCCGCTTGAATTCAGGCTTGCGCGCCAATTGCCGGTACTTCCGGCGCAGCACCTTCATCTTTTTGGTATCGCCGTAGATATTGTCGCCGAGGTAAATGAAGAGGTCGGGCTGGCGGGCGACGACCTGGTTCAGGATGGGCTGGGGCTTGAATTGCTTGGCGCAGGAGCCGAGGCCGATGAGTTGGAAATGGGCATTGGCCGCCGGGGCTTGCTGGGCGGAGAGGGGGGGAGCGAGGAGGCAAAACAGGGCCAACAGGACAAAGGTGGAGCGCATGGGAATCAGCATTTGGGCGCAATTTAGGGAATCCCGGGGGCTTGGAAGGATTGGAAGCGAATTTGTTTTCCCCTACCTTTCTCCCATGTCCTCCCGCCCCATTTTCCTTTTCCTGGTGTCCCTCCTCCTCTTCCAATGCCAACCTGAAGCCTCTCCTCCGCTCCTGGATTCCGGCCCTGTTTCCTATGAATCCGGAGGGGTAATTCGGTCGGGGTATGCTTTCAATGGACGGGATGTGGGGGTATTTCGGGTATACGATCTGAATCACAAGCTCACCGGGTACATGGACTACGGGCGGCCGGGCGAGGGCAATTACGAGACGGTGGAGTACAATTTGGATGAGTCGGGAAAGCCGTGGCGGGTCTTGTTCATGGGCAAGGATCACCTTGGATATGGGATTGAATGGCTCTATACGCGGGAGGGAGAATTGTGGAAAGAAGAGTATCGGGAGGGGTATGAAATGAGGTGGGTGAAGTGGTGGAAAAGGCGGGGGAGCTAACAGGGTTGGTACGGGAACGAATGGGAAATGTTTCTTTTTGCCTACGTTTTTTTCGCGAATATTGAAACAAATCAGCTTTTTCAGTAGCTCCATTCAATTTATACTCTTACATTTAGACTACAAAGACTCTCTTTTATACCTCTACATGTGAGTAAGGGAATAGATGGTTCACGTAATTTGGACAAGAAATGCACCGTCAGGGGGTCATTGGGTAATGGAAAAAACTGAGACTGGTTCATGAAAAAGTATTTGTTATTGTTGCTATTGCTGGGATGCGCGGGAATGCTATTGAAGGCGCAGCAGGTAGAAGGCCGTGTGTTTGATTCCGAAACCGGGGAAGGACTTCCCGGTGCGCAGGTCTTCATTGAAGGCGGAAAAGCAGGTGCCCTCACCGACGGTGATGGCAATTTTTCTTTTCGCTCCCCGGTTCAACCTCCCTTCAAACTCTTTGTGACCTTTGTCTCTTACGATACGCTGATCACAGACGTGACCAGCCTCGACAAATCGCTCAAGCTCGGCATGATCGAGCGGGCATTCACCATGAATACCGTAGAGATCGTCGGTCGGAACATCTCCGAAAAAGAGCGGGAAGCTCCCCTCACTGTCGAATCCATGGGAAGTATCGCCATCAAGGAAGTGGCCTCCTCGGACTTCTACGCCTCCCTCGGAAATATGAAGGGCGTCGACCTGACCTCCGCCAGCCTCGGTTTCAAGGTCATCAACACGCGGGGCTTCAACTCGACCTCGCCGATCCGCTCCCTCCAAATCATCGACGGGGTCGACAACCAGGCTCCGGGTCTCAATTTTTCCCTCGGTAACTTCCTCGGTTCCTCCGAACTCGACGTCCAGAAGATCGACCTGATCGTGGGCGCAAGTTCTGCGTTTTACGGTCCGAACGCCTTCAACGGCGTTATTTCCATGACCACCAAGAATCCATTTGTCCACCAGGGCCTGTCCGTCAAGGGACGGGTCGGTGAGCGGAACCTGGCCGAAGTGGCCGTCCGCTACGCCAAGGCCTTCCAAAACAAAGACGGCGAAGACAAATTCGCGTTCAAAGTGAACGCGAGCTTCCTGCGCGCCGACGACTGGGAAGCCACGAACTCTGATCCGACTCCGCAGTCCGAGGTCGGCCGTGACAATCCCGGCGGCTACGACGCCGTGAACACCTACGGGGACGAAAACCTCTCCCGCGGCATCAACAACGCCACCGGTGCTTCCCAGGAATTCCAGTTTCCGGGACTCGGCATCTGGCACCGTGATGGCTATCAGGAGCAAGATTTGGTGGATTACAATACCGAAAACCTGAAGCTGGCCGCTGCGATGCACTTCAAAGTGCTGGACAGCGCCGAGGTCATCGCGAGCTCAAACTTCGGTACGGGTACGACGGTGTACCAGGGTGACAACCGGTACAGCTTGCGGGACATCCTCTTCTTCCAGCACCGGCTGGAGCTGAAGAAGGACGACAAGTATTTCATCCGAACCTATTATACCCACGAAGACGCGGGGAACTCCTATGACGCCACCTTTACCGCCTTCCTGATCCAGGATGCGGCCAAGACAGACGTACAATGGAGCCAGGATTACCGGAACTATTGGGCGGTGAACATTTCGCCCCAGGTCCAGGCCCTGGATGGCTATCCCCAGTTTGTGTTTGGGCAGCCCTTTGACTTCGAGACGGCCGATTCCGTCATCGCCGCCAATAGCGACCAGATTCAGGCTTGGCACGACGAGGCCCGGGACGTCGCCAACTCGGCGAACCCGGTCACTGCGACCCTGGATCGCTTCGAGCCGGGGACCGCTTCTTATGATTCTTTGAAGAATGAGATCACCTCCCGGACCTCTTTCACCGAGGGGGGAACCCGCTTCTTTGACAAGTCGGCCCTGTGGCATATCCACGGTGAGTACAAATTTGACCCGACCTTCCTCGACGATATCACGGTTGGCGGTAACTTCCGCCGCTATATGCCCAACTCTCAGGGTACGATCTTCAGCGATACCAATGGCGTCGTGATCACCAACCAGGAATTTGGGGCCTATGCCGGGGTAGAGAAGAAATTGCTGGGCGAGACCCTGAAGTTGAACGCGGCGATGCGAATCGACAAGAACCAGAACTTCGACTGGAACTTCTCTCCGGCGGCTTCTGCGGTGTACTTCATCGACGAAAAGAATATCCTCCGTGGATCATTCTCCTCGGCCATTCGTAACCCCACCCTGGCAGAGCAGTACCTGTTCTACAATGTAGGCCGGGCCATCCTCCTCGGAAACATCAATGGATTTGACTCCCTGGTGACCATCGAATCCCTGGGTGATTACTTCGATACCCAGGATCCCGACGATCTGGCCTTCACCAATGTGGCTCCGATTCGGACGGAAAAGGTCCGCTCCTTTGAAGTGGGCTACCGGACGACGATCAAAGAACGCCTGTTCCTGGACATGAGCTACTACTATTCCTTCTACCGCGACTTTATTGGTTTCCAGGTCGGTGCGACCGTGAATCCGGTGGACGTCACGGGAGGTGGTGTAATCTACAACCTCGACCAGGTATATCGGATCACGGCCAACTCGGACAATGTGGTGACCACTCAGGGCTTCTCCATCGGAGCCAACTACTACTTTAAGAAACTCTACGTCCTGAATGCCAATTATAGCTGGAACCGTTTGAACCAGCTGGATGTGGAAGATCCGATTCTACCGGCCTTTAACACCCCTGAACACAAGTTCAATGTGGGCGTCGGTGGCCGGAACATCAACCTCAAATTTGGGGAACACAACTGGCGGAACTTTGGCTTCAATACCAACTTCAAGTGGGTGGAAGGCTTTGAATTTGTGGGTTCCCCGCAGTTCACGGGCTTTGTACCGACTTACTACATGTTGGATGGCCAGGTCAACAAGACCGTCGACAAGATTCACACGACATTCAAGTTGGGTGGTTCCAACCTCCTGAACCGTCAGCAGCTCCAGGTATTTGGAGGTCCTTATGTTGGACGATTGGTTTATTTTTCCGTTCAGGTGGAATTGGATAAATTGTAATGCAGTTTTTGAAAACAAAAATCGATACGAGTATGAAAAAAAGCTTACTACTTTCTATTCTGGTCATGTGCCTGGGAGTGGGAACCATCTCCGCTCAGCGGTACCTGACCGAAGTCTTTTCGACCTGGGACACGGTTGCTGAGGTGACCTATGCGACCAATATTACGGTCATTGACCCGCAAGCCGGTCCCCTTCCCCAGGATCTGAAGATGGATGTCTATATGCCACCGAGCTCTGACACCCAGACTGAGCGTCCGGTCGTCATGCTGGCGCACAGCGGATCCTTCTTGCCTCCGCCCCTGAATGGCTCTTGCAACGGTGCCAAGTCCGACAGTGTTGTCGTGCAAATGTGCCGTCAGCTGGCCAAGCGTGGTTTCGTAGCTTGTGCCTACGGCTATCGTCAGGGCTGGAATCCGACTTCTTCTGATCAGGACGAACGTACGGGAACCCTCCTGAATGCTGCCTACCGTGGTATCCAGGACACATGGGCCCTCGTCCGCTTCCTCCGCATGACCGCTGCCGATGGCAATGCCTACGGCATCGACACCAACCGCATCATCAGCGGTGGTATTGGTACCGGTGGTTATATCTCCCTGGGAGTTGCCTTCCTGGACGACTACTCTGAGATTACCCTGGCCAAGTTCATCGACTTTGATACCCAGCTTCCCTACGTAGACACGAACCTGTCCTCCAACCAGTACGGTACGGTCAACGCTACGCTGAACATCGCCAACCACGTTGGCTTTAAAAACGAAGTGGCCATGGCCTTCCACATGGGCGGCGCCGTAGGTGACTCCACCTGGGTTGAAGCCGGTGAGATTCCCGTGGTCAGCTACCACGTACCCAACGATCCCTTCGCACCGTATGACTTTGGTCCGGTCATCGTGCCCACGACGGGTGACTTCGTTGTCAACGTATCCGGTGGTCAGGGCGTCCAGCGTCAGCAGGACGTCTTCAACAACAACCAGCCCTTTACCCAGTTCACCTACAACGATCCCTATACCCTCCGCGCTGACGCCATCAACGGTGGTTTCCGTGGATTCTTCCCCTTTATCCGTCCTACGCCGGAATCCGGTCCCTGGGACTACTGGGATACCGTAGTTTGGAACGTGCCGGTCCCCGGTGGTGGTGGTGCTACCTTCAACGACCAAGGTTTCCTGACCAACCCCGACATGTCCGAGGCCAAAGCCCTCCTCTACATCGACTCCGTACTGAGCTATCTGACTCCCCGGATCGTTTGTGCTACCGGTTTGCCCGAATGTGCTCAGGCAGTAAGCGTTGAAGAGAAGCTCGAATTGGGTGACGTGGACGTCTTCCCGAACCCCTCCTCCAGCCTCCTCTACGTCAGCTCCAACATCGCTGGTAACATGATCAACGAAGTTTCGCTGCTGGACCTCCAGGGTCGGACCGTCTTCCACCAGGATGGCCTGAAAGCTACCCGCTACAACTTCTACCATGACCAGATTACGTCGGGACTCTATTTCCTCAAGGTGAATACCGAGAAGGGAATTGTGACCCGCAAGGTCATCCTTGAATAAGGAATCTTAAGCATTGAATATGAGGGCCAACCATCCGGTTGGCCCTTTGTGTTTGGGGGCTATTGGCAGCGCAATAAGGAGATGAATTGGCCTGGTCGGTGAGGGTGTGGAAAAATTGACACCCCCCAAAACCTTGTCCTGACGGGAGAAAATATGTATTTTGGTATCTTTCTGTCATTACAAATTTAAGCCGAATTGCCAACTCATAAGAATGAGCCTGTTGCTCAACGACGTCAACCCCTTGCCAACCCTCAAGCCCCTCAACAATCACGCCCCGCGCCAGCTTTTCAGCTCCAGGCCGGGCCGGGCAATCCCATCCAAATGCAGGACCCAGGTGACTGGGAAGCCGATATGGTGGATGGAAAACTCATGTACTACAAGACGAAAGCCGAAGCTGAGAAGCGGATGGGCGACCTGAAAGCCGAAGGGAAATTCGGTGGTTATCGGGTGGTGCCCCATACGACCTCAGGCGGTGGGAATTATTGGACGGTACAGGTCAAAAAGAAAAGTGCGGAGGAAGAAAGTGAATGGAAGCCCGATACGGAGGGCGACAAGGCCATGTACTACAAGACCAAAGCCGAAGCCGAAAAGCGGATGGGCGACCTCAAAGAGGCCGACGGAACGAAGCAGTACCGCGTGCGTCCGTATACCAACCGCCTCGGTAGCTGGTTCCGGGTCGAGATCAAATCGGGCGGCGGCACCACGGTCGCGGCCGGTACCTGGGTCGAAGACTTTGACGGTGGAGCCCAGATGTACTACAAGACCAAGGGTGAAGCCGAGACCCGCCGCGACAAATTGAAGGCGATGGGCACCTACGACGAGTTCAAGATCGTCCGGGTGACCAAGTCCACCGGCAAGTTCTGGGGCGTCCAGATGCGGAAATCGGGCAGTACGGGAGCTTCGTCCACGACGACCACCACGACCAAGCCCGAAGTGACCACGCCGGAGAAGACGACCACCACGACGCCGGAAGTCACCAAGCCGGAAACGACGACCACGACCAAACCCGAGTCCACCACGACGACCACCACCGACAAGCCGGAAGCGACGACGACCACGAATTCAGAGAACGCCGCGACGACCGGAACGACTACGGCTCCCGCCACCACGTCCACCGGCAAGGCTGCCTATAAACTCGGCCTCTCCGGCGCCGTCGGCATCGACCAGGCCAATGCCAAGGCCGATGTCGAATTGGTCCGCGCCAAGCTCGTCGCCTATGGCTTCCTCGCCTCCGACAAGAAAGACCAGGCCAGCATCAATGCGGCCATCAAGAAATTCCAGAAGGACGTCCTCGGCATGAAGAAGCCCGATGGCGTCATCAGTGCGGGCGGCGGCACCGAGCGCGCCCTCACCACCTACTATACCGCTGCCCCCAGCGATTATTCGACCATCAAGAAGGCCCAGGAAGACATCACCGTCAAGACCACCTCGGCCCCGTCCAGCTTTAGCACGGCCATGTCCGGCGCTACGATCAACTCGAGCAGCACCGCCGACAACGTGGACATCCCGGCCCTGATCGCGGTCGAAGACCGCATGAAGCAGCTGAGCAGCCGCTACCTCGGCAAGAGCTTCTCCAACACCAAGCTGAAGGCGCTGAAGGACAAGAAGAACGCCGATTTGAAGGAAGACGAAAAGAAGACGGTCAAGAGCCATATTTCAGCGGTCGTCAAAGGCCTGAAGAAGATGCAGGAGGGCAAAGGCAGCCTGCGCATCAACGATTGGGCGAACCGGAAGCAGAAGGGCAGCAAGACCATTTATATGCTGACCGGGACGACGACCAAGCCCGCCTACAAGAAGGGCCAGATCGCCGACGGAGACGCGACTTTCCTCTTGATGAAGAAGAAGAGCCAGTACGCGATCACCTTCGAAGAAGGTGGCAAAGACGTGACCCGCCGGACCAGCGACTACGTATCGTCCGGCTATACCGTCAACCCCGACGGCGTCGGCTATTCCGGGGTGCACAAGCCCACCGACATGTCCCTCGACACCTTCAAGGAGACCGGATTGACCGAAACCCAGTCCAAGGCCCTGAAGCACGCCTCCAAGCACGAAGGAAAGTTTGATGCGATCAACGGTTACGACCGCGCCCTCATGTCCTTCGGCTTCATCCAGTTCGCGGGAGGCGGCCGAAGCCTGGAATACCTCTTCGCCCGGATCAAGTCCGAGCACCCCTCCGTCTGGCAGGACAACTTCGCCAAGTATGGGATCGATGTGGAGTACAAGACCAATGCCAAGGGGACCATTACCGAGAATTCCTGCCGCATTGTGGTCCACGACGTCGACAACAAGAAGACGGTCCGCGGCGACGATGCCACGGTCCTCCTGGCCAACGACAAGGAATTGACGGGCGTCCTGATGCGGGCCGGCGGCAATTCGACGGTGCAGAAGATGCAGGTGGCCGTGGCCAAGGAGAAATACGTCGACCCGGCCAATGCCAGCAAGCTCAACGAGTACAAGATGACCGTCCTCGTGGTGAAAAATGCCAAGGGCGAGCAGACCGATGTGAAGGTCGACCTGAAACGGAAGGGCCTGAAGAATAGAAAATGGGAAACGAAGAAGGCCGAGATTGCAGCGTACAAGAAAACCCAGGCCTATAAGACGGCCAATACCGCCGGATTGGTGTCCGAGGTCAAGCTGGACGATGTCCTGGCCAAGCTGACCCTGGGCGCGATCATGAAGTCCGAGAAGGAGCAGGCCGCTTTGGTTGGCACCTACCTCAACAGTCCGAAATACGCCCGTTACGCGTTCGGAGATGCCATTGTGGAGATCATCGAGGAGAAGGGACTGACCACGGCTTCTCAGATCAAGGCGATTGGTGTCGATGAGTTGTTGAAGAAGGCCGAGAGCAAAAGCCAGCACAAGCTCCATCCCAAGCGGATCAAGGAAGCGCGCGAGGCCAAAGACCTGAAAGGATGATGCATGAAGGAACAACAATGGCTCGGAAGAATGGCCTTGCTGGTGATCGGGGTATGGCTCATGGGAGTTGAGGTGGTGGAAAAAACGCTTCAAATTCCCCGGGCTGAGCCCCGGGGAACCCAGGAATTGGCGGTGGACCTCACATTCCCTGAATTCCAGGGCGAGGCCCATCCCGAGACCCTCCAGGCCCTGAACCAGGCCATCGTCGAGGCCAACGATACCCAGTGCCAGGACTTCTACGGCCAGCAAAAACTCCACGGCCCCGGCCAGTTGACGAGTGAATACGAGGTCCGCTTCGTCTCCGAAGCCTTCATCTCCGTGGCTGTCACCTACCAATTCGATTTTTCCGACGCCAACCCCGACGCCGAAGACCCCACCGAGGTCTGGTTCGAGGTGGACCGCTATTGGAACCTCGACCTCAAGGAAGGCCGCTTCCTGAACGTCGAAGATTGCTTCGAATTTGTGGGGGATGAACAGGCGTGGACGGAATTTGTGGTCAATGGGGACCAGGAAGCCGCCAACTACGCCCTGCCCGATGCGTTTCTGGCCGACGCCGACGGCGTCGTCTTCCAGTATGCCTCCACCGAGCTGCCGGCCGTTTTCCTCTGGGAAGAATTGGACGGCTTTTTTACCGTACAATCTTTGGAGGAAGTACGAAAGGGAGAGTGAGTCCGTTGAATAGGTGGGAGTAAGGCAAAACGTGGTAGGGACCAGGGTAAATTTTCGGCCCGATTCTTGCCCTTAATTTACATGGACGCCCCCGGAATGGGGACCCGACGGGAGCAGCGCTGCCGCTTTGGGTATTGATTATGAATGGCGTTCATGGTATATTTAGAATTGAGATCAAACTCTGCGCTGGACATGAAGCGAACCTTATTAATTCCGCTGTGTGTACTGGTTGGAGTGCTGGCGGTTGCCTTCGCTCCCAATACGGTGTTGTCCGAGAAAAGGGACACTGAGAAGATCATATTGGTCGACCTCAATGTCGAGTCTCCCAAGGATGCCGCCAAAGCCTTTTCTTCCCAGTTCGACCGGGAACGGGTCGTGGTGGATTTGCCGTATGACGATCCCCTCTTCACCTTAGAAGACTACGCCCTGGCCGAAGACGCCCTCGACGGCCCCGATTGTTTCCTTCCCCAGCTCAAAATGATCTTCCGCGAAGACACCTATATCTTCTCGATGTACTGCACTTCGGTTGTTCGTTACCGGAATACAGCCCCCTACAAGACCTCTTCCAAATTGGCCCGCAGCGACATCAAGGTCACCGAATCGGTGCTCGATTTCCTGCAGGACACCCACAAGAAATATTTCGACAGTTCCGTCGACCCCAATATTGCCAAGCGCTTTCACAAGACCGAAGACCTCAAGGACGTGAACATCAAGGTCGATGACTCCGCCCTGTACGAGGACGACGACGCCAAAGAAGACAAGGAGTTGGAGAAAGACGCCATTGACAAAGAAGGCTGGTTCGATGAGACGGTGGATCCGGGCCTGGAACCGGACGACAAGCCCATCGACGAGGAGGGCGGATCGAAATAGCCACAAGATAAAGACTTACAGTGAATCGTTAAAACTATGGAAGCGATCCGGGAATTAGCTAACGGATCGCTTTCTCATTGTTGCCCCTCTACCCACTTCCCAAACGCTTCCAATTTCACCTGGTGCTCCTCCGTGAGCGTCAGCTCCCGGATCTGCGAATGGTGGTGGCGCCCTACCTCCATGTCCAGGTATTTTGCCGTCTCAAAGAACGGCACCAGGAACCCCTCCGGGAGGGCCGGTGTGCTGCAATTGATCAGCACCGAGAGCCGCTTGCCCTTCAGAGCGGCCAGGTCCTCCGGATACAGGTCCATGAGGTCCGTCAGCCGGTCCACAAAGACCTTGAGTTGGGCGCTCATGGAATACCAGTAGATGGGCGTGGCCAGGATCCAATGGTCGGATTGGGCAATCATCTGCCGCACCAGCGGCAGAAAATCATCGGCTTGGTTCCGGTGCTCGTAATCGTAAGGCGCAATCTGGTAGTCCAACAGATCGTGGAAGTGCCACCCAAATTGTTGGGTGAGGACATCGCAGGCAATCCGCGTATTGCCGTGGCTGCGGCCACTGCCCATGAGGAGCAGCGGTGGGGAAGAAGATTTTTTTATCATCGATTTATGGAATCATCCCGGTCCGGGCATCTAATCTACAAAGCAATCAAAAATCACTGTATGATGTTTGGCTGTGGCCACTTTTTCAATCACCCCGCCCAGCCGAACCTCCTGTCTAGTCTTAAATGAACGCTCTATACCGACAAAGTTACTTCTCAAACTAACTCCTTGAACTGACCAAAATTACTTAACGATTTTCAAGCAGGAACCACAGCGGTTCCTGTTTTTTATTTGGTGGGAGTGGGTTGCCAGTTCCAGAGGGCGTGGATGGCATCGGAGGTCAACGGATGCTTGTTGATGCGGAGGGCCGCAATGATCTGGCCGCGGTGGTGGGATTCGTGGGCAATGAGGTAACCCACAAAGTCCAGCAATCCCGAGGGAAAGCCCGGAATCTTGCCTTGACGTTGCTCCACTTCGCGGAACATGCCCTCGAAGGCATTGGCGCTGTGGTCGAGGTGTTCGGCGATCTTTACGGGGCCGAGCTGGGCGCTGGATCGGATGCGTTCCAGCTCCGGTGACTGGTCCAGGCCGACGGCTCCCAGCCACATGAGGCGCACCTGGTGGATATGGCCCCATACCTGCCCGATGGTGCGGACCCGCGGGGCGTAGCGGTAGCCGAGCCACTCCGGTTCCAGGACCGACAATAATTGGCGGTTGAGCTGTTGGTTGTGGTGCCAGAGGTGGAGCAATGGATCGAGCATGGACTTAAGATACGGAAAGTGCCTGATGAATCAATTGCTCGATGAGGGGAAATGTAGGCGGCAAATCATTTTCGAGGGCGAAAGGGGACCACCACTGGACCGCTTCGATCCCTTCTTCCGTCTGAGGACGGAAGTCTTGGTCGGATGCCAATTGCATGTGCCACCAATGCGTATCCTTCCACCGCCAGCCCTTTTTGCTCCGAAACACATGGTGCGTCACTCCGATTTTCGCCCCGAGCACCAAACCTTCGGCCCCCGTTTCCTCTTCCACTTCCCGCACCGCTCCCTCCGCATTCGTCTCGCCCTTCTCCACATGGCCCTTCGGCAGGTCCCAAAGCCCGTGCCGCTTGATCAGGAGCTTTTCCCCCTGTCCATTTTCCACCATTCCCCCCGCCGCCACTTTCAGCTTAAAGGCTTTTCGCAACTCCTCCGCAAACTCCTCCCGCTCTTTTTCCCCCTCAAACACCAATGCCACTACCGCCCGCAACTCCGCCAGGTCCGGGTCCTGCAACAAATTCACGACCTCCGCGACCGAAGTCCCATTGGCCCGGGCGTAGAATATTTGGTAGGGAAACAAAACCCCTTCCGCCTGTAATTGTTGATGGATATGGGACAGGGGCCGCGTCTCCATCTCGAAATGGGAATGGGCCGGCCGAAGCTGGAGGTGAAGGGCGAAGTTGAAAGCGAAAATTTTCATAAATTCGGGCGCAAATGGACAATACCGCTACAAACATCGCAGAGTCTCTGCTGGAAATCAAGGCGGTTCGGCTTCAACCGGACCAACCTTTTACCTGGGCGTCGGGATGGCAGTCTCCGGTTTACTGTGACAACCGCGTCACGTTGTCCTATCCGGCCATTCGGAGCCTCATTCGGGACGCATTGGCCGAGGCCGTGCGCACCCATTTTCCGCAGGCAAATGGCGTCGCCGGGGTCGCGACCGCCGGCATCCCCCAGGGAGCCTTGGTGGCCGATGCCCTGGACCTGCCCTTCATCTATATCCGCTCCAAGGCCAAGGGCCACGGCCTCACCAACCAGATTGAAGGCCACCTGGACCCGCTCCGGTCCTACGTCGTTCTGGAAGACCTCGTATCGACCGGCGGCAGCAGCATCAAGGCGGTGGATGCACTGCGGGCGGCCGGGGGCAAAGTCGCCGGCGTACTGTCCGTATTCACCTACGGCTTCCCCCACGCGACCCAGGCATTTGACGATTCCGGCACGGCCCACCGCGCACTGCTGGATCTCGAAACCTTGTTGGGCAAAGCAGTCGAAAATAGTTATATTTCGCCCCAGGAAATGGAAATCATTGGCCGCTGGCGTCGGGACCCGGCGAACTGGTCGGCCGAGATCAAAGAAGGATAAACACATCGTATGAGCGAACATAGCATAACCCTGTACCAGGAATCCCTCAAGGACTTCATCGTTGAGGTCCGTGAATATGCCGGGGAGGTGACCATCGAAGTAAAACCCGAGTCCATCCACGCAGTTTGCCAGGTGCTCCGGGACCAGTTCAACTTCGAGAAATTGGTGGACCTGACGGCCGTCGACAACTATACCGAGGAGAACCGCTTCGGGCTGTCCTATAACCTCGTGAGTTTCCAGGACCGCGCCCGTCTCCGCATTTCCCTGAACATTGCCGATGAAGACAAACCAGAAGTCGACACGGTGACCGACATTTGGGAAGGTGCCATGTGGTTGGAGCGCGAAGCCTTCGACATGATGGGCATCACCTTCAACGGTCACCGCGACCTGCGTCGGGTCTTCATGCCGGAAGATTTCGAGTACTATCCCCTGCGGAAAGAATTCCCGCTGATCGGAATTCCCGGCAGTATCGAAGTGCCGGATCCCGCCCCACCCAAAGAATACTAAGCCTTTTGGCGGATGTCACAATATACGCGCCAGCCCTCTTCGGGGGCTGGCGTTTTTAATTCGGGGAGGAGGGGAAACAAAGGCGGTAACGGAGGGAAAATAAGCGTGCACGTTGGGAAAATCGGCCCTTGGAGCTCAATAGAGACATTATATCTTCAGCCTGTTCTTCATCTGAAATCAATCAACGGTTATCCTCAACCCAATTATTTCGAGTCGCCACCGGCGGTGGCAATGTATCAGCACGGCAAAGTTATCCCGACTACCCATTTACCTACATACAGCACGCGCCCCGCTTCCTCCAGGACGGGGCCTTTTTTTTGCCTCCCTTTTTCCCTTCTCCCCACCCCAAAGCCTTGAATCCCCATCCTCCGCTCCCCGGCGCTTCCTTACATTCATTCCGGCTTGTCTTTTGGGTGGAAAGGAAATAACTTGCGCCAAAATTTTTCTACATGGCTCTAACCCTTTCCATCGTTATCCCTGCTTACAACGAAGAGAAAACCATCCACCTGATCTTGGACAAGGTTCGGGATGTGGAGTTGCGGGGAGGATTGCAAAAGGAAATCATCATCGTCAACGACTGCTCCAAGGACGATACGGAGGGGGCCATCAAAGCGTACATGGCCAAGAATCCGGGGATGGGCATCGTGTATTATGAGCACGAGGTAAACAAAGGAAAGGGAGCGGCACTGCATACGGGCATCGACAAGGCCAAGGGCGACTTCATCATCATTCAGGATGCCGACCTGGAATACGATCCCCGCGAGTACAACGACCTGCTGAAGCCCATGCTGGAAGGATTTGCCGATGTGGTCTACGGTTCCCGCTTCATGGGCGCCAATCCCCACCGCATCCTCTTCTATTGGCACAGCCGCGGGAACAAATTCCTCACGAACCTGAGCAATATGTTCACCAACCTCAACCTGACCGACATGGAGACCTGCTACAAGCTCTTCCGGTCGGAACATATCAAGTCGCTCCACCTCCAGGAGCAGCGCTTCGGGTTTGAGCCGGAGGTGACCGCCAAAATTTCCCGCATCCCCCGCATTCGGATTTACGAAGTGGGGATCTCCTATTACGGACGGACCTACGAAGAAGGGAAGAAGATCGGAGCGAAAGACGGGTTCCGGGCGATTTACTGTATCCTCAAGTACAATTTGTTTTCCCGGAAGTGGAAGAAGGATGGGGTTCCGGTCCCCGTGATTGAGATTTGATGGGAAACAAAAAGGCGGTTCAGGGCCTTATTTCCATTTCTTGAACATTCCCCACCAACGCATTTTCAGGACGCCGAAGATGGCCTCGGAGAAAATCGAGGAACTCATATTGGATTCGCCTCGGACGCGGTCGGTAAAGACGATGGGCACCTCTTTGATCTTGAAGCCGTATTTCCAGGCGCGGTACTTCATTTCGATCTGAAAGGCGTAGCCGACGAAATGGGGCGGCTCTTCCAAAATCTTCTCGATGACCTTCCGGTGGTAGCACTTGAAACCGGCCGTGGTGTCGTGGATGGGCATCCACAGCACCCCCCGCACGTACACGCTGGCGTACTTGCTCATCAGCACCCGGTTGCGGGGCCAGTTCTCCACCCCGCCGCCCTTCGTATAGCGGGAACCAATGGACATGTCGTAGCCCTCGTCCTCGCAGGCAGCGAGGAGACGGGGCAAATCGTCCGGATTGTGGCTGAAATCGCAGTCCATCTCAAAGATGTACTCGTAGCCGCGGTCCAGGCCCCAGTTGAAGCCGTGGACATAGGCCGTGCCCAGGCCGAGCTTGCCTTCGCGCTCTTCCAAAAACAAACGACCGGGAAATTCCTGCTGGAGGTCCTTGACGATCTGGCCCGTACCGTCGGGAGACCCATCGTCCACAATGAGCAGGTGGAAGGGCTTCTCCAACGAGAATACCTTCCGGACCATCAATTCGATGTTGTCCTTTTCGTTGTAGGTAGGAATGACGACCAGATAGTCGGGCATGGCGCAAATATAGCGGCAATTTTCTTAGCGTCGAAATGGGAATTTGACGAAGCCACTACGCGTCAATTTTGATCCTCCTCAAGGCCAATCTGTCTGAACTGCGACGCCCCCATTCGCCATCCCAGCTCCCATTTTTGTATCTTTAGACTGTACAAAAGGATTTAATATGGCTACCATTCGACCGATCGCCTTTTTTCTGCTCCTGTTCACCGTCTCTTTTTTGTCCGCTCAGTCCCCCCGCTATTCCATTTTGGAATTGTCGTTGGCACCCGAGCAATGGCAATCTCTGGAAACCATAGGCCTGTTGCCTGACCACTACCACCGCCACGAGGGCAAGATGGAAGCGGTCTACTCCGCCCACGACCGCCAGCGCCTGGAAGACGCTGGAATTCCCTTCCAGGTCATTGCGGCGGACGCAGAGGCCTTCTTTGCCGACCAGATCCAACTTCCGTCCACCCGCAAGACGGCGGGGACCACCACCACGCCCCAGGCGTGGAGCTTCGGGTCGATGGGCGGCTACCTCACCTATGCCGAGATGTTGCAGGAGCTGGACTCAATGGTCGTGGACTATCCCACATTGATCGTGGGCCCCGATACCATTGGCTATTCCTTCGAAAACCGCCCCATTCTCCTCTACAAGCTCTCGGACAACCCCGGCGTCGACGAGGCCGAACCCGAAGTCTTGTACACCGCCCTGCACCATTCCCGGGAGCCGATGGCGATGCACAACCTCATTTACTATATGCAGTACCTGCTGGAGAACCAGGGCACAGATCCGGAGGCCGCCTATTTGGTCGCCAACCGCGAGATGTATTTTGTGCCCTGTATCAATCCCGATGGCTATATCTTCAACCAGCTCAACAATCCAAATGGGGGAGGTTTGTGGCGGAAAAACCGTCGTCCGACGGGCGGCGGAGAGTTTGGGATCGACCTCAACCGGAACTATGGGTACGAGCACGGCTATGACAACCTGGGTTCATCGCCCGATCCTGCGTCTGATCTCTACCGCGGCCCCTCCGGATTCTCCGAGCCCGAGACCCAGGCCATCCGCGACCTCTGTCTGGCCCGTGAATTCAGGGTAACTTTTAACTACCACTCCTTCGGCAATCTCCTCATCCGTCCCTGGGGCTACGACGACAACGACCCCTTGCCCGATGTGGGTAAATTTGAGCTGTTTGGAGACCTGTTGACCGAGGACAACAACTACTTCCCCGGCTCGGCCACCCAGACAGTGGGCTACAATGCGAACGGAAATTCAGATGATTGGATGTACGGGGAGCAAATGACCAAGGACAAGATCTTCTCCTTTACCCCCGAGGCCGGCCCGGGCATGTTCCAGTTCTGGCCGCCCAATACCGAGATCATTCCGATTTCGGAGGCGAACCTCCAGGCGAACCTCGTTCTGGCCTGGCTGGCGGGAGATTACGTGATCCCTGACCCGGATGTGCAGCCCGCTTACCCCGGCCCCACCGCCGACATTCCCACCGACTTCCTCAATGCGGGATTGGACACCACCGGTCAGGTCATTGCCGAATACTTCTCCCTCAGTGCCTTCGTGACCTCCCACAATGGCCCCTTCACCTTCTCCAATTTGCCCCCGGACAGCATCCGGCCTGAGACCTTCTCCCTGCAATTGGATCCGAATACCCCTCAGGGCGAAGAGATCTGCGGAGTGATCCGGACCACCATGTCGGGAACACTGCTGCGGGAAGACACCATCTGTTTCCGCTACGGCCTGCCGCAGACGGTCTTCAACGATACGGTTCCGGCCTCCCCGCTCGCATGGACCGGCGGCTGGAACATCACCAACGCCATTTCTTATTCCCCCGACTTCTCCATCACCGACAGTCCCGGGGCCAATTATCCCGCGGCCACCTTCAACGAATTGACCCTGAGCCAGCCCATTGACCTCACGAACTTTGTGCTGCCCCAGTTGCAGTTCCGGGCCCAATGGGAAATCGAACAGGGTTGGGACTACTGCCAGGTCCAAATCAGCACGAACGGTCAAAGCTGGACGCCCCTGGCCGGTCAATTTACCCAGCCGGGCGCCGGGAGCTTCCAACCGACCGGAGAGCCGGTCTACGATGGCACCGAGGCGAGCTGGGTGCTGGAAACGATGGACCTGACGCCGTATGCGGGCTCCCAGATCCTGATCCGGTTCCTAATGGCCTCGGACAATTTTATCGAGCAGGACGGCTTCTATTTCGATGACCTCCGCGTGACCGGCTACCCCGCCAATGGCGTTTCCGTCACGCCTCCCCTGAACAGCCAGCCCAGCTTCCTGTATCCCAATCCCGGCCAGGGAACCTTCCGGGTGGCGCTGCCGGCCCAGTCCCCCGCCCAATCGCTGCGGGTCATGGACCTCTCCGGCAAGGTGCTCCACACCCAATTGGTGGACCAGGGCCAGTCGGTTGAGCTCGAACGCCTGTCCGCCGGCCTCTACCTCTACCAAATTGGGACGGGAGAGGTGCAGAAGCTGATCGTACGCTAGGATCACTGGGAAGCGGACCTTTCCAAATGACGTCTGACACGGCCTTTTTCCCCCGCTGCTTGCGGGGGCTGGGTTTGTTGTGCAGTGGGTTTGATGGTATGGTGAGAGAATGGAGGGAAGGGGAGAGTTTGGGAAATGTGAAAATGAATCCAATGGGCAGATGTGCAAATGAAGTGGAGTCAATGTGCCAATGAGGGAAATGGGCAAATGTGAAAATTGAATGCATGGGGAAATGGGAGCAATTCGGGAGCGGATTCAATGTGCCAGTGTGCAAATGAAGTGGAGGGGGAAATGAGCAAAGAGAGGAAATGGAGTCATGAATTCGGTTTGGAGGTAGGGGGTATTCGCCTAAGAGGTGGGGAGGGGGGCCTCGAAACATAATTGTATTCGGGTCAGAGGTCAATGAATTCGGCTCCGACCCTAATGAACTCGGTTTGGAGGGCAATGAATTCGCTTGAAAGGTCAATTGGTTCGCCCTGAAGGTCAATCAAATTCATCTTTTTGGCATTTTTATTTGGGTTGGAGGTAGGGGGGAGGGGGCAAATAGGTGGAGGGGGGGACCTCGAA
>CAWUKT010000091.1:0-28582 GCA_963923035.1 uncultured bacterium
GCTGATAGACAATGGTTCCAAAAGCTGTTTCTGAAGTTAAACGGGACACGTATGACAATTGCCCTTCTTCGTCGTATTTCCGGATGCGTACCTTGTCCGTTTTGATCTTGATTTGACCTTTGCCAATCTGAATCTTCTGATCGGCAGGCTCAAGGATCATTTCCCCTCTGAAATTCGCTAGTCCTACCTTGCCCTTTTGGGCAATGAGGGTCAAAGGGCCTTGGAAAGGCGCAATTTTTGACATTCCGGTGATCTCGGTCGAGGCTCCATTCTGCTGGATCAAGGCCCATCCATTCGGCTTTCGGGCCCGAAAAAGATCGTCTCCGTACCCCTCCAACAGCTCTATATATTTCAGCGGAACTAAAATTTTTCCGTCTTCATCCCCAACGCCCCACCGGTTATTTTTCTCCAGGACCAACAAGCTCTTTCCTATGCGGGCGATGTGCTGGTAGCCAGCTGGATAGACCTTTCGCCCCCGAAGGTCCACCAGAGATTTGCCATTTGCTTCTTCCAATACCAGCCGATTCGATCCAATTTGTTCCACGAGCTGGCCTTCGGTTTTGAAAAAGACTTCTCCACTCACTGACATCGTTCCCCGCCCTTGTCCATCGTCAAACCACAAATAGCCCCGCGCAATTTCTTCAAGGGAGGAATACTGATTTTCGCTCAATGGATACCCCGCCGGATTCAACAACGACCACATTTCTCCCTGTTTCATCAGCCATCCCTGATTGGAAAGCGGGTTCAACTCCTCCGCTCCTTTCACCCGCACCTCCTTCTGATTCAGAGCGTACAAGGTCTTACCGGTCGAATCCGCCACCAAGGCCAGGAAAAAGTCACCTTCAGAACTTTCTACTCTGTGAAAGCTGGGCAAACTGGGCAGGTGGTCCAACACCACCCCGGATTCATCGGAAATGACCGCAAACTCAGATTGATCGCTTCCTTCCAACTCTTTCCGGGCCCACATCGGAGTGCCTTCCCCATTGACCTGCGCTGAGATTTCGTGGAATTGGGGCTCGACGAAGGTTCCAGTGGGCAAGCTGGCAAATCCCTTCAATCCATTCTCCTCGATGAGTATCCCATTGTTTCCCCAAGGAACTACCTTGTCGTACCGGGCGGGCACCACCACCTTCCCATTCAACGCGATGGCACCCCAACGGTAATTTTTCCGCACCTGGTAATGGTTCTTTTTCGATTCCAGCCGTTCGTACAGCGGCGGAACGATCACCTTCCCGCTGGTATCCACAATTCCCCACATCTGATTTTCGCGGATGGGCAGCGATGGAGATTGGGCGGGGGAGAATGAGGGAAAAAGACACAGCAAAATCCCTCCGAAAAGGAACACAAGGTTTTTCATGGCTGTCGGATGGTTTACATATATTCAACGAAATCAGGGGAAAAGGTTACATTTTAAGAAGCTAAAGGGACATTGAACCCCGAATTTGGACCACTCGACGAGTAAAAATTGGCCATTGGAGGGAAATGATTAATTTTAGGACAGAAATAATGATCTACCTCATGCAATTTCCACGTCTTTTTTCTTTGCTCTTCCTCGCTGCTTTCGCTCCCCTCCTGACATTCGGACAGGTCCAGCAAACACCTGACGACCTGATCGCCGAAGGCAAACAACGCTATGGCATCGAAAAGGGACAGATCAAATATGAATTCCGGGGCCAGGCAAGCGGTTCTGAACTGGTACAATTCGACCAATTTGGATGGTTGGAGTCGCGGGTGACGGAAAAGGAAACCCGAACCTTCGGCATGACCAGCAATCAAAAGTACCACAGCATCCTGAAAGGCAACCGCCAGGCTTACCATGTCACCGGCAGCCAGTACGTCAATGTCAGCAACGAACGATTTCTGACTTCAGCGCTGAGCGAATCCAGTCCTTCGATGCAGGTTCTGTTTGGGGAAGAGGTCATCAAGCGGAAAAATGCCAAGCAGGTCGGATCGGAAGAAATTCTGGGGCGTCGCTGTAAGATTTACGACGTGAAATATGAAAACACCAAGGTTTGGGTTTGGGAAGGCATCATTTTGAAGTCGGTCCAAACCATCCACACCGATAAAATCACCATGGAGGCCATCCAAATCGACGAAGATTGGGAAGCCGGTCCCTCCACCTTCCAACTTCCCGAAAACCTCAATGTCAACGGGATGGAATGGGAATAAGCCCCCTGGTTTAAGCACTTAAGATGGCCGCTCACGCGGCCATTTTTATTTTCTCCCAATCCCTTTCATCTCGTACAAAAGAAAGCCGCCCCGGCGCTGGAGCGGCTTTACCCTAACAATTGTCTAAAGAACGATCGGAGGTGATCTATTTTTTTAGGCCCCGGAAAAAATGAGAGGGGGGACGCTCGATCAACGCCCGGAGGCGGAGAGCGGTCCCCCCTGGGGCTTATCTTAATTCAGGATTTCGATGCCCGGAAGGGCTTTCCAATCCCGATGTTCGGCGGTGTAGTAGAGGTAAGCTGAGCTGGCCGGGGCCGTGAAGAGGCCGGGGACTTCTGCCTTGAGGTCCAAGTTGATGGCGCGTTCCTCGCCCGGCTTCATCTGCCGGTAGTAGCACACGACGTTGTTGCCGATGATTTCGTAGAAATCGAAGACCTTCTTTTCCTGGAGTTCCTTGAGTTGCCAGGGCTGGGCACTCAGACCGGCCGGCAATCCCAGAACGGCCATCGTCATGGGCTGACCTTCCTCGGTTTTGTTCTTGAGCGTCGCGCTCATCCGAACGGTCTCGCCCATTTTGGCCCGATGGGTGCTCAGGTTGGTGGTCAGGGCCACCACACATTCGGGGCTGCTCGGCGGCAAATCGGTGTGGTAATCTACGGCCAGGCTGTACGGCAGGGCCTTCTCACAACCTTTGTAGCGGACTTCCATCTTGTGCTTGCCTTCCTTGAGGTAGGACTCCAGCCCAGTGATCTCAATCGGATCGCGGGTGCCAGCTTCGTAGGACTTTTCCGCCACTTTCTTTCCGTCCACGTAAATCTCAATCGTTCCGGCTTCGTCGGTCTTCTTGGCAAACTTGGCGTAGGCCACCAGCGATTTTAGCCCGAGGATGGTGGCTTGGGTGCTGCCAAATCCACCGTGGCCACTGCGGGAACCCACGATGAACTCCACTGCACTTTGCAAGGCCTTGGCATTCGGCTTACCATCTTTCAGCATCGCGAGGACCGCGATGGAGGTGGTTTCCACTTTCAGTGACACCCCACCCGAACGGGTGATCGAACCTTCCTTGCCGGTGAAGCTGCCGTCGCCGGATTGGGTGGCGAGCAGGGCCTTCAGGGCCTCGGTAGATTTGCCTTTTTGGCCGAGGGAATACATCGCGTTGGCGACGAGGGCGAGCGTGTAGGGATCCTTCGACTTCATGGCGGCCTCGTAGGCGGCCTGGGCTTCGGGCATGATGTCGCGGAAGCCGGCCTCGGCAAGTGCCCAGACAATGTAGGCGTTCGTGACGGTGGCGCTGGCCCGGCCAAAGCTGTCGAGGGCTTTGGGATCGCGCTTGAAGCCGCCTTTTCCGTCGCGACGGGACATCAGCCAATTGGCGGTGCGGCCGACCATGTCGTTGTCGACGCCGTCGTAGACCTCTTTGTAGTCGTTGAACTGCATGAGGCCGTAGGCCGTGAGGGCTTCGTGAGGCGGGTTCGACCCAAACCACTCGTATCCTTTGGCGGAGCATTCGTAGGTCACCAGGCGCTTGTAGCCCTTGTCGAGCAGGTTCCCCGCGCGCTCCATGATGGCCGGATCAACATTGTCCGTCTCCAACATATAGTTCATGACCAGTGCATTCGGGTAGCTGCTGGTGGAAGTCTGCTCGAAACAGCCGTAAGGTTCCCGCAAAATGGATTCAATGCCTTTGACCAGATCGGAGACGACGTTGGGGTAGGCCGTGAATTGAGCGGAAATCGATCCAGGAACGACATTTCCAAGCTGGAACTTGTATTCGGCATTCAAATCGGCTCCGGAATAGGCGAGATTTACGGGGAAACCCTGGGGGACGACCTTGAAGGTTTGCTTGAAGGCATCGGTTCTGCCTTGACCGGTAAACGCAATTTCAAAATCGCTTTCGCCTACTTTACTTCCCACTTCATACCCCAACATCAGGGTCTTGTCGGTCCCGGCCGGAATGGTCACCGAAGCGGGTACCTTAGTCAGTGGCGTCAGTCCTACGGGAGGAATGATGTGCAGGGAGCCGGTCAGATCGCTGGTCGTATTGTTCGTCAGGACAATGGGGACGACGACTTTGTCGTTGGTGGCGACTTCCGTGGGCACCCGGGTGTCCATTGAGAAGGGCAATTGGGTATAGATGACTTTTTCCGTCCGCCCTACCATGCCCGTCCGACCAATCCCTTCGACTGTAATCCGGAAGGAGGTGATTTCGTCGGTCATGTAGAATTCCAATTGAGCGCGGCCAGTCCGATCTACTTCAATCGCCGGATTCCAATAGACGGTGGAACGGAAATCGGTTCTTTCTTCGGTTCCGGTTGACTTTTCGTAAGCAGGAGAAGCGAATTCCCGAGAGCGGTAAAACACAGGCCCGGCATTGGCGTTGCGCTCGGCTTCGTTGTCAAAGGCAGCGATCTCCGCGAAAATTCCATCCCCAACAAATCCTGCGTCAAAGTCCATGTCGGCATTGGCCATGACTTCCTCTTCTACTTCCAGGATTTCCTGCTTGGGAATTTCTTTTTGTTCCTCGGGATGTTTTCTCGGCTCTACTCCTTCCACTTCCAAGGGCTCATTGGCGCGATCCTTGAGATCAACCACGGCCAATTCCAGGTTTTTCATCGCGGGGGGCGGCGGAGCCGGAGCATCTACTTGCATCCGCTTGCGGGCACCTTTGTTCCGGGCCAATCCGCGACCTGCGGCCCGTTGGCCTCCCAATGGAACCACATTGACAGCATCCATCGCGATGACTTCCACCTCAGCCGGAGCTTCCATCAGCATTTCATCTTCTCCCCCCCAATCATCGGCAGCGCCTCCCCAACCAAAATTCTGGTTGTTGTAGAGGTAGATCACCATGTTGTTTTGGTAACCGGCCACGGGATGGGCAGAAGCGGTATAGTTCTCAGCTACGATGTCGAGTTGCTGGTCGAGGCCAATGTCCACCCCGGTCAGGGTGAAAGAGCCATCCTTGCCGGCCACGAGGCCAATATTGTTGTTTTTGGCGGTGATGCTGGCGTGGGGGACCGGTTGACCGGTATATCCGTCGATGATCCGACCCGAAAGCTGGGCGAGTTCTCCCGGATGGGAGATATTGGGCAGGCGGTCCCGCTGGACGGCCTCCCACTTGAACCGGCGCCAGCCGGAGGTCATCATCAGGTGGTCCAGGGCGGTGAGGGATTTTTCTTCTTCCTTTTTGAAGTAGAAGGCAGGTTCTTCCACTTTCTGCTTCAGATCGGGCTCGAGCAACATCTGGGAGAGGATATTACCCGATTTGTCATCCGCAAAAGACAACAGTTGGTCGTTCACAACGGCAAGGGACAGGTTGACCGGCATGGGCATTCCCCGCTCATCCCGCACATTGACCGTCATTTTCACCTTTTCCCGGGGCAGGTATTTCTCTTTGTCTGTCTTCACATCGACCTCCAATTGACGGTCGCGATTGACAAATGCCAGGCGCTCGCAACGCGGAATGCCTTTGCTGTCAAACAAAGTCAGCTGACAGACTCCCATCGGGAGGTCCTGGAGCGGAATGTCAATGGCGGCCTGCCCGTTGGTCACGTCAATCTCGCTGGCCCAATAGATTTTCCCCCGTACCATCGCCACCAAATTGAGAGCTTCGGTCTCGGTGGAGCGCACTTGGACTGCCATCTGCTTCGAATCGACGTCTTTCACATTCAGGATATAGCCGCGGGGCAAAGCGTCAGGCAACGGATAAGGCTGGGTAATCCCTTCGGGCTGGGTCAATTTGGCGGTATAGCTGCGACCGGGTTGGGGGGTGAAGTCAAATGCTCCCATGCCCTGGTGATGGCTTTTGAACTCGGCAACGGTACTGCCCAGGTCGTCCATGACGATTCCTGAAATGTCGGCCGGTTTGTCGAATTCATTGCGCGCCCGGAACGCCATTCGGGTGGCCAGGCCTTCCACGAGGTCGCCTCCTTCGGCAAAAAGTTCGAGGTCGATCTGGTTCAGGACGATGGGAATAGAGCGGGAAATGGATTCGGTAAGGCCCTTGTATTGGATCATGACGTTCACCAAGCCATCATTGGAGGTGAGGTTGCCGGGCAAATCGAATTTGAGCTTGGCTTTACCCTGTGCATCGGTTTTCCCGGTCAGCTCAGCCATGGGTTGACCGGCGACGGAGGCGATGTAGCGGAATTCGTGGCTAGCCAATGCTTCATTGGCATTGGTTTGGAGGTCCAGGCTGGCTGAGACATTGTCCCCGGGACCGTAGGCCTTGCGGTCGAAATCGAGCTTCATCTTGAGGTTGGGCAATACCACTTTCTGGACTTGCAGTTCCTTCTCGAAAATGAAGGCTTCCTCCTGATTGTCTTGCCATTTGGTGAAGGCTTTGATCTTGTAAAGCCCACCGGGAGCGGAAGCATCCAGGTGAAAATCGCCTTTGGCGATGCCGTCAAGGGCCGTCAACTTGTATTCTTGCTGGACATTGCCCTTGGGATTGATCAATTGGACGTGGAGGATTTCGCTCTTTTTAGAGGGAGCCATTGAGGCTGCATCCCGGATATAGGCGCTGTACCATATGTCGTCGCCGGGATTGTAAAAGGGTTTGTCGAACTGCAGGTAAACGCGGTCCTCGGGGAGGTGTTCGTTGTACTTGTCGGTTTGGGTGATGAGTTGGTTTAAGAATTCGTTCATTTGGGTGGTAAAATTGCGCCCGGCCCCGGTGAGGAGCACCATTACGGCGAGAACCGCAGTCCCACTCAACCCGAAGGTGAGGAAGCGCTTTCTTTTGGAGTTGCTCGAATTACTCATAATCGTTTCGAAATAGTCTTTTTGCCTTGCTTACGAGAGGAAGGTGCGCGCTCAAAGCAGATTCCACACGCTTCATAATTTTTTTTTCATTTTTCTTTTTCTCCCCCCTCCTACCTATTTCGATTCATTTTCATATTCCCTCTGTATTTCCTTCGCCAGCTATTATCTTTGTCACCGTCAAAAAACGAATGCATTGATTATGAAGACTGCACTTGTATTTCCCGGCCAAGGGTCTCAGTTCACCGGAATGGGTAAGGACTTGTACGAAGCCTCTCCTGTCGCGCGTGAAATGTTCGAACAGGCCAAGGAGGTTCTCGGCTTTGATATTGTTACCACGATGTTTGAAGGTTCCCAAGAGGACCTGAAGCAAACTTCCGTGACGCAGCCGGCGATTTATATCCACAGCGTGGTCCTTTCCGAAGTATTGGACTTGGAAATGGATATGGTTGCTGGTCATTCGCTCGGCGAATTTTCGGCTTTGGCCGCCGCAGGTGTCCTGAGCTTTGCCGACGGCCTGAAATTGGTTTCGACCCGGGCCAATGCAATGCAAAAGGCCTGTGATGCCCAGCCAAGTACGATGGCAGCGATCATCGGACTGGATGACAAGGCGGTGGAAGATATCTGCGCCGGCATTGAAGATGTCGTGGTTCCTGCGAACTACAATTCCCCCGGCCAGTTGGTCATTTCGGGAACGGATGCCGGAATCGATGCCGCCATCGCGCAATGCAAAGAAGCCGGCGCCAAAATAGCCAAGAAATTGGTGGTCAACGGTGCTTTCCACAGTCCGTTGATGCAGCCTGCCGCCGAGGAGTTGGAAGCCGGTATTACCGCTACTGCCTTTGCAGCGCCCAAGGTTCCCATTTATCAGAATGTTTCTGCGCAAGCGGAAACCGATCCGGAAGTCATCCAGCGAAATCTGATCGCTCAGTTGACCGCGCCGGTTCGCTGGGCCCAATCAGCCCAGGCCATGATGGCCGATGGTACGGAAAACTTCATCGAAGTTGGCCCCGGTCGTGTTCTCCAAGGCCTTATCAAGCGGATCAACCGCAAGGCAAATATTTCAGGGCGGCAGTCTCTGTAAATATTCAGGGGCAAATTTCGATTGGGAAATGCCCTAATGAGATTTGTCTCCGGTTTCAGCACCTCGTGGTTCGAAACCATTTACAATTAAGAATTTGAAACTCTCGAATTGAACATGGTACTCAGATACGCTCCCAGCCCCACCGGACCGCAGCATATTGGTGGATTGCGGACTGCGCTGTATTGCTATTTGTTGGCGCAGCAGAACAACGGCGAATTGATCCTGCGGATTGAGGATACCGATCAGACCCGGTATGTTGAAGGCACGGAAGAATTCATCATTGAAGCGGTGAAGTGGCTAGACATGTCATTTACCCAAGGCGTTCACGTAGGTGGACCGCATGCACCTTATCGCCAGAGCGAACGGTCGGAGTTGTACCAGAAGTTTGCCCAGCAACTGATTGATCAGGGCAATGCATACTATGCCTTTGATACGCCGGAAGAGTTGGAGGAAATGCGGCAGAAGCTCCAGGAAAGCGGAGTCGATCAGCAGACGTACAATTACATTTCCCGCCAATCCATGAAGAATAGCCTGACTTTACCGGCGGAAGAAGTCAAAGAACGAATCGATTCAGGCGAGAAATATGTGGTCCGGTTCAAGGTCCCCACGAAGGAAGACATCCGGTTCAAGGATTCGATCCGGGGCCACATGCACTTCCAAAGCTCAGTCGTAGACGACAAGGTGCTCTTGAAGAGCGATGGACTTCCCACCTACCACCTCGCCAATGTGGTGGACGACTACCATATGGGAGTCACCCATGTCATCCGCGGAGAAGAATGGCTTCCGTCGACGCCTCTCCACGTCCTCCTGTACAAGGCGCTGGGCTGGATCGAAAGCATGCCGACGTTCGCTCACTTGTCCTTACTGCTTGATCCGAGTGGCCGAAAGCTGAGCAAGCGGAACGCGGACAAGCATGGCATTCCCGTCTTTCCCTTTGATTGGTTCGATGAAAAGTCGGGTGAAACCTGGTCAGGCTACCGTGAGTCAGGCTACCTACCAGAAGCTGTCGCCAACTATATTGCACTGTTGGGCTGGCATCCTGGCACCGAACAGGAGCTGATGAGCATGGACGAAATGATCCAGTCCTTCTCTCTGGAAAGGTGCCACAAGGCAGGGGCCAAGTTTGACCTGGACAAACTGAACTCCTTTCAGCAGCACTACCTCCGAAATAAATCCACCCAAGACCTGGGAGCATTGGTTCGCGCCGAACTCGAAAAGGCAGGTATCGTGATCTCTTCCGACGCCCTTCTGTACGGCGCCGTCGACCTGATGCGGGAACGGATCACCTTCGCCAAGGACATGGTCCAGAGTGGAGCCTATTTCTTCGAGCCTCCAGCCGAGTATCACGCCAAGACGGTCAAGAAGAAGTGGAAAGCAGAACCAGTAGAGATGCTGAAGGAATTCACCGAGGAACTCAAGGCAATGGCTTGGGACCACGGGTCACTCCACGATGGTTTTAAGGCCTTCGTAGAAGCCAAGGAAGTGGGCATGGGCAAATTGATGGCGCCCTTGCGCCTGGCCCTTACCGGCGCCGCCGGAGGTCCGGGTCTCTTTGAGACGATGGAACTTCTCGGTAGAGAAGAGTCACTGGCGCGCTTGCAGCAAGCCTTCGTGGCGCTGCCTGTCTAAGACAGGCAACATATAGATATAGGAGCTCCGGTGGTCGCGCCGGAGCTTTTCTTTTGCCCCGACAGTACCCCTCCATCCATCAAGCCGAATCCTTGTGCCGAAAGGCAAATGCTTGTATCTCCTCTACGGCCAGTTTCAATAGTTGAGCGACCCGCTCTATGGAGAAACCGGCTCCCAACAGGTCAAGGGCACTGTTCAGTTGGCCGAGCTTTTCTCCTCTTACCAAGCCAATTTGCTCTCCTTCCTCCATTCCCCAGAGGTAGAAAGCGTCTTTCTTTGCGTCAAATTTGAAGTCTATCGGCATACGCTTTAAAATAGTTACAACTTTAGCATCCAGTTTCCGCAGCCGGGACAGTATTTTCAGTTGCTCAAAACTGCGCTTCAGTTCGGTATCGGTTAAGTTTAAAGAGAGCAAATGAGATAATATCTGCTCTACTCCCTGTTCTGCTTTTAAGGTTCCGAAATTGCCCAGAATCCCCAAAACTGCTTCCGAAGGTTCCCTGGAGTCCAACATTTTCTGCAAACCTTGGTCCCGCATGGATAACAAGTCAAAGCCTTGGAATACTCCGGCTTCGGGAAGCTGACATTCCATTCTGGATACACCTTCTCCTAGGTAGATCACCTGGTGGATGATGGGCAGTCGGTATTTGGAATACAACAACGCATGGTAGACGGCCATCCGTACCACCATATCAGGATCATCCCGGGATTGAAACTCCAAATGCACCAGCATCTCCTTCCACGATAAGGTTTCGGCTTTATAAAGATGGTCGACCTGACGCTCAAAGGTGCCGGTTAAATTGGGGTCAAGGTGTTGCCAGCCAGCAAATTCCAGGCCCAAGTATTTTTTCGAATGGTGTAGGAAAAGTTGTCCGAGGCTCTCCTTGAGTACTCGGTCGAAGTCATTTGCCATAGGTCCCCGCTTATCATTCTCACATTTATAGCTTAACTCTGCAAGTATACATCATTTTCTTCATTCCCAGAAGCCATTTTGCAAATTTTTGTTGCATTTTCTACACTTTTCATTCTCTCTACCCCTCTTCTTTGCTATTGAGATTGTCGCTTTTTTACAATCATCCTGCCTGCCTCCCATTTAATTTAGCTCCCGATACAACCGCTATTTATTCTTTTTCCAACTATTTGATTTGCCACAATTATGATGAAAATGAGCATTTCGACCATTTGCGTTGCCCTATTTCTTCTTCCCCTTTCCCTCACCGCTCAATTCTGTACCGGAATGAATCTCCCCGAAGTGTCTCCGTGGGACGCTGGGATCTACTATGCGGATGCCTTTAAAGAAAATACCGGTTGGGCGGCCACGAGCTTTGACGGTTCGGAGCTTGGGGTGGATTCGGTGGGCAATGTCCCGGTGACAATTCCCCAACTGCCCAATGGCTATCCCACTCAGGTGCCCTTCGTGGTCAATGGGGACTCCCTCCGGGTCGCCGCCCTCTTCCTGTCCGGCATGCCGGCCCCGCAATTCTATCCCAGTGGAAACTATACCCTCACCATTGAAGTCAGCGGCGAGATTGAACTGGGGGGCGACGCCAACGGGACCTTCACCGGCCCCGGGACCTATACGGTCATTCCGACGCCCTCTGACGAGGGATTCATTCTGCGCATCCTCGAATCAGATCCCCAAAACCCCATCACGGGTGTCCATTTCTACCTGCCCAACCACGGCCCCAACGACCTCTGGAACAACCGTTTTCTGGACCTGATTCAGGATTGGGGAGTGGTGCGGTTCATGAAGCAGACCGCAACCGAGGAGAACAACATTGTCGAGTGGAATGATCGGACCACGGAAGAGTACTATACCTACTTCACGGATTCGGAAGAACCCATTGTAAGGCCGGGAATGCCGTGGGAACACGTCATCCGCCTCGCCAACCAGGAAAATTTCCATCCCTGGATCACGATTCCGTATGCGGCCAACGACGATTACGTCGTACAGCTGGCGCGGATGTTTCGGGACAGCCTCAATCCGAATCTTCGGGTGTATCTGGAATACTCTAACGAGACCTGGAATACCATTTACCAAGGGACTTATGACTACGTGACCACCCAGGGCCTCCAGGCGGGCTATGCCCCCGATCCATTTTCGGCCGGCCAGTTGTTCACGGTGGCCCGCTCCCTCGAGATGTTCAAAATTTGGGAGCAGGAATTTGGAGGGAGTGCTTCCAACCGAATTGTGAAAGTGCTGGCGGGACAAATGGGGCGGTACAATGCCGACCTCATCGCCCAGGGGCTCGCCAGTCCCACGATCAACCCCGACAATGTCTCAGCCGATGCCCTGTCGTTGGCTCCCTATTTCGGGACGGAGGTCTACTCCCGACTGGATACCAACCTGTATTGCAGCTATACGCAGGCCGATATCCTCGACAGCCTGATGGTCGAATTTGATTTGGTGATGAACGATCCCAACGAAGGCATGGTCCCCTGGCGGGAATATGCGGACTCGCTCGGCCTGATGCTGACCACCTACGAATCGGGGCAGCACCTCGCCACCGGATTCTTCGATGAGCCCGATTCCTGCGTCGTCGCCCAATTTGCGGGGCTAAACCGCAGCCAGGCAATGGAAGCACTGTACCAACGCTACGCCGAGTACCTGCGCGATACCTTTGAGGTGGATGTCGAGGTGGGGTTTGTGCTGTGGGCGAGCGAATACTACCGGGAGTACTTTGGCTTGCTGGAGAATATGTACCAGAACGAGGCGACCGCGGTCAAGTGGAACGCCTACCAGCAGTACTGGTTGCCGAGTTCGAATTGCCAGTTGCCAAATGGGGTGGAGGAAATGGAAAATGCCCCCGCGCTGACCATCTACCCCAATCCCAATACCGGCGATTGGTTGTATGTCGCGCCCGCTGAGCGGGCCCACCACGTGCAGGCCTTCGACCTGACCGGACGCAAGGTCCTCGACACCGAGGTCGAGGACGGGCGCATCCCCATCCGGCAATTGCCGGGCAACCAAATTTACCTAATCCAGGTGATCGGGCCGGAAGGCGCCTCCGCAACGCTCCGATTGCTACGGCAATAAAACAAGGCCTGAAAAGGCAAGATGCTGAAAAAGAAAGCCGCGCCCTCGGAAGGACGCGGCTTTTTTAAGTCTTTATACGGAGAGGATCAGGTATCCAACATGCCCCGGCGGGGACCGTCGTGGGCGCTTTCATCCGCCTCTTCTTCTTTTTCCGTGACCTCCCCTTCTTCCGTGACCTCCACGCTGAGCAATCCGCCCCGCGCTTCGGCTTCCATTTCTTCTTTCATTTTCCGAACCATCTCTTCGGCCGCCAATTTCTGCATCTCGGCTTCGCTCATTTGGAACCGGGCTTCTTCATCCGCCTTTTCCGCTTCCAGTTTTGCGCTTTCGATGGCCATTTCTGTGCGGGCCTCGTTGAAGGCAGTCTCCTGGTTCAACTTGTCGATCCAATCCTGGGTATCGTCCTCAGGATTCATCTGATCGAGGGCCTGGTTGATGCTTTGCATCCGCCGGAGTCCCTTGACTTTATCGAGAAATTCCTTGCGTTCCCGCAGTTCTTTTTTGTACTGCTCTTTCATGCGACGGCGTTTTTCTTCGCCGGAAAGGTGCTTTTCGTCCATGGCCAATGACAATTGGGAGAGATGAAATAAAAGAGGGCGTGACAGTCTGACCGACTACCACGCCTGTATCAAATCTGAATAAATCAGGTGGTTGCGTCTTTGTTCGCCGTGCCAGTGGATTCGGTGCCAGAGCCAGAGCTGATCTCGTTGGTACCGCCGCCTTCCATCTCCATCTTGAACTGGTTGACCAGTTCCATCGCGCGGAGCTTTTCGGCTTCTTCTTCCAACTTGTACTGCTCGGTATCGACAGAATCGAGGGCCATTTCCATGCGGGCTTCATTGTGAGCGGTCTGCTCGTTGAGGCGTCCGATCATCTCATCGTGGGTCTGATCGAGGCCACCAACTTCAAATTGCTCCATGGTATCGGCAATTTTGGACTGCCACTGAGCCCGCTCATGGGCGCGCAGCGCTTCTTTGGCCTCGTTGATTTTGCGCTCTTTCTCACGCATAAAGGCCTTCTTGACTTCCAGGCTCTTTTCGTAGGCCTGAACCGCAGTCATGTGTTGCTCTTTGGTTTGAGCGTAGTGGGCGCGGGTAGATTCCAAACGAACCGCGTAGTTAGCGGCAATATCGTCGCGACCGCCTTTGATGGCGGCTTTCATTTTATTGACCAGATCTCTTTGCTCACGATCGTACTTCTTCATTTCCTTATCAAGCAGCATTACATTGGCCTTTACCGTGGCAATGCTTTGGTTCATCTTCGGAACCTGGTCGTTCATTTCCCGGATATTCTGTTCCAGGATTAATTTGGGGTCTTCGATCGCGCTGACGGCGCTGCCGAACAATGCTTTAATAGCGCGTACAAATCTTTTCCACATAGCGGATGGTATTTCAGATTAATTGATTTTTCGGTTCAACTTTGAATTTGTCAAGGTAGTGATGAATCAGATTGATCTCAAATTCATTTCCCATATACAACGGTGTACGTTGATGGAGGTCTTTGGGTTCGATTTCGAGGATTCTTCCTTTTCCATCGGTCGCGACGCCCCCAGCCTGCTCAATCAGGAAGGCCATCGGGTTGGCTTCGTACTGCAAACGGAGCTTTCCTTCGGGTTTGTCGATGAAGGCGGGGTAAATGAAAACGCCACCGCGAAGCAGGTTGCGGTGGAAGTCGGCCACGAGGGAGCCAATGTACCGCGCGGCGTAAGGACGCACGCTCGGATCGTATTTGCCCTTGATGTGGCGGAGGTATTCCTTCAGGCCGGGCTCGAACTTGCGATAGTTGCCCTCATTGAGGGAATAGATATTGCAGCGATCGGGCACCTTCATGGCGCGGTGGGACAGCAAAAACTCACCGATGGAAGGGTCCAGGGTGAATCCATTGACCCCGTTGCCGGTGGTATAGACGAGCATGGTACTCGACCCATATATAATGTATCCCGCGGCGATCTGTTCGGTGCCCCGCTGGAGGCAATCTGCCATCGTACCGGGCATTCCCTCGTTCGATTTCCGTCGGTAGACGGAAAAAATCGTTCCGATGGAGACATTCACGTCGATGTTCGACGAGCCGTCGAGCGGATCAATCAGCACGGCGTACTGCGCGCCCCGGCTCTGCGGGTTCGTCACTGGAATGATATCGTCTTCTTCCTCCGAACCAATCACACAGACCTGTCCGCCGACAGACAGCGCCTCCACAAAATGGTCGTGGGCGAAGATGTCCAGCTTTTGGACCCGTTCACCCTGGACGTTGACATCGCCGGTATAGCCGATGATGTCCACCAAACCCGCCTTGTTGACTTCCCGGTGGACCATTTTGGCCGCCAAACCGATGTCGCGCAACAATTGGGAAAATTCACCCGTCGCAAACGGAAAGCTCGCTTCCGTTTCGATGATGAACTGCTCTAACGTAATTACTTTTCTCGAAGAATTGGCCACGTTATTGGTTTCCGCTTTTACGCAAATATATAAAAATCCCCGGCTCCGTGTACAGAGATGACATTTGTAACAGAATTGCCCGGGCTCCTTTGTCCTTTGCCCCCCTTTTTCCTACCTTATTCCCATTATCTGTCTATTGTTTTCGTCTTTCAAGACCATTTAGTACCGACTATGCGAAAAAAAATTCTGATTGTTGCCAGCCCTCTGGTCATGCTCCTTTTGCTGGTGGCATGTACGTCCAACAGCGTGGATGACCTCCGGGAAGACATCAACCCTTGCGACACAGTGACGGCTACCTTTGATGGCGCTGTCAGTACCATCATTGAAATGAACTGTGGGACCAACCGCAATTCAGACCCGGCGGTAGGATGCCACGAAGTTGGAAACGGATTTCGGTGGGAATTCACCGGATACACCCAGGTCAAGTCACTGGTAGATGCAGGTCGGATCCAGGCCCGCGCGCTGAGCAGTACGCCCACGATGCCGCCGAGCTTCGCCACCAACCCCGCCGGAGCCCTCTCCGATTGCGACAAAACCATTCTTCAGAATTGGATCGACGCTGGAGCTCCCGAAAACTAATCTTTCCCCCCTATCTGCTGCCAAATCCCATGAAAAAAATATTACTCCTCTTTTTCATTACGCTGTCGTTTGTCTCCATGCAAGCCCAGGACAGCCAACCGGTGCAGGAAGTCTTCAACGGCACCCGCGCCATCAACCTCATGACCACCACCCAGGTCGGCAAGAAAGTCCTTGCTTACCGCATCTCTCACCGCTTTGGCCCCCTCAATTCGGGTGGCTATGAATTCTTCGGGCTCGACGGCCCCGCCAATATCTCGATTGCCCTGGACTGGGGATTTCGGGACGATTTGATGGTGGGAATTGCGCGGGATGGTATGGGAAAACTGTACAATGGCTTCGTCAAGTACAATGTGCTGGACCAAACCCAGGACGGGAGCATGCCGGTGACGGTCTCGCTTTACAGCCGCGCCAATATGACGTCGTTGCGGGACGATGCAGCCGTGCTCAATGGCTTCGACCGCTACGACAATTTCGCCCACCGCATGAGCTATATCACCCAGGTCCTGGTGTCCCGCAAGTTTGGCGAGCGGATTTCGGTCCAAATCGCGCCGACCTGGATCCACCACAACCTGGTGGACACCGAGCAGGACGGCAATGACATGTTTGGCATCTCCGCCGTCGGCCAATTCAAGTTCACGAAGCGGTTTGGGATCAGCGCCGAGTATACCTACCTGGTAAATGACTACTCCGCCGTGGCCGATCGCTATCACCACAGCGCCGGCATTGGCTTCGACATCGTTACCGGAGGCCACGTCTTCCAGCTCTGCCTGGTGAACAGCGCCCCGATCAACGATGCCTTCGCGGTTCCCTATACGTTCAGCGATTGGTTGGACGGGGACATCCGACTCGGATTCAACATCTCGCGGAAGTTCTGGTTCTAGGAAAATCAAGTCCATTTCAGTGCGGCCATCTTCTCTTCGGAGGGGATGGCCGCAGCCATTTTGAGGGGTCAAAAAGGGGCGGATTTTATCCAGCTGATTTCCAGTGATTTAAAATTATATTTTATTTTTTCCAACTTTTCCCAAATCTATGACAAGGGATGTCAAGGGTCGGGTGCATATTTGTATTGTAGCAAAGGGGAAACAACGACACTCCATCAGCGAATCTCCGGCTACTTTTTTATCACTCTTTTTACAAACTAACAAACCTTTACATGGCTAGCATTTATGCAACCACCCACAACGAGGCAATGAACTTCATTTTCGACCGCCTCGAAACTTACCCCCGCACCGACCGCGAAAGCGTTGTGATGGGCATCTATGGCGACTTCTGTACCGGACGGGGCATTCCCTTCCCGATCGGGACCACTTTGCCGACTTTCCCGGAAGATTTCAAAGACGTTGACCTGTACGGAATGATCCAGGAACAAGTCGGTTCGGAAGCCCTCCAGGCCGAAGGCCGCAAATTGATCGATCTCATCCTTCAGCAATTGCCTTACAATCCCTTTGAAGAAGGTGTGAAAGCCCTTCGGAAGGAAGCAAAAGGCAATCTGAGTGCCGATGATTTCTCCAAGTACAATGATGCCGCCGCAGTGGCCCTCCAAAGTCATCAGCTCTACATTTCTGAATCCGGCGAAGCGACCGATTTTGTGGCCAAGGCTGCAAATACGGGTGGCAGCAACGGTGAAGAAGCCCGCTCCATCAACTGGTGGAAAGTCGGCGGCTGTGACGTTGTCGGCGGTCTCGTGAGCGGTGGCGCTGGCGCCCTCGGTGCCTCTGCCATCTCCGTGATCATGCAGTGGTAAGCCCCTCGGGTGCATTTCCATGCCTACAGCCCTCGCCCGTTTTCGGGCGGGGGCGACCTTTTTAGTCGTATTCCTTCCTATTCTCCCCATTAATTTTCATTTATTCCCGGCCCCTCTCACTTCTGGCATCTATATTGCTGCCAAAACTGCGTCTATTTTTATCATACAAACCATATTTAACCCTATGAACAGTTTACGACTCACTCTCTTTCTCTTTTTGATGGGCCTCATGGTCACCCCCGCCATGGCCGGAAGTATCCCCACCGAACCTTCCAAGGAACAAGCCCTCCTCACCGCTTACCAAACCCTCCTCAACCCCAACAGCTCCAAGGACGATGTCCGCGAAGCTCGCCGCTCGCTCCGTCAGCACCTGACCTTCAAGGAACGGGTCGCCGTCAAAGCCGCGGTCGGCATCCAGAAGAAGACCCGCACCAATGGCAGAAGCCAAATCGTCGCGGCCCTGCTGTGTTTTTTCCTCGGCGGACTCGGTGTCCACCGCTTCTACCTTGGCTATACCGGCATCGGCGTCATCCAATTGCTCACGGCCGGTGGATTCTTCATCTGGGCCTTCATCGATTTTATCCGCATCTGCGTCGGTGATTTGGGACCGAAGTACGATTCGTACTATTGATCTCCGGATCAATCCCCCCCCCACAACCCAAAAGGCCCGGCAATCCGCCGGGCCTCTTGGCTATACACAAGTTTTCAAGCCACAGGCAACTCTACTCCCCGCCCATCAATTCGGATAGGCCACCATCATCCACCAGCCCAGCGGATAGTTGGCGCCGGTATAGTACAGCACCTCCTCGCCCGTCACCGGGTCGTACGTGATTTGCGGGGCAATTGTCTCGTCCAACTCCAGAACATCTCCTTCCTGGATGATGATCGGGTCATCCTGGGTCCGCCAGGGACCAAAGGGGTGGTCCGCCGCCGAATAGAAGATCGCGGAGACATCGGCGAAGGCGGCGGTATTCACAGCTACGAAGCCACCCGAAGGCGTTTTGGTAACCTGGCCTTCCATTCCGATGGGGACATCGACTTCCTCGTAATTGCCCCAGGTATGGCCATCGTCCGTGGAAGTCGCGCCGAGCGTCCAGACCTTCGTCACGGATTCGCCGGGAGCGTCCCAACCCAGGAAGGCCATGTACAGGACGCCCTCGTGCTCGACGATGCTGGGCGAGGTAATCAGGTGAACCGGTTTGCCCGCAATCTGACCGACCGGCACAACCGGTTGGGATTGGAGGGTATACGGACCTTCCAGCGAGTCGGCCTCGGCCAGGTAGACCTGGGCCCGGTACTCCACCTCGTCGTCATAGCCGATATAATAGATCTGGTGTTTGCCCGAATTGGCCTTTCGGTAAAAGCAGGTCTCTTTGTTCACATCCAATCCGGACGGGCCGGTTTCAAACAGCACCGCGCCTTCTTTCGACCAGGATGTCCAGGAGGACCCATTCGCCAATTTGATCGAGGAGTTGCCATTGTGGTCCCCGGAATACAGCATCCGCAATTGGCCGTCGTCGTCAAAGAAAATATGGCCGTCGCTGGCCCCTTCGTAGCCGCCGCCGTCAAAGGTATCCCGCAGGACCGGATTGGAAGGCTCGCGCTCCCATTGGGCGACATTCTCAGGAATTTCTTCTTTGTCGCAGGCCACAAGGCCCAGAATCAGGAGCAATGCAAACAGGGAAAATGATTTTTTATTCATAGGGATCGTCATTTTCCTCTTAGTTCCCCGTCCATTCCCCTCCCCCTACTCAAGCCCGATTTTTTTTCAAAATTTTACCACCAGGCCCAGATCGAAGAAGAAAGGCAGGGAAGTGAGCGGGGTGGACAATAGACCGGAGGGTGTATTGGGGGCGGGGAGATAGGAAAAGCCGATGGGGTTGGCGTGGCCATAGACATTCCAAAGGGACAGGTAGGCGGTGAGGCTTTTCAGGCCCCGGAGCTTCAGTGAAAAGTCCCATTCGGAACGCAGGTTGAGGAAATGGGAAGCGCCCAGCCGTTCGGAATTGATGTCGCCCCAGAGGATGAACGGCGATTGGCTGGGAGTGGACAAAAACGCTTCGGCCGGGGTAAAGGGCGTCCCGGTGGCGTAGCGGAAGTCAAATTGGAGGAGTGTGGGCATGCCTTTGCGGGAAGAAGAGGGACGGAACCGGACATTCAGGTTGGTGCGGTGGGGTTGATCGAAATAGAAAACGTAGGGCTGGTCCTGGAAATTGCGTTGGCGTTCGCTGTGGGACCAGGCGTGGTTGAGGGACACCTGCCAATACTTCAGGCGCCAGTCGAAACTGGCCTCCAGGCCCTGCGCATAACCAATGCCGACATTGGAATAGGCTTGGGCGCGGTCGAATACAATGAGGTGCTGGTAATCCTTGCGGTAGGCTTCGAGGGCAAAAAACAGCTGATCGGAAGCCTCATAGGTCAGGCGGGCGTTCAGGTGCCGGGCCTGGCTGGGTTGGAGTTGGGGAAAGGACAATGGCAAATGGGGCAATGGATTTTGGGTGAACCAACCGGCCTGGGCCTGCCACCGGAGCCGCCGGTAAACGGGTCCTTCCAGGGACAAACGCGGCGACAGCCGCGTCCAACCGTACTGCGCGTGCTGGTCCAGCCGCAGCCCCGCCTGGTAATTCCATTTCCCCGCCCAATTCCCCTCCGCCTGCACATAACCATTGAACCGCGCCACCTCCGCCGCCCGGTTTTCACCCCACAACAAGACCACACTGTCGCTCACCGCGTGGTCCGTCGCCGCATAATATTCCAGGAAGCCCCCGCGGATCCGTTCCCATTCCACCGCCAACCCACCCTTCAGGACCTGCGCCGGCCGCCATTCCCACACCACATCCTCCCGGACCTCCAAATGCGTTTGGGTGAGGTCAAAGAAAAAGGGCGGCGCGTCCTCCACGCCCAGTTCGGTATGGCTGCCCAGCACACTTAACTTCGCGTACCAACGTTCGTTGGGAACAAATTGCCATTCGAGGTTCTGGGAAAGGATGGTTTGGAGGGCAGAAAAGGGAGAATCGGTACCGGATTCGTCGTAGAAGAGCTGGTCGCGGGCCAGGAGGTGGGTGAGGGATACCTGGTGGCGGGCATTGGGACGAAAGAGGGCCTTCAAATTGAGGTCCAGGGTCCGCGGGACGAGCTCGTCGAAATCCCGCCACATCCAATCGCTCGTCGAACGCCGCACAATGCCCAATACACTCACCTTGTCCCGGACCAAAGGCCCTTCTAGCATCAACTGGCTGTTCCAGAGGCTCTGACGGGCATGGCCCGTCCATGTCTTCAGGTCCCCGTTCCGGGTCCGGAAATTCACCACCGAAGACAAGTGGTTGCCGTAGCGGGCCGGAATCCCCCCGCGGAGAAATTCGACTTCCTCCACAAAGGCCGGATTGACCACCGAGCGGCCCGAAAGAAAGGTCGGGACCGGCAAACGCACATTGTCGACCAACGTGAGGTTCTCGGAGGGTTCTCCACCCCGGACATGGAGCCCCGGTTGGAGGTAGAGGTTGGGCGCACTGCCCACCCCGGGTTGCAGCCGTACCGCCGCCAGAGGATCTTCGTTCACCGATTGGGAAGCCCGGACCAGCTCCCCTTCCAAACGCCCCGTACGCGTCGCCAAGCCCAGCAAGCGGTCCTTTTCAATGACCACTTCGGCCACATTCAAAGGGATGCCCCGCAAACGAATGGTGGGCATGGTCCCATCCGGAGGCCCGACAGCGAAGCTCAGGGTAGTATCGGCATACCCCAATCGGTGGAATTCCGCGCGGTAGGTCCCGGGCGGAGCCGGAGGCAGGGTCGCCACGCCCCGGAGATCGGTATAGGCGCCAATTCCGCGTTCGGGGAGGTAAATCGCCATCCCTGCCACCGGATCGCCGCTCGCCTCGTCCAGCACCCGGATGGACCACGGCTGTACCGAGGGCCGGAGCGGTCGGAGGTATATGCCCGCGCCGCGCAAGCGGTACGTCACGGGATAGGGCCGCAGCAGGCCATCAAGAATGGAGTCCAGGGGCTGGTCCGTGCAGGTATAGGTCACCGAAGCGGACAGGTCCACCTGGCTCGAGCTGTAATAGAGGTTGCGATTGCTTTGTTCTGCCACCCGCTCCAATGCCCCTTTCAAGGGCACCGACTCAAATTGAAAGGAATAGGTCGTTTGTCCCCGCAGCATTCCACTTCCCAGCAACCCAATCAAGCCGATCAACCCGATCCAACGCCGGTATTTAAGGTGTACACGTCGGCCCATCGACCACCACCCCTCCCGTTTCAACACCATACGAGAAGTCCGGCCCGAAGGTCGCTTCCAGGGATTGCAGCACGTTGTCCAGGCTCGCTCCCCTGAACCGCCCGGTGAATTTACAGGCTTCCAGGCCGGGGTTGTTGACGCGGATCGGCACCCGGTAGAGTCGGACCAACTGGGAAAAGACTTCGCTCAGGGGCAGGTCCTCGAAGGAAAAATCTTGGTTGGTTGCGGGGAGGATGCGGAGGAAATCGGTTTGGGGGTCACGGGAAATGCTGCCCTGGCCATTGATGGAGGCACTTTCAAAGGCCAGGAGGGTATCTCCGCGGGTGGGTTCGGTGACGGGGTAAAAGGCCACACGCCCGTCCAGGACATCCAGGGTCGGAGCGGTGGAATCGGTGGCATTCAGGTAAAATTCCGTCCCCAGCACGGTCACTGCATAGTCCCCCACATCGACGGTAAAGGGCCGCCGGACATCTTCGGTCACCTCAAAGAAGGCCTGGCCCCGCAAGCGCAGCCGCCGTTCCGTCCCGCCAAAGTCCGATTCGGCCCAGAGGGTCGAAGCCGGGTACAAGGTCACGGCCGAGCCGTCCGCCAATTGAAGGGAGCGCGCCGTCTCGCCGCTCTCGGCCAGCATTTTCCAGGCCGGTCCTGCATTTCTCCCGTCCCACCACATCTTCCCCACGACCAAGAGCAGGATGGCCACGGCCGCGGCCCACCAGCGCCACTGTCGGTTCGGGCGGCGCGGCTCCTCGTTCGGAATCGATTCCATTTCGGTGTGCAGCCGGGACCAGGCGGCGTCGACATCGCCCTTTGGGGCCTCCAGCAAGGTCGCCGCTTCCGCCCAGTTCCACCGGGCATCGGCCAATTGGGCCGCGTGATCGGGATTCGCCGCCAACCATTTTTGCAGCCCGGACTCCTCGTCCGGGGATAAGGACTCGTCCCGGATGGCTTTGAGGAGAATATGTCGTTCCTGATCGGTCATTGTATCTTAGTTCCGTGGCCGGGGTCGATCCCCTACTCGTTGGATTTATTTTGAGGGGACAATTGTTTCCGCACGCATTCCCGCAACAAACGAAAGGCCCTCAACATCTGGTTTTCGACGGTTTTGGGTGAGATGTCGAGGTGCTCCGCAATTTCCTTGTGGGTCAGTCCTTCCTGCCGCGCCAAGCGAAAGACGAGTCCGGAGCGGGGCGGCAGTGTTTCGAGGCAGTGCCGCAGGGCCTCGCGTCGGACCGGGGTCACCTCGTCGGCGATTTCGGGGCTTGCTTCCGGCACCTGATCGCCGGTCAGGGGCTGCATCCGCTTCTGCTGGTTCCATTTTTTCAGGGCCAGGCGAAATACGGCCCCGCGGAGGTACTGCCGGGGCGACACGGAGAAGGTCAGTTCCGCCCGCCGCCGCCACAGGTCCAGCATGACCTCTTGCACGGTGTCCTCGGCCAGAGCCTCGTCCTTCACGATGGACCACGCCAATCCCCGCAGCATCTGGTACTGCTCCCGGAACAAGGCTTCAAAGGTGCGTTGGTCGAGCAAATTGGCATTGGGTTTGGGGTCAATTTACCGTGGAGGAGGTGGAAAAATCAAGGGGGCGGGAAAAATGGGCGGTTGGCACTGGCCATTGGGGCTTGGGGGGATTGGTGCTCACTGCGCCCACTCGCCATTATCGCTTTGGTGGAAGTTGCTTCCACCAAAATGTCCATTGGGTGGCCTGGCGTTCATTTCGACTTTTCGTGGAACTAAGTTCCACGGAAGCGGAGTGGGGAAAGTTGAACCCGACCGCTCGCCCTTCTCGCTTTGGTGGAAGTTGCTTCCACCAAAATGCCCATTGGGCGGCCTTGCGGCCCTTTGAACTTTTCGTGGAACTAAGTTCCACGGAAAGCTGGGGTGGGCGAATTCGCCCGTGACCCTAATTTGCCCACCTCCAGGCCCAATTCATTGCCCCTCACCCTCAATTCCCCCTCCATCAACCACCTTGAATTCACCTTCTCCCTCAATTCCATTTCCCATCCACCCTTTCCCATTCGCCTTTGACCCGAACTCCCCCACCTAAAAGGTCGCCCAATTCGCCTCCAACCCTAATTGTATTTACCTCCAACCATAATTCTATTTACCATCGAGGTCCCCCCCTCCACCTATTCGCCCCCTCCCCCCCACCTCCAACATAAATAGACTTGTCAAAATGGTGAATGATATTGACCTTCACGGCGAACCGATTGACCTTTTCGGCGAATTCATTGGCCTCCAACCTGAATGAATTAGGGTCAGAGCCGAATTCATTAAGGTCCGGGGCGAATGCAATTGTGGTTCGAGGTACCCCCCCCTACCTCGAAACCGAATTCCCCCACCAAGAGAGGTCCCCTTTTGCCCCTTCCGATCCATTTTCACACTTCCACATTTCTTCCAGTTCTCCATTCTCTCCTCTCCCCTACCTCGAAACCGAATTGTTCTCGCTGGAAGGGCCTTGCTTCAAGCCAATCGCAGTAAGATCACAGGCTCGAAGGCAATCAACATTCATACAGATCGAAAGAATTTCCCGGGGAGGGATCGACGAGAATGTTTTAAATTGGTCAGGTATGGCAGCGCAAGACAAGGAACAACGCATATGGAAACCGGTCAGCTTCGGCACTGAATGGGCCGGGGCTGACACTTCGATCCTGGACGACATTGCCGCTTCGTGGCACGTGCGAAGGAAGGAATTGGAGGGAAAAAGCAAGGCGTACGCGGAATTCCTGGAACAATTGAAGCGCGAACATGCCATCGAGACGGGGATCGTCGAACGCCTGTACGATCTGGAGCAGGGCATTACGGAGACGTTCATCAAAGAGGGCTTTCACCAGAGCTATCTCAGCCACGGAGACACGAATATTCCCGACGGCCAGTTGATGCGCCACCTCAAAGACCATTTCGATGCTGTCGACTTTGTATTTGATGTGGTCGGGGTGAACCGGGAATTGACGACGGGTTTTATCAAGGAGCTCCATGCTTTGGTGACCCGCCATCAGGACTATACAGAAGGGATTGACCAGTTCGGCAATCCCACCAAAATCCAATTGCTGAAGGGTGACTACAAAAAACACGAGAACAACCCTACCCGAAATGGGGTCAAGGCGTTGTACTGCCCCCCCGTGCAGGTGGACTCGGAGATGGAGCAGTTGGTGAATTTGTACGGCGAAGAAATGGAAAAAGGGACGCATCCTTTGATTGTGGCCACGTGGTTCCACCATGCGTTTACGACCATCCATCCCTTCCAGGATGGGAATGGCCGGGTGGCTCGGCTGTTGGCGAGCTTGATCTTTATCAAAGCCGGGTATTTTCCGTTCACAGTCCTGCGCCAGGAGAGCCGGGTCAGGTACATCGATGGGTTAGAAGCGGCGGACGAAGGCAATCCGCAGCCGATTGTGGAGTATTTCGCCCAGGTGCAGCGGCGGAATATTGAGAAGGCATTGCGGGTGCCCAAGGTTGCGGGGGATTCTTTGTTGGAGGTGGCGAAGGTCTATAAGCAGAAGATAAAAATGAAACAGGAGGCACAGAAAGAACGTTCTGAAAGAATTCAAAAACTTACTAGAAATAAAGTCAAAGCATTCCGATTCCTCCATAAAAGTGTTTCTGATGTTACTGACGCCCTTGAGAAACAACTATCTGACGAGACTAAAGGTGTGTCTGAAGACTCTTTTTTGAAAGTAAAAGCGCATTTAAAAAAGAATTCAGTCCCAGATACTTTAACCCATTTTTTGTCTTTCCAAGGAGAGGATTTAAAAGTCCAAGCTTTATATTCTGCTTTGGAGCGATATTCTAAGAATAACTCATATGACTTGGGCAGTTCATTTGGCCACCTAGTCTTTCAAGTTTCTGTATCAATAAAGAAAATCGGGGCATTTGACGATGAACTCCACTTTCTCTTGCACCCATATGGCTTAGTCGATCATATAGTAGCAATTGCTCCCATTTACATCAAACTTGTTGAAGAATATATTCCAGAAATCAAAGATAACACATACGATTTCGAATACATTCCCTTAGGAATCCCCCCCCACATCATTTCCATTGAAGATGGCGTTGAAGGCAAGGAGGTCAACCTCCGCAAATATATCGAGCAGGCTTTGACCGTTACCCTGGCCCGCATCGCCAGTGACCTTTAAGCCCCTACCACTCCCAACTGGCATTTGTTAGCTTCGGGCCGAATCTTTCTTGCGGATTTCTGCGTAAAATATTTTATTTCCGACATTGCACTGGTTAGAAATTAATCACTGAAGTCATCGCAGCAAAAAAACGAAATGTACCCTTGGTGGGGAATATTGTGAAGCAGGGGGTGACCCTGGGGAGCAAGATCAAAGCCAACCGCCCACCGGCCGTGATTCAGCAGCAGAAGGTCTTCCTGAAGTTGCTGGGTAAGGCCAAGGGGACGTCCTTTGGGCGAAAATATGACTTCTCCGACATCCTCCGGTCGAACGACCCCGAGCTGGCCTTCCGGCAGCGGGTGCCGCTCAGTGATTACGATGGGATGCATCCCTGGTGGCGACGGGCCGAAGCGGGCGAATACGATGTTACCTGGCCGGGCCGCGTCAAGTACTTTGCGTTGAGCTCGGGGACTTCGGGCGCGCCGTCCAAGCATATTCCCATTACCAATGCGATGCTCAAGGCCATTCGGCGGGCGTCCATCCGCCAGCTGGTTTCATTGGGCAAGTTCAACCTCGATCCCACCATTTACCAGAAGCAAACCCTCACTTTATCGGGTTCCACGCAGCTCCAAAACTTCGGACATCACTTCCGGGGCGACCTCAGTGGCATCAACCTGAAGGAATTGCCGCTGTACGCCCGGGCCTTTAACAAGCCGGAGCGGAAGATTGCGGAGGCGGCGGATTGGGAGGAGCGGTTGCGGAAAATGGTTCAGGTCGCGCCCAAATGGGACATTGGGATTGTGGCGGGCGTTCCGGCCTGGCTCCAAATTCTGATTGAGCGGTTGGAAACGCGCTACCGGCTGGACTCCATCCATGACCTGTGGCCCAATCTTCAGGTCTATCTCCACGGCGGCGTCGCCATTGGCCCCTATGTGGATACGCTCAAGACCCATTTTACGCGGCCGGTGACCTTCATCGAGACCTATCTGGCTTCGGAGGGCTTCCTCGCGCTGCAAGATGGTCCGGATACGACGGGCATGGAGCTCCTCTCCAACAATGGCATTTACTTCGAATTCATTCCCTTTACAGAAGAATACTTCAACGACGATGGCAAGCCGCACGATCCCTACTGTCCGACGATCTCGGTTGCGGACATTGAGAAGGGCAAGAACTACGCGCTGGTGATCAGTACGTGTTCGGGGGCGTGGCGGTACCTGATCGGGGATGTGGTCCGGTTCAATAAGCTCGATCCGCCGGAGTTGGTGATCGATGGCCGGACGAAGCACTTCCTCAGTCTCTGCGGCGAACACCTCTCGGTGGACAATATGACGCAGGGAGTCGTCCTGACGGCGAAAGACCTCGGCATCCAGTTGCCAGAATTCACGGTCTCGGGCTTTTCAAAGGACGGCGAGTACGGCCACCATTGGGTGATCGCGAATGACAGCGGCGCCGACCCGCATCTGGTGCAGCAACGGCTGGATGTACATCTCAGCGAGCTGAACGATGACTATCCGGTGGAACGCCAACACGCGCTGAAGCACATGAAGGTCACTTTGGTCCCGGCCAAGACGTTCAATCAGTACCTCGCCCACATGGGCAAGCAGGGCGGACAGGTGAAATTCCCGCGGGTAATGAAGGAGCCCAAGTTCAAGGAGTGGTTGGATTATCTGCGGGGACGGGGATTGGTGGATTAACTTCCTTTAGATCGCATCGGCCTCGATGCGCAGGCCCCGCTGGTCGGGCAGGGTCCCATTCAAAAACAATTCTTCCGGGGTCAGTTCCATTTCCATGTTGATTTCCTCACCGGGAAACAGTTCCTGAAAGGCCAAGCGCAGCTGCGTGGCGCTGAAATAGGTGAATTGGCCGCCGTCCTGGTAGGGCGCGCCATCGCTGAAGACGCCGTCGAGGCGGAAGTTGCCGACGCCGCGCTGGTCCCGGTCAAATTCCAGGGTGAGCGTGGTCAATGGGGTCCCGATCTGGTTGATGCCATTGAGGGTGTACTGGGAAACGGCCCACTGGCCCCGGAGTCGGCGCGTGGTGACGCTCCGGTCACAGGCGAACTGGGTGAGCAGGAGGAGGGCAGCGAACAGTAGCGGGGCAATGGATCTCATGTCAATAGGTTTCGGGCGCAAGGTACGGAAAATAGAGGGAACTGCGGTAGGTGTCGGAGGCGTTCTGTTGGAGCTCCCGCGTGAGCGGAGCGACTGCCGGAGGGACCGCCCGGCGCGTGAGCGCCGGGACCGCCCTGTACCATATCCTTGAATCGCCTACCTTTGTGCTTCTACTCGAAACGCGTATGAAATTGAACAACTTGCTGCGTCGGCTGGATGCCTGGGCCCCGGGATCGCTGGCGGAATCGTATGACAATGTGGGCTTGCTGGTGGGGACGCCGGAGATGGAGGTGACGGGGGTGCTGGTGAACCTGGATGTGACGGATGCGCTGCTGGATGAGGCGAAGGCAAAGGGGGCGAATGTGGTGTTGACGCACCATCCGATCTGGTTTGGGGGGCGGAAACGGCTGACGGGGGAGGATTATGTGAGCCGGATCATCATGCGGGCGGTGAAGGAGGACATTGCGTTGGTGGCTTGCCATACGAATCTGGACAATGTGCGGCACGGGGTGAATGCGGTGATCGGAGAACGTCTGGGGGTGGCAAATCCTCGGATTCTGAGCCCGAAACGGGAGATGGCGTTGCTGCTGGTGGCGCTGGTGCCGGAGGGGGATGCGCAGGTGGTGCTGGATGCATTGTTGGCAGCGGGGGCGGGACGACTGGGGAACTATGCAGAGGCGAGCTTTGTGA
>CAWUKT010000092.1:0-28527 GCA_963923035.1 uncultured bacterium
TCGAAAAAAATGCTTGCCACGAGGGCGGCGCATTTTTTGTCGTCGCCTCGCTTGCATGTTCCGCTGCCACTGGCAGGGATTGGGCCATCAAATTCAATTTTAACCCGCGTCGCTTCGGTGACGCTCAACCGAAGAAATGTTATGGATCAATCGCCTTTCCCTTCTGACTCGCTGGCTGAACGGCTTGCCTCGGCCCTTCGACTCGTCGAATCCTTGCCCTACGCGGAGAGTCCGCTCGAATTCCAACTCCTGTTGCGGGAGCTCCGGCAGGTACTGGGTGCCTCCGGCTGAACATGGGGGCCAAGGCCCCCGCATTCACCTACGGTGGGAGGGCAGCGCATTGCCCCATGCGCTGGGTGGGCATCCCACCGAGAGCGGGAATTTTCCTGTCATATAAACCAATTCTTCAAGCGAGGGGAGCATCTCCGATTTGCTAACGGCAGGGATTGGGCCATCAAATTCAACCCGCGTCGCTCAACCGAAGAAATGTTATGGATCACTCGCCTTTCCCTCCTGACTCGCTGGCTGAACGGCTTGCCTCGGCCCTTCGACTCGTCGAATCCCTGCCCTACGCGGAGAGTCCGCTCGAATTCCAACTCCTGTTGCGGGAGCTCCGGCTGGTGCTGGGTGCCTCCGGCTGAACCTGGAGGCCAAGGCCCCCGAATTCACCTACGGTGGGAGGGCAGCGCATTGCCCCATGCGCTGGGTGGGCATCCCACCGAGAGCGGGAATTTTCCTGTCATATAAACCAATTCTTCAAGCGAGGGGAGCATCTCCGATTTGCTAACGGCAGGGATTGGGCCATCAAATTCAACCCGCGTCGCTCAACCGAAGAAATGTTATGGATCACTCGCCTTTCCCTTCTGAAGCGCTGGCTGAACGGCTTGCCTCGGCCCTTCGACTCCTCGAATCCTTGCCCTACGCGGAGGGTCCGCTCGAATTCCAACTTGTATTGCGGGACCTCCGGCAGGTGCTGGGTGCCTCCGGCTGAACATGGGGGCCAAGGCCCCCGCATTCACCTACGGTGTGGGGCAGCGCATTGCCCCATGCGCTGGGTGGGCATCCCACCCAAAACAAATGAAAATCTGCTCTTTACGAATTATGGAAGCGAATTTACCCCCATTCACTTCTCCAACCGCCACAGGGCAGCCAAAATAGATCCGGCAACGCCGGCATTGAGCGATTCGGCCTGGCCCAGGCGGGGAATGGTGATGCGTTGGGCTTGAGGTAGTTGACGGGCGGAGTCCCGAACGCCATTGGCTTCATTGCCGATCAGAATGAAGGGGCGGTCTTGCAGGTTGACTTCGGGAAGCGGTTGGCCTTCCATATCGGCGACCCACAGATCGACTTGGAGGTGTTGAAGGGTGGTGTCGAGGTCAGCGACCTGGATGATCCGCAGTCGGAAGAGGGAGCCCATAGCGGCCCGCACCACTTTGGGGTTGAAGGGGTCGACGGTGCCCCGGGAGCAGATGAGGGTCTGGAATCCGAACCAGTCGGCGGTGCGGATGAGAGTGCCCATGTTGCCGGGATCCCGAAGATCGTCCAGGACCAGACCGGGACCTGGGGGAATTGTTTCCAGTGATTCCAGGGTTTGGAATTGTTGGGAATCGGGGAAATGGAGGACGGTAATGATGCCTTCGGAGTTCACCTGAGTGGAGAGCCGTTCGAATGTGGCGCTGTCGGTGGCGAAGGTGGGATGGGGGATCGAAGGAATCGATTCGGTTTCGCGGACAATGACCGCCTCAATCGCAAGGTCCGAGGCCAGGGCCTCGGAAAGCATCTTCTGGCCCTCGGCCAGGAACATTCGGTGTTGATACCGGTACTTCTTCTGATGCAGGGAAGCGAAAAGTTTTAACTTTGCTTTGCTGAGGCGCTCCATCCCGAAAGGTAAGCATGGTTGGGCCTATCCGGCAAGGCGATTTACCTGGGCCATCTGATTTTTAATGCAGGCAAAAACCACGATCCATTCACAGTTATTCCGACACTGTACCCGAAAGTTGCGCAGGCTCTTGGGGAAGGGAGGATGGGTGATGGGATTGGTCTATTTGCTCAGTTCCTGTGCTGCCACGGAGCATTTGGGGACCGATGAACTGCTGCTATACAACGATCCTACTTTTGTTCGGGTGGGACTTCCTCCGGCAGATACCAACCAGTCACCGCCGGTTTTTGAAGAATTGCCGGCCGACAGCCTGGTCCTATTGGGGAGTACTTTGGTGGGGTCCGGGACCTTGTCTTCCGGCGTGCGGACCAAGGCGAACCGGCGGATGTTATTGCCCAAGACCTACCTCCACCTCTATATGCTGGGGAAAACCATGCAGCTTCCCCTCGATTCATTGGCTCCAAAAACATGGTACGGGGATTCGCTGAATGGGCGGTTTGTGAATGATATTCGGGTTTTGCAGGAGGGGAAATACACGACGATGACGGTGGTGAAGTATATGGAGCAGCGGCTGTTTCCGGGGCGATATTACTTTGATTCGTTGGGGAGTTTTCTGGAAAATACGGCCGGGGAGGCACCTCAATTGGTGGATTCGACCCAGTTGCAGGAGGATCTGCGGAATTTGCGGGCGGTCTATTTCTCCGAGGGGTATTTCTACGCCAAGGATACCTTCCTGGTAGAGCCGCTTCAACTGAGCTACAACAAGGGGAAGGCAAGGGTGAAGTATTTGATTCAGGAGGGAAAGGCGTCGATTGTGGGGAAATATGAGTTTATGGATGAAAATGCTCCGATACCCATGCGGGAAATCCTGCGGGCAGACTCAGCCAATGCAAAAATTGTGGTGGGGAAGCGGTATACGGAAAAGAGTTTAGAGGCGGAACGGTCGCGGATTGTGACCTTGATGCGGAGCAATGGCTATTATACCTTCAATCCTTCTTTGATTCGCTTTGTCGTTGATACCGTTCCCGATACCTCTAAATATGACTTTTCCCAGCTCCGACCTTACGAACCAAGGCTTCAAGGCTATAGTCCTTGTGTCGTACGGTTGCGATTGGACCCTGCTTCTTCCAAAGTGGCGGTCCGGCAAGTGACTTTCCTGATCGAACCAGCCGAGTTCGATATGGAGCAGGATCAAATGGTAGAAATTCTCAGCTCAGAATTCCTGACAGATTCCTTGCGCGAGGCATGGGGCATCACCCAGCGCATTTTCTCCGACGACAATCCCATCATCTTTCAGGGCTATCCCCGGGTGTTCAAAAAGCTCAACCTCAACTTTTTGGAGCAGTTGATCACGTTCCGTCGAGGGGAAGGGTATTCGATTGCGGAGGAACGGACGACGCTCAAACGGTTGCAGGCCCTGGGCATCTTCAAATATGTCTTGATCAAGCACAATGTATTCGGAGATTCGCTGGACATCCGGATCGAGACTCAATTGTTGCGGAAATATCAGGTCAAGGCTGGGGTGGAAGGGTTCTCGCAAAACAATCCCCTGGTGAGCCAAAATTTGCCGGGATTGGGACTCCAATTGGGGTTACGGGACCTGATGGTATTCAAAGGAGCGGAACGATTGGATTTTTCAGCTACGGGTAGCGCGGCCTTTTTGCGGTTTGGGGAACAGGATTCGCTCCGGACCTTCTTGGAAGGATCGGCCCAATTGAGCTTTGGGGTGCCTCGCTTTCTGGTTCCCTTCGTCGGGAAGATCGTTCGAGACAATCTCCAGCGGTACAGTCCGACGACGACCTTTTCGGCCGAGGCCAGCCGGGAAGACAGCGATGCGTACACGCGCAGTTCATTGACCCTGGACTGGAATTACAACTGGCGCCATACGCTCAAACGGCCGGATCTGGCCGCCCAAAGCTCGGTTTCTCCCTACGTAATCACCTTCGTGACCAGCCGTTTGGAAGGGGCCTTCCTGCAATCCCTCCGGGACATCGAAGATGCCAACCTCAGGAACTTCCTCGCCCTGGACTTTGTGCCCCGCTTTAGCAGTTGGGGGCGCTACCAGTTTACGGTGTCGAACTACCAGACCAGCAAACGTCGGACGACGTTTTTCTTGCAGCCGGTGGCCGAGATAGGGGGCAATACGCCCTACCTGATGGATGTATTGCTGCATTTGGGCCGCGGGCTGAACGTGATTGATACCGTTCGGATTCTGGGGACCCAGGACGTCAGTTCGAAGGATTCGCGCCTCGGCAACGTCCTCTACGGACAGTACCTGAAGTCTTCGCTGGAAGGCCGGGTCAACTTGCCGTTGGGAAAGCGGGCGACCTTGGTGGCCCGCGGCTTGGTCGGCGTCGCCGCACCTTGGAATTTTGCGCCGAATGTCCCCCTGACCTCCCGCTTCTTCGCGGGCGGCACCAACGGGATGCGCGGCTGGCTGTCGAATACCTTGGGACCAGGGACATTTTCGCCCGCCCTGGACGATACGACCCGGGCCAATTTTGGGAATTTGTTGACGATTGGCGGGGAAATGCAGATCGAAACCAATGCGGAACTTCGCCTAAATGTGTATAAGTACATCGAACTGGCCCTGTTTTCGGACCTCGGCAATGTTTGGTTCCTGCCCACCAGCACGGCCAGCTTTGTGGGTACCGGAGAGGCCAAGTTGACTCCAAATACGCTTTTCCAGCTCGGATGGGACGCTGGACTCGGGATTCGGCTCGACTTCGACTTCTTCATTTTCAGGGTCGATGTCGCCCAGCAATTGTACGCACCCGACATCCAGGACTTTGTGGTTAAAACGTTCCCCCGGGATTTGGGTGCGAACCGTTATCAAATTAATTTTGGCATAGGTTATCCGTTCTAGCGGATGGCTGCGGACCATTTGGCCACTTCCACATGAGTTTCGATAAGATCAAGCAAGACGTAGAATCCGGCAAGTTCGCCCCGGTGTATTACCTGGGCGGGGACGAGCCGTATTTTGTGGACAAGCTGGCGAAATTGATTGAGAAGAAGGCACTGAATCCGGGAGAAGAATCGTTCAACAAGGCGGTGATGTACGGGGCGGATGCGAAGGCGGGAAAATTGCTGAGCGAGTTGAAGAGTTTCCCCATGATGGCCACCCGTCGCCTGGTGATGTTGAAGGAAGCCCAGCGCTTTCCGAAGAACGAATGGACGAAGTTGGAGCCCTATTTGCAGCAACCCGTCCAATCCACGGTTTTCGTCATCACCTTCAAGGGGAAAGATTTGGATGGCCGCTCCAAGGTCGTGAAGTCAATCCAGAAGAATGGTGTCTTCTTCAAGGCCAAACGGATGTACGACAACCAGGTGCCACCCTGGATCCAGAATTATATTGAAAGTCGGGGCTATACCGTTCGGCCGGATGCCCTGCGCATTTTGGGGACCTATTTGGGAACCAATTTGGGTCTGATTGAGAGCGAAATCGAGAAGATTTTCCTCTACATGCGGAATGATCCCAGCAAGGAAGTCACGGCCCAGATCGTGTACGAGATGATCAACATTGACAAGGACTTCAATGTGTTCGAGTTGATGAATTCATTGGGCGCGCGGGACCACGCCAAGAGCCATTTCATCATCAACCAGATGATGCGCAACGTCAAGGATCACCCCCCGACCTTGATTGTGTTCCAGTTGTTCCAATTTTTCTCCAAACTCTACCGGTGCCAATCCAAGCGGCTTTCCGACCCGAATGCCATTTCCCGCGAATTGGGCATTCCTCCTTTCATTGCCCGTCAGTATTCCTCCGCCGTCCGCAACTACAATGGGCGGGACCTCTACCGAAACCTCACCCATATCCTCGACGCCGACTTGTACCTGAAGGGCATCCACAGCACGCACATGGGCCCGGACCACGTGATGAAGACCTTGGTGTACAAGCTCCTCAACTGAAAAAATCCCAATAAATATTGGTTTGGAATTAAATCCCCGGGGGGGGGGAGAGGGAAGTGTGGAAAAAGAGAGGGGAAAGGGCTCAGTAAAGCCCCTTGAAGATGATGGAGAGGATATTTACCTCTTGGGTGAAGGTCGCCTCCAGCGGGGCGGCGTTGTTGGCTTGAAGCGGCAGGGCCGCTTCGGTCCGGAAGTAGCCCTGTTCGCCCCGAACTGCATCGGGGACCAACTGGTAATTGGCGCCGGCCAATTCCAAGGTGCCAGCTCCCATTTCAAAATCCGCGGTGGTGGGAATCACCTGGACCACCGAAGGACTTTCGATCTTTACCTGAATCGGTGCCGTTCGGGGATAGCGAAATTGAAAGGTCGCGAACAGCATGACCATGAACAGGGCAAATACGATGGTGACGCCCCAGTTGATGCCCCAGCCTTTGATTTTGCGGAGGACCACCTGCGTTTCAGGAGCGCGGTTCGAGAGTTTGACGGTTGATTTAGGCACCTAATTCAAGTTGATTTTTGACGAGAGAATAATACTTGACCTTTTTGTCGACGAGTTCCTCGTGGGTTCCCTGCTCGACGATTTGGCCATTGCTCAGGACAATGATCTGGTCGGCATTGCGCACCGTGCTCAGCCGGTGCGCGACCACGATGACCGTTCGGCCCCGGTAAAACCGTTCCAGGTTCTGGACGATGGCCTTTTCATTTTCTGCATCCAGGGCATTGGTGGCTTCATCGAAAAAGAGGTACTGGGGGTTCTTGTAAACGGCGCGGGCGATCAGCAAGCGCTGTTTTTGTCCCTGACTCAGGCCGGTTCCATTCTGGCCGATGCGCGTCTGGAAGCCGAGCGGCAGGTCCTCGATGAAGTCGAGGATATTCGCCACATGGCAGGCGTACCGGAGCGCCTCCATGTCGATATTGGCGTCGTTGGATTCGCAAAGGGCGATGTTACCGGCGATGGAATCGGAGAAGATATAGCTGTCCTGAAGGACCACGCCACAAGAACTCCGCCAAAATTGGCTGTTGATTTCGTCCAGGCGTTCATCTCCCACCTGAATATGTCCCTCCTGCGCTTCAAAAAACTTCAACAGCAGCTTCAACAAGGTCGTTTTTCCACTTCCACTCACTCCCACAATGGCGGTCACCTTGCCCTGCGGAATGTCAATATGGAGGTCCTGAAGGACATTTCCCCCGGATTTGGTATAGGCAAATGAGAGGTTGCGGATGGAGATATGCTGCGGCGCCATGTACCGCGGATCGTTCATGTCCGGCATTGGCAACGGCAATTCTTCTTCTTTTTCCTGAATCTCCATCAAACGCTCCAGGCTCAAAAGGGCCATCTGGCCGCGGAGGACGAAGTTGATCAGTTCACCGATGGGGGCGCTCATCTGGGCAATGACGAACAGCACGGCCAGCATGGTACCGATGCTCATCTGCCCCTGAATGGTCAGGTAGGCGGCTAGGAAGGTCACAATGATGGTCTGGAAAAATGCAAAGAAGCGCTGACCACCGGATTGAAGTTGCTCCAATTTCAGCTTGTTCAACGAGACCTTGAAGGAATTGACCTGAATGCCTTCCCATTCAAACCGCTTCTTGTTCTCGACATTGTGCAGCTTGATGTCCTGGATGCCATTGATCAATTCGAAGACTTTGCTTTGGTCCTCGGAATTGAGGGAAAAGGCCTTGTGGTCCAATTGCTCAACTTTGCCGAGGAAATAGAAAATCCAGATGAGCTCGATGGTCAGGGAAACGAGCACCACGGCGAGGATCAATTCGCTGAAAATTCCCAGGACCACGCAGTACACCACGAGGCTGAAAACGGAGAAAATACTCTTGAGGAGGTTGGAGGAAATGAATTGTTCGATTCGTCGGTGGTCCCGAATGCGCTGGATGAGGTCACCGGTGATGCGGGAGGAGAAGAAACTCAGGGGCAATTTCATCAGCTTCAGGAGGAAATCTGAGATGATGAAAATGTTGACACGGCTGGAGATGTGGAGCAATAGTCGGGCCCGGATGAATTCGATTCCAATGTTGAGGAAAAACAGGACCAATTGAATGGCCAGGATGAAGACAAGGAAGGCCGTACTGCCGCTCCCGATCCCGTAATCCACGATGGATCGGGTGAAAAATGGAAAGGCAAACTGGAAAATACTGCCCAGGAATAGTCCCAACAGCAATTGGGCGACCTGGGGGCGGTAGAACAGGAAGTACTTCTTGACAAACCCAATGCCCATATTGCGCTTGGATTTGGGGGCTTCCTCGTCCCAATTTTCCCCCGGTTGGAGCAACAAGACCACTCCTCCCTGGTCCTGTTCTTCCGAATCCACTCCCTGCCATCCCTTCAGGAATTCCTCCCGCGTAAACACTAAGTGGGTTGAGGCCGGATCCGACACGTAGACTTTGTCCCCTTCCACCTTGTACACCACCAAATAATGGATTTGGTTCCAGTGTACGATGGCCGGGAGCGGAGCCTCATTGGCGAGGCGCTCCAGGGTCAGTTTGACGGGCATGGATTCAAATCCCACCTTGTCAGCCAGGATGTTCAATTCACTCAGCAACATCCCCTGACTGGATTCCAGGTGCTCGTTCAACTCCTTGTGCGACAAGGACTTTCCGTAGTACTGGCTGACCATCCGAATGCAGGTCGGTCCGCAGTCTGAGCTGTACAGCTGCCGGTAATGGGGGAACTTATTTCGATTGAAAAATGCCACGTACGTTCAACTTTTAGACTTGGGAGGAGGAAAAAGGTCGTCGGATCAGGCGAATTGAAACCCGGTCACCCTGGTTTTCATGAATTCGATGGCGCTGGCTGTCTCCGGGAATCTTTCGGGAAGTAAGGTTTCCAGGGGAAGGTTGCGGAAGCCCTTCTGAATCAGCTCCATCCGGTCACGGATGACCTTGGTATTCGGATAGAGGTTGAAATGGCTCTGGAAGAATTCGAAGAGTCCATACCAGACAAAGCAGGCCTGGAACAGGTTCCGCGGAGTCAACAGGTTGCCGGTCCAGGGAGAAGGAATATGGTGGTGCGTCGCATTGTGTTCCTTGGTGCCGGGCATCCACTGGTTCAGCTCGTTGATCATGAACAGAACGCCGTGGGTCGCTTCGTGGACCATGGCCTCCGCGAACAATTCCGGCTGGTACAATTGCGCGTTGCAAATCAGGATACGTCCGATGAATCCGCCGTTGGTGCTGGAAGAGGTCGATTGGACGGGGGATTTGCGGAAGTGGACGACATGGGAAAAGTTCGTCAGGAGGGACTCAATGGAAGGGTGGATCGGCTCAAGACATTGGTCGAGAAAATCCATCAGCTCTTCCGCTTCCTCAAACGAGTAGTCCTGGACCTCGTGTTCGTTGTCAATGGAGAGGTAATCTTCGCTTCCCAAGGTTGCGTTCACAGCACTGAAGAAATCGAGGATAATCTTGTCATAGAGCTTCGGGTTCTCGAAAACGACATGGTCGCCATCTTCCTGCTTCCGCATGAAAGCGGCTCCATCCAGCGTCCAAAACGCCGGATACTCCAGGTGGGAGAAGTCCCGGTCCCGTAGTGCGATGTGCCGGTCAATGATTTCCAACCAGAACCTGATTTTGTCGGCTGCCGAGCGGGCCTTGTTCCGAAAAACCTGCCCCAAAAACGCTGGAATCGACATCATATGTTCTTGTTCCGCAGCACTGAAGCCGTTGAGTTTTTCTTCGAACTCGGCCACCAACTCCGGCGACTCTTCACCGGCGAGGGTGAGAAATTCCTGCACCTTGGACCGCACCAATTCCATGAATTGACGCTTCAGGGCGAGGTGTTGCTCGGCAACCTGGTCATTGACCTGGAGGAGTTGGGGGGCATCGGCAATGCTGAAGGTATGTTCCTGGACTTGTGGATTCATGATTGGAGGGTTGAGGATGAAAGAATGGAGGATTGAAGGATGCGGAAGGCGTCCATGCTGGTCGGCGGAATGGTGCCCGCCGCCAATTTTTGCAGGTGGGACAGGTCGAGTTTTTCGAATCCCTGGCCGATGAACTGGAGCCGCCGCTCGACAAATTCAGCTCGGAAAAGGTTCCGGGCCTGGACTTTTTTCCAGAATTGCCAGAGCGTATACCAGACGAAAATGGCCTGCGAGAAGCTCCGCAAGGAAATGTGGTTGCCCGTCCAGCAGGAGGGGACATTGTGACCGATTTCGCGGGAATGTTCGTAGGACGGCATCCACGGCTGGAGGGTCTCCAGCATATACAGGTAGCCGTGGGCGGCTTCGTGCACAAAGGCTTCCGCGATCAGCTCCGCGGAAGTGGTCTCGATATTGCACAGGACGACCCGGCCGATGTAGAGCCCGTTGGATCCCGAGCTGAAATCACCGCTGGGATGGGTTTTTCCGATGAGGTGGTAGGTAAATTCTTCGATGAAGCGAACGGCTTCCGGGTAGGCAGATTGGAGCGGAGCCAGGGCCCGATGGAGCAGCTCCATCATGGTTTCGAATTGCTCCATCTCATAATTGCCCACCGATGTTCCTTCCGCAGCCCCCAGTTCCTCATTGCTGATGAACGAGCAATAAGGACTGTTGAAATCCATGGCGATATTGTCCAGGATACGGGGGGCTTGGTACACAAAAGGAGTGTCATTTTCTGCGCCCTTGGTGATGAAAAAGTCCCCGCGAATGCTCCAGAGGGCATTGAAAGGGCCGGTGTCCTGAGTGGTTTTGGCTGCTTCGGCCATGACCGCCTTGTACAGGAACTCAGACACTGCTCCGGCTTGATCGGGGCTCGCGTGGATGGCGAGATGGGAAATTTCCGGGGCCAGCAGGAACCCTTCGTGGTCGGCAGCTCCACTTTCAAGGAAGGCTTCGCGGGCTCCATCTCCGGCTTGGCCCAACAGGTCCAGCAGTCGACTGCGGACATGCCGAAAGAAGGCCTGTTTGGTCTTGTGTTCCTCGGCCGGAGAATCGAGCTGCAAGGTGGTGAGTGCGGCGGATATGGGATGTTCCATGGTGAGTTAGATTGGGTTGGATTCGGGGACCATCGGGGCTTTTCCAGTTCCAGGCGGCGGGAATTGGGCAAAACCTCGGATCAATTCCTCCAATTGGACCTTGGCGATTCCACTTTTTTCGACAAACTCAGCCGGCATTCCATTGACCCAGCGGTTCTGGATATGGGTGATCAGGCGGGCTTGGGTGCGGCAATACACAGTCGGGTTGTCAAATCCATTGTTGTTGTGGTAGCGGTGGGGAAGGTTTCCTCCGCCACACAATTCGTGGATATCGCAGGCGGCGCATTGAGGACAAAGGTTCTCATGGCTCAGGTGGTACATGCGTGCCAGTTCTGAGTTCAAGGCCTCGTTGAGGGTGGTGTCGGCGACGTTGGCATCAGCCTTGGTGAAGCCTTCGCCGCATATTTTGAGGGAATCCAGCGATTCGTAATCTCCATTGGTTTCGATCACAATGACTTCATTGCGCTCGGTCCCGAGGCTATCCGACGTGGTCCGGGCTCCCCACAGCATCCGTAACAATTGGGTGAACATACGGATACCGGGCTTTTTCTCGTTGGGATCCTCCATCCAGAGGTCAAACATGCGGATGAGCCAATCGGCATATTGATCCTGGGCATCTTCAGGGGCGGTGCCTTCCCGCTGGGGCGGCGGCTTGTCATAGTTGGCGTCGGGCAACAGGAGGTGGATATTAGAGACGCCCATGTTACTCAAATGGTGATAGGTCTCGTCCGGATCGGAATTGATGTTGATCACCGCGATTATGCTGGCGTGTCCCATGACCCGTTTCGTGACCTCAATCCCCTGCAGGACTTTCTCGTAAGATCCCCGTCCCGCGTGGTCCTTGCGGTAGTGGTCATGGTCCTTGCGGGTCCCATCCAAGCTGATCCCAATTGCGATTCCCAATTCCATGAACAGTTCACACCATTCGTCATCCAACAGCACTCCATTTGTTTGCAGGGCGAAGCTGGGAACCGATTCAAGTGGTTCAAAAACCTTGCGGGCGTAATTGACAAAGTGCCGGTACCAGTCCTTGCTGGCCAGTAAAGGCTCGCCACCGTGCAGTACAAACATGAAATCGGGTACCTTGTGCTCCTCGCAGTGTTCGGCGATCCGCTCGATGATCTGTTCTGCGGTCCCTTGTTCAATGAACTTGGGCTGGTTGCGGTAGGTATTGTCCCCCATGTTGTACATGTAGCAGTAGCTACAGTTGAGGTTGCAGCGAGATGCGACTTTGATTACAGCAATGGTGCATTGAAGAACGTTCTGCATCGTATTCTAAGTTTGGGAGTGGGCAAATTGGGTGAGTTCAGAAGGCTCGGCCTGGGCGTCGGGAGCTTGGTTCAGATGGGCCCGGGCCTCCTCGTAGGTAATTTTTCGAACCTCGGTCTGGTCCAGCACCTCGGTGGAGATGATGTCCAACAGGGAATTCTGGATGTGGGTGATCAGCTTGAGCAGATCATTGCAGTAGACCGAAGGGTTGTTGAAGCCATTGTGTTTGGAGTAGCGGTGGGGGAGGTAGCCGCCGCCGCAGACTTCCCTGATCTGGCAGTGCTGGCACTGAGGCGCCAGTACCTTGTGGCTGCGCTGGTACAGGCTGGCCAGGTCGGTTTTGAGGGCTTCGGAAATGGACTCGGTGGCCACATTGGTGCCGGCTTTGGTAAAGCCTTCGCCACAAATTTTGAGCGCATCAACAGCTTCATAGCTGCCGTCGGTTTCGACGACCAAAATGTCGTTGTGGCGGTCTCCCATGACATCTGCTCCGCCATTGCCACCTAAGATGGACTCTACGAGGGAGGCAAAATAGCGGATTCCTGGGCGGTCCGGGTCGCGGAGCCAGGCGTTGAAGACCTGGATCATCCAGTCCGCATAGGCCGTTTGATCGGGCCCAATTCGGTCGTCCTTGTCGTCATGGGTATAATCGGGGAGCAGGAAATCGAATGATCCCAGGCTTTTGAAGAATTCGTAGGTCTCCACGGGATCGGCGTCAATGTTGACGACCACCAGGAAACCCATGCCCTCCTCCAGATTGCGGTAGGATTTGATTTGACTCACCCCCTTCAAAACATCGTCGTAGGATCCTTTTCCATTGTGATAGACCCGGTGGATGTCATTGATTTCTTTTTTTCCATCCAAGCTGATCCCCATGTCGAAGTAGTCGTCATAAAAGATTTTACACCACTCTTCGTCGATCAGGGTCGCATTGGTTTGGATGGTAAAGCTGGGTTGGATACCAGCGGGGAGCAGGATTTCTTTGGCCTTTTGGATGAAAAAGCGGAAGAATTCATGCCCGGCAAGCAGTGGTTCACCCCCGTGGAAGGAAAGCACCACTGGCTCAGGCGGTGAGCATACGCCATAGTGTTCCCGGATACGCTCCAGTAAGCGGATTACAGTCTGCTCCGACATCACCTTGGGCTGGCTGCGCCAAGAGGAGTCGCCCTTGTTGTACATGTAACAATAGCTACAGTTCAGGTTGCACCGACTGGCTACTTTCAGGACATAGGTACGGCAGAGCCACTTGGAATCCATGGACTTGAATGCTAGGGTGAAAGAAAGGGAAAAGTGTTCCCCGGGAGGATTCCCGGGGAACTAATTCGGGATAACTCTTAGAGTTCTTGGAGGATGATAACACGACCCCAAACACGGCTCCAAGAGCGAGAGAAATCAGAACCAACTACGCTGTCAGCGCTGGTTTTGATGGCGTCATTCTTGAAGTTGTCGAGAGAGTTACGGAGAAGGTCTCTTTCCTGCTTGGAAAACTTGAATTTGTTTTTCATAATTGAAAAAGTTTTTTGATTTAAAAAATTTTTAACTAAAGAACGTCGAGGTCTAGGGGCGGTCTCGCTAAAGGCGCTCCTTTTCCTCGGTGTTTGATTTTTGCTCTTTCCGATTCTTGATCTTCTGGTTACCAAATTTCCAGGTCACATTGAATCGGAAGTATTGGTTTTCTGGGTCTTGTCTGTATACATGGTCCTGCTCCGCAAAGCGGGATTTCAGGACGAATTTATTGTCGTCGAGGAGGTCAGCCACCAGCAAGGCAACCGCCAACCTTTTGTCGAAAAACTTCTTTTTCATCCCAAATGCGAGTTCGGAACGGCTCTCCACAGCAAAGCTGCCTTGGAGACTCGGAGCGTAGTACGAGTACTGCAATTCGAAGGAGAGGCCCCTTAGCCGGTTGGGATAGAAGCCGGTCCACACGAACGGCTCAAAGGCAAACGCATTGTTCTGCACCTGTTCGCCCGTATCCGGCGACCGGAATTGGTTGAACTGGTAGAAGGCGCGCACATCCCAGTAGGTACTCCACCATGGGAAAATATCGTAGGATCCGTTGGTCGAGACCCCGGCCTGGTAGTTCTGGTCCTGGTTGATGGCGAGGAACTTCAGGGTATTGTCCTCGTTGTTCTGGACCGACATTTCGTTGATGGCATTGGAGATTTGGGAGGCGAAGGCGGAGAAGAAAAAGGTCTGCTTGTAGAGCCAGTTGACTTCGAGGTTGTAGACCATGGCCGGCTGGAGGAAGGGATTGCCTTCGACGAAGCTGTACGGACTGGTATACATCCGAATGGTGTTCAGGTACCGGTAATTGGGGCGGTTGATTCGGGTGCCGAGGGAAAGGCCCCAGATGCTGTTTTCGTTGGAGGCGTATTGGAGGAAGAGGGAGGGGAAAACGCGAAGGTAGTTTTGGTCAATGGTCGTGTCGTTGTCGGCTGAGCTTCCGTTGAGGTCCGTGTACTCGGCTCGGAGGCCGGCTTTCATTTGGAGTTTGTCCCAGCCTCGTCGCAAAGAGACAAATGCAGCTCCATTCTGTTCGTTGTAGTTGAATCCGTTGCTGCGTTCCGGGTTGAACTGGGCGTTTCCATTTTCCACGTTGAAGTGAACCAGATCGTTGGAGGTCTGGATATTGCTGTATTTCACGCCCCAGTCGAGGATGGACTTGGTCCCCAATCTTCGGCCCCAATCGGATTGGGCGCCCAGGATCTGGACATCGGAGATGGCGTCGAATTGAAAGTCTTCTTCTCGGATTTGGTCGCCGTTGTTGGAGAAAAAGTCGCTGACGATTTCCTGGGAAACGTCACTCGAAAAGCCGCTGTAATCAGCGTTCACACGCCAGTAGCCTTTGTCGCCTTTGTTCTCGTAGCCAAGGAAATAACTCTGGAAATCGGAGACGCGATCAGACTGGTTTTCATTGACGATGCTGGAGTCAAGTGCCTCTGACAGATCGGTAATATTGGTTTGCCCAATCAGCAAGGTACTGTTGGTAGGGCTGATGGTCCCATCCGTGCGAAAACTAATGGTACTTTTCTTGGTTGGTTTGTAATCGGCGTAAAGGTGGTAACCGTGCTTGAGGTAGCGGGTATCCGATTCGTTGGCTTCGTTCCACATGGAAAGATTCTCATTCGGCAACTGGAACAGAATTTCGGTGTTTTCTTTGTTGTTACGCTTGCCAGCGTTCAGATCGTAGCTGGCATTCAGGTACCACTTGTTTTTGGAGGCCGTGAGGCTGACACCTTCCGTATATTTATTGTACACCCCGCGCTTGAACTTGGATCGGACATTTCCTCTAACTCCTTCATTTCCATACTTTTTCATGGTGATGTTCACGATGCCAGATCCGGAGGCGGAGAAATTGGCGGGGGGATTGGAAATGATTTCGATGGTGGCCACTTCCGAAGCCGAAATGCCCGAAATGAGGTCCATCAGGTCCTCGCCCGAAAGCTGTACGGTACGCCCATCAATCATCACAGCGATGTCATTCTTCCCATTCATCCGAATACCACCATTTTGGTCAACCATAATACCGGGCGCCAAACGGAGGGCTTCCCAGGCATCTCCATCTGACAAGATGGTGCCCGAAAGATTGATGATGGTCCGATCTAATTCCCTTTTGATGAAGGCTTTACGCGCGGTGATTTCCACCGCGGTGACATTTTCGTCCATTTTCAGGACAATGTCACCGACATCAAGGTCTTGGGAAAGGTTGATTTCTTGCTGATACGCCTCAAATCCATAGGTTTGGGCCGTCAGGACGTAATTTCCAGGGGCCGCATCGATGTTAAATGCGCCGGTGCTGTCGGTGATCGCGCCCGTCAGAATCGAATCACCCATGGAAATTTCCACTTTCACAAACCCGAGAGAAACCCCGGACTCCGCCAGCGTTTTTCCGCTGATCGTGAAGTTTTGCCCTGATAATGAGCATAGTAATCCCATGTTGATCAATATGATCAATAATCCTGTTCGCATATATTTGTATGGTTTAGTCTCTCGGAGTACAACTCCACAAGACATGCCGTTCCCATTTCTCAATGGAAAAATCGGACGATCCAATAAATAGCCTCCGTCTCCGAAGGACAGTTCGTTTTTTTGTCTTTACTTTTTAGTCATCACACCTCTATGCACAATATGTCATTGGAGCAAGTAGGTGATTTCGTTTCACTTTGACTTCGGTTTAGGTAATTGTTGATTTTTGACCCAGTATGGTACTTTTCTATATCGACAGCTAATATCGGAAATCGAGCAAATTCCGATTGCGAAGTAAATATAGGCGATTGCTTTCTTTTTCGGAAGGGTAAAAAGAAAAAAATGCCAAAAAATCTGGCTCTGAGGGCAATAAATCTCGGAGGAATGGGCCATTAATGAATCTTTAAACCGATTTATATCGCGGAAAGGGTAAATTTTTTGTCACATTATATTTACCACCCACCAAGGAATCCTTTCAGATTCGGCTTTCCCTTGTTGATGGGGAGAATCCGTGTTTATACTTACCCTTTACGACCTCCCAAGAAAAAGGGACCGCCCATTCCGGACGGCCCCTGCGTTCAAATCAGGTTTGCTGCATGGTCAGTCGTTGTTGCGGACCAACGGCGTATCGCCGGAGATGGCCCGGGCCCGTTTGACAAGCCCAATGAATTCGGCTCGGTAGCCTTCCTTGTCTTCGCCCACCGCTCCTTGAGCGAGTTCAAGCACTTGGTCGTAGTTGGCATTGGCCTTGAATTTTGAATCGCGGAGGAGGAGGGAGAACTCCGCGACGGAGGCCGACCAGCGAAAATCGTGGCTGGTTTGAGCTACCGAAGTGCCGGTCGGACGGATCGTATGGTCAAAGAGTTGGCTGGTTTCGCCGTCGGGTTGCTTGTAGCGGATTTTGACGTGGGCCATTTCACCCGATCCCCGCGCAAGAGGAGTGGTACGGGTCGTTTTTTGATACCGGGTCGCATCAACATCCCGAGTCTCTTCCTCAGAACCGACCGGAATGATCTCGTATAGTGCCGTGACAGTATGGCCGGATCCCATTTCCCCCGCATCCTTTTTGTCATCGTTGAAGTCCTCATCCGCCAGCAACCGATTCTCATACCCGATCAGGCGATATCCTTTTACCACTTCCGGATTGAATTCTACCTGGAGCTTCACATCCTTGGCAATCGTGAACAGGGTGCCTCCAAATTCGCTCACCAGGACCTTCTTGGCTTCCAGCAAGTTGTCGATATAGGCGTGGTTGCCATTTCCCTTGTCGGCCAGCGTCTGCATCTTGGAGTCTTTGTAATTGCCCATCCCAAATCCAAGGACCGTGAGGTAGACCCCGGTTTCCCGCTTCTGCTCGATCAGTCGTTCCAAGGCTGCGTCGCTACTTTGGCCAATGTTGAAGTCGCCATCCGTTGCCAGTATGACCCGGTTATTGCCGCCCTCAATGAAATTGTCCACCGCGACCGAATAGGCCAGCTCGATTCCTTCGGCGCCATTGGTACCGCCACCGGCCCGCAACTTGTCCATCGCTTTCAGGATGGTCAGCTTGTGATCGCCCGTCGTAGGAGGCAGGACGAGACCGGAGGAACCGGCATAGACGACGATGGCGACGCGGTCCTCGGGTCGGAGTTCCTCGACCAACATCCCAAAGGATTGCTTGAGCAGGGGCAACTTATTGGGATCCTGCATGGAGCCAGACACGTCGATGAGGAAGACGAGGTTGGTCGCCGGCAAATTGTCGGTGGGAATGGTCTTCCCTTGCAATCCGATGTGGATGAGTTGGTGGGAGGGCGCCCAGGGGCAATCTGAGACTTCAGCGGCCACGCTGAAGGGATGCTCGGAGGTGGGCTGGTCGTAATCGTAGGTGAAATAGTTGACCAGTTCCTCGGTGCGGATCGCATCGGCCGGAGGAAGTTTGCCGCGGTTGATGAAGCGCCGCATGTTTGCATAGGAAGCGGCATCGACATCGATGGAGAAGGTGGAATAGGGAGATTGATTGGGATCTTCAAACTCATTCTCCACAATCCGGTCGTATTCCTCGGTGTTGAAAGCGGGATTTTCCTCTGCCATGGGGGACGGGGCATGGTAATTTTCGCTGACGGCGGTATAGCCTCCATCGTAGGCATTGGTGCAGCCGGATTGGGTGGAGGTGAACAGGATCACGAACCCGATCAGGAAGAGAAAAGTGCGGGATATGTGCCAGAAAGGTTTCATTGTTAAAAGTGAATTAATGGGTTGAACTTGGTGGACAGAACGTGCCTTTTCGTCCAAGGTTGCCCATTTTTCCCTCAATCCCCGGCGATTTAACAACATTAACAACTTCCAAAAACTCTCTAACAAATTGAGGGGTCTGGGGTTGATTGGATATGAATTTTACCATCATCACTCCCGTTGCTGGCGACCACCGAAAAGTCTTTGATCAATTCAACTCGGGCCTTCTGAAAGCGTTGACGCCTCCGGGGATGAAGATGAAGGTGCTGCGGTACGACGAGCCCCACGAGCCGGGCTCGATGGTGGAATTGCAGGCCACGCTGTATGGCGTAGTCAAGCAGATCTGGAAGAATGAAATCACCGAGGTGGAACACGAGCAGGACCGTTCCTGGTTCACGGATGAAGGCCGGAAGTTGCCTTGGCCGCTGAAATCGTGGCGGCACAAGCACATCGTTAGGTCGGGCTCCACGCCCGACGGCGAGCCCTGCGCCGAAATCGTGGACGACATCACCTATTCCGCCGGTTGGTTGACCCCTCTTTTCCACCCCATCATTTACCTCCAATTCGCCTACCGCAAACCCCAATACCGGAAAATCTTCGGAAAAGCGTAGCCGGCGCAATTAACTGACATGGGTTAGGTGGATCGGCCGGACGGGAAGCTAGTTTTGATCAAAAAGAACAATGAAAACATTTTTGATTGGAATGATGCTACCTCTCTTGTTTACTTCCGTTGTGGCCCAGGAAATGAGCCCCAAGCATTTCTGGCATACGTTAACGACCGAAGCCTCTCCCGAAACCATTTGGAATATTTGGACCGATGTCGAGCATTGGCAGGATTGGGATACGGGTCTGCAAAGCGCCCGTTTGGATGGTCCTTTTGAGTTGGGACAAACGGGAGAATTGATTTCCGACAAGGGCCGCAAGGTAAAATTCTCGATTTCAGAATTCGAAGCGGGGAAGTCCTATGCTTTCACCATGAAACTCCCTTTGGGGCGCTTTACGGTCCGGCGGACGCTGAGCATGGAGGCTGGGAAGACTGCTTTCACGCACGATGTCCAATTCACAGGATTCTCGGGTGGTTTCTTTGGGCGGGTGTTGGGAAAAGACTATATGAAACAGTTGCCGGGCGCCTTGGAGAATATCCGTGAGCTCGCAGAGGGGAGCAATTCTTCCCTGTCGCGGGGGTAAACAGTATTGCCTTGTCCCGCAATAGGGAGGAATGGATATTTGGCGAAATGACTCCCATGAAGACGTTTTTTCTTTTCGCGATGGCTTTGTTCCTCTGGTTGACTGGCTCGTCTCAGGAACTGGCGCCAAAGTTTGCTGTGGATGGGCCGGATATTGCCAGCGCTACCACCCTGCGAATTTCCTATTTCGGCAACCAGGTGGTGTATCCGGGGATTTCTGTGGGGGCGGAGCAGCGGATTTGGCGGCGGGAGAATGAAAAGGAAAAACGAAATGGCAAGACGAAATTCCGCCGTCGCGGATGGTATGCGGCTGGGGACCTGGTTCTGTGGAGCCAGCCCCAATCTTATTCCACCCAACTGTTGCGGGGCGGTATGTTGTGGCGCAAGACCTGGAACCGGGGTTTTCGGGTAGATGCCGGCCTTTATGCCGGCCTCGCCAACCGTTTCAATCGGGGGCGTACATACAACGTCGATCCCTCCGGAGACGTTTCCATCAAGCGCTGGGACAGCCGTTTCTATTTCCTCCCCACCCTGGCCTTCGGAATCGGTAAGGACTACTTTTATGGTCGGAGCTTTCGCATGGTCACCTGGCACCTCCGCCCCAATATCGGATTCTGGATGCCACTCAATACCTCAGTCGTGCCCCTGTTGGCCCTGGAGGCCGGTGTAGGCATCTACGTGCTTGAACGCGATCCATTCAAAATTTCTCGTCGCAAATGAAACACTGGATACTGATCGGACTCGTATTGCTTCTGGGAACCGCTTGCAACAAAGTCGAGCTGGGGACCGATGTCAAAGAGACATTTTTTGTCCGTACTGAAGGGGCCGACATGCCTGTTTACGTCCGGGGAAATACGGCTGCGGGCAAATACATCCTGGTCATTCACGGTGGCCCCGGCGGTGAATCTTATTCGTATAGCCTGAGCCGGGCCATGCGCATGCTGGGGGATGATTATGGCATGTTGTTTTGGGACCAACGGGGGCAAGGCGCTTCCCAGGGCTATTACAATGCTTCGGAGGTGACGATTGAAAGGATGCGGCTCGATCTGAAAGCAGTGGTGCATGCCATTCGGGAACGCTATGGAGACGATTCCGGTCTGTATTTGATGGGCCATAGCTGGGGAGGCTTGTTGGGAACGGCCTTTGTGCAAAGTCCCGACCAGGTCCTGGTCGACGGCTGGATCGAGGTCGCGGGCGCCCACGATTTGCCCCTGCTGTACCAGTCGGTTTATACCATGCTGGATACATTCGCCGATCGGGAGATTGCGGCGGAGCGGGAAGTTGCCTTTTGGCAGCGGGTGGACAGCACGTTGGAGACTTTGCCGGCGAATTCTCCCACCACGGATGATTTTTTGACCATCAATCAACTGGGAGGGCAGGCAGAAGATCGCATCGAAGATGTTGTCGGAGACAGTCTCAACACGATTTCTTTGTCGCAGGCCATAACCCGGAGCCCGATTGACCAGCTTGCGCTGCTGTTTTCGAGTGCCGAGACCGGCAATTTACTGATCGACGAAGTGGTTCAAACTAATCTGACTCCGACGATGTCGGAGATTCAAGTGCCAACCTTGTTGCTGTGGGGAAATTATGATTTCATCGTGCCGCCGGCCCTGGCGTCTTCGGCGATTTTGGTCATCGGAACCAATGACAAAGAGGTCCATTACTTTGAACTTTCCGGGCATTCGCCCTTTTCCAATGAGCCCGATGAATTCCACGATGTGGTGAAAGATTGGGTCGACCGCCACTGATCAGGCGGGCGGTCCGGTTTGCGCTTGTCCCAACTCATTGAACCGCTGAACCAAGGCATTGTACTCGTTGACTTTTTGGCTTTGTTGCTGTTGCAACGCTTGGCATTCCTGGAACTTCGCGGGCGGCAAAGTTCCCCGACAACCCCGCATTTTCTTCTTCAATTCATCCAATTCTCCCTGCATTACGGTCATTTTTTCCTTCAAGCTCCTCAAATCCGGACTCATGAACAGATAATCTTTGCCGTATTTCTTTTCCCATTCCTTCTGTTCGGCTTTGATGGCAGTCATCTTTTCAAACGTTTTTCCCCCTTCCGGAAACTCGATCAGCTCAGGTCGGCGGTCCAATTTTATCCCCCCCACATAATTGTCAGGAATGACCCCTATGGGTGTCGGTTGGGTGGTTTCCACGAAGGCATAATCGGTTCGAAAATCACCCATCCCCGCGGGCACCCGGAGGCCCAGGGCCATGTGGTTGGCCCTTTCGAAGACGAAGAAAACGACGTCGTAGCCAGCGGAACGGAGCAATTGGGCCATCAGGACCGTCTTATCAGCGCAGACTCCCGTCTGGTCGAACAACGTCTCGTAGGGGTAGCGGATCGTGCTTTGGTCGATGTTGTGGAAGGTCTGCCAATCGTAGGAAATGCTTCCCTGTACGAACGCAATGATGGCCTCGGCCAGGTCGTCACCACCCCCGGCGATGCCCTGAAGCTCACTCAGCAATTGTTGGTGGATGCGGTCCGCGCCCTTCGCTTGGAGGAACATGGCATAGTATTCCTTCCGCCATCCATCTGGCGGGCGACTTCCCTGGTACTGGTAGGAATGGGAGGCCCGGCGAAATTCTTCCCGCAAGGTGCTGTCGAGCGGGAGGGAAATGCTCTGGGGTTGTTGGCGAAAGTCAAAGGAATAATTCACGGTCAAATCGGTTGATAGGGCAGGAGAGCGCATGGTTTCCGGACTGTCCGATTCTCGATCTTCCGTCCCACAACCTTGTAGGAAAAGGAGCAGGAGGGCAAATGTGATGGAGAGCCGGAAGGGAAAATGGACCATGCGCATGCTTATGCATTACGAACTGACTCCGGAGATTGTTTGGGCTTGGTCCGTTGATTTTTTCGTGACAGGAGAAAGCCGTTTGCGCCATTTGCCGATGGCCATGGCAATCAGGATGCTTCCGGCCGCGCTGGGAGCCAACCAAAGGATCCATCCGGGCTCGATGCGCACATTGGTCACCAGAAAGGCAGTGAACGTAGCGATATAACTTCCTCCCATCCGCCCAATGTGGAGAAGCAGGTTGTCCTTGTAGTTGTATTGTTTTCCCTTCAACCGAATCGAAAGGTCCCGTCCTGCGAATACCAACGTCACCGCACCGAACACGATGGCTACGATGTTCATTCCCAGACCGTGGACCAGCAATGAGGGAATCCCTTCCGCCAACAAGAAACCTCCTCCAAGAAAGCCTCCCCCGAGGACCACATCGTCCAACCGGACTTTCCACCTGGCTTCATTTCGCTTCCGTTTGACCATTCTTTTGCCCGTATACACCATGTAGAGCGTAAAGACTGCCGTCCCAAGCAGGAAGGGATTGCTTTTCCAGAAGGCCATGACCAGCGCAGTGATCCCGACGGCAATCATGGTCAGGTGGTAGATTCGACCATTTAAGTTGTGGACTTTTTTGCCTTTCCGCGCCGCAATGGCGACGGCCCCGGTGATCAGGGCGATGGAACCCGCGAAGATGTGGATGCCGAGCAGAATACTGAAGAGTAGGTGCATGGAGATCTTGATTTGGGTGATTTCCCGAATCTAAATGAGGGAAGAGGGAGTCCCAAGGACAATGGGATGGATGGCAAGGCGGGGGAGGAAAAACAAGCTCCCGGGATGAATGGAAAGCGATTGGGGCGAATGGAAAGGGGATTAGGGGGCCAATCGCTGCCGTAAATGGGGGATGGCGGAACGGGAAACGGGAATGGTTTCATCGGTGGACTGGAGGTGCAGGCGGAGGCCAGCCGCATTGCCTTCCCAGCGGGTCACCGCATCGAGGTTGACGATGTAGGAGCGGTGGCAGCGCTCGATATTGGGATGGGCCGCCAATTGGTCTGCCATGCCCTTGAGGGAAGATCGGATGAGCTTCTTTTGGACCTGATCTCCTTGGGAATAAACCACTTCCACGTAGTTGTCAGCCGATCGGATAAAGAGCAAGCTGGAGAAGGGAAGTTCCAGTTCCATTTTTCCATCGGTACTGTTCAGAGCGATGGAAATAGAGAGGGGGGTAGGGGAGGGACGCAGATTCTCGTTTAAGGCTTGAGAGGTTCGGTTATTGTTACGCAGCTTCCTGATTTGGATGAGGAGAATGGCAATGGTGGTCGGAAAAATGCCTACTGCGAGGGTATACATGGCGAAGAATAGGAAAACTTTGGGGTGCAGCCCCCCAATGCCGATGGCAATGGTGTATCCTGCGTTGGCGAGGGCAATCAGCAGCAAGGTGGACATGGTTTGGAACAATTGCCGGCCCACTTTCCAGTTTTCGGCCCGGAAATAATCCGGAAAAATCCATTTCCCTACCAGATAAAACAAAGGGAAAATCAGGGTGGTTACCGCACCATAACCCGAAATGATGACCAGCTTATTGGGGAAGCTCGAATCCAAACCGAACGGTTGGAAGCTAAGGAGAAACAAAAAGACGAAGAGACCGTATAAAAAAGAGTCCCTCAGCACGATGATAAAGGAAGCTGAGACTGGGTATGGCTCATTCAACCATGAAAAAATACGGTTCATGCTACAAAATTAGCGGACCATCGGAAAAACCCCAGAATAGGCGTTTGAGCCAACTGGTAAATGAAACATTATTGGGTGGATTACGTTCACAAAAGTATAGCAACCGCGTGAACTAACCGGCCAAATCTCGAATAACTGAACAAGTTTTTGAGGGGCAGAAGGAAGAAAAGTTTTATGAAACAACTGAAGATTACACAACGCATTACGGACCGGGAATCCCGATCCTTGAGTGCATATCTCAATGAAGTGCGGAACTACCCTCAGGTGACTCCTGACGAGGAAGTTGAGCTTGGTCGTCGGATCAAGCAAGGTGATGAGGCCGCTTTGGAGAAGCTGGTGAGTGCTAACCTGCGCTTTGTTGTTTCAGTTGCCAAGCAGTATCAGGGATACGGAATGACCCTTTCTGACCTGATCAACGAAGGCAATATGGGCTTGATCAAAGCCGCCAAACGATTTGATGAAACCCGCGGATTTAAGTTCATTTCTTATGCCGTGTGGTGGATTCGACAGAGCATCCTGCAATCGATCTCTTCCAATTCCAGGTTGGTTCGGTTGCCGTTGAATAAAATGGATGAGGTACGGAAAGTGCAGGAAGCATCTGCCCGCCTCTCCCAGAAAATGGGGCGTGAGCCTTCGGTAAAGGAAATTGCCGCTGATCTGGAGATTCCGGAGCACAAGGTTGAGCAGTTCCTGACCATCTCCGCCAAGCCCTATTCACTGGATGCACCAGTGACTGAAGACGATGGGAGTTCCCTCAAAGAACTGCTTCCTGTCGATACCCCCGATACCGACGCCAAAGTCCTGAAGGATTCCATGAACGATACCCTTCATACCGTCCTTGGCCGTCTGAATGCGCGGGAACGCGAAGTGCTCAAAATGGCATTTGGCATCGGACAGGAGAACCCTACCAATTTGGAGGACATCGCCCGTCACTTCGGATTGACCTGCGAACGCATTCGTCAGATCCGTGATCGCGCCATCCGCAAGCTGCGGAGCCCCACTGTGCGCAAGCAACTGGCCGGGTACCTCGGTTCCTGAGGCCATTGATATATACCTCACTGCCGACACAAATAACTTTGTGTCGGCAGTATTTTTTTGAGAGCTTTCGGCCATGGGCCGTCCATTCCGTTATTTTCTTCTCTACAAGCCGTGCCGGGTCCTGTCCCAGTTCACCGATCCGGTGGGAGGGAAGCGGACGCTGAAGGACCTGCATCCTTTCCCCAAGGATGTCTATCCCGTTGGGCGACTGGATGAGGACAGTGAGGGGCTCCTGCTCCTCACCAACGACCCCGCCGCGAACCAGCGAATACTGGGCAATTCCATTGAAAAAGAGTATTTCGTACAGGTAGAAGGCCTGCCGGACGAAGCTGCCTTAGACCGTCTTCGGTCCGGTGTCGAGATCAAGGTGCGCAAAAAGCGCTATCTCACCCGCCCTGCCAAGGTGAAATTCCTGCCTGAGTCTCCGCAATTGCCTCCGAGGGAGCCCCCGATCCGGTTCCGGAAATCGGTTCCGGACACTTGGTTGTCAATCGTTTTGACGGAGGGAAAGAACCGCCAGGTTCGAAAAATGACGGCGGCCGTTGGCCATCCCACTTTACGTCTGGTGCGGTACCGATTCCACAAATGGGAGGCAGCGGGAATGAAATCCGGCGAGGTCATAGAATTGAAGGGATTCTAAAGATTGTGGAGCCTCTATACATTTCTATTTGCCTGTCTATCAACATGTAATTGAATTGAAAGGGAAAATTGTCAGGTTGAAATAATTTGCTACGTTTTGTTGAGCCGACCTTACTTGAAAAATGGAGGGTAAATATTTGCTGGTAGGGTAATAGGAGGTAATAAAATTTCAAATAATCTATTGTTGGCAGAGGAAACAAATGGCGATGAGATGTTTTGTTAAAACGATTAACTTAAATCCATTTATAAGTTCAGGATGACATTAAATTATTTTTACAAATGAAAAAACATTCTTACTTTTAAACACTCAATCGGCTAATAGTATATAGTGCATTAAGCTTTTCTAATCTTCCCTTGGATCGATCTTTGAATGCTAGGTTTGTTTGAGGTGGTTCCCCCGTGTGACCATTTCCATTATTCATTTTCTAGCAAACGCTTTGAAGTCCAAGTAAAGGCCGCTGAGAGCAGCGGGAATTCGGATCAGATATTACCCCCTTTTGAATCGTTTGTAGAACGGTTTTTTTGATCAGAACGCGAATTATTTATTCAATATGAAGCTGAGAACCAACTACTTTAAGCATTTAATCCTGGCTTGTGTCGGGATTGCCTGTCTTTTTGAAAATGCTTTTTCTACCACTCCACTTCCTCCCCCCAGTGTAAATTGCCAGGACGTAACTGTGCAACTACAACAAGGCGGTGACTTCATCGTTCCCTTGGCCCAACTGGATGGAGGTAGTTCCAGTTATGAAGAATTGATTGCATCTCTAGGGACCAGTCCCGGAGTGTACAATTTCGATAACCTGACCAATGGCACTCTCAATGGACAGGATGGCTGGGTGACGACAGGTTGGAATGGGGGAACCCAGACTAGTTCGACACCGGTCCTTCAAGGTTCAGGTCTCAATTCTACTGTTGGTGTTCAATTCAATCAATCTGGAGCGGGCGTTGGCTTCAGTGGTTCTCGCTTAAGCAATTCTACTTTTTCCATTCCTCAGTTCGTCGGTACCGAAACGGGTGCCTACTACCAAGTCGATTTCTACATTAATTTTTGGGGTGAGGGCTACGGCCCCGGGGTAGACCTCAACAAAGATGGCGTTCTCAACAATCCTTTCCGTTCTCAGCAGCCGGTTGAAACCGGCCCCTATCTCTGCGTAGGTTCAAGCCCTACCGTTGGCGTTCAATTGATCACTGCCGTTGGCAATACTTCTGTTCCGATTACCGCCATTGATCCCACTGGCAATGGAGGCTGGGTTCGGCTTCGTCTTGAAATGGATTTCGTTTCCAATACCGGAAGCGTGATGTATAAGAACCTGTCCGCCGGGATGACCCAGTGGCAGCCCATCAACGATCTGCAAAACAAACCCCTCGGCCTCACCGTTGGCAGCGGCAACCAAAATGATCCCACTGCCTGGGAAGGCGTGTGGTTCCACTTCGAACAAAGTGATAGCCGAATCGACAACCTGCTTTTCGGTGGAAATGCTCTTCGGGTATCCTGTGAAAATACCGGTGTCCAATCGGCAACCCTGACAGCGATCGACCAAGATTTCAATGTAACATCCTGTCTGTCAAGCCTGACTGTTCAAGACGTGACCCCTCCGACACTTAATTGTCCGGGGTCATTGACATTTTTAGGGGATCCAAATTGCTCCGCCTTCGTCCCGGATTTGACCGGGCCAGAGATAATACTAGCGGATGCTTTCGTGGAATTCGACCCTCAGCAAGGACATGAGAACTGGCAGTACGGCCAGTATTTTGCGTTTCAGGCCGGTAATTTCGAACAACTCCCCAACTACTCTACCGGCGTTTGGCAGGGCAACCAGGCCTTCGCCACTCCGTTTTTGGATGCTGCTGGTGGCCATCCCGGGGTAAACGATTTGAAGTGGGCGGTAAAAAGATGGACAGCAGACTTTTCGGGGACTGTAAATATCCTCGGTGAGTTCTTTGACCGGGATCCGAACTGTGGAGATGGTGCCAATGTCAGAATCTTCCAAAACGGTACTCAGGTCTACGATTTCCTGAATATCCCGACCATCGCGGTTCCCTACAACATCACCCTCAATGTCAATATTGGTGACAACATCGATTTTGCCATTGATCCCAAGTTTGACGCCGGTTGTGACAATACCCAGTTCACGGCATTCATCGTCACCACCAACCCTATTACGGCCACCGATTCCTGTGGTGCAGTCACCTTGACCCAGTCCCCTGGGGCTGGTACGCAGGTGGGAGCCGGAACCACGACCCCGGTCACCATTACCGCCACCGATTCGTCCGGGAACTCCAGCACCTGTCTGGTAAATGTGAATACCCTGGATGTCATCGCTCCTGAAATTACCTGTCCTGCCGACCAGTTGGTTGCGTGTGATGCCAACCTCTCTGCATTGCCTTCGGCGACTGGAACCGACAATTGTGGTCAGGTGACCATCACGGTCCAGGACTCTCTTTCCATTGGCCAAAGAATCTTCACCGCCAGCGATGCCGCTGGAAATACAGCCTCCTGTATCCAGAATGTCACCGTGGTGGACACTGTTCCTCCATCTTTGAGTTGCCCTTCCCCCATCAATGTCACAAACGACAGTGCTGATTGTGGCGCCGAGGTTGACTTCATCATTACCGCCAGCGACAATTGCGGCCCCATTACATTGAATGTTTCCAACCCGGCGGGATCTTTCTTCCCCGTTGGAACGACTACTGTTACTGCCAGCGCCACCGATAGCTCCGGCAATACCAGTAATTGCAGTTTCGATGTACTGGTCCTCGACACTGAACAACCGCAAATCACCTGTCCTCCAGATACGACCCTCGGTTGTGTATTGGACAGCTTCCCCGCCCAGTTGCCTTTGGTGATTGCGACGGACAACTGCCCCGGCGTGCTGAAGAACTTTGTGTCTCAGGTGAACAATGGAGGATTGGGATGTGCAACGGACCCGCTGAACTTCACCC
>CAWUKT010000093.1:0-28437 GCA_963923035.1 uncultured bacterium
AGAACTCTTTTTCAACAACGAAATCGAGAATGACTATTTTTCAGACACTACCTAAATCAAATCACTACGCCCATGACTACCCCCTCTTCACTTCCGCTTGATGCTCCCCCTACCACCAACCTGCAACAGCATTTTGTTCGTTTCACCGCCCACGTCGGTGTCGCTACGGTCGTGACCGCGGCCTTTGGCAGTGCGTTCGCGCAACTCTTCAGCGAGCCCGCCCTTGCGGGCGCCGGCAAGATGCTGCTCATGGCCGGAACCGGCTGGATCCTGCTCTTGCTCATTGCCCGGGCCACCCTCCCCACGCCCCAACGCATACCCTACGAAGCCCTCCTCGGCCAACTCATGCGCAATGGCGTCCTCTTTCTCATTCCCATCACTGCCTGGGTCCTGCTCGGCAACCGAGGCGCCCTGGAAATCCAATTGGCCCTGGTTTCGGTCTCGTTTTCCTTTTCCTACATGCTCTTCCAACACTTCCGCATCTGCCTCCAAACCGGCCTGAAACCCACCTGGACGCTGCTGTGGATGGGTTCCCTGCTCGGAACCGCCGCCGGATGGTTTACCCTCCTCTGCGATGTCAGCATGCTCTTTTGACCTCCCACCAAACCTATTCCTGCCATGAAATTCCTCAAAACGCTTCCCCTCGCCTATCAAGGCGAACTGCACCACGTTCACCTCATCAACTTCTCCGTTGATCCCGACGAGATTCGCGCCTTACTACCCGAACCACTCAAACCTCAATTGTTCCAGGACCGCGCCCTCATTTCCCTCGTCAATGTCCAGCTCCGCAATATGCGCCCCCAAATGGCTCCCTGGCTACGCTTTCACTACCGGCATGTCGGCTTCCGATTGCTCGTCCAGGACCATGCCTACCACCGACACTCCCGCGCCAAAGGCGTTTTCTTCCTCCGTTCCTTTACCGACAAACCTCTCGTCGTGACCGGCGGCATACTCATGACCAATTTTCGGCTGGAAAATGCCCAACTGACTGCGCTCTCCGATGGCCTTCTGATCCGCAAGCAGGACCAGTACCTGCGCTACGAGGTCGATCCGGTGACGCAGCGGATCACGCCCCACCAGCAACGCCTCAAAGAGGCGGTCCGCGCCATTGACCGCGCCTACGCGGTCATGGGCAACGACGTCTACATGACGCGTATCCTGCGCGACAAATGGCCCCTGCAACCCCTCCCCTGCCCGGTTTTCCGCACCAACTTTTTCGAGTCTGCCCGGTTAGAAGGAGTATTCCGGGTCCCCGAAAGCATTGATTACACTTGGTTGGCCCCTCAAAAAACGATCCCCGTATGCGCATTGTCATCTTCGGCGCGAGTGGCAAGCTCGGTCGCCTGACCACCCGCCACCTCCGCCAACGACTCCCCGACGCCCGGCTGGTCCTGACCAGTCGGCAACCCACTGAAGCCAGCTCAGAATGGCTGGCATTTGATCCGTTTAAGGACAATTGGGCGGTGCTGGGCAAAGTGGATGTCCTCGTGAACTGTATCGGGGTCATCCAGGAAACAGAAATGGACTATACAACGGTCCACGAGGGGCTGGTGGAACGGATCCTGGACAACTACGCCGCCATCGGCCAGCCCCGCATCGTCCAGATGAGCGCCTTGGGAGCGCGGCCGGATCATCCGGTGGATTTTCTGGGTACAAAGGGGCGCGCGGATGCCCATTTGCTGGCGGAACTGCCGGCATCGGTGGTGGTGCGGCCGTCCATTGTCTGCACGCCGAATACGATGGTCGCCCAGAAGCTCCGCAAGTTGTTGCGGGCGGGGCGGATGACCTTGGGCAAGGTCTTTGTACCGGCGGGCTTTCCCCGGACCCGGGTCCAGCCGGTGATGCCCGAGGATTTGGGGCAGGTGATGGCGGAGGCGGCGGCCTCTCCCGGGCGGCACGGCATCATTGACGTGGTCGGCCCCGAGGAGCTGGAGTTTGGGACGATCCTGGATTGGATGGAGGAAGGGATGGGGCGGGAAATGAAATTGGTCGAGCTGCCCAAGTCGTTTTTGGAACCCTTCGTCAAGCATTTCTTGTCGGTTTGGTTTCCCTCCACCATCAACTACGACCAGTTCCGGCTCCTGTTCATGGACAATATTGGGAGCTCGGAAGCGATGGAATCCTGGTTGGGACGGGTACCAAAAGGCAGTCGGGAGTTCTGGATTGGGGAAGGAAAACGGGAAAAAGGCGAGTTCACGCCCGAACTGGGAGCCTTGAACGAGGTTTGAATGGCCTTCATCGTCCAAAAGACGACGCTCCCCGAAATTCTACCCTTTAATCCGAGGAAAGTCCTTGGTTCTTTGTAAATTAATACTCGTAAAATTACTTATCCATCAAATCCTTCGGACTTTTGCAAGCACCCGACCTCCAACTTGCCGCCACTTTCGCAAACCTGCGTTCCACGATCATTCTCATGGCCACTGCGGCCACCATTCTACTGGCTGCCCTGACCGTTCTGCGTCATGCTCCCGATCTTGGCTTCCGTATTCGTGGTTTCTTTCGCATGGTTCGCCTTCAATTTACCGGCGTAAAATTTGAAGCGCGTCTGAATGAAGTGGCGTGTGGAGTTTGTCGAAAAGGAACCGGCGTTTACGATCCGATTCAGGTCAACTACAAAGGCATTCCCCACATCGAAGGAACCTGCAATTGCTGTGGCGCCTACGTCCGCGCCCGCCTCAACTGATCCCGAATTTCTCCCCCAAGTACGGTCCAAAAATAAATATGCCCACCACCAGGGCAGTTATCGCTGCAAGCAAAACGGATGCGGCGGCGACGTCTTTCGCCTTCCCAATCAACGGATGGTGCTCCGTCGAAACCCGGTCGGCCAGGAACTCCAGGGCCGTATTCATTCCCTCTGCCACCCAGACCAGCCCCATCACCAATACCAAGTCCACCCATTCCTGCCGGGTGATCCCACACCAAATCCCGCAACCCACGACCAATGCCGTGGCCACCAAATGCAGGCGCGCGTGGGGCTGGGTCCCCACGAGCGTGGCCAGCCCTTTAAAGGCATAGCCAAAGCTCCGCCACCGGGTTTGGATATATTTCTTCATGGTGGGTAAACAAATGGATCAGGGCTGGCAAAAGAGGACCGTCTCGCCCGCATGGATCGTGGCGTGACCGAGGTAAAACTTATACCCGAGGTCCAGGTCGTGGAGTTGCTTCACCAGACCGGTGAAGTCGCCCATTCCGTGGTAGATCGACACCGCCAACTTCGGCCGGAAGCGCTTCAAGGTTTCCACCGCGCCCCGGATCGCCCAAGGTTCCGCCCCTTCAATGTCGGTTTTGATAAAATCGACCTTTTCCAATCCGTACCGCTCCACAAATCCATCCACCGACAGGGTTTTGGTTTCCCCCTCCTGCCCCTCAAACGGCTCCATGCTCACGCGGCTGTTGGCGCCCTGGTCCTTGAAGTAGACGGCCAGATCGGACGATTCCCAGACCGGATGGGGAACAATTTCCACCTGGTCCTTCAGGTCTGGATTCAGGTCCAGATTCTGGTTGATGATGGAAATGTTCTTCGGAATGAATTCAAAGACGTAGGCCTTGCCGGTCGGACCGGCTTTGTGGGCAAAATACAGGCCCGTATCGCCGTAGCAACCACCCAAATCGACCACAATATCGCCCGGATCCGCGCCAATATGGCCTCCTCCGGCAATCTCATGGCGGTAATGCTCCATCCCAATCGTTGTGAACAGGGCGATGGAATGCAGATAGACCTTGATCGGGTAGCCAAAGGATTCCAGGTCGTGGTAGTACAGCTTGTACGGGCGATAAGCGAGGTCGATGACCTTGCTTTCATCCCGCAACGCCTCCATTTTCTTGATCCCCGCCCAGTACTCCGGCGTGTTCATCGGGAGTTTGACCTTGACATAGTCAAGGGCCCGGAAGGCCACCACATCGACCAACAGATCGCGGGAAGCATCGTCGGCCAGAACTTCATAGAAGAACTGGAGACGGTCCATATAAGGACCTACGCCGGCAGTTTTGAGAAATCGTTGGAAGAGCGCATCGTTGGCGAAGATGGTTTTGAAGACCGGCCGGGTATACAGCAATCGTTTGCCCGTATTGATGAGCTTCTTTTTGAAAGGAATCTCGGGGGAAAAAGAATAGTGATCGTAGTTATCCGTGTGGTAGTCACCTGCCGCGGCGATGAGGCGTTGGCGGAGCCGTTCTTTGAATTCCATGCGCTTCCTAAGGTTCAGGATCGAAAGTTCAAAGTTAAGAAAATCGGACTCAGGACCAACGGAGATTCAGGGCTTGGGACGGCAGGGAGCAGTTGGGGGGCAGCGGCGGAGAAAAGCACGATTCCTGGCCCGGGATTTTGGGAGAATTGGCCCCATCGTTTATTTTTGGGGCATGGCAAATGAGGCATTGGAACGGGTGTGGATGCGGGTGCGGGACGAACTGCGTCGCCAGCGGGGAATGAGCCGCTTTCGCGGCACGGAAGTTCACCTGCTGCCGAAGCGTCAGATTCGCATTCCCGTCGAGAACCGCCGGAGTGAGCTTCGGAGCTCCGAACTGGTCATCCACCTCACGGAGGTGGAATCCGATCTCTGGGCCATCCTGGAGCCCGAGGGCGAGCGCTTCACCATGCAGCAATCCGAGTACCGCCTGGACCATTTCATCCAGCAATTGCTGAATGTAGCCCGCGGGGACGCCTATTTGCATACGAATTCCAAAACCGCAACGTATCGGAAAGTAGATGAAAAGGAAGGGAACAATGATGCGCAGTGAAAGGAAAAGTTCGGGCAAAAAAAAAGGCCTTGAAAATCAAAGCCCTTGTGCCCAGGGGGAGATTCGAACTCCCACGCCATTTCTGGCACTACCCCCTCAAGATAGCGTGTCTACCAATTCCACCACCTGGGCAGGGATTTGTGATTCGGCTGGGGCTCGAACCCAGGACCCATTGCTTAAAAGGCAATTGCTCTACCAACTGAGCTACCGAATCATCCGTTCAAATAACGTTTCCCGAAAAGGGAGTACAAAAGTACAAGAAAGATATTCAATGTCAAATCTCCTCTGCGGATTTTTCCGCTTTTTTCTGTTGCCCCTCAGCTTCGTCTTGGCAACCAGCATTCTAAACCCTGTTGTGGCCGATTCCGATTCTCCAGACGATCGCCTGGCCGCCGCCAATGCCCTCTTTGAGGAGGACGATTTTACCGCCGCTCAGGACCAATACCGAGCCCTGTTCGAGGAGGGATTTTACTCCGAGGAAATGCTGTACCGCATGGCATTTATTTATGAGAAGCTGGAAAATTATCCCGAGGCCATCTACTTCCTCCGCAAGGCGGCGAAGGAATACGGCCCCAAGGACACGGAAGAAAAGGTGCGGGGCCTGCTCCGCTCGCAGCGCGTGACGCGTATGTTCTCCGGCGGAGCCTGGGACCAATACTTCTCCTTCTACCGTAGTTGGGGATGGATCGTATGGACGGGATTTGGACTGTCGGCCCTTTTATTATTAGGCTTGATCCTCCTTCCCAAAGAACGCAGCTTCAAAGGCCGGACTGGTGCCACCTGGAGCCTGGCCCTTCTGGCGGTCGTTTTCACAGCCCTCGTTTTCCACCGCACTTTCCTCGTCCCGGAACGCGCAGTCATCATTTCCGAGACCTCTTATTATAGTCTCCCCAGTTACGGAGCGGAACGCACCGCAGACGCCCTCAGTCCGGGCGAAACGGTTTTCATCGAGAAAAACCGGGACATTTGGTGCCGAATCAGCGCGGGACGCCGGTCTTATTGGGTGCCTAAAATGGCCTTGCGAGAATTGTAGGGGGAATTACAGGGAGTTGATGCGCCGTTCCAACCAACCCAGCATGTCGAAGTAACGCAGGACAGGAGCTTCCTGCGGATCCTCAAAAATTTCGGACAATTCGCTTCGGAGCGTTTCCAACGTAGATTTTTCTTCGGCGTTGGTGACGTGGAAGGAGTTGTGTTCCAGGTAGCTGAGGATGCGGCTTTCAAAGCGGTGGAGCTGGTCGCGGCGGCGCAGGTATTTCCGGGTGGCCCGGCTTTGCGCCTCAACCAACTCGAAATCTCCTTCTTCCAAATGGGTAAAGATGGTCAGGATGCGGGCGAGGCTGGTGATGTCTTCGCGGATGCCGCGGGTGGTATGGCCCAGGATTTGATCCAACCAATGGCGGGAATCGGAGAAGTTCTCCTGGTCGAAGAAAATACGCGCCAGCAGGAAGTAAATCATGGACAAGGTGGTCCAGGGCAGGCTGTCGCTGTACAATTTCAGGCCTTCCTTGATCGTGTCGATCTCTGCCACGACCTGCACGTGGTCGCCGGTGCCCATGGCGTAACCCAGGAGCAGGCGGTAGTACTTGTCGAACAGTTCCGAGCCGTGGAGCTGGCGTTCGCTCTGGAATTCCCGAATCGTGGCCAACGTAGCCAAACAAGCCTCGTTTTCACCAAAAAAGAGCTGAAGACTGCCCAAGGCCACCAATTCGTTGAGGTATTCGACGGGATGGTCGCCCAGGAGGAAGTCGTGCTCCCGGAACAGGTGGAGGAATTCTTCGCGGCGCTGGCGGCTTCCTTCGAAGTCGCCCATGAAGGCCTGGATATGGGTCAGGCACCGCAGGTACATGCGCTGGCCGCGGACCGACGTGGGCCGGGCCTCGGGTTGCAGGAGCGGATGCTCGCTGAACTGCCGGATCAGGTTCAGGTCAATGGTATTCCGGGCGTTTCGCTTGCGCTTCGAGATGGGTTGGTAGGTGAAGAACAGGTCTTCGAGCTCGCCCAATTGAAGCAGGTGCCGGCGGGCTTCGGCCCGACGGGCATTCAAGGCATTGATTTCGGCGATATTATCGTCGATTTTCTCGCCGGTCCGCAGAATACGCTGGATGGCATAGCCTGAAATTTGGAGGTACTCATCGAAGCGTTCTTCATTCCAGGCCCGCTCGAGGGCTTTGCTGATCAGCGGATCGGCATGGGAATAAATTTTACGTTCGAGGAGGATATCAATGTCTAGGAGTAAGCGGTCGAGGGTGGTGGCGGGAGTGCTATGGGATTCACGGAGAACGGAGAGGATGTGTTTGGTGAGGTAGTTCTTGGCGAAGGAGAAATTGATCTTGACCCCTTGTTGCGCCAACCGTTTTTTGATCTTCCCTTCGTTGTATTCCCGTTGTCGGGACATCGCATCAAACAAGGCCATATATCCGCTGTCCCCTTTGTTCGCCTGACGAACAAGGGACTTTTCCCCCGGTTGGAGGGATTTAATGAGCAGATATAAGGCTTCCTGCTTTCCCATTATTGTGATTCGAGGACCAGCTTTAGTTTGTTGACATTCAAGTCAATACCTCGAAAAGTTGTGCACTCAGACCTAAAACTCCGGCAATTTTGGGTTTTCCAACCCCATCTGTAATTGCCATCTTCATATAACCGCCCGACAAAGAGCTGACTACGAACAGACAAACGAGTTCTTTGCAGAGTCTTAGGAGGGAGTGCTGACCGGCTTGAACCGGTCTATACTTCCCCCTAAGTTAAGAAAAATGAGGGCGGAGACAAAGCGTTATTTGAACACCTTATACGTGAATATAAAGAGTCTTTTTGCGGCTGGAATGGCATAGTCCGGGCCCCTCAAGCCCGGGTGAGTTCGCGATCCGATTACCTACACCACCCAACTGATCTACCTTTAAGTAGCGAACAACGACTCCATTACCAGTCTGACATCAATAGTTCCAATCCTAAATATCTGCTGATTGATTTTTCAGCCCGCTAAACTACCGATGGCGGGCTGTTTTTCTTTATATTTAGAAGCTACTAATTTTTTGCTCTATGCATCTCCAATCTATTCGGCTAAGGAATTTTAAGGTCTTCGAAGACATAACCTTGAGCGATCTTCCTCAACTATGTGTGTTCATTGGAGCCAATGGAACTGGCAAATCAACTTTATTTGATGTTTTTGGTTTTCTAAAAGATGCCTTAAATCATAACGTTCAAATTGCTGTTCAGAAAAGAGGAGGCTTCAAAGAATTAAGAACGAGGGGGGCAACTGGTCCCATTATAATTGAACTCAAATTTCGGTTACCAATTGGAGGAACCAGACGACTTGTTACTTATCATCTAGAGTTTGAAGAAGAAAAAGGACGGATACTTATTCAAAAAGAAATTCTTCGATACAAACGATCTCGGTATGGAAAACCTTTTCACTTCCTAGATTTTTCCAAAGGATCAGGAACTGCTGTACTCAATGAAGACGACTTTAATAAACAAGATGAAGAACTAGAACGAGAGGAGCAACGGCTCGCTTCTCCTGAAGTTCTCGCAATAAAGGGGCTAGGACAATTTGAGAGATTTAAAGCAGCAAGTGAATTCCGCAAATTCATTGAGAATTGGCATGTCTCGGATTTTCACATTTCAGAAGCACGTCCAAGTAGTGAAGCTGGATATGCAGACCACTTATCTGCTACAGGGGACAATATTTCCTTAGTTGCCCAGTATATTCATGAATATTACCCAGAAATTTTCACCCTCATTTTGGAAAAGATGAGGCAAAGGGTTCCGGGTGTTTCCTCTGTTAAAGCGGCTACCACTCAAGACGGAAGGGTAATTCTCAAATTTCAAGATGAAAATTATAAGGACCCTTTTGTCTCTAGGTTTGTCTCAGACGGCACAATTAAAATGTTTGCTTACCTGCTACTTCTTCATGATCCTAATCCTCATCCAATCCTATGTATTGAAGAACCAGAAAATCAACTTTATCCTTCCCTACTAACCCAATTAATGGAAGAATTTAGAGAATATGCTGTCTCAGGAGAAGGGCAGGTATTTGTTTCGACCCACTCTCCCGATCTTCTCAATGCAGCTCAAGTTGACGAAGTTTTTTGGCTGGTAAAAGGTGCAGGTACCACTCAAATCCATCGGGCAATCAATGACCATCAGGTTGTAGCTCTCGCTGAAGAGGGGGGGCTACTCGGATATTTATGGAAAGAAAATTATTTAAAGGGAAGTAATCCATGAGTTATTCCCAAGTTGAGATTCTCTGTGAGGAACCCTCCATGAAATATTTTTTAGAAGGCTTGTTACCTCGTATTTTACCTCCTCCCTTTCAACTAAATTTGAATGTCTATATTCGAGCATTTGAGGGCAAGCAACATCTGAGAAAGGAACTACCCAAGCGCCTTCGGGCGTTCAATAAATTTCAATGTGAGGTTAAGATAATCGTCATTCACGATCAGGACAGTGCTGATTGTTTCACCTTGAAACATGAACTTCTTGAAATTATTAATAGTCAAACTAACCTACCCTCTCTTGTTAGAATCGCATGCTCTGAACTAGAAAGTTTTTATTTTGGAGAACTTGAAATACTTGAATCTATCTACCCCAGATTCAAGTCATCACGACACACAGGAAAGAGAAAGTACCGTGATCCTGATAAAATTCAGAGCCCGGGCAGAGAGCTGAAGAAACTCATTCCAGAATTTGATAAGACAAAAACAGCTCGAAAGATTGGTCCAATAATTTCTTTGAGTACCTCGCTCAAGAAACCATATCCAGTTTCTACCTCAATTTCATTTTTCCATCTCCATCACGGCATACGCACTTTTCTAAGCCCACCGAATTCAATTTTTCCATGAAAAACGCCCCGGATGTCCTAAATTTGCGTCCGAATTACAACACTTGATGTATGAATATCTCCTACAACTGGCTGAAAAGCTATGTCGACTTTGATTGGGCGCCGGAAGAACTGGCGGACCGACTTACCATGGCGGGTCTTGAAGTAGAGGGAATCGAGGCTTTTGAATCGATTCCGGGAGGATTGGACGGCGTGGTCGTAGGAGAAGTCAAAACCTGCGTCAAGCACCCGGGAGCGGACAAACTCAAGGTTTGCACGGTTGACATTGGGGAAGATGAGCTGCTGAACATTGTCTGTGGCGCTCCCAATGTGGCGGCCGGTCAGAAAGTCCCGGTAGCCACCGTCGGCACCATGCTGCATCCAATCGAAGGCAGCCCCTTCCAGATCAAGAAAGCCAAGATTCGCGGAGAGGCCTCCGCGGGCATGATCTGTGCCGAGGACGAACTCGGCCTCGGCAATGGACACGATGGCATCATCGTCCTGCCCGCAGATACTCCCGTGGGCACCCCGGCCGCCGAAATTTTCGACGTCGAAATCGATACCATCCTCGAGATTGGGCTGACCCCGAACCGGGTCGATGCCGCCTCCCACCTGGGCACCGCCCGCGATGTGGCGGCCCTCCTGCGCCAACCGATCAAATTCCCGCCTACGCCGGAAACCGATGCCGCTGTCGACAATCCGTTCGAGATTGAACTGCCCGAAGTCGACCGCTGTGCCCGCTACGCGGGGATTTACATCGAGGGCGTCACCATCAAGCCCTCCCCCAAGTGGCTCCAGATCCGCCTGCAATCCATTGGCCTGCGTCCCATCAACAACGTCGTGGACATCACCAACTTCGTGCTCCACGAGCTCGGACAGCCATTGCACGCCTTCGACGCAGACCGTCTCCGCGGCCAAAAAGTGGTGGTGAAGACGCTGCCTGAAGACATCAAATTCTCTACCCTCGATGACATTGAACGCACCATCCGGGCCGGCAAGGACCTGATGATTTGTGACGCCGAAGGCCCCGTGGCCGTGGCGGGCGTGATGGGCGGTCAGAATTCGGAGGTCGAAGACAATACCACGAATGTATTCCTGGAAAGTGCCTATTTCGAGCCTTCCGGGATTCGGAAAACGGCCAGCCACCTCGGCCTGAAGACGGATGCGTCCTTCCGCTTTGAGCGGGGCGTGGACCCGCACATGGCCCTGAAAGCTGCCTTGCGGGCGACCGCCCTGATCCTTGAGTACGCCGGTGGCAAGGCCTCGGCTCCCCTCGACGTCCAACGTTCCCGCTTCAAGGATTATGAAGTGAAATTGGATTTGGCGTTTGCGAAGCGGCTGATTGGTTCCGATCTCGGGACGGGTACAATCATTGAAATATTGAATGCACTCGAAATCGAAGTGGCTGAGCAAACGGAGACCTACCTCGACCTTCGGGTGCCGCCTTACCGGGTCGATGTCCAGCGGCCCCAGGATATCCTGGAGGAGATTTTGCGGATTTACGGGTACAACAATGTTCCCCGTCCGGCTCAGAATTCATTGGCCCTCAATTTCAATCAGTTCCTCGATGCCTTCTCCCTCCGCCAAAAGTACTTCGATCAGCTGGCGGCCAATGGCTTCAATGAAATCCTGACCTGCCCGCTCGTACCGGCCCACCTCGCCGGGGAGACGACGGTCACCCTCGCCAATGCCCTTACGGTGGACATGGCAGTGCTCCGTGAGGACATGCTGCGGACAGGACTCGACACCATCGAGTACAACCAGCGCTTCGGCAATTTCAATCTGCGCTTGTCTGAGTTTGGAAAAACCTACCACAAAGGCGGCGAGAAATACCTTGAAAATGAATGGATTGTCCTGTTTGCTACAGGGGCTTCACTCCCGGCCCATTGGGCGGGCAAGCAACCCAAGTCGGGCTTCTATACGCTGAAGCGGGAGATGGAGCGGATGGTTCGTTTGTTTGGCCTGAAGGTAGAGGAAAAAGAGATTCAGGGAAATGACCGCCTTGCGTACGGACTGGAATTGGGGCGGGGCGAGAAGGTCGTTGCGCGCTTTGGCCGGGTGGCCAATGCGCAAATGCAGGGCCGCGACATCAAAAATGAGGTCTTCTACGCCGAGATCGATTGGAACGAATTGACCCGACTCTACAAAAAGACCAAGGTCAAGTACCAACCAGTCCCCAAATTCCCCTCGATCCAGCGCGATATTTCCATGATCGTTCCGGACAGCACCACCTACGCTTCCATTCGCGCCGCTATTTTCTCCTGCAACCCCAAACTCATCCGCGAAGTTTCCATCACGGACGTCTACAAAGGGGAAAGCATTGGAGCGGGGAAAAAGTCTTACCTGGTGACCCTGACTTTATTGGATGAGAAAAAGACCCTCACGGTCAAAGCCGCCGACAAAACCATGAACCGGGTTTTTCAGAAGCTGGAAAGCGATTTCGGAGTGGAAATCCGGAAATAATCCCCTGGTTTAAATAGCAAATGCCAACATCGAAGGGACGCTCCCTGGATGTTGGCATTTTTTAGGTCGGTCGGCTTAACAGCAGCCAGAAGTCGGATCGCAGCAGGCTTCGTCTTTGGTCTTCTCCGCCGTGACGGTCACGCTGAAGATGCCGGCACCACTCGCCCGGAATCTTTCGATCTGGTCGGGCTGCATATAATTGGCGAGGATTTCATCCGGCAGCACGATTTCTTTTTCTGCCTTGACGGTCACCCCTTCGAAGCCAGTTTCGTGGATGATGCCCAGGTACTCGTACTTGTCGAGCGCGCCCGAGACGCAACCGGCGTACATCTCTGCGGCATTCCGCAGTTCTTCAGGCAAATTGCCGCGGATCACCACATCGGAGATGGCAAAGTGGCCACCGGGACGCAGCACCCGTTGAATTTCGGAAAATGCTTGTTTCTTATCCGGCACAAGGTTCAAAACGCAATTGGAGATGACCACATCCACGCGGTTGTTGGCCATGGGGATGTCCTCAATGTCTCCCAAGCGGAATTTCACATTGTTCAACCCGATCTCCTTCGCATTTTCCCGCGCCTTTTCAATCATCCGCTCCGTCATGTCCAAGCCGATGACTTCCCCTTCTTCCCCGGTGAGCATCCGGGCGACAAAGACATCGTTGCCGGCCCCGGAGCCCAGGTCCAGCACGGTATTTCCCCGCTGAATCCCAGCGTGTTCCACGGGCATTCCGCACCCGAGCTTGAGGTCGGCCGAGGCCAAGTAACCTTCAACTTTGCTGTAATCTTCACTGAAAATGGTATAGTCAACTGTCTCACAGCCATCTACACCGCAACATGAGACGGCATTGAGGGCAGGATCCTGATCGGCAATGGCCGCGTACTTTTCGCGCACCATCTCCTTGATTTCCTGAGATTTTTGCATCGTACTATGTGTTTAACAACAGTTTGAGGTGGAGGAATAAGTTTCAAAAAAGCCTCCCAAAGCACCCTGGAGAGCTTTCCAGGTTTGGGGATCGATACAATAGCAGACACGCGGCCCATCTATATTTCCCTGAATGATTCGGGCGGCCTTCAGCACCTTGAGGTGCTGGGAAACGGTCGCCTGAGACAGGGGCAGCTCATCGACCAAGGTTCCGCATACACATGCTTTTTTCTGGACCAGAATGCGGAGGATGGCGATGCGCGCCGGATGCCCAAGGGCTTTGGCCCATTCGGCCAGCTGAACTGTCGGAGCATCAAATGCAGATATTTTGGGAGTTGCCATGCTGCTTTATTTTATATCGTAAATATACGATGAATAGCCTCAGTTTTTCAAGACCCAAGGTGAAAAAAAAGTGATCATCAGGAATTGGATCGGGTTTTGTTTGTCTTCAGTCTCCGTCTCAGCAAGTACACCACCAACGCTCCCAACAGGAACAATCCTACCCAAATACTTGCTTTGTCGGCTTCAAACGTGGTATTTCGTTGCAGGTCAACCGGACTGGTATCGCCAATCACAATCATCTCAGCCCAGAAGAAGGGCTGGTAATATTTCGCCCGCTGTCCGGGCGACTTGCGATTCTGGGCCAGGTAATTTCGCTTCGCCAGGGCCAGCGATTCGTCCACGGGAAGTCCCTCGGACAGGTGGCGGTAAAAGGACTTCATCACCTCAAAGGTCATTTCCTCGTCCGCCACATTCCACAGACTCGTCACAATCGTATTGCAGCCGGCATAGCTGAACCCGCGGGCCATACTCATTACGCCTTCCCCCCTTGCATTCGGCCCCAAGCCCGACTCACAGGCTTCCAAAATCGCCATCCGGGCGTTCAAATTCAGGTTGTACAATTCTCCGAGGTGCAACATCCCATCGTTCAGGCTGTCCCGCCCAAAGTACAAGCGGCAATCGGAGGAGTTGAGCGAATCCATCTTGCCGTGAGTCGCCAGGTCGATGATCGCAAATTCCCCCACCTGCTGGCGGAAGGACGTCTCCGTGGCCGATTCTCCCTGGATGGTATGCACGTGGCGGAAAGTCCGGGAAAGGTCCTCAATGGTCTTCTGGGCGTAGGGCAATGCTTCCAGTCCCAGGATGTCAAACTCCGGCGCCATCGCCAGCACCTGGGGAGCCCGAACTCCTTGGAAAGGCTGGCGGCGCTTCCGGATGGTATAGGAATAGTCGTAGGCGACGATGTGGCTGTCCAGGAGGAAAGGGAGGTGGTTGAAATGCCGGGGCCGGTCATCCTCTAAGGGCTTCAGGGTAAGCGCTTCAAAGGAAATGAAGTTGAGGCGATTGTCGGGAATGATGAGGAGCCGCTCGGGCAATTGAAGGCCCAGGTCACCTATGAGGGCCTGGTACACGCGCACACTCGCCTCCGCGTACTCGTTGCCGTAGGACCGGACATTGCGGGACCGGAGGTAGGTCTGGGTGTTACTCAGCGCCTCCTCAAATTCAGGGAGGATCTTCTTGCGGTGAAACACAACCGTATCCGCGCCCACCCCAAAAATGAATAACAGCGAATCTCCATAGAAGTATTCCAACAAGAACTGGTCCCGGATGGCCAGGTCCTTTTGGATTTCGGGCAGAGTGACGGTCGAGGTTTCAAATACCTCCTCGTAGTACTTCGGATAATTGGACTGGACCAGCTTTCGGAGGCGTTCTTGCTGGTCGGTCACCTCAACCAGGCGTTGGTTGATGGGGGCGATCTCATCCGGCTCGGACCGGGACAACTGGCGCAGCAAGGAATCGGCCAGGGCCTGGTATTCCCGGTCCTGCAAAAGCAAGCTGTCAGGGACGCCCGCCGCCTTGGCCGCCTCAGAAGTGGAAACCGCCGCCAGGAGGACCATGCCCCGGCTCTGCTCCGTCAATTTGAATGCCTGGTGGAGGTAGCTCGAGTCCTGAGTTGCCTGAAAGAGCTCGAAAGCGACATCGATCGCCGCCTCAAAGACCGGGCGGTTGCGGTTGTTGAAATCCACCTGAGACGTCTGCGCGGACTGCTGCTCCCGAAGGGTGTGGATGAGCTCCACCGATTGCTGGTAGGCCACCAGGCTGTGTTGCAGGCGCTCGCGGTCGTTGTTTTCGTGGGCGAGGTGCTTCAGGGCCTCCGCTTTGAAGCGGAGGGCATTGAGCGCGAACTTCCGTTCCAGCAACTTGTCCAGTTCGACCGGGGAAGATTCGTCTTCGACGGTCACGACGCCATTGAGCTCCCAGAGCGCCAATTGGGCCGAGCGGATGGTCTCGGACCAATCCTGCTTCAGGTGGAAATAGTCCGCGTGGATGGTGTGGAGTTCCGCCAATTGGATCGGATCGAGGGATTCGGAGAGGCTGCTTCGGGAAGCATTCAGGGCCTGGGTCGCCTGAACCGGATGGCCCCGCAGGAGTTCGCTGCGGGCGATGCCGGCGTGGTTGAGGCCCAAATAATAATCGTTGGAGGAATCGAGTGCCCGTTGAATTTCGATGGAGCGTTGGTGGTAGTAAACGGAAGAATCATACTTGGCCTCCTCGTACTTCAGTGAGCCCAGGTTATAGAGGATATTCGGGAGGCTGGGGTGGTAAAATCCATCGCCGGACAGCAGCTCGTAATAGGTGAGCGCATCCCGCAAATAGGTTCCCGGATCGTTTTCCCCCTCCCCTTTCGAATCCTCCAGCGCCGACGCCATGTTGTTCAGGTACAGGGCGTAATTCTGGATGGTGAGGTAATTCGGATCTTCCAAGTACGCTTCCCGCGCGATTTCCAAACAGTGGCGGTAATGGATTTTCTCCAATTGTACGTCCTGGAGGAGGTCGTAGATGTATCCGAGGCCGCCATAAATGGGCAGGTATTCAGCCGGCGGAACAGGATAGTTCAGGATGGATTTTTCCTGCAAGCGCCGATACTCGATGGCCTTGAGGTACTGGCCCTTTTCCTGACTCAAATCGGCCAGGTTTTCGAGGACATAGCGTTGCAAATAGGTCCGGGTCTTGCGGCCCTGGATGATTTCATAGGCATCCAAGAGGCGCTTTTCGGTCCGGATGGAGCCTCCGTAGAACTTTTTGTCCAGATCCGCTTCAAAATAGTTCTGGAGCACGGAGTCTTCGGGCAAAATGGTCGGATCGCCGGTATCGAGGAGATTGCGGGCGCTGGCGAGGTAGCGCTTGGCCATGGCCAGGGTAGGCATCGTGGCTGGATTGGAAGGATCGCGGGAGGGGGCGGTTTTGTAGAGAAAATAACTGAAATGCTGGTAGAAACGGAGGGTTTCGACGGTATTCGCCTGGTCCAAGGCCCTTTCTCCGCGTAAAAAATGATCTTTTCCCTCCTCTGTCCGCTTCAAAATCCGGCACAGCATGCCCAGTTTTCGGTGGAGGGCAGGGATTCGGGGGTGGGAAGCGGGGAAAAAATGCATGGCCCGGGTCCAGGTCTCGTAAGTCTGGTTCCGCAGGGGCTTGTCCTTCGAGGCATACCCAAATTCGTAGCCAAAGTCGCCCAATTCTTCGAGGTAGAGGCCCCTTAAAATCGAATCCTGGGGCGAAAAACTCCCGATTTCACGGAAGAGTTCCTTCGAATAACCGGCCAAATCCAGCGCGTATTGCCATTGGCCCTGCAGGACCATCAGGTCCATTCCCCGAATCGAGAGCGACAGTTGCTCCCGGGCGGACCATTCTTTGTCGTTCAGGCCGGAAAACAGAGATTGATTGGCTTCTCCAAACCGCCTTTCCCGCACCAACTGGTCAATTTTCTCCTGGAGCTCGTCCACGGGGACAGTGCCCTCACCGGTGACACCGGTGAAAGTCCCCAAGAACATCAGTATCCAGAAGAACCTTGCCATACTACTTTGCAATTCCGCGACTAAATTTCAAGCTATCTGAATTGATCACCATCTTGAATCCCTCAAGCCCCAAAACTAGGAATTTAGCTCCTTTTTTCCCTCCCAATTCCCCCTTGTCGTGAAGATTTCGTCGAGAAAAACCACGCTTTCAATTTTATTTGTGGAATTTTTCGAATGGAAACATCTTTATAGTGAAATCAATTGTTCAGCGATATTTTATCGATTGTGTAACCATCTAAAGCAACGACCATGGAAAAGCGAAATTTCTCAATGTTTAAAGAATTGATTATGGCGGAATTTAAAGCAGACGAAGGACTTGAAGGCCGCGAGCGCAACTTTTCAGTAGCCAGCTCTTCAGAAAGTGCCTCAGCCGAGAGCGGAGACTCTACTGGCGCGACAGCCGATTGGAAAGTTTTCTCGGAAGCCCCTGAAACCATCGGCCAGGAACACGACTACCAGGAGTACATTGTTTCCGGTGCCAATCCCGGCGGCATCAAACCCATCAAGCAGGAAAACGATGCTGAACGCTGCATTGTCGCCCTCGATATGTTTGAGCCCAATGACGACCGCTCCTTGTCCGTCAAAGTCGTTGATCCCCACGCGAATGTAAACGATGAGGTTCACCTCAACACCGTCAAGGGATCCTACGCCACGATGAAAAAGAACCTTGGCCCTGAGGCCCTGTTCGAAGGTTCTCACTTCTTCACTGTCCAGCAGTCTGAAAACGTCTTCATCACTTACCTCGATTTGAACGACGACAACAACTACGGACACCTCGAATACAGCGATCCCCGCACTTTCGATATTTTCCGGTTCAGCTTCCTGACCCGTATCTAATTCGAAAATCAACGGATGGAAATTCCATCCGCCTGTATACAGATTGGCCGCTCCCCTGAGCGGCCTTTTTCATGCCATCAAATCAATTGGGAAAGCTCCGTTGTTCGATTTGGTCCTTGTAATCGAACTCGAAGCGGTAGTTTTTGGAGGGGTCCAACGCCTTCAACCGAAAGCGGACCTTGTATTCACCTTCCTCGCGGTTCACATACTGTCCCCGCCACACCGGAATGGAATTGCCCTCTTCGTAGAGCCGGACCTTGGTCATGCCCGGGTAGCGCACCCGGTAATTGAAGGTGATGAATTCGCCCTCAGCGGATGCTTCCCCCACCGAGAACCAATCCGACGCAGCGGCCGGGCCTCCGGGAACAGGTGAAGCGGCCCACGTAAAGGACAGGCAAAAAATCCCCGCCAGGACCAGCATGGTCCGGATATAGAAAGGGCGGTATGAATAGACATTCAACATCAAGGGATTTCTTACACTACATTACACCACTGTACAAATCAATATAACACTATTCCCCACACTTCAAAATAAGTGGCCCAAGGGCACTTCTAAGGCTGATTTGGGCCAAATCAAAGTATTTCGAATTTCGAACTACCCCGCATTTTTTACGGGAGGTAGCACATATCTTACATCCGCTGCACCTTGCGGACCATCCGCAAGATGCTCTCTTCTCCGGCCCTTGCCGGAACCTCCTCCAGGGGTACCCAAGCCACCGCCTCACTTTCGTGGTTTCCCACAATGGCTTCCGGGTGAACGGCCCGGAATAGAAAACGGACATCGTAGTGAAAATGTTCGGGAACCTCTTTGCGGGCCGGGATCAGGTGCACATCCACATCAAAAATTCCCCGCTCCAGCAACTCCAATTGCTCCAACCCCGTTTCCTCCGCCACTTCCCGCCGGGCGACGGCTTCCAGGTCTTCGTCGCCATCCGCGTGCCCGCCGGGCTGCAACCAACGTTCCAGTTTCCTATGCAGCAACAGCAAACAGGCCTGCTGTTCGTGGTCCAGCACCAGCGCCGAGGCCGTCATGTGGCCAGCCAGGTGACTGCGCAGAAACGCATTCGGCGTGGACGTCAAAAAGTCCAGCATGTGTTGCCGATGGGCTTCTTCTCCGGCGTCACTGCCCTGATAATCGGCCAATGCCGCCTCCAATTCAGCCCGGTTCAACCTTGCTCTAGCTTTTCAGCCGCAGCAGCCACGACTTTTTTGCTGTTCCCGATGAAGATGTCCTCCCCAATCAGCAGCACCGGCCGCTTCAGGAAAGTATATTCTTCCAAAATCAACCGGCGGTAATCGTCCTCCGTCAATTCCTGATCGGCCAGGCCCATGGCCCGGTACTTACGCGACCGACGGCTGAACAAAGCCTCGTAACTTCCCGCCCCGGCTTTCATCTCATCCAATTGATCCGGGGTGATGGCCTCGGTTTTGATGTCCTGGAACACAAAATCATCTCCCAGGGACAACTCACGGATGATGCGTTGGCAGGTATTGCAGGTCGAAAGGTGGTAGATTTTTTTCTGCATGGGGCGAAATTAAAAGAAAAGACAAAAAAAGCCCGGCCTTGAACCAGCCGGGCAGTATTTCGGTCGTCAAATTTGACTTAGAACAATTCGTAGGTGATGCCCAAGCTGGAACCGCCATCAGAGAGGTTGAAGCTCTGGGTCTCGTCCGGAATGAAGTCGTCGAGGTTGATGGTAAACGAAGCCATGAGTTCCTCGGAGCCGCTGTCATCGTCAAATACCTCGATGAGGTAAGTCGCAGGCTTCAATTCGAAGTTGGCGCCCGCTCCTGAAATGCTCAGATCATTGTTTACGTTGAAATCGGGCTGGATCGCCGTCGTGTATTCCAGGGTCGTGGTCGCCTGGTTGGTGAAGGTCACCTTCACATCCGGATTGCTGGCCGCATCCCAGGGCGTACCGTTGTTGTCCTCGGGCAGTCCCTGAACCAAAAGGGTCCCAAACCGGCGCTGAGCGACTTTGATGATCTCTGAGTAGGTATCGTCATTGACGGAATTGTTGGCGAGGGAGGTCAGGGCCACGAGGTACTCTCCCTGCTCGGAAAAGCGGTGGACGGGGCTGGTGGCAGTGGACGTCGTGCCATCTCCAAAATCCCAGGAGTAGCCTTGCTGCTGGAAGACGGAGCAATTGGAAAACAAGACCGGGAAATTCTGGTCGACGACGGTGGCATCGACGGCAAAACACGCCTCAGGCGGATCCTGACAGCCGGTCATGAAGAGGGGTAACATCATCAGCGCACCCACTACCCAACGGGAAACAGGGCCGCGTGCAATCAACAGGTTGGAAAGATTTTTCATGTATTCAGTATTATTTCCCCGGCAAACACGCCATTGTCAGCGGGTAAGTAAAGATACAAAATCTGGCCACGCATCGAATTGGAAAAATTTGATTTTGGAAGGGAAGTGGGGGAAAAAGAAAATGGGGCCCTTGCGGCCCCAAAAAAGGTGAATCAGAAATACCATTCCCTGGATCAGAAGGGTTGGATCGTCAGTTTGGATTGTCAGTTAGAATTGCAGAGCCAGGATGTCCTGGCCATTTATATGGAAAGAGTCTTTGTCTTTGCCTTTTTTGCGCCGGCGCATTTCGCGGCGTTCTTCGCGGCTGTAATATTTGCCACCGGAACCCCGCATGCCGCCCCGGGTTTCGACGAGGATGACACCGCCCGCCGCATCACCAATGCTCGCCGGCACACCACCGGTAATCACGTCGATTTGCTCCATGGACCGCATGGGCAGGCCGGTTTCACCGCGGACCTTAATGCCATTCACGAAGTAGACGGTACCGCCAGAGCGAGCGCCGCGCATGTTCAGGGGATCGCCCTGGTCACGCTGGGTAATGCCGGGGGTCAGGGTCGCCGCGATGTCTTCGGGAGAGCGTACACTCCCCTGGTTGATCACAGAAATCGGGATTGTGACCGGCTGGATGGGATCCACCGAGAAAAGTTCATCGGTGGGGTAAATGCTGCCCCCTTTGGCGATGGTCAGGTCCTTGATCTCGGTTTCGTCCGAGCCCATGGTCAGGCCGAAGGTATAGGTGTCTTCGCCGTCCCGGACCACGATGGAATATTCGCCGGGAGGAATGACCGCAAATTTGTATTTCCCCGCCATATCCGACATGCCCCGTTGAATGATGGTTTCTCCTTGTTGCAGGGTAATCTCAGTCAACATAAGCGGCTCACCGTCAAGCGTAGCCGTGCCGAAGACCTTCCCATTCTGAGCCTGGATTGCCCCACCCGAGAGCAATGCCAACAGCATCAGAAAAAAACCGCCGCGAAAAAATTGTTGTGTACGCATTTTTTTCTCCTTTTTTAATTTTTTTCAATGATCACCAATTCTTTCAAGCCCCCCGAACAGAAAAAATCCATTCGATTACACACTAAATAGACAACGAATTATTACCGCCCTGTATTTTCCCGCCCCCAACCACAATAAGCCAGATCATCCCGACGTAAGGATTACGGACTTTGAGAAAGGCCCAATTTGAAAAGTGTTTCAGTTTGGAACAGTCAATTGAAGGCAGGTCAATGAAGGAGAAAGCGAACGGGAAAATAATTGCTATTCGGGCCCATTGTAAGGCTGTTTTCACTCCTACAATTTTACCCCTCCAACCATGTTTGACCCCGATTTTTTTCTTATTTTCACGACCATTCACGTCAATTTTAAAAAGTTTATGTACAAGAAGTTATCCCTAATGATACTCGGAATGGCGTTGGTGTTCGGTGCTTTTGCTACCGGCCACGAGCCCAAGCCGGTACCGCCGAATGAAGGCATGTGGTTGCCCCACCTCGTCCGGGCAATGAACATCGACGAAATGCAAAAACTCGGCTGCGAACTTTCGGCCGAAGAAATCTATAGTGTCAACAAATCCTCCATCAAAGATGCTGTCGTACAGTTGGGAGGCTTTTGTACTGCGGAAGTGGTCTCGGGCAGCGGCTTGCTCTTCACGAACCACCACTGCGCCTACGACGCCATCGCTACCCACTCCACCCAGGAAGACGATTACCTGACGGATGGCTTCTGGGCCAGCAACCAAGGCGAAGAAATCCATACCCCCGGCCTGACGGTCTCCTTCCTGGTCCGCATCGAAGACGTGACCAAAGAAATCGCCGAAGCCGGTCCTGAAGGCCGGCGCGATGCTGAGACCCGCCTCGTGGCGGAAGCTACCGAAGGTACTTCCTACCGCGCCAATATCCGCGACATGTTCAAGGGCAACCAGCAGCTGCTGTTCGTCTATGAGACCTTCCGCGACGTGCGTCTCGTCGGTGCTCCCCCCTCCGCCATCGGTAAGTTTGGTGGCGATACCGACAACTGGATGTGGCCCCGCCACACCGGCGACTTTGCCGTCCTCCGCGTCTACGCCGGCGCTGACAACAAGCCCGCCGACTATTCCCCCGACAACCGCCCCTACAAGCCCAAGCACTACCTCCCCATCTCCCTCAAGGGCGTTCAGGAAGGTGACTTCGCCATGACCCTGGGCTTCCCCGGTAGCACCGACCGCTACCTGACTTCCTCCGCGATCAAGCACACCTACGAAGTGGCCAATCCCTCCGTCGTTAAGATCCTGGGTGAGCGCCTCCGCATCATGAAGGGCTTCATGGACGCCGACGATCAAATCCGCATCGACCTCGCTTCCGAGTACGCCTCTCTCTCCAACTACCACAAGTACTGCATTGGCCAGAACCGTGGACTCGCCCGTAGGGGCCTGATCGAAGAGCGGGTAGATTTCGAGAAAAAATTCCAGCAGTGGGCCACCGCCGACAGCGACCGGAAAGAAAAATATGGTGAGATCCTCGAGCAGATCAAGCGCAACTACGAAGCCTCCGCGGATATTCTGAAGTTGCGTAGCTATGTGAACATGGCCGGTTTCGGCCCGGGTTTTGTGGCCTACGGACTTCAGTACTTCCGGGCCAAGCGCGCTCTCGATGCGGACAACCAGGAAGCTGCCGATGCGGCATTCGGACGTCTGGAGGAAGGCCTCGACGATCACTTCGCTGAGTACTTCGCCAATGTCGATGAGAAAGTCGCTGCGGCCATGATCCGCATGATGTACAACGACCTGCCCAAGGAGATGCATCCTTCCGTATTCGAGTCCAAGAACTTCACCAAGGCCAAGGCCAAAGGCGACATGGACCGTTTCGATGCCTACGCCGCCAAGATTTTCGACAAGTCTTTCCTTACGGATAAGGGCCGGGCTGCTTCCTTCCTCTCCGATCCCAACGTGAAGGACATGGCCAAGGACCCCGGCTTTGAGTACGTCAACAGCCTGATCGAACTCTTCATCTCCAAACTCCAAATGGAAGGTGGCATGTTTGACCAGGTCGACGAGCAAGCCATGATGGTCTACGAAGCCGGCATGATGGAAATGATGAAGGACAAGAACTTCTATCCCGACGCCAACTCCACCATGCGCCTTTCCTACGGAAAAGTCATTCCTTACGATCCCCGTGACGGTGTCAGCTACAAATACCAGACCTACGGCGAAGGTATCCTGGAAAAAGAGGTCCCCGGCGACGAAGAATTTGACGTTCCGGAAAAACTCCACCGCCTGCTCAAGGCCAAAGACTTCGGCCCCTACGGCGAAAATGGCCGTCTCCCCCTGTGTGTCCTGACCGACAACGACATCACCGGCGGTAACTCCGGTTCCCCGCTCATCAACGGCAAAGGTGAACTCATTGGGATCGCCTTCGACGGCAACTGGGAATCCATGACTTCTGACCTCGTCTTTGACGATGCCATTGTACGGACCATCAGCGTGGATGCACGCTACGTCCTCTTTGTGATTGACAAGTACGCCAACTGTCAATACATCATGAAGGAATTGTCTGTGAAGAAATAATTGCGGTTTCCGCAAGAAAATAAGGGCGGTGGACCTCCGGGTTCACCGCCTTTTTTTGTTGGGATAGCTCTCTCAAAATGACATAACCTGTCAAAGCCCCCCCGTATATTTATATAGAACAATGAGAGAAACCCCTCTCCTCTAGTCTCCTAAGAATAACAAACAGATCAACAAGTAAAACAAATGACCATGCCTTCAGCAACTAACTCCCGAGGACGTGCCCGTCGCACCCGTCATACCAGCAGCTCCAGCTCATCCGCTCAATCCACCCACAGCCTGATCTGCGAGGCCATCCGGGGCCACCAGATGATCTCCCTCCATTACCAGGGCAATCCCCGCCGCATCATTCCCCTCGTCTTCGGCGAATTGAAAAACGGACGCCAGGCCGTCCTGTGCTACAAATACAATGGCCCCAATTCCCACGAACCGGAAATCGTCCTGCGCCTGTACCACCTCGAAAAGATCAGCCACGTCGAATCCCTCGATATCGTGTTGGACGTCAACCGAAAGATCGATTATTACCTGACCAAGCATTTTGCGGCCGTGTACCAGAAATGCTAGGAAGAACTAAGTGTTTTGGGAATGTATGGGAAGGTGCCTTGGGCACCTTTCTTATTCGAAGGGATTTGAGAAATCCGGATTGCTGAGGAATTCTTCATCGGTGAGGGTCCTCAGGAAAGCCACCAGATCCGCGCGTTCGTCTTGGGTCAATTGGAAGCCATTGAGTCGGATCAATGGGTCCAGGGTCGGGGAGAAGTTCACTCCGGTCGCATAATGGTCCAGCACCTCTTCCAGGGTCTCAAAACGGCCATCGTGCATGTACGGAGCCGTTTGGGCAATATTGATCAGGGTCGGCGTCTTGAACTTGCCAATGTCGGCGGGATCGCCCGTCACATTGAACAGGCCCTGGCTTTCCGGCGGAAATACGCGGTTCAGGCCGTTGTTGCGGAATGAATTGTCGGTAAACGTAATGTCGACGTGGCAATGGAAGCATTCCGCTTTTTCCCCAAAAAACAACGTCATCCCCCGCAACTCAGAATCGCTCATGTTTCCACCCGGCAAACCGTATTTGTACCGGTGGTAACGGGTATTGCCGGAGATGAGGGTCCGCTCAAACTGGGCGATGGCCTTGGCGGCCAATTCTTTCGTAATGGTTCGGCTACCAAATGCCTGCTCAAACAAGATCGGATATACCGGATGGCGTTCCAGCTTCTCCACCACATTCGGCCAGGTATCATGCAGTTCAATCGGGTTTTCGACCGGTTCCAACGCCTGCTCCTCCAGGGTTTCACTTCTCCCATCCCAGAACAAACGGTCCGACCACAACAGGTTGATCAATTGCATCGAGTTTTTATCTCCCTCAATGCCATCAATCCCCGTACTGAACTGCAATTCATTGTCGGTAAATCCAAGGGCCTGGTTGTGGCAGGAAGCACAGGACTGTGTGCTGTCACCGGACAAAATGGGATCGTAGAACAGATGCCGCCCCAGCTTCACCGCTTCGACCGACATGGGATTGTCCTCGGGAATGTCGTAGGAAGGGAACCCATTTGGACGGTAAACCGTCGTTCGGGAAATTTCTTCCAGCGGGATTTCTTCCCCACAGCCGGTCAATAGCATCAGGGGGAGGAGCAAGTATCCTATGTAATTCAGTGTGCGGTACATCGGTTCTTCTGCTAAACAAAAGAAATATAAGAGAAAATGTTGACAATAAGCTCAATTTGAGCCTTTGTGGCGCTTATCTAATGGAAGGATGAGCATAATCAGGATTGCTCAGGAAGGATTCATCGGTAAGCGATTCCAGGAACGCCATGAGGTCGGCCTTTTCCTGGTCACTGATTTCAAATCCCGCAATGAGCGGGCTCTGGTTGCGGTGGCCAGTGCCACCGGCCGCATAGAGATCGATGATCTCCGACAGGCTGGCCATGCTCCCATCGTGCATGTAGGGCCCCGTCAAAGCGACGTTCCGTAGGGACGGCACCTTGAATTTGCCCGCGTCCGCAGGGTCCAACGTGATCCGCGCCCGACCCGAATCGGGATACTCCACAAAGAGCCCATTGTTCTCCCACCCTTCCTTCCGGAAATTGAAGCCGCTGTGACAGGTTCCGCATTGCAGGGCCTCGGAATAGAACAGCTCCAGCCCCCGCTTCGCCGATGCCGACAGCGCATTGTCTTCGCCGTAGTACTGGTAGCGGTCGTAGGGAGAATTCAGGCTGATTAGGGTCCGCTGGAACGCCGAAATCGCCCGCGTCAGCTGATAACTAGAAATTCTGTCCACGCCGTAGGCCTGGTAAAACCGATTGGGATACGTCGGGTGGGCATTGAGGCGCTCCAAACTCCGGCGAATGGTCTGGCCCATTTCCACCGAATCGGTCAAGGGAACTTCCATTTGGATTTCCAACGTCCGCGTTCCGCCATCCTTGTTGAAAGACTCGTGCCACGCGAGGTTGAAAAGGGGCGGCGCATTTCGAAAACCCCTCCTTCCTTCCAATCCCACCGATACCGCTCCAAAGTCAGAAAAGGCAATGGATTGGTGGTGGCAGGAGGCACAGGAGATGGTGCTGTCCAGGGAAAGAATGGGGTCGTAGAACAAGGACCGGCCCAATTCGATCTTGGCCTTGGTCAGGGGATCGTCGGGGGGAGCCGGCATCGCTGGGATTCCCGGGGGTAAATCGGGCTGAAAAGGCGCATGGATGCTTTCCAGCTCAATTGTTTCCGCCCCACATCCCGTCACCAACAAGGCCAGCCAAAGCACAAAGAAACCCCACTTACCTCTCTTCCTCTCCCCGACGGGGTTCGAAACAGATGGGATAAGTGGGGTCAAATGCTTCATCTATGACTAGATCTTATTGTGCGGAGATGGCAGCGGCAGCGTTGTCAGCCACCTGCGTCGCCAGGGGCATATTGTCCATGGTGTGGGTCTTGGTACCAGCGACCCAATCAATGCCATTGATGATTCGCTGGACGTCTACGTCCATGTGAACGGTCCCGGAACCGCCGCCTTCAACCGTCAGGTTGTAGGGAATTTCAACGGTGCGGAGCATGTTCATGGTTCCGACGTGGAATACGAAGTCATCGTCAGCGGGCTCGTTGGCGCCGGCAGAAGCGTCGACCTGGCCTTCCATCTTGATGAACAGGTAACCGGTGCTCCAGCTCCAGTGGTCAAAGGTCGCGCTGGAATTGGAGAGGGGATGGTCGTCGGCCCAGAGGGAGGGGTCGCCGAAGTTGGCGGTGCTGTCGACGCCAATGTCAAACCGGACGGAGGAATAGGTTCCGGGAGCAACGGTCCCGACCGGGTACATCATGGTACCGGCCTTGAATTGGGCGTAACCAGGACCGGAAACGGCTGTTTCAGCGCCAGCGGAGTTCACGAGGCGGATATTGGAGATATAGAAACGGGCGATGGACCAGTTGATGGTGCGGCCATCGGCCGTGGTATAATCGGTGTTCAGGGCAAACATATCCGAACCGTACATCCCGTGCAGGTGGAACATCAGGGACGGATCGGCATATTCACAGCTGCCGTCGTCTTCATCGGCATCTTCATTGTAATTCAGGGCAGCCGGATCGGTACAACCTTCTTCTTTACAGGAGCTCATGGTTGTGGAGAACAGACCAAATACGAGGGCCAGAAACAGAAAATGAATATTCTTCTTCATGGTATTGGGTTTCAAGGATTTTCCTTGGGTGGTATTACTTTTATTCACACAGTATTCGTTCTTTTCCCTCAACCCTAAGAAAGGATTGGCTGAAAAGGGGCAATCGCAGGAAGTTCAAGAGTGAAATGTGGAGCTAGGAGCGTGGAGGGGGAGAAAGGGGAACGGAGTGGGTCAAATGATCGGGCAAACGAAACTGTCCCCAGTTGGCTTGAACCGGAGGAGCAACCGAAAGCGCGATTTCCTCCGCTTGCAGGTGAAAAGGAACGACGACGACCTGGACTTCATCCGAATCGGATGGACTGTCCTGAGCGGCTTTCTTGAGTTGCTTCTTGAGGTAGCAACTCCCCGCACAATTCAGGGCCGGCCGGTCCTTGTTCTCACAAAGTGTATTGGCGATGAAGTCTTTCTGGAGCGCGTATTCCACCAGCGGCAAGGAGGGCCGCAGGGTCAGCACTACATAGGCGAGGATCAATATGGCGCTCGTGAACGACTTCACAATGTAAGTTTACACATTCTCAAGGAAAGTTCTCCGCCACTCAGGTAACAATTCCTACCAATGGAGGCGGAAAATGATAAGTGTCACCCTAACGGCAGTTAGCCCAAAGAAGGTCCTGGCAGCAATTAAACTGGGATTCATTTTTCCCCAACTCCATTTCTCCCGGCTCCAACCCATTTTCTCCCCTCCCTGACCACTTTGGATTGATTCCCCAAACGGCAACCGGCACGATGTTTTTCTTTACATTTGCAGCATCAAACTCAAAATGTAGGACAAAATGTCGAACGCTTACTTCACTCCCCCCCTTCCCATTAACGAGCCGGTCCTTGGCTATGCTCCCGGAAGCCCCGAACGGGCCGAATTGGAGTCCACCGTCCAGGCCATGTACACTGCGGAAGCGGATATCCCGATGTACATCGGGGGACACGAAATTCGGACCAACGACAAACGTGCCCTCACCCCGCCCTTTGACCACCAGCACGTCATCGGTCACTACTCCCGTGGGGACAAGTCGCATGTCGAAGCGGCCATCCACTCGGCCCTCGAAGCGCGGCCCCAATGGGCGGCCCTCCGCTGGGAAGAGCGGGCAGCCATCTTCCTCAAAGCTGCCGACCTCATCGCTGGCCCCTACCGGGCCCGGATGAATGCTGGCACCATGTTGGCCCAATCCAAAAATGCCCACCAGTCCGAGATCGATGCGGTGTGCGAGCTGATCGACTTCCTCCGGTTCAATGTCCAGTACATGACCGAGATCTACGCCCAGCAGCCCATGTCCGACGATGGCATCTGGAAC
>CAWUKT010000094.1:0-28323 GCA_963923035.1 uncultured bacterium
CCCCAATCCCAAACTGTCTCCCATTGCTCATGGTCAGTTTTATTCCCTTCAGTTCCTCTGACTGGTATGCCGCATCCAGCCGCAAAACTTCCTCCGCCGTCAACGGATTGGGATTCGGTTTGCTTGATCGGGCCCTTTTCCGAAGTCCCCTAAATTGATAGTAGGGATCTTCCTCAATCGCCCCCTGCATCTTCGCCCACCGAAAGATAATCCCCACCTTGTGCATGTGACTCGCGACCGACGATTCCATCATCCCATGTTCCCCCTTCCGCTCATTCCAAAAATCATTTAGCATCCAATTGTGAAAATCCCGCAGCCATTCCCAGGTCACCTCCGCCAGTTTGACCTCCTGGTCGAACATCCGCACCTTCTCGACCATGACCTTGTAGTTATTATAGGTGGATGGTTCCATCCGCCGCACTTCTTCATGGACATAACGGCTGAAATATTCGTGTAAAATGTCACTTTCACGGTTCCAGCGCCGTCGCAAAGTTGTGTGGGTGAGCGTTTCCTTCTTCCGCAACAACCGGCGAATCAAGGCCTCCATATCTGATTTCGCTTCGGCGATGATCGGGAATACAGATTCATAGTCTCGGTTCCCCCGCGACTGAATGAAATTGTGTCCAAGCCGTTGCCCCGTTTCCGGGTCCACGGCCTCTTTCCAGTACTTGCGATACATGAACGCTTCGGGAAGAATGGGGTAGTATTCCTTCTTACCGGTGAGGTTGACCACCAGCGAAATTTTCACGCGGCCCTCCTTCTTTTTGTTCGGATAATTGTCAAAATGAAAGCCTACGTTGTGGGATTTCCCGTACTTCTTGGGCTGAGAGGTCATAAATGATGGTATTATGGGGTTGTTGAAAGGCAACACGAATCCCGTCCCGCGAAAGCGGGTTGAAAGGTCATTGCCGAAAAAGATTCAGGTCAGTTTGTCAAGTTGATCCAGGCCCTTAGCTCTGGATTTTTGAGTTCGTTATTGGTGTGATCGATGAGAATAACAGGGGGATGGAATTGGGCCATTGCCAATCCGATTTCAACGATCCTCTTCTTACCGTCAGAACCAAATTCCTCATTAAGTTTTGCCTCGATTTTGTGTGTTTTTCCATGGTACAATTCTAGCTTATTTCTAACTATTCGCTTTCCGTAACTGCACTTCTCATGCATCAGTTACGGAAAATTTTACCCCTGTGCTGATGAAAAAACCGTGCCATTCCGCAACTGACAGATGTTTCGGTCAGTTGCGGAAAAATGATCCACTTAGGTTGGAGGTAGGGGGGAGGGGGCCAATAGGTGGAGGGGGGGACCTCGATGGTAAATACAATTATGGTTGGAGGCGAATACAATTTGGGTTGGAGGTGGGGGAATTCGCCTCGGAGGTGGGGGCATTGAGGTCGTAGCCGAATTCAAATGGGTCGATGGGAAATGGAATTGAGGGAAATGGTCCAGAAACAGAGGAGTCGGGAGAATGAATAAAGGGAGACGGTGAGTTGTTTTAGGTAAATGGTGGATGAACTAAGGTTCAGGGCGAATTCGCCCACCCCAGCTTTCGTGGAAGTTGCTTCCACGAAGAGAAAACAGGGCCGCCAGGCCGCCCAATGGACATGTTGGTGGAACTAAGTTCCACCCAAGCAAAAATGATCAAAGTATGCTTTCGTGGAACTTAGTTCCACGAACCGCCAACAGGGCCGTCAGGCCGCCCAATGGGCATTTTGGTGGAACTAAGTTCCACCAAAGCCGTCAAGGCGAGCACCCCCGCCCACCCCGCTCACCCCCGCGAAAAGTCCACATTGGGCACCGCCTCCACTTCCGTGGGCGGGATCACGACCAGGTCGTATTTGAGGAAGAATTTCTTCATCTCCGGATGGAGGAGGTAGGCATTTTGGTAGTACACATCGTCGCGTATCCCGCGGATGTCGACGGCCGTCCACGCATCGGGACGGCCCACCTGGATCAGCGCGCCGCGCGTCTTCGCGTACCAACTCGTCGGGTCGGCCAATTCATCCACCAGCGAATCGCCGTCCATGTAGAACCGCGACAGGAAATTCACATGGAGCGATTGCCGGCCGTGGTAGGCACACAGTTCGGCGACCATATTGCCGAGGTCGTAGAAGCGGTAGCTGTTTGGGCCCTTGGCCACGTGGACGCCGCCCACCTTGATCAGCAGCGGGTCCGTTTTCCAATCAAACTCCGTCCGCTCCAAGCCCTCTCGCAGGTTCCGCTTCCATTCCTCGGTGCGCAGGGCATTCGATTGCCAGTACGCCCGCACCTGGTTCGTGCGGTAGATCTCCATCGTCGTCCGGAGGTCCTCCACCACGCCCGCATGCCAATCCGATTGCCGGGCGGCGTAGTTCAGGTAGCTATCCCAGACCCGCATTTCCGGGATGGCCGCACTGAACCGGGGCAGCGACTTGTCCCGGGTCGCGTAGTACTGCATTTCCCGGGCATAGGCCGTGTCCAACGAGTCCAGGACATCGGTGAAGTCGAATAAAATCCGTTTCCGGTTTGCTTTCTTCATCCGTCCCCAGAGCTCCCAGGCTATCAGTTTGTACCCAAACTTGAATTCCTGGTCCATGCCGATCAGTTGCATCTTCAACTGGCTGGCCTCGGCCAGGAACTCGGCGTCCGAAACATGGCTGAAGAACGGAATGGGCGTATAATAGCGGCTTGAATCGCCGTATAAGTAGCGGGTATTGAGCGATCTGAGTTCCTGGACCGTCTCTTCGGGCTTTTGACTCCGCTCTGTCAGGATTTCCGCCGAGGTCGGCCCCACTTCCAATGCAAAGTGCCGGCAACCCATTTCCCCCATCACCGGCAGCAGTGCCTGCGTAAACTGAGAAATGTTCCGCGACCCATGATATTCTCCCAGCAAGACCACCCCATTTTCCCGCACCATTTCCTCCCAATACTGTTTTCCCTCCGCATTCATTTCTCCGTCCTCCACCTGAAAATACACGGTATGGGGCAACAGGTCCGAAGCGCGGAGGCTGTCCTGGGCCGGGGAAATCAAGGGGGACAAGAGGAAAATGAACAGGGCAATGAGGTGAAATCGCATGGTCGGCAGGTCAGGAGGTGATTGTTGTCGGCAACCAAACTAATGAAAAGGCCAATTCAGGACAAACGGGGGTAAAACTGTGTCACCCAGACGGAAAATCAAGTTTCAGAATGTTAGAGGAGTTGGGGAGATTGATGAAATCAGCGGCAAATGGGGAGAAATGAGTCGGGGAAAACCAAAAGAAGACCCTAAGCGTCGCTAAGAAAGCAGTATCGGGGAAAATGCGGGGGAGATTTGCTGAAAACTTTACGTAATTTGCGTCGCAATGAATTTATCGGAGAAAATGAAGAATTGGTTGGGGACCCTGGTGCTGGTCCTGGTGGGGATGACCGCTGCCTACGGACAGGGAGCGACCATCCGGGGAACCGTCGTCGATGAGTTTGGGGAGCCGGTTGTGGGAGCCTCAGTGGTCATCTTCGATCTGCAAACGGGTGCTTATACCAATGGCGATGGCATCTTTTCGATCCCGCGCCTTCCGGGAGGTGAGCACGAGGTCACGGTCCTGTACCTGGGGCTGGACACGGTTCGGCAGAAGGTCGAAGTGGCCAAGAACAGCATCAATACGGTTTCCTTTGAGATGAAGGCCGGTGGGGCGCAGATCGACGTGGTGGAGATTCGGGACCGGAAAGTGGGGGAGATTCGGAAAACGGAATTCGACATCGGGAAAACGGAAATCAGTGCCCGCCAAATCAATCTCCTGCCTTCCCTGGGAACGCCGGACCTCGCCCAGTACCTCCAGGTATTGCCCGGGGTGGTCAGTACGGGGGACCAGGGCGGTCAGTTGTTCATCCGGGGCGGTACCCCGGTCCAGAACATGACGCTCATGGACGGCATGATCATCTATTCTCCCTTCCACAGCATCGGGCTGTTCTCCATCTTTGACACCGACTACCTGCGGGGCGTCGATGTGTACAGTGCGGCCTTCCCGGCTCAGTACGGCGGTCGTATCTCTTCCATCCTCGACATCAAGACCCGGAACCCCAACTTTAAGGGCATCTCCGGCAAAGCAAATATCAACCCCCTGTCTTCGGGCTTCATGATCGAAGGCCCATTCAAGAAGAAGGAAGATGGACCCGGTGGCTCCGGCTTTTTGCTCTCCGCCCGCCGTTCCTACCTCAACCAGACCAGCCAAAGTCTCTACTCCTATGTGAATGACACGGCCGGTTTGCCCTATTCCTTTACCGACATCTACGGGAAGATGACCTTCTCCGATGGATTGAATACGGTCAACTTCTTCGGCTTCTACAACGACGACGACGTCAACTTTGAATTTCCCTCCAACCTCGAGTGGAACCAGGCCGGCGGCGGGATGAACTTCCGCTTCCTTCCCCAGGCCTCCAAAGTCATCCTCTCGGGTAACTTCGCTTATACCTCCTTCCAATCCGGCATTAAGAATACTTCCGAAAACTTCCCGCGTAATTCCTTGATCCGGGGATTCAACGGGGGACTTCGGTTTACCTATTTGCTCAATAGCGTCGACGAATTTCGCTATGGAGTCACCTTCCTTGGTTTCCGGACCGACTACTCCTTTACCAATTCCTTCGGCCTGATCACCCAGCAGATCTTCAACAATACTGAAGCTGCCGCCGACTTCAATTACAAAAAGGTCATCCGCCTGGTGAACAGCAACCGACAGGACAGCATTCGGGACATCGGGGTCATCGAGCCGGGTCTGCGGATTCATTATTACAATGACCACGGCTTTATCAGCATGGAGCCGCGGATTCGGGCGAAGATCAACCTTCCCCGGGTATCCTTTACGGCTGGTGCGGGTATCTACTCGCAGAACCTGATGGCCGCGACGTCTGACCGGGATGTGGTGAACCTGTTCCAGGGTTTCCTTGCTGCCCCGGAGGATGTATCGGGCCAGATCAAAGAACATACCTTGCAGACGGCCCGGCACGCCCTGGCCGGGGTTGAAGTCGAGGTGATCCCGAACTTGTCCACGCGCGTGGAAGGTTGGGTCAAGGACTTTACCCAGTTGACGAACATCAACCGGGACAAGATTTTCCCCGAAGACCCGAACTTTATCACGGAGACGGGCCTCGCCCGCGGGGTGGACCTGATCCTGCGCTATGAATCTCCGCGTTGGTATGCCTATGGTACCTACGGTCTCGCGAAGATCGACCGGACTGACGGTCAGATCACCTACCCGCCCGTCTGGGACCGCCGTCACAATGCCAACGTGGTCATTTCATTCTTCGATGGCAGCCTTTACCGGGACGATGAGGACCTTGAGGGAAGGAGAAAGTTCAATGAAAAGAAGTGGGAGTTGAGTATGCGTTGGAACCTGGGATCTGGTTTCCCCTTCACCCAAACCCAGGGATTCTTTGAGAAACTTGATTTTCTGGATAACGGAGCCCAAACTGATTATACGACCCAAAATGGTAACTTGGGGATTCTTTATGCCGAAGAACTCAACGGCGGACGCCTCCCGTACTATCACCGATTGGACATCTCAGGCAAGCGTCGCTGGGTCTTCAACAACAAGTTCCTGTTCGAAGCCCAGGCAGGAATTATAAACCTTTATAACAGAAGGAACGTATTCTATTTCGACCGAGTAAGATTTGCAACCATCTATCAGTTGCCTTTACTACCAAGTGTAGGGCTGACGTTAAAATTCTAAATATGAGACATAGGATCGGGCGGACGTCGTTCCCGATGGGGAACGTAGGTAGGTATTGGAAGCCACACAGCCAGGCGCCGGACGGGAGGCGCGCCGAAACAAAATTCTCTCCCAGGTGGGCTCCATTGGTGGCCACTTTTTTCATTTGGGGAATGATCGGTGTCCAGCTTGGCTGGAGCCAGCAACCCAGTGAGGACAGCGACCTCGCCCAGTACCACCGGGCGGTTGAGCTGATCGACAAAGAGAAATACGGGGCGGCGATTACGATTCTCGATGACTACCTCGCGGCCAATTCTCCCTCCTACGACCGCACTCCCCACTACAACCGCGTTGCCGAAGCCGAGTTTTACCGTGCTTTTGCCCACTACAATCTCCTCCACAGCAACGCCCAATCCCAATTTGAAGCCTTTATTTCGACCTATCCGGCCCACCCGCGGGTCAGTGAGTCGTATTTCTATATCGGTAGCCTCTACTTCATGCGGGGCGATTACGACGAGGTGCTGCCGCGGCTGAAGAAGATTGATTCTTCGACGCTGACGCGGGACCAGGTGACGCAGGCCCGCTTCATGATGGGCTACTGTTATTATAAGGAAGACCGGCACCGCGAGGCCATGAACATGTTCCGTCAGATTCGGAATGAAGATGGGCAGTTCGGGGAAATGGGCTCCTATTATTATGCGCTCATCAGCTACGACAACGGCAATTATGGCGAGGCCCTGAAGGGTTTTCAGAAGGTCAAGCCGGACAATAAGTTTGCCAAGGATGTCGACGTGTATAAGGCCAGCTGTTTGCTGAAGCTCCAGCGCTACGACGAGCTGGATGCGATGGCGAAGGAGTTGGAAACGAATGGACGGGGCTCGAATGCGCAGGTCTGGTTTATCCTGGGCAATGCGGCGTTTGAGCGGGAAGAATACGGCAAGGTCATCAATTACTTCTCCAAGTTTGAAGCGAGTCGGGGCGGCATCCTGAACCGGGAAGGCCAGTACCGGATGGGCTTCAGCTATTACCACAAGGCGAATTACAAGGAGGCCCAACCCCGCTTCCAGAAATGCCTCCAGCCCGAAGATGCCCTGGCCCAGAATGCCTATTACTACCTCGGCCAGTGCTTCCTCCAGATCGACAACTATGAAAGCGCGCGGACGGCCTTTATGAAGGCTGCCGACATGAAATTCAATCCCGAAATCCAGGAAGAATCCCTTTTCCTGTACGCCAAGGCCAGCTTCAAGACCCGTTATTTTGAAGAGGCGCTGACGGCATTGCAGACGCTGATGGCCGATTATCCGGGCAGCAGCCACCAGGAAGAGGCGAGTGGCCTGATCGGGGAAATATTGCTCTATACCAGCAACTACAAAGAAGCGATTGCCTACCTCGAAGACGAGGACGGTCTGCGGACCCGGCGCTCCCGCGCCGCCTACCAGGGCGCTTGCTACCAATACGGCCTCCAATTGCACCGCGAAGGCGTTTACGACGATGCCGCGGGCTATTTCAAAAAGGCCTTCAACCAAAATATCGACCCCGAAGTCTCGCTCGATTCGTACTTCTGGTACGGGGAGTCCCTGTTCCGGACCCAATCTTACGGCGAGGCGGTCAAAGCCTACGAGAATTTCCTGCGCCAGCCCTATGCGGCGAAGAATGAGAACTACCCCTCCGCCCATTATGGGATTGGCTGGGCGACTTTGCAGGAGAAAAACTTCGACAAGGCGAGCCGGAGTTTCGAGAAGTTCATCGGCCTGGCGGATTCAAAGAAGAATCCCGAAGCCTATGTCGATGCGTTGCTGCGGGCGGGCGACTGCGAATTTGCCCTGAAGAACTACAATGGTGCCTTGCGCTACTACAAGCAGGTCCGGGATTTCAATACGATGCATGTCGATTATGCCCTGTACCAAATTGGCTTGCTGTACTTCCGGAAGGACGACTTCAAGCGGGCGGCCGATGCGCACGTGACGCTGGCGGCCAAGTACCGGAAGAGCGAGTACCGGGACGACGCCCTCATCACCGCCGCTGAGACCTATTTGACCTGGCTCAACAACTGGAGCGATTGTGCCAAGTACTGCCGCGTCCTGATCCGCGACCACGGCGACAGTCCCTATGTCCCGGCCGCATTGACCCGCCTGGCGATTTCGGAAGAGCGCAGCGGCAACAAGACCAAGGCCGTGGGCTACTATAAGCAGGTCGTCTACGACCACTGCCGCAGCACCGCCAACGTGACGGTGGCTCTGAGCAGCCTGTCCAATCTGCTCCCCGGCTCGGAATTCGACGAGGTCGAAGCCGCTTTCCGGGAGCGTTGCCCCGGTGGCGCCGGTGGCAGCAGCGAGATGGAAGGCCTCGCCATCGAGGTGGCCGACAGCCGCTTCTTTGAGGAAAATTATCCTTCCGCCATCACCAAATACGAAAACTATATCTCGGACTATCCGAACGGTAGCGAGACCTTCCACGCCCATTATTACCTCGGCCTCTGCTACGAGAAGCAGAACGAATTCGACAAGGCGCTGGAGAACTTTGAATATGTCTACCAGACGGAATACGCGAACAGCTATACGGTCAAGGCCCTGAAATCGGCCGCCGATATCCACTTCCGCCAGGGCAATAGCCTCACCGCGATGGAATTGTACACGGCGATGGAGAGCAAGTCCGACAAATTGATCGATCGGCTCAGCGCGCAGTTTGGCAAGGCTGAGGTCCACATGGCGAATGAGGACTACGATGCGGCCAAGGCGGAGTACCTCGCGATCTACGCCGATCAGAATACGACCTCGTATTCCCGCACCAAGGCGCGGGTGAAGGTCGCGGCCTGTGATTATTTCCTGGGCCTGGAGGATGAAGCCTACGGCATTTTCTCCGAAATCGAACAGCAAGAATCCAATGTGTTCGCCGCCGAAAGTCAGTACTATCTCACCCGAATCTTGTTTGACCGGGCCGAGTACGACCAATCGAAGAACGCGGCGTTTTACCTGAAAGAAACCTACCCCGGCCAGAACTACTGGAAAGCGAAGGCCTTCCTGGTACTGGCTGAAGATTACCTGGCGTTGGGTGACACGTTCCAGGCGGTGCAGGGCACCCTGGAATCGTTGGCGGCCCAGACGGCCTACCCGGATGTCGCCGAAGAGGCGAAGCAGCGCATCGCTGAGATCCGGGGGATGGATGAGGGCTTGCCCGAAGACAATGATATGGATGGTGAAACTGAAAACGGGGAGGGATTCTAATGAGTACTCTGAAGCAAATTTTGATTGCCGTGGCGCTCTTTATGCCGCTGGCGGGGCTGGCTCAGCCCATTCAGGAAAACATTGAGCTGACGAACGACTACGAACCCAACTTGTCCGAGTTGGAGAAGCCCATGCTGGAGACGCCGAATGTCGTCCCCAAGGTCGAAACCAAAGATGTGAACTTTGAGAGCCGCGACATTGAGGCTTCTACCGAATATGAACCGTTGAAGGCGCGGATTCCCAAGCCGCAGAAGATCAAGTGGCCGGCGCTGAAGAACAACTTCGTAAAGCTGGGCTACGGACGCTTCGGGACTCCCCTCGGCCAATTGCATTTGGAGACCGGCCGGAACCTGAATGCGCGGGCGGGATTGGACCTTTCCCATATTTCCTCCTCGCGGGGCTTTGTGCCCTACGCTGAGTTCCGAGAGAACCGGGGCGGCATCAACGGGGCCTATTTTACCAAGACCAATACCTTAAAGGCCCACCTGGACTTCGACAATGTGAATTACTTCTACTTTGCCGATTCCATCGTAACGGACCGGCCGGATCTGAAGGATTCGATCCGGAACACCTATACCCGAATTGATTTCGGGGCCTCGGTCCTGAGCAATTTCAATCCGGAAGGCATCAATTACGATGTGGGCCTCGGATTTGAGGGCTACTTCGACCGGTGGCAGAACCGGGAATTGCACTTTTCCATCATGCCCAACCTGAATTGGAAGGTCCTCGACAATGTTTACGCCGACATCGACGCGGGCTTGATCTTCACCACTGCTCAATTCGATTCGGTCTCCGCCAACCGCTTCTTCCTGAATTTTGCGCCGGCAGTGAGCTATAAGAAGGACCGCCTGGAGGCCACGGCCGGGGTTCGCATCAACTCGGCGGGCGATACGGCGACGACCTTCGGCGCCTATCCCATCCTGAAGGCCAGCTACGAGCTGGTCGAGGACAAGTTGACGGCCCAGGCGAGCCTGTTGGGGGGCATGGATTATATCCGCTATTACGATCTCATTGAGATCAACCGGTACCTCACCCGGGCTCCGGATATCCGTCCGACCCGCAATGCCCTCCACTTCAATGTGGGCATCGAGGCCGGCTTTGCGAAGTACTTCACGGCCAGCGTCAACGGTTATTCGCGCCTCTCCAAGCAGGAGTTGATTTTCTTCAACCCCGAAGGCGGCGCCTATTTCCAGATGGTCTACGACTCCAACTTCACGGAGACGGGCTCCGAGATCGCGTTGAGTTTCAACAAAGAGAATAAGATTCGCGCGGGGATCCGCGGCCACTTCCGCCGCTTCACCACGAGCAACATTGCTTATAATTTCGGCATCCCGAATACCCAGGTCGATCTCTGGGGCTCCTATCGGGTCGCCGAGAAGGTCTCGGTCGGGACGGAGATTTTCCTCTACGGCAACCGTGTGATGACCATAGATGCGGACGGAAACCCCATCAACCAGGGCTTTGCGGCCGATGCCAACCTGAACGCGGATTATAGGTTTTCTAAAACGCTTTCCATATTTTTGGAGTTGAACAACCTCCTGTCCACAACGTATTCGAACTGGTATAACTATCCGGTCCGTCCGTTTGATGTAAAGGCAGGGGTGACCCTCTCTTTCTAAGAACCGATGGAAATCGACCCCCAAAAGTCCCTGCACGCTGCATTTTTGCACCTGGATACCTTCTCGGTACCGGGGATCGGGACCTTTGTGCGTCGCCATATTCCGGCGCGGATCCATCCGGAAACCCGTACCATCGATCCTCCCCGCCAGCGCTTCGCGCTGGAAACCGGAGAGGCCTATGTGGCCCGCCTGGAAGACTTTTTCCTCCGCCATTACCAATTGACACTCGACAAGGCCCGGGACATGGTGTCCCAGGTCCGCTCCTGGATGGTCCGGGACCTGAAGGGCAAGGGCCAATTGGAGCTGGAGGGCATAGGCGTCCTGTCGCTGGTCGGCGGGAAAGAGTTGAAGTTCAAACCGGCTGCCGACGCAGGCACTTTCCCCAATCCGTTCTTCGGATTGCAGGCCATCGATATCCAACCAGGTCTCCAGGTGGGGCGGGCGCCCAAGAAGCAGCCCGTTGCCGCCAAGAAGCAGGCTTCGGCCGAGGCCACAGAACCGAAAAAGGCGGCCGCTGCTGCGGCAGTGGCGACGAAGGCCCCGGAAAAGAAAACCACGCCTCCCAAAGCCAAGACCAAAAAGAAGAAACGATCCGGACTCTGGATCATTCCAATTATCATCTTGTTGTTCCTCGGCGTCATGGGTGTCGCCTTCCACAAGGAGATCAGCCACCAGCTGGTCGAGTGGGGTTGGATGGAGCCGGGCCGTGCGGTCGTGGCTTCGAGTGACGGGAACGATGAGGAAGCCGCTGATTCCAATGGGGAAGCCGAGGAGGGGAGTTCCGTCTCCGGTCAGGACCTGGATTCATTCGTGCCGGATACGGGTGGGGATGGCAATGAAAATGCGACCGGGGACGCGGCCAATGAGTCGGGTGACGACGGGAATGAGACCGCGGATGCGGTCGTCGAGGTCGAGGTGGACGAGTCAGGTGAAGGGGACGACCTCAAGGTCGGCAGCTTTGCCGAGGCCGGCAAATACTACCTGGTGGTGTCTTCGACCCACGATGCCCGCGAGGCATTGGAGGCCGCTCGCGCGAGCGGCGGCAAGGTGATCCGCCCCCGCGGCAAAGCCTTTTACAAAGTCTATATCTTCAGCTCCACCAACAAGTCCGATGTGATCGCCGAAATGGTCGCCCGCAAGAATGACTTTTCGAGTTCCTGGATTTATTGGATGGGAATGTAATTCCTCTAAACCCATCAACTCTGCACCGTGAAGTATTCATTTCGTTTTCCCACTTACCTGCTTCCTTTGGTACTGGCCCTCTTTCTCTTTTCCTGCAAGTCCGCCGGCCCCAAAAAGAACGCCGCGCCGGATATGGCCACCTTGAAGGCTTTTATGACCGGTTCCTTTAATTCGGCCGAGCAAGCCGCTCAGGATTCCGCCTACTACAACATTTCTTTGCACATGTATCCCATTTGGGAGGGCAAGGGCAATTGGTTGTATGTGGAACAGGCATTGGCGGTGATGCAGGAGCGTCCCTATCGTCAACGGGTCTATGAATTGGAGAAAACGGGTGAGGGTGCCTTCATCAGCAAGGTTTATGAACTGCCGGATGCGAAGGCGGCGATTGGGAAGTGGAAAACGCCGAAGTGGTTTGATGAAATGACTCCCGACGACCTCACCGAAAAGGAGGGCTGTGGTGTCAACCTGGCATGGGAAAATGGAATCTTCAAGGGGGCAACGGGGGAGAAAACTTGCCAGAGCAGCCTCCGAGGAGCCAGCTACGCAACTTCCAAAGTGACGGTGTACCCGGAAAAAATCATCAGCTGGGACCAGGGCTGGGACGACAAGGGTGAACAGGTCTGGGGCGCCGAAAAGGGCGGCTACGTGTTCATCAAATTGAAGAAATAGGGAATCAGGCGAGGTTCAACTGCTCCAGCAGCAGTTCTGCTTTGGTAGAATCCCGGTACAATCCATCCCGAATTTGGTGGACCATCACATCGGTCTCCATCAGCTGCATTCCGCTCCATTCTTTCACCCGCTCCACCAACTCATCTACCGATAAAGTCTGGTAATGGCTCAGCCATCCCGCCAAAAAGCGGGGCGAAACGGCCATCAGGCGCGGCATATGAGCGGCAATCCATTGCCCGTCTCTTTCCACCACCAATTTGAAGCGTCCGTACTCATAGGTCGATTCCTGCAACAGGGCCGTCTTGATAATAGCCAGCATGTCGGGGTTCCCCGTAGCCTTGATCTGCGGATGCAGGGCCATTACGAGCCGCTGGGCGAGGGTTTTGCCCTTGCCAAACGGATCGGCGATGCCGTCGAACAGGTCGGGATGGGTCTGGTAGGCGCTGAGAAGTTGGGAAGCGTGGGCAGCACCGGGAAAGGCTTCGAAGAAGGCAATCGCAACCGCCCGCACTTCGGGCGCGGCGTTGAGGAGGCCGTCGGCGACGACGGCGCTCAGCTCATCTTGCAGGCCCGGCCCCTGCAACAGCTGGTACAGCCGCCACAGCGCGAATCCCGGCCGTTTGCCCGTCGAATACGCCGGTGCATGTTCCCGCCAATCGCCCATGAGCAGGCTGCGGGCCAGGGCCTCCACATCTTGCGCTCCAGCCAGGTGGTGTCCCAGGGCCTGGCCCGGGAGCGTCAGCTCGGGGTGCCCGGCACAGCGCCAATTCAGGGGCGCAATGCCTTGTTCTTCTTCGTCGGGATCGGGTGCGTCGAGGGGACGGCTGCTGTAAGCCTGGTAAAAGCGACAGCGGCAGGTATAGAGGGTCGCAGTGCTGCGTTGGATGTCAGGAAGTTCGGTCCAATCCGGGGCCTCGTAAAGCTCGGTCGGCGTCAACAGGGTACCTTTCGAAAGGGAAAACCCCTGTCCGTAACGGACAGGGGCTTCACATGTATGACATTGGAGGCGGTTGCATCCAGTGGTTTGGCTGGGGGCGGAGAAGTGGAACTCCATCCGGGAGGCGGGGATGAAACCGTCTGCGGAGACCAGCCATCCGTTTTGGTTGCAGAAATTGGATTGGTTCATGGATTATCCTTCATCGGGGAATGGACCTACATTGTTTCTCAGTTCCTGGGGGCTGAAAGGTGCAATATTGCGATAAAAATCCTGACTTGGGTTAAAAGCTGGTCCGCCGTGTTCAGCGGCTCCCACCATGATCTCTACTAGAGAGTGGTGGTTCAGGGGCAGGAGATAACCAATGCAGGCCAGCCGGTTGAGGGCGGGATTGTTGAGACCCAGGATTCTGAGGCCCTGCATGGTCCGGGCGGTAGTTCCAGATACGCCCGCTTTGAGCGGAAGGCTCATTTGGCGCATGCTGTGGACCCAGGCATCAGCTTCGTTGATGGCCCAGACCCGCTCTCCTTCCTGGAGCGGTAACGGGGACTGGTCATTTGCAAGCCCCATGTGGGTCTTTTCATCCTGAGAGAAATCCACTCCAGCATTGGCCCGTACATTTTGGGGCGTTTTATCCGCCGGCATTTGGGTCCCGAGGGTGGCTCTTCTGCCCCGCATGTGCCACTGGTCGGCTGCGAGTCCGGTCATCGGAGTCAGGGCCCGGGTTCCACCAGCGGTCACCCGTTCGGCTCCTTCATCGAGGGCGGTACTGGCAGGAAGGCGGTTTTTGGCGGCCTCTTGGTCATTGAGGAGGTCATTGCTGAGAACCTCTTTGACAAAGTTGCTAATATGGGTCACCTTGGTATTGAGGTTGCCACTTCTCAAGGCTCTTTGCACTTTCTTGACCTCTTTCCCGACGGCCCCCGCAACATGCGTAGCACTGGAACCAATCTCTTCGTAGGCTGCGTCCCGGGGGATGTTTTTGAAACCACTACCGACCTTGGTGAATTTTTTCCCCGCTTTCTCGTCCAGGTAGCTGATGACAGTTTGAGCGGCCCGGTCGACCCAGTTATTGGTAGTTGCGTGGTTGTAGACAAAATTGCCGAACTGGGCTTCCCAGGCGAGGGCCCGGGCCTCAAAACCTTCGTCCTGGGCCATGGAGGTCGTGGGATCCGGTGCAAACAGGCCCGTCAATGTTTTGCCTCTCTCCGTTAGCGTACTTTTCATGAGGTTGTCTCCATTCGGATTCGCAGCCGTTGTCGTACGATTGCGGTGCCGGTTACGAACCATCGTCTCTTGGGTGGTGGAGATATTTCCCTGCCCCTGATTTCGTTGCACGGGGCCTCTACCGTTGGCCGCCCGTTGCATGTTCCTGAGTTGGGTGACGCGGGGACTGTTGTTCGCTGCAGCCTGGATGGCACTCAGCTGGGTCGGTGCCTGGGTGTCCATTGCGTGGGCCATCCGGTTGGTGGGCTGTGTGTGCTGGAGGTGTTGGTCTTTTTCCATTGTTTCGGGAGAAATGTGTTGATAGCAGTAGCTGAATGATTTCACTCTACACAACACAATTCATTTTCCAATCCCTCAGTCCGGGCAACGAATCTGGAGCCCCCAAAACGCTGCCCAGAGTGTCAATGTCCATTTTTCTATCCCCCAAAGCGATTCTGATGGAAAATACTCCGTCCGCAGTAGCTCCGGTCCCAAGTGCCTGAAAAGCAAATATTTGTGAGATGAAAAAAAATGAAAATAAATGTTGGAACACTAGATGTTGGAAGGGGAAATGGGGATAAGTCAAATGGGAAAAAAAATGAAAAAAAAATCGGCAGCAGGGGAGAGGTAGGGGGAAAAGAAGGGAAAACCAAGTGGGGAAGCAGGGAAAACAAGACTTTGGGAAGACAAAGGCGGAGAGAAATGAAAAAATTACCGGAACTGTCGGCTGTGGCTTTTAGGAGCATTTGGGGAGCGAAGAAGAGTATTTTGACGGCTGCAAAACCCTTCCGGTTTCCGGAAGTTAAATTGGAAGAATATAGTTTCTATTATCTTTGAAGCATGGCAGATATCAAAGTAGATACCATCGAGGAAGCCATTGAGGACATCCGTCAAGGCAAACTCGTCATTGTGGTCGATGATGAAGACCGTGAAAATGAAGGGGATTTCATCGTTGCTGCACGGTACGCCACTCCGGAAGTGGTGAATTTTATGGCGACCCACGGGCGCGGCCTGATCTGTGTCGCCATTGAGGAGAGCCGCTGTGAGGAGTTGGATTTGGAGCTGATGGTAGGGAAAAATACCGCCCTGCACGCGACTCCGTTTACCGTTTCGGTCGACCTGCTGCGGGATGGGGTGACCACCGGCATCTCCGCCTCGGACCGTTCTCTGACCATCAAGGCCCTGATCGATCCGAAATCCGTGGCCGAAGACTTCGGCCGTCCCGGGCATATTTTCCCCCTGAAAGCCAAGCCGGAAGGCGTCCTGCGGCGGACCGGCCATACCGAGGCCTCCATCGACCTTGCCCGCTTAGCGGGCTTCGAACCGGCGGGGGCCCTCGTCGAAATCATGAACGAGGACGGCACCATGGCCCGCCTCCCGGAACTCCGGGAAATCGCCAATCGGTTCGACCTCAAGCTGATCACCATCGCCGATTTGATCGAGTACCGTCTGAAGCACGATAGCCTCATCGTCCGCGAAATCGGCGTCAACATGCCCACCAACATGGGCAACTTCGAATTGCTGGCCTACCGCCACCGCAATACCGATGCCATTCACCTGGCGCTCATCAAGGGCTCCTGGGAGCCTGGAGAACCGGTCCTGGTGCGGGTCCACTCCTCCTGCGTGACCGGAGACATCTTCGGTTCCTGTCGCTGCGATTGCGGCGAACAGTTGCAAGCGGCGATGGAAAAGGTCGAGGAAGCCGGCAAAGGCGTGATCCTGTACATGAACCAGGAAGGCCGTGGCATCGGCCTGATGAACAAATTGAAGGCGTACAAGCTCCAGGAACAAGGCATGGACACTGTCCAGGCGAATGTGGCCCTGGGTTTCAACATGGACGAGCGGGATTATGGCGTTGGTGCGCAGATCCTCCGGGACTTGGGCATCACCAAGATGCGTCTCATGACGAATAACCCCAAGAAACGGAGCGGCCTCATTGGCTACGGCCTGGAGATCGTTGAGTCAGTGGCGATCGAAGTCCCGCCGAACCCGCACAACTTCAATTACCTGAAGACCAAGCAAGACAAAATGGGCCACGAGCTCCACATCGAGAATTCTCAGGCCTGAGCCTGAAACGTATATGTGATCTTCACTGGCCGCCTTTGGGCGGCCAGTTCGTTTTTAAGGAGGAACAAAAGGAAAGGACCGGAAAATGAAATGGAAAGGCATAGTCCTCTACCACTTAAGGGTTATTCTGTTAAACTAGGTGGCCTGAAACAAGGTATTCATCGAATAAATCGCTGATTTGACCCGGGATGGGGACTTATTTGCGGCATCAGACAAATTCGCGGGTTCCACGGACCCGCCATTCAGCCAATTAATTTTAACCCTAGTTCAGGTTTAGTCATGAAAAAACTTTTTACCCTATTCATCATGCTTTGCGGCATGACAGGAATCCTTTTTGCCCAGGATGGCCTGCCTTCGAACCCCACGGAGAGCAAATGTTACGTCAAGTGCGTAACCCCTGATGTATACGGGGATTCCACGGTCCAGGTACTGGTGCGTCCTGAATACCGCACCCTGCGGACCGAGGCCCCCAAGTACAAGAAGGTGACCAAGACGATCGTCATCCAGGAGGCTTCCAAGCGCTATGAGTACGTGCCGGCAGTTTACAAGACTGTTTACGACACTGTAATCACTGAAGAAGGTTACAACAAGATCGCCATTCAGGAAGCCAAATTCTCCGGCTCTTTTAAGACTGTCCAATTGGAGCCGAAGACGGCCCGCTGGGAAATGGGGCCTCCTGCTCCTGATTGTGCATCACCCAATCCAATGGATTGCCGGGTCGTATGCTGGAAAGAATATCCGGCCAAGTTTACCCAGATTCCCACCCAATTGCTGGACAAGGATTCTGATATTACCAAAAGTCGGATCAAGCCCAAGTACAAGCTCGTTAAGCGGCAGATCATCGACAAGCCCGCCACGACTCGTGAAATTGCCATTCCAGAAAAAACCACTGTTGTCGAGCGGATGGTATTGGTGGAGGACGAGAATACAGTCGAAACTGTGGTTCCGGCCGAATACAAGGATGTAACCATTCAGGTCCTCAAAGAAAAAGGAGGCTTGACGGTTTGGCGCGAAATGGAATGCGATCTGACCACAGAAGAAGGCCAGGTACTTCCCATCTTCTACAATACTGGTAGTGCCGAACTGACCGCTGCTTCCCGAAAAACCATCGACGACAATTTGTTGGAGCTCATGCGCAGGGAACCCTTGATCCGGGTAGAAATCCAGTCACATACCGACAGCCGGGGCTCGGCTGCCAGCAACCAAGCTCTTTCTCAGCGCCGCGCTCAGTCCGTTGTCAACTACCTCGTCAGCAAGGGTATTGCCCGGACCCGCCTCGTCGCCAAAGGCTACGGGGAAACCCGCCTCACAAACAACTGTGCAGATGGCGTAAACTGTACTGACCTTCAGCACTCCGCCAACCGGCGGACCTCTTTTCGGGTCATCAGCCAATGAGTCAAGTAAGTATCAGCAAAATAACAGGACTGGCTTCGGCCGGTCCTTTTTTTGCCTCCCAAAAAGGCAAAGTGAGGTCCCATCATGGGATCAGGAGGGCTTCATTCCCAACACCACCCGAAAGGTCGTACCTTTCCCCAGCTCACTTTCCACCTCAATCCGTCCTCCCATCTGCTCCAGTAGGGTCTTGACAATCGCCAGCCCCAATCCCGTCGAGTGTTCCCCAGCAGTAGGCTGGGCAGTGAGCTTCTGAAATTTCTGGAACATTTTGGCTTGATCCTCTTCGGAAATGCCCGGTCCTTCGTCCTTGACGACGACGACCAGTTCATTGGGAATCTCAACCAAGCCAACCTCTACCGTGGTGCCACCCGGAGAAAACTTGATGGCATTGGACACAAGGTTTTCGATGATCCGGTGAAATGGTTCCCAAGGCAGGCAAGCCGTGGCCTCGGACGGTAGGACTGGCGCACGCAAGGCAATGCCCTTGCGTTCCGCTTCCTTCTGGAATCCTTGAAGGAGGGCGTCAAACTCCGGGCCGAGGGGGCGAACTTCAGCCGTGTACTCGGCTCCCCGGTCTTCTGCGGCATGGAGCCGAAGTAAATCGGAGATCAGTTGCAGGCCCCGGGAATTGACCTTGCGCATCATACCGAGGTACTGTTGCTGAGTGGGAGGCAGGTCGTCTTCCGCTTCGGCCAGATCAATCAGGGCCATCGAGCTGTTCAAGGGAGCTTTGAGGTCATGGGCGACCACTTCGACCAGGCCATCCTTTTCCCGACTCAATTCCTCCAGCTGTTGGTTCCGTTCCAGGAGCACATCATTCTGTTCCGAAATGATCTGAGCTTTCGAAGCCAGCAGAGTATTGAGGCGTTTGCTTTTTTGATAGACCCAGAGAATGACCATGGCCACGATCAGCAGGATGACCGCCAGCCCCACGGCAAAGCCCACCCACAAGTTCTGGGCGGCAATCGTGGCCTCTTGCTTGGATTCTTCAGCTTCTAACCGCGTAATCTTGAGGTCCCGCTTTTCCGCATTGTACCGCTCCTGGTATTCTGCAATCTGGTGGGCCAGGTTCATGGAATACATTGAATCCCGCCGCATCAGGTATTCCCTTTGGTAGCGATAGGCCAGGGCAAAATCGCCTTTGTCCGCCTGGATACTGGCGAAGGTCTGGTAGGCCTGGATCAGGCGGTTGGGAACCTGGTGGGTGGAATCCAATTCAAAAATGTGACGTATTTTTTCCTCGGCGTCGGTGGTGCGTCCCTGCTCGAACAGGAACTCGCCGTAGGAAGTATAGGTTTCGATGAGAGAGGACCGGTTATTGTATTTCTCCGCCCACTCCAAGGCCAGATCGAAGTAGTACTCCGCCGAATCCGGGGCGTTGAGTTGCCAGTGGGCAAGTCCGAGGCCGTGGAAAGCGGAGGACAGGTTGATATATTTCTGGGACCGTTCCTTGTAGAAGCGGGACAGCCGGTAATAGACCAAGGCGGAATCGGGCAATCCCATTTCCATCTTGACCTCTCCAATATTGGTATACAGCGAACCCAGAGCGCCCTCCTGACCGGAATTTTTCAGGGTGGGCAGGGCCAATTGGTGGCTTTTCCAGGCCCCTTCAAAATTCCCCAACACCTTGTAAACATTTCCCAGGTTGGTGTGGAGACTGGCCGTCAACAAGTCATTTTCCAACTCCTCCGCTTGCTTGAGGGCCATTTGATAATACGTGACGGCCTCTTCAAAGTCCCCCATCTGTTCCCGGCAAATCGCCCGGAGATTGTAGACCTTGGCCTCGTAGCTGGGCAGTTGAGGGTGGGGGAGAAGGGCCTCGGCGGAATCCAGGTAGACATTGGTAGAATCGCATTCGGACCGGAACATGGTGAGGACCGCCGTGAGATAATGGGCCTTGACCTGGCCAAAATCAAAATGTTCTTTCTTGGAAATGGCCAGTGCCTCCTCGTTCCATTTCGCAGCCTGAACCGGATTGGATCCGTACTGGGTATTGGCCAGTCCCAGGAGCAGCATGACCCGTCCCGTATCGGCCTCGGGATGCTCCTCCAATTCCAATAGGAGGCTGTCGCTACCCGAAGCGATAAGAGAAAAAGGGAAGAAGAAAAGGGCAATGAAAAAATACCTGCCCCAACCGTCAAACATGGGTCTCATTCAAATGCAAACTGGAAAATAACTTTCAATAGAAATCGATTGGTCAGCAAAATAATAAAAGGAAAGGGGATGCCCTAATATGGAGAGTGGGAAGACATCGGCAAATTGTAAAAGAATGTCAGAGGCTCCCTGTAAAGGAGTAGGGAAATGGTTGGTCATCCGGGAGTGAATGAAAATGGTGGAGGTCGAAAGCAGGAAAAGTAGGGAAAAGGTCGGTTGGAATGGCGGCTGTTCAGGTGGATGTTGAATCTCCATTTTCCACGATCCACTCCTCCTAAGCCCGGCCCCATCGAGTCCGGAGTCTGCTTGATCTCCCCCTACTGTTGTTAGGGCATTACGCTGATTTAACAATAAAAATGAAATTGGGAAAAGAAAATTGGGCATCCAATTGGAGCAACTCTTCCATAAGTGGGTATTAATCAGAAGACTTATGTATATTTCAAAAGCGTTATAATACCCAAATAACCATGAGCTATATTTTTCGAGTGCTGGAATTTATCCGGAAGGGAGGAATTGCGGAGCGAGGTTCTGGATATGATCAATTGACTGGTTTCCTGAATTTGTACGGATTCTTATTTGCCTTGGGAGGGATCATCATCTTCCTGGGATATACCTTGGCCGGGGTCGACAACAGCGGAGTCCAGATTTCCCTTTTCGTATCCATCAGCTATACCCTGCCGGTGATCCTGAACCACCTCGGCTATCGGAAAATTGTACGCTTTTACTTCGCGGGCATCATCCCGATCTGGATCGGGGGCGTCACCCTCCTGACCGGGGTTGAATTCGGGCAGAGCATTGCCATCGGCGCCAACATCGTCCTCGTCGGTTACCTCTACTCCCGCGTCCCACGCTGGAAGATCTTTTTCATGGCCCACAACATCTTCCTCTTCATTTTCCCCACCCTCTACATCTTCTACAACGGCTCCCTGCTGGACTGGGGCATCAAAGATGTCCCCGGAGACGAGGTGGGGGTCTTCCTGATCTGTTTGGTTTGGATTTCGGTGATTGCGTCGGCCTACAAACGGAGAAGTCGGCAGAAGAAGAAAATCAGGGAGAAGGAGATTCGGAAACGGAAAAAGGAAGTGGAGGAACTGATTTACCTGACTTCCCACGACATGAAGGCCCCGGTGCGGAATATCCTGGGGCTGCTGGCGGTGATGAAGGAAAATGTGGAGCAGGAGAATTGGGCGAACATGCAGGTGATGACCAAGCACCTGGAATCCAGTGCCGAAAGTCTGAATGCCCTGATCCACGACGTCCTGAATGTGTCCCGGTTCAGCACCGCGGACCCTTCCACCTATACCGAAGTTGACCTGAACGCCGAGCTGGAAAAGGCCATTTTCAACAACAAGGCCGAGATCGAATCCCGCAACGCGGAAGTGGTGTTTGACAAGCTCCCCATCTTCGATTGCAATGCCGGAGATTTCCTGTTGATCTTCCAGAACCTGATCCAAAACGGTTTGAAGTACAACGAATCGGAGCATCCCCGCATTGAAATCCGGCTGGAATCCTCCTCCGATACCCATACCATCTCCGTTCAGGACAATGGAATTGGAATTCCCGAAAAGCACTACGAAGAAGTCTTCAAGCTCTTCAAGCGGGTGCATACCGGCGGAAAGTACAAGGGAACCGGGATTGGACTGGGGATTGTCAAGAAGATCGTGGACAAATACAACGGAGAAATCTCCGTAACGTCCAAAGAAGGCGAATATTCCCGCTTCATCATCCAGTTGCCCCACCGGGGCGAGGCCGACGCCAAGCAGTTGCTCGTACAGCCCTTCCGCGAACTGCTGGTCGGAAATAAATACCCCCCTTTGGAGGCAAAGGGGGGCTATGAAATGTCAGGTTAACTTCAATCAGGAGTTGCCGATCCGCCGCTTGAAGGCAATCCGACAACGCTCAGCGTCGTCGTTGGACAGGTTGATCTTCGCTGCGATTTGGAACAACTCTTCCCGCGGAATGTCCGGGTCGATATTCTTCTCCAATACAAAGTACTTCGCGTTTTTGATCAGCTCGTCCCGTTGGGGCTCGGGGATATTGAAGACGTCTCCGTATTCGAACAGGAGTTCTTCTTCCACGGGGTCCAGGGCCAGGTCAATGATGGCGATGGTCCATGCAAACATGTAAATGGTGCCTTTGACCCCCTCGGTGACTTCCTGGGCCTCGATGCTGGAGACCGGGTCGGACTTCGCCAGCTGATCCAACGGCGGCTGATCCGCCGGAATGATCGCTTTGAAGAGTTCCGACTCTTCCGGCGACACCTGGCCGTCAGCATACGCCAACTCAGCCATCACCCGGGCAAAAATATTCTTGTCGTGCGCATCCGCAATCGGATTCGTCTCGATCTGCTTCTCAAAGGGGGATTTGGGCGGAGGGGGCGGCGGTACACCCGGCTTTTCCCACTCTTCCGTTTCAGGGTTCCAATGGAAGAACTTCGCAACCTTCTCAAACAACATCTCAATGGACTCGCGAATTTCCTTCTTGGTGGGGCCGTCTCCCGGACGGGCTTCACGCGCAGCGGTACTCACCGCCATCGTACTCATCCGGCCGGCGACCCCGCCACCTACGGCACCGCGGATGGCCATCGTGGCGCTCCGACGCGCCTGGTTCCGGGCCACCATCGTCATCCGCTTCCGTACCCGCGACCCAACGTCCCGGCCCTGGCGAATGGACCCGTTCACTTCATGCACTTCATCTGAGCCCGGCAGGGCAAATTCCAAAAATATACGGCGACCCTCGATCTCCTGGTGGACGATCAGGGGCTCGATCATTTCATAAGTTATCTTTTGCTTCGGCATAGCTTATTCGCTTTTTGAATTCTACTTTTTCTTGGCTGCTTCCTTTACCCAGCCTTGCAAATCCCGCCACTGGCCGGGGATGCTCGGATCGGCAAAATGGATCTTAGGACCTTTGTATTCCAGGATGCCCTGGCGGACAAAGTATTCCAGGAGTTCGTCGATCTGGGAGGCAAAGCGACCGATACCCGACTTGATCTCAGTCGAAGGCAGGCCATCGGTACCCGCATTCTGGGCCATGTACACCATGATGCGTTTGGCCACCCGTTTCCGCATACTCGGAACGAGGGAAGCGTAGATGTTTTCGGCCCGCGCTACCAGCCCGCTGGCGTCGGAGGGCTTGTCTCCAAAATCTTTGAGTGTTAGGTCTAAACTTGCATGGTCGGCGCCTCCCGAATCTCCTCCATCTCCGCTCGATTCGATTCCTGTCGCCGCCGAGAATCCTCCCGGGGCCAGGTTGTTCAGCCATTCGTAGAGCCGCTTCCATTTATCTACGAGATCTACGTTCGCAAGTTCCAATTTGGTATTGGGTTCGAGGCTGCCGGGCGGGTCGTCGATCACGACTTCCGCCGCGATGAATACCGCCATCACGTCCGGAAGACGCGAGGAGAAACGTCCCATGGCGTAGCCCAGGGAGTCCAGCGTCAACTTGCCGCGGACATTGCCGGACTGGGCCGTGCGGGCCAGAACTTCCAGTGCCTTCTTGGCAATCCGCTTGTCGAAGGTCGTCCGCAACGCATTGTACGCTTGCTCGGCGCGTTCGTCGAGGGGCAGGCCCTTGTCGAAGCGCAGGTTCCCGGACGCTGCACCAACGCCTTCCTGCTCGCTGAGCAGAACGGTCTTGATCCGCTTGCGCCGGAGCGTCCGCTCGGCCCGGAGGTCCGAGGTCACTTCCGCCCAGTCCTTTACCAACTGGCGGACATGCTTTTCAATCTGGGTGAGCGGCTCCTGTTCGAAGTAGAGTTCCTCGGCCAGGTGGCGGCTCATCCGTTGGAGGAGCATGCTCGTGAGAAGATCGGTCAATTGGGCCTTGAGGTCGACGATGAAGTCGTTCCGTTCATCCTCTTCCAGGTGCCCGACATTGGCCGCATTCAGGATCTGGGGCCAGATGGTATCGGAGATTCCGCTGAGCTGCTTGGTGATGTGCTTGACCGAAGAAGGCGCGATCATGCGCTGGTTGCCGCCGCCGCCTTCCCGGAGCATCTTGCGCCATTTTCCGCGGAGGACCTCCGCGGTATCGTCCGCCATGCCCCGAATCTTGGGGCGGGCCACCTCGTGGTAGATGGGCTGGGAGGCCAGCCAGGTAGCGGACAGCAATTCATCGGCTATATCATCGCCCAGAATTCGTTCCGATTCATAGATGAAGGTTTGCTCGATCACACCCTCGAGTTCCCGCTGATTCGGGTTGTAGAGGCGGAACCGGCACATCTCGATGGCCCGGTTAAGGTCCCGGAAATTCGTCTTCCACAGGTCTGCCTTCGGAGGACGTAGGGCGACCAATACGTACATCTGCCGGTGGTCCAGACTCGAAGTCAGGAGCAATTTGACAAACAGCAATTTCTCCTCGTGGGACAGGATGGTCGAGAAAAAGAGGTTCTCGAACTGGTCCAGGATGAGGAGGAAGTTGTATTTCTTGAATCGGAGGTACTTCTCGTAAATGTTGATGAGTCCCCTCGCATTGGGATTGTTGAGGACGGCTTTGATTTTACTTTCAAACAGCGGATCGACCTTCTCATTGGGACCCAACAGGATATTGGTGCCCGGTCCGGCAATCGCGTGCGTCAACGCATCGAATGGGTTTTCTTCCCGGTTCAATTTGATGTACGCCACCTTCCATTTCATCCCCGCTTTGGCCTTGAACCGATGCTCGACCTCCTTCATGTTCTTCACTTCCGCTTCCAGGCTCTGCTTCAACTGCTTGCAAATCCGGGATTTACCGGTATTGCGGGGGCCGGAAATGGCGATAAAGTGATGCTGCCGCATACGACTGCGCAGCTTTTCGATTTCTGCTATCCTTGACATTTAGAAAGCTGGTTTTTCGAATATTCCTGATTCACAAGGGTAAGGAATAAGGGTAAATTTCTTCTGTCTGCTTCCCAAAATAAGAAAAATAATAGTGTGGAGGGGGAATTTCTATGGCCTCCGCGGGGAGATCAAAGGATCAATTCCAGAGGGAGCATCCGACCTAGAATTTGTACTGATCCAATCCTCCCATTGTCTCGCTCCCCAACCCCACGACATCTACTTTCACCTCGCCAGCTGCGTCCACCCGGAGGTCCAGGAGATTGCTGCGGGTACTGCATCCCATGCCGGTGGTGATCAGGTGGACATTCTCTTCCCGGCGGTACGTGAGTTCCCGGCCATTGCAGGCATTGCCGGTATCCCCGGGGAAGAAATAGACCGGACGCTGGAGAGATTGGAGGTAGGGGAGAATTTCAGAATGGAAATTCAGGGTGTCGAGGCGGTTCCAGAGAGAGTTGGGAGTGGGGAAATGGTACAATGAATCGGGCGAGGCTTCCCACCAGAGGACATTGTGGGTGAAGAGGAAAATATTGCGGATGGAATCGGCTGCCTGGAGGGTGGTTTGGAGACGGGAAAATTGATCCGGGGTCAAGCGCCAATGGCCTTCATTCGAATCAAAGGCCAGGAATACGTCGTACTGATCGGTCCAGACCTGGTTGCGGGGGCCAAAGCGCTCGTCGAAGATGCCGGGCAGCGCCCGGCCGCGTTCCCACTCAAATCCGTGGTTGCCCGGGGTCACCCGGATGCCGGGCCGAAAGCTCCCCAGCGCAGCTTCCAGCGCATCAAACCGCGCCGCAGTCGGCTGGTACACCACGTCGCCGAGGAGTACCCCGGATTTCACGCCATCGCCTTCCAGTGCGCCCAGGGCCGCCACAAATGGGGGATAGGGCGCGTCCGACGTATCGGCGTGCGATTGGGTGCCATAGACATGGCCCGCGACAAAAAATGAATAGGGATCAGCCGGGGACGGGACTGGCTCCAGGCTGGGGCGTTCGCAACTACCTCCTTGCAGCAGTCCGAACAACAGCAGCCACCCCCAGCCGTAGCGCTTTACCATCCCAACAAGTCATCCAATTTGGCGGCGACTTTGTCGGCATTGGGGAGCATGAGCTGTTCGAGGGTGGAGTTCAGCGGGATGGCCGGGAGGTTCTCCGATCCCATGGACATCACGGGGGCGTCCAGGTACGTGAAGCATTCCTCCGAAATGCGGCCGGCCAGGGATTGGGCAAAGCTGTTCTCGATGGCTTCTTCCGTCAGGACCAGCACCTTTCCGTGGACCTTGACGCGCTCCTCGATCATCTCCCAATCGTAGGGCTGCAAGGTCCGCAGGTCGAGGACCTCAATCAGGCCCTTGTGGTGGCTTTTGGCGGCATTCTTGGCCCAATGCACGCCCATGCCGTAGGTGATGACCAGGGCGCTTTCTCCATTTTCCACCGCTTCTTCCTCTGCTTCCAGGTAGATCCGCGCCTTGCCCAACGGAATGACATAGTCCTCGTCCGGTTCGATGGTCCGGGCGGCCTTGGAACCGGGTACCTTGCCCCAGTAGAGTCCCTTGTGCTCGAACATCACGACCGGATTCGGATCGAGGAAAGCAGCCTTGAAGAGGCCTTTCATGTCCGCGGCGTTGGAGGGATATACGACCTTCAATCCCTTGATGGTCAGGATGGCAGATTCGACCGAGGAGCTGTGGAAGGGACCACCGCTTCCATACGCACCAATCGGCACCCGGAGCAGCATCTGCACCGGCCACTTCCCATTGGAGAGGAAGCAGCTGCGGGAGACTTCTGCGTACAACTGGTTGACGCCCGGCCAGATATAGTCCGCAAACTGGACTTCCACGACCGGTTTGCAACCGACCGCACTCATGCCGACGGTCGATCCCACGATATAGGCTTCCTGAATCGGCGTATTGAAGACCCGCTGGTCGCCGTATTTCTTGGCGAGGGTCGCAGCTTCGCGAAATACACCGCCGAGTTCACCGCCGACATCCTGGCCGTAGAGCAATGCTTCGGGGTACTGGCGCAGCATATCGTCCATGGCGTGCAAGGCGGCATCGACCATGACGACTTCCTGGCCGCCTTCCGGCTTGCGCACGCCCTTTTCTTCCGTCACCGGAGTCGGGGCGAAGATATGCGACCGCAGGTCGGCTTCGGTCGGATCGGGCTCCTGAAGGGCCTTTTGGTAGTCATTTTCCACCTTCTCCCGCGCCCGTTCTACAATCTCGGTCAGCTTTCCTTCATCAATCCCAATCTTCAGCAGTTCGGCGTGGAAGCGGGGCAACGGATCACGGGTACCATGCTCGGCGAGGTCTTCGGCCGGGCGGTACCACTCTTTCCGGACCCCAGAGGTATGGTGGTTCAGCAGCGGCACCTCGGCGTGGACCAAAAATGGCCGCCGTTCCTTGCGAATGGTGGCGAGAACTTGCTGAATCGTATCGTAGGACTCGATGAAATCGGCCCCGTCAATGGTCAGGGCTTCGATGCCTTTGAAGCCCTGGATGAATTCGTAGGCGTCCTGGGACCGCGTCTCGGTATGGTTCGCGGAGATGTCCCATTTGTTGTCCTGGATGAGGTACAGAATGGGCAACTGGTGGAGGGCAGCTTCCTGAAAGGCCTCGGAGACCTCTCCTTCGGTGATCGACGCATCGCCCAGAGAGCAGACGGCGACCGGGGGCAAGAGGTCGGCCTTGTCCATGGACCACTCGTGGAGGTTTTGGGACTCGAGGTACTTGAATCCGTGGGCGACTCCGGTCATGGGAATGGCCTGCATCCCGGTGGACGAGCTCTGGTGCGGAATTTTGGGTTGGTGGGGACGGCGGAGGCTCGGGTGGCTGTAATAGGTGCGGCCGCCGGAAAAGGGATCCGTCTGCTTGGCGAGGAGCTGCAACATGCACTCGTAGGGCGTCATGCCAATGCCGAGGAGGATGGAGTCGTCCCGGTAGTAGGGGGCGACGTAGTCCTGGGGCAGCAGTTGCATGCCCAGCGCGAGCTGGATGGCCTCGTGGCCCCGGGAAGTCGCATGCACGTATTTGGAGGTGACGTCTTTGTTGGTTTCGTACAATACTGCCATTGCGGCAGCAGTATTCATCAATTCATAGGCTTCCAACAACACGTCGAGGGAAATCCGCACCTTCGTCAGCATATCTGTTCCAAAATTTGAATGAGTAACAAATATAGTTGAAGTGGGGGGGAAAGTAAAGGTGGAAAGCTAATGTTTGTTAGGGCGGCGAATGTCCATTGAGGGGCTGGGTGAACTAAATCGGTTGGTCGTAGTATAACCTCGGTTGGTCCCGGAGTAACCGCGGCTGCATCCAGACCAACCGCGGTTGGTCCCCACGTAACCGCGGTTGCATCCGGACCGGCCGCGGTTGGTCGCCACGTAACTGCGGCTGCATCCAGA
>CAWUKT010000095.1:0-28051 GCA_963923035.1 uncultured bacterium
GGTATTTTCCAGGATTAGGACCTACAGTATTCATCATAATGCGCCTTTCTCGAATGGGAAAGGCGTTTTTATTTACAGATGGGGCATCTGTATGGTCACCCGCGTCCCTTTGCCCACCTCACTCTCTATCGACAGGCTGCCGTCCATGCGCCGCAGTATTTTCCCCACAATGAACAAGCCCAATCCACTTCCCTCACTGTTCAGGGTTCCCCGGAAGAACATTTCTCCCGCCCGTTCCCGCACTTCTTCCTCCATTCCCAACCCATTGTCCTCCACCTCAACCGTATAGCCTGCTGCTCCATTTTTCACCTCCACCCGACAATTCGAAGTGGCCATGTCCGGATTGCGGAAGACAAAGCTGTTGTGGAGAAGGCTGCGGAGAATGTACAAGCAAGCCGCCCGGTCGGTGCGAATGCTTCCTTCGGTGCGGTCCTCCAATTGCAACTCAAATCCGGGATAGTTTTCTGCGTCTTTACGCAGGACCTCCCACAATTCAGCCACCGGGACCGACTCGGGAATCAACTCCTTTTCGGTCACGGAAATATGCTCGACCAAATGGGACAGGACCGAGTCCAATTGGTTCACCTTCCGCGCCATCAGGTCCATGTACTCCTTCAATTTGCTTCCCTCCTGCTCCACCTCCGCCCGGCTGATGTACAGCAAGCCCTGAATCGACTTGAGCGGCCCGTGGATATCGTGCGACGAGCGATAGACCAGGGTGGACAGCTCCGATTCACTCCGGCGGCGCTCGGCGATCTCCTGCGACAGCTTCAGATTCGTCGCGCGCAAGTCTTGGGTTCGGGCCTGCACCTCCAATTCTAATTGCTGGTTCCGCCGCCGATTGCTCCGGCTTCGGAAAGACACAAAAATCATCAGTCCGGCCGCCAACAAAAAGCCGATGGCCAGCCCCGCCAGGATCAGGTTCTTCCGGTTGTCCTCCTCCAGGTGATCGATTTCACTCGCCATGTCCGCCCGTTCTTCCTCCCGGTCCCGCTCATTTTGTACCTGAATCTCGGTGATCCGATTGTCCAGCAGCGCGGTATGAAAGCTGTCGGACAATTGGATATAGAGGTCGGAGAAATAGAGGGCACTGTCGTATTGTTGGAGGTAGCGGTAGTCCTGGCTGACATCGTAGGTGGCCAGCCGCGTGGTATTGAAGGAGCGCTGTTGGCGGGCCGATTGCAGGCTGGTGAGGTGGTGGTACAAAGCGCGGCGGTGTTCGCCCAGGTCATTGTAGCAGCCGCCCAGGATGGCGTGGACAAAGGTCAGGCCGCCCAGGTTATTCTCCTTCTGCAAGATTTCCAGGGACTGGTTCAGTACGGCGATGGCCTCGTTGATGCGCCCCGATTCTTTGTAGAGGTGCCCCAGGTTCGCGAGGTTGTATTTATTGGCGTCAGGGTCGTAGACATTGGCAGTGTCAATGGCCTGGAGGTACAATTGTTCGGCCCGCAGGGTATCTCCTGTGCGAAGGGAAAATTGGGCGAAGTCGGCAAAGGTACGGGAGGGAATGGAGCCACCCAGGACCAGTACTTTTTGCAGCGAGCTTTCGAGGTAAATCCGCGCCGTTTCGGGTTCCCCGGCGCGGACATAGGCCATCGCCAATTGCCGCTCGGCCCACGAGATCAACGCCAGGTCTCCATTTTCTTCCGCCTCCTGCACCGCCAATTCCGCGAAGTACAAGGAAGAAGCCGGATCACCCAACTGCCTGAAGTACAGGCTGATCAGGTTCATCGACCACATCTCGGCCCGGGAATGGGAGCCCCGTTCCGACAGCGATTTCAATTGAGACGCACAATCCAATACCGTCTGCACATCTGAATCCACCGACGCAATCCCCAACTCAAACAACAGCTCGGCCCGGGCAGAATCCTTCAATTCTCCCGCCAGCATCAGCTTCAGGCTGTCTGCAGTGACCGGACGCGCCAACAACAGGCACCAGCCAAAACATAAAAATCCCCATGTCAGGAGTCGCTTCACCTTGGTTTGTAATTGGTGTGATTCGGTACGGGAAAAAATACAGCAGGTACTCGATTACTAGATGGGGAAAATAAGGATAGAAACAATGATTACCAATTCTTGCCCCTGGGACAGTGAAAAGGATCGCGCGATGGGGAATGGAGTCAGTAGGGAAATGTTTTTCGTGGATCCACCAAATATTATTTCCCCTTGAATAACGAAAGAAGCCCCGCCAGGCGACGGGGCTTCACGGATCATATCCGTTTCCAACTCAAGCCGGTTGGCCGACGAGGTGTTGCACCAGGTGACGCGGGGTCGGATGGTCATAGACCAGCGTGGTGCTGAGGGGTCGACCCAATTTCTTTTCGAGGAATTCGACGAGTGAGATCGCACTCAAGGAGTCCAATCCGAAGTCGGTGAAGGGGCGGTCGGCGGCCAATTGTTCGACGGGAACCTGGGTCTCGTCCGCGATCCACTTCAGGATCGTCCGCTCCAATTCAGCCGCGCCTTCACTTTCCAATTCCGGCAGGGCAGCTTCGGCTTCGGCCACCACTTCCTCGGCCACCTCCTTCAAGCGCCAGTGGTGAACCACCTTCGCCAACTCAGAGATGTCGGTTTGCAAAGCCTTCCGACACGCCATCCGCATTTTCTTGCCGCTGGACGTCTTCGGCAGTCTCGTCTTCACCAGTACGATTTCCGACAGGCCCACTTCGAACGGCTCCAGCAAGGCCTGCTGGATGGCCTGCACCAATTGGTCGGCGTCGTAATTCGGGTTGCGGCGGGGAGCAACCTCGACCAACAGGGCGATGTCTTCGCCGTTGGTGCCTTCGACGGAGAAGGAGACCGTTCCGTTTGGCCGGACCTCGGGGAAGTCGGCATTCAGGTTCTCAACCACCAGTTCGAGGTCCTGGGGATAGAGGCAGCGTCCGCGGACGATGATGATTTCTTTCAGACGGCCCGTGACGTAGAGTTCGCCGTCCCGCAGGAAGCCGAGGTCACCGGTCCGCATGAAGGGGCCCTCCCCTTCTTGCGTCTCAGCGCGGAAATTGATTTCCGTGGAGGCTTCATTCTTCCAATAGCCCTGGGCCACGTGGGGCCCTTTGACCCAAATCTCCCCAATCTCTCCATCGGCACAGGTGTGGCCATCTTCAGGAGCAACGATCGCGAGCTGCTCGTCCAGGGTCGTAATCCCGCAGGACACGACTTCCAGGACATTTTCCGCATCCTCTCCCACGACAACGGCTTTGCCAGCTTCCAATTCGGCCTGGTCGAGGCGCAGGGAAGTATAGGGCGTCGTGGGCGCATTGCCAGTGACAAACAAGGTCGCTTCGGCCAGTCCGTAGCAGGGATGCAGCGTCGTTTCCGGCATGCCCACCTTGCCGAACCGTTCGGTGAAGGCGTCCAGGGTACTCCGGCGGACCGGTTCCGCCCCGTTGAAGGCGTAGAACCATTTGCTGAGGTCGATGCCTTCCAGCTGGTCGTCGCTGATGCGGCGCAGGCAGAGGTCATAGGCAAAGTTGGGGGCTGCGGTAAAGCAGGGGCCGGCTTCGCTGATGGCTTTCAACCAGCGAATGGGCTGCTTGAGGAATGACATCGGCGACATCAGGCGGGTATGGGTCCCTCTGAAGATGCCGTGCAGCATGATGCCAATCAGTCCCATGTCGTGGAAGAGCGGCAGCCAGCCCACCATATTGTAGTCCTTGCCGAATCCGACGGCATGGTGGATCATCTGTTCGTTGTAGAATACGTTTCCGTGGGAGACCATCACGCCCTTCGGGGCCGAGGTCGAACCGGACGTGTACTGGAGAAAGGCGAGGTCTTCGTCGACCAGCTCGGGGTCTTCCCACATGTGCTTGCGGCTCGCAGGTACCCGGTCAATGGCCTGCAACAAGATGCCTTCGAAGCCGGGAATCTGACGGGTGGCTTCCTGAATCTTGGGGAGCAGGTCCGCCGTGGTCAGGATCACCATCGCTTCGGAATCTTCGACGATGCTTTGCAGGCGGCCAAGGCTCGAGGCGATACGGTTCATGTTCGGGGGATACGCGGGGACAGCTACCACGCCGCTGTACATACACCCTACAAATGCTTTCACAAAGTCCATTCCGGGTTGGAACAGCAGCAGGGCCCGTTCTCCCTTGCCAGCGACCATTTGCAACGTCGCTCCAATCGCGCGGCCAGCTTCATCAAGTTCCTGAAAGGTCAGGTGTTGGTTTTGCTCTTCTTTGTCTTTGAGGAAGGAAAAGGCCAGCTTCAGGGGATTGTTCTCGGCGTGTTCCTGGAGGAGGTAAGTCAGATTGGATTTCATGGTATTTATCAGGTAAGGAGGAATTCAAATTAAGAAAAAATGGGGCCGGAGTGTGTGAATCCGGCCCCGTGGGTGAGTTAAGTTCAGGCTACCCGGGCCCGTTTGATCTTGCGGGACATGGCGTCGATGACTGCCATGTTGAAATGGTCGAGGACCTGGACATAGGCACGGGCCGGTTGGGGACGCGCTCCGAATTTCTTCTTGACATCCAGAGCGGTGAAGGCCAAGTCGAGGCGTTCGCAGCCAAGTTCGGCGGCCCGCTGGGTGGTCAGGTACAACATGACCTTGTAAGTGTTGTGGCTGCGGACATATTCGTAGTCCAGTCCGACGATCAGGGCGGCGTATTCGTGGCTGCCCGCGTAGCTGAACATCACTCCGATGGGCGCGTCGCCTTCTTCTGCGTCGGCCAGGTACAGCCGGATGAAGTCATAGTCTTCGTTCTGGGCAATCTCATCGAAGAACTGCCGGGGCAACTCGTGGACGTTCATGTCGAAGGAGCGGTCGAAGACATTCTTATAGAGGTCGTAGCACTCGTCGAGTTCTTTGCGGGTGGTGGGCTTGGAGAAATCGACCCGGAACTGGTCCATCTTGCGGAGCACTTCCCGCCGGACATCGTACCGGCGCCGGGAAGACAGGCCAGCCATGTACTCGTCGTTGTTCGTCCAGTTGATGCCGTCCAGGATGGACACATCGGGCAGTTGGGTTTCGGCGAGGCCAAGTTCCAGGAAGGCATTCCGCAGGCGCTCGTCCACTTCGCCGATGAATTCGCGGACCATCAAGGTGCTGGCCTCCTGCGCCGTCATCACTTGCTCCATTTCCTTCACCATCATCTTCAGGGCCTGCTTCCATTCGGCGTGCTCAAAGTCACAGTAGAGGTGCTGGCCCTTGCTGATCGGGGCGCCCAGCATCACGACCTTCGAGGTCAGGTAGTGGGGATCGTCCTTCCGGATCGATTCGATCTGCTCGGAGACCTCGCCGGGAGCGAACATGTCGTCCTTCATGCGGGAGCAGGTGAAGAAGGTCGCGAGGACCGCCTTGCCGCTGGCTTCCCGAACGGTCAGGTAGTAGAAGTCAGCCTGCTGGTCGCCGGCGGGGAAGCCGGTGAAGACGCGCTCCAAAGATTCCAGAGACCCAGTGGTGATGTTGCCGGTCCGGCTGAACCAACCATTCCACTCTTCGGCGTTCATTTCCTTGATGCTCCGCTTGATCTCGACCTTCAGGGGACCTGAGGCAGCCGCAGCTTTGGCCATGACCGGCTCGGGAGAATTCACTTCAAATTCGGGGATGCCGAAATAAGCGGCGATTTCTTTGCAGGTCATGTCCTCTTCGGCCAGGACCTGATTGTAGTGGCCGTGCAGGCATTCCAGCATCGCCCCCATTTGTTCTTTTTCCAGGTTGGCATTCACCATGAACCGGATGCCGCCTTGCTTGATCGGGGTGGCGGGGAAGGTAGCGCCGTTTACATAGAAACCGTCTTTGTGCAGCTTGTCGATCATGTTGAAGACCACGCGGGGCAGTCCCATGGGGATCAGGAACAAGGGGCTGTCGGTTTCCTGGTACTGGGGAAGGCCCAGTTCCTTGATCTTGGCATTCGTATAGTCGATCAGTTCCTGGACCTTGTTCTGGATCGGCAGGATGTCGTCGCTCAGGTGCAGGTCGGCCGATGCGAGGGCTGCCCCGAGCATAGGTGGCTGAATGGGACCGGAGAAGATCAGGGTACCGCCGCACTGACGGACTTTCTTGGCCCAGGCTTCATTCGGGAAAACGATCGCGCCACCGGCGGCGGCGAAGGACTTGTTCAGGGAGACGGCCAGGATCATGCGGTCGTGGTGGGCCATCCGGGAGCGGACGTAACCGCAACCGTGTTTGCCGGTCCATCCCATGCCGTGGGCGTCGTCGATATAGAGGTGAAACTGTTCGTATTTGTTCAGGAGGGCTTCCAGGCGGGCCAGCGGAGCGGCGTCGCCAAACATGGAATAGATGCCGTCGGCGAGGTACCAGACCTTGTCGTGGTCGGCCTTCAGGTGACGGATCTTTTGTTCGAGGGCATCCATGTCGTTGTGCCGGATGATGTCGATGGTGACACCGGCGGCCTTGAGCTGCTGGACGGTCATCTGGATGCTGGAGTGGACCTGCAAGTCGAGGACCACGGCGTCGTTTTCACCGACTAGGGTGGGCAGGGTGGCCAGGTGACCGAGAGTGGTGGAAGCAGAGACGATGACCGGCTTCTCGAAGATTTGCTCGAGCTTGGATTCCAGTTCGTCGTACATGGAGAGGGAGACAAAGGTCCGGGAGGAAGAGTATTGGGTGCCGAAGCGACCGACGGCGTCGACAACGCCGGCTTTCAATGCTTCGTGGTGTTCCAGGCCCAGGTAGCTGCAAGATCCGTAGTTGACCATTTCCTGACCCCGGAGCGTGATGTGCTGGCCATCGAGCTGCTCATCCTGGACCGAGTGGTGAACGAGTCCGCGCTTCATTCCGTCGTCCATGATCTGAGTAAGGATTGCTATTTTATTCTTTGCCATTTTCGTAGAGTTTAAGGGTTCAACAGTTGGTATAGGTAATTTTGAGTTGTGAGTAATTCCACAGTTGGGTGTTCGGTTTTGGGGCGGAAAAGATGGCGAAGAGTTGTCAGTGGCGGGGATGAGACAGGGAATGAAAGGGAAAAGGCAGTGAATGAAAATGGGGTGGAGTGGGCAACGAAAATCAGGAGGTAAATGCGGGCCAAAAGAAGGGATTGGGAGAAGAAAAAAGGAAGAGAAAAATGAAGGGAGAAATGGGCCTGGATTCAGAACAACCGGACCCTTAAACCGGCCGATCCGTTGATGAGGTTGTCGTACCGCAGGATGTTCAGAGCGCCTCCGGCCCGTAAGCTGACGGTATTGGAGATGGCATATTCGTAATCCATCGACAGCAGCAAGCGGGAGCTGTAAAACTGATACCGGGGACGATTGAGGCGGAAATAACCGATGTCATGAGAAATGGAAAACCGCCGCAAGTCCAAGCTATGTACCCGCACTCCCATTCCCCCACCTCCCAGGGCCCAGTTGGCATTTCCCATCTCATCCACCAACTCCTGGACTTGCCCCCCTCCCCAAATGGAGAAGTACTTGTGCGCGCGGTAGGCAAGTAGGCCACGTATGGAAATCAGGTTCCGGGGTTCCACCATAAAAATCGGATAGGACTGCTCCCGGATATAGGCCGCCTCAAGTGACCACCGCTGCGAATCGTCAAATGCAGTAGAAAAGCGAGGCTGGTCAGGTCGATCTCCCCGCAACACATATTGGTAGCGAAGCCCAACATTGAAGACCGGAGAAAACCCGCTCCGCGGTTGGACCGGGTCACTGGTGATGGCACACCAGTACGCCGCCCCTCCGAAGGAGACGAACCCATGCAGCTGACGCCACAGCTGGTACTCGGTGCCCACCGCCAAGGTGGTCCCCTTGCAACGGATTCCGTAGCTCACCCCGGGTATGGAGGTCAGCTGGTACACCGGTTTCTGAGAAAAAATATAATTGGCATTGAGGAAAGGCCGGGCCCGCCCGGCACCCGGCCACAAGCCGAGCTTGTAATCCAGAATCCAACCGGTGGTCTGGGTCGGAGACGGGAACATGAGTCCGGCCGAAACCTGGTGGCGACCGTAAGCGCTCCCCACGCCCCAAAAGGCTCCGCCAGCAAAACTGGCGCTCTGCACCTCTGTAAAAGCATGGATCGAAAATGCAGGGCCAAGGGCTTCCCTCTCCTGGGCCCTGGCTCCCTGAGGCAGAAAAAAATACACCACCCAGACCGCAATGAGCGATCTGAATGGCGTACATCTTATGCAAGAACTAAATGTCAATAGAGTTCAAACTTAAACCAGGAAAAATTTCCTGAGGGTTGGGTATACTGGAGCGTTGAGGCGCCTGATCCCGGGTCTACCAAATACAATTCATTGTTGGACCCAAAATCATTGGGAGACAGCGTATAGGTAATGTACCGATCGCTGGCAAACAACATCGACATGTGGTGATCATCCAATTGGCTATACCCCTGGATACTGGAGATGTCCGTATTGGCACTGGTATATCCCCAGAGACCGCCGGACAATCCCCGCGGATCCCACTCATAAATGGTAAGATACACCCGGTTGGCTCCTATTCCACCAAAAGCATCGCAGAATCCTTCCTCCAACAAGACCCAGTCACCGCCGTTGGGAGTATATCCCGAAGCAGGCGTCACCACATCATTGTTGCTGTTGGAGACCATGCTCTTCGGATATTCCGCCAATTGCTTGCCCCGGGGATACTCGACCAGGGGATTGTTGGAAAACTTATCCGTCTTGGTAGAAGCAGTATTGTAGCGAAGGGTTCCCGCGACGTCAGAGTCATTGTAGGTACTCACGTTGACCGTCACTTCGCTGTTTCCAGCAAACAGGCCGCCTTCATTTCTACGCGCAAGGTGGATTTCGGTAATTCTAAGGCCACTTTGGCTGCAGGTTCCCGCCGTATAATTGGCGATGTCATCGACCACCGAACCGGTGAAACCGTTCTTGTTGGCACCATCGTCGTTGACGGAACCAGAGCCACCAGAGCCACCGGAACCGCCCGAGCCTCCTGAACCACCGCCACCATTGTAGACATAGTAGCAGGGATCATTGAGCCGGAGCGGATCGCCAGCGGCATCATACGGATGGGCCGTGAGCAGGACGGCATTCAGATCGACCGCATCGGTCAGCAACAAGTTCTCCGCGGTGATGGTTTGGGTAATGAAATCATACTTGTAACCCGCCGCCCGGTAATCGGAACCATCATAGTAAACCCCGTAACTGAAGAAAATCGCATCCTGAGAGGTATAGTTCAGGCTTTCTTCGTAAGTGGTCACGTAGTCATAGTAGGTTCCATTGTAATCCAGGGATTTGACCAGGGCATCGAAATATCCGCTGGTTCCAGCCGGAATCGATCCACATCCCTCCGAACAATCAAAGATATAATTGTCCAGGATGAACATGGCCTGATCCTGGTCCACACCCGACGCATCGGACATGGTGCGCAGGTGACCGTCCGGATTGTCAAAGCCCAATCCACAGGGGAGCGAGGTATAGAGGTCGGCATTTCCCGAGATGTTCCCGTACTCTCCCCAAAAGCGGGTGGTGGCATAGGTAATCAGTCGGGTCTTTTCTACCAGCGCCTCTTCGCTGGTCACGTCATTGATCAGATCGATCAATTCCGGTTCATCATAATTGGGAATTCCCGTATTGCTAAGTGCAATCAGGGGGTTCTCAGGGTTGGAAACGTCCGGGGAAAAATCAGGACGTTGACAATTACTAGCAAGTACTGCGATTGCCAGAATCGCAATTAAGTTTCTAAAAATCATTATGGTTAAAAATTAAACTAACAATAGGTTATGGTGCGCAGGGCAAAGATGAGACCCCGCATTGTGGTTGATAACAACAGTTCTTATAATTTGTTTGTAGCAGCGAAAAAAATCTTTCCCACTGTATTGATTCTACCATTTCCCCACTCCCTCTCATCCTCCGATTCTAACCTCCTCCCCTTTCCCCGATTACTTTTGCTATTTTTGCCCCGATGTTACGACTGGCATATTCGGAGGCCTTCCCACTGCCCTTACCCGAGAACCACAAATTTCCCTTCCGGAAGTATGAGTTGGTGCGACAGCAATTGCAGTACCAGGGGATCATCACCGAAGCCCAATTGTTCACGCCTGAGTTCGTGTCCGATGCGACCATCGAACTCACCCACTCAGCCGAGTGGTGGCAGCGGGCCAAGGCCATGCAACTCAGTCCCAAGGAATACCGCCGCATCGGTTTCCCCAACGTCCCCGAACTCGTCTGGCGGAGCATCTCCTCGGCCTCCGGCACCGTCCGCGCGGCCGAACTCGCCCTCGAAGATGGCGCCGGCATGAACCTCGCCGGGGGCACCCACCACGGCTTCTACGACCGGGGCGAGGGCTTCTGCCTCCTCAATGACATCGCCATCGCCGCCAATTACCTGCTCGACAAAGGCCATATCCAAAAGGCCCTCGTCGTGGACCTCGACGTCCACCAGGGCAATGGCACCGCGTCCATTTTCCAGCACGAATCCCGCGTCTTCACCTTCTCGATGCACTGCGCAGACAACTACCCCTACCGAAAAGAAAAATCGGACCTGGACGTGGAACTTGTAGCTTTTGCCGACGATACGCGTTACTTGAATGCGTTGAATGAACATATCCCCCGGCTCCTGGATGAGTTTGGCCCGGATATTGTGTTCTACCAGGCGGGCGTCGATGTCCTGGAAACCGATCGGCTGGGTCGGCTGAACCTGAGCCGGGAAGGGTGCCGGGAACGGGACCGCACCGTCATCGCCAATTGCCGGGAACGGAATTTGCCCCTGGTGGTGGTGATGGGCGGAGGTTATGGTGACCGGCCCACCCCAATTGTGAATGCACACTGTGAAACATATAAACTCGTACTTGAATTGTATGAAAAATCGAAATACTACTCCTTTTCGTAGCGCCTGGCTGACCCTCCTGGCCCTGCTGATGACTTCGGGGCTCTTTGCCCAGGATTCTTTTGGTGGGACGGTGGTCTACAATATTCGGGTGTCGGGCAAAATGGCGGATGAGTACCTCAAGAACGATCCTCCCAAAACCATGACCATGCACCTGCTGGACAATGACTTCATCGTCAAGCTCTCCGGCGGTCGGATTGCCCGGACCTTCCTCTACCTGGCCGATTCGAACCATACGTTCATAGTCGACATACCCAACGAGCGCTATTTCCGCCGCACCTATTACAGTGACACGAACAATGTCACGCCGGTGGCCATGCCCACGGGCGAATCCAAGCGGGTGAAGGGCCGGGATGCAATGGAGTATAAAACCGAACGCCCCGACCGGGGCGAAACGATTTATTACTATGTCCACGACGATTACCGCGTCGACACGACTTTATTTGATGGATTGGATGGCGCCAAGGCGGATTTCCTCGTCCCCGGACTCGGCGGACGCATCCCGCTCTGGAAGACCATCAAGACGCCCCAGATGACGACCACGGTCGAGCTGGCCAGCATCAAGAAGGAGAAGTTTCCGAAGGAGGCGTTCAGCATCCCGGAAGGCTTCAGCAACAAGCAGAAGCGGGACCCGCGCAAGTAATCAGCGCTGGATCACCACCGCTTTGGTGAGCGCCTGGCCCCGGACAGTCATCCGCAGATGATACATCCCCGCCGGCCAGGAAGAGGTGTCAATCGGTTCGCCAGTGGACACCTTTTCTTTTTCCCAGACCACTCTCCCCAACGCATCCACGACGGACAGTTCCTCTCCTAGCGTCCCCTCCGGCAGCGCGATATGAAGCTGGTTGTGGGCGGGTTGGGGGAAAATGCGCACCTGCTCCATCTCAATGGGATCGGGCCGGTTCACAAGGTTGTCGGAGCGGAAAATGTACTGGTCCACAATGCCGTTGAAGCCCAGCTCCATGCTCGTGGATTGGACGACGAGGGTTTGGCCCTGGTTGAGGGCCCAGGCCCGGGAGCAGAAAGGCAGTTCGCCAATGAAGGCGGGGCTCCCCTGGTCATTCCCGATGAACCAGCGGGTATTCGTCCGGGTCGGCAAAACCAGCCCGACATTGATCCCAAACAGATAATCGTTGGCGGACCAGAAGGAATATTCATCCGCATTGGGGGTTCCAGCGGGCCCATTCCAGGTCTGCCCGCCATCGGTCGACCGCTGGTGGATGCTCCAAAACAGGAGGCTGTCTCCAATCTGTTGGATGGTTCGGTTCTCCGCGCCCGCAATCACGGTATTCCAGGAAAGCCCCCCATCTGTGGTCCGTATGAGACTCCCGAAAGACAATGTATTGCTGTCGGGAAGGGAATAATAGCCGGTCAAAGAATCGGTGAACAGCAACCCGCTCATGCCGCGCCAGAATGGATAGGTATAATTTCCATTGGGAGCACTGCGGAGGGGCGATCCGGTGATTTGCCAGGACTGGCCACCGTCCACGGTCCGCCAGAGCTGGACCTCTTCAGCGCCGGTGTCCCGGTTGTGGGCACCCACCCAGCCGTAGTTGTCATCTACGAATTGGACGAAGTTGATGTCAAAGATGGCAGAAATGGGGGGCTTCGACAGGGCCGTCCAGGTTTGTCCGTGGTCGGTGGAGCGGTAAACCATGTCGCCTTGCACGGCCACCGCCCGATCGGCGGTATAGGCATTGACCGGCCCCGGCTTGTCGGTGGTCGTCCCCGAGGCCAATTGCCAGGTCAGCCCGCCATCGGTACTGCTGAAGATGCCCTCCCTGGAGGTGACATAGGCATTGTTGTCATCGAAAAACGTCACCTGCCCCATCTCGGTGGAGGTGGGCTTGACGTCATTGAAGGTTGGAGATTGGCCCATCAACGGGCCAGTAAATAAGCAAAGCAGAAGGAAAAAAAGAGTGTTACGGTAGTACATGTATGATCGAGTTAAAGTCCTATTGTATTCGAATGCTTTCGTTTCCAGATTTTTTGGCCGAATCATTTCACCTGCTGGGCCGACTTTTGCTAATATTGCCGCATGGCGCAACACAACGACATCGGCAAGTTAGGCGAGGACCTCGCCGTGGAGTACCTCGAGAAGGACGGCTTCCAGATTTTTGACCGGAACTACAATTACGAGAAGAACGAGATCGACATCGTCGCCTTCTGGCAAGAACCGGCGGAGATTCACTTCGTCGAAGTCAAGACCCGGACCGGAGATGCGGCCGGCACGCCGGCCGAAGCGCTGACCGAGGAACAACAAAAAAACATTGCCTCGGTGGCTCAATTTTACATCTGGGAGCGCCAGATGATCACAGTGCCGACGGTCTTCGACGTCATCGGTGTCGACCTTTCCGACCCCGACAATCCCCAGTTCGAGCACCACGAGGACGTTTTTCGGCCCTCCTGAGCCTGTTCTTCCATTTCACTTCGGTTTGCCAAATCCCTCTTCATCACCTCCTTGAACCATTGGGGGATTCTTTTCACGTCCCTGTCAAATTAGTTTCCCCTGCCCCCAGCGCAAAATTAAACTGACTTCATTCTTACGCTCCCACCACAAAGACCCCATCGGGATGCAAATTCACCTCGGAAACAGTTATTATGAGTTTGGATCTTACGCCAAACTTCCCCGCCCCTGATGACTACAATAAATTTCAGTGCGGGGATTTTTCTGTTTGGGCTCCAATTGTTATCCTTCTCTCCGCCCCCTCTCAAAAGTGCTCCAAAGATTATTGGGCTCCTGCTCCATTTTGCCACCGAATCCACCGATTTTTGAGGCAAGTCTCAAATATAGGTAGGCGATCCTGGCTCGTTGGTAAGCTGGCTCACCTCCCAGTGAAGCTGGCTTGCCTCAGAACTAAGCTGGCTCATGTTCAAGTGAAGCTGGCTTGGGTCCAACCGAAGCGGACTTGCCTCTCAGGGAAGCGGCCTCCCCTTCACCGGAAGCCGACTTGTCCCGTTGGGAAGTCAACCTCCTTTCTACCTGGCCCACCCGTCCTTTTACAGTAGTCTGCCTCCCCATTTGTTCTCCCTTCTCCCCCAAGTCTCCATTTCCCTGACTCCCCTCCTACTTTTCCCCTTTTCCGTCCCTTCTTTCCATTTTTTGCCTAACTTCGCAGTCCTTCATTTACCAAATCAGAATAGAAAAATGACTGCTGAACAGCTGAAGGAATTGCAAGCGCGGAGAAATGCGCTGAGGAGGTACCTTTGACGTCGATCATAAGCTAGCTCAGATCGCCGACAAAGAAAACCTATCCGTGGCCCCGGGATTTTGGGATGATCCCAAGGCGGCCGAAAAAGTCCTCAAAGAAATCAAGAACCTCAAAATCTGGACCGTCGCCTACGAAGACGTGGACCAGAAAATCGGGGACCTGGAAGTCCTATTTGAGTTTTGGAAGGAAGGGGAAGCCGAGGAAGAGGATGTGCAGGCCGCGCAAGCGGATGCCGTAGCATCGATTGAGGAACTGGAGTTCAAGAACATGCTGTCCCGCGAAGAGGACAAACTGGCCTGCGTACTCCAGATCAACTCGGGCGCCGGCGGAACCGAATCGGAAGATTGGGCCGGCATGTTGTTGCGCATGTACCTCCGCTACGCGGAGCAAAACGGGTACAAAGCCGCCGTCATCGACCAGAAGGACGGCGATGTCGCAGGCGTATCCAGCGCAACCGTCGAAGTCAACGGTGACTTTGCCTACGGCCACCTCAAAAGCGAAAACGGGGTCCACCGCCTCGTCCGCATTTCCCCCTACGACTCCAATGCCCGCCGCCATACCAGCTTCGCCTCGGTCTTTGTCTACCCCCAGGTCGACGATACCATTGAGATCGAAGTCAACGAGGCCGATATCAAATGGGATACCTTCCGCTCCGGCGGTAAGGGTGGTCAGAACGTGAACAAGGTCGAAACGGCCGTTCGCCTCCACCACATGCCCAGTGGCATCATCGTCGAATGCCAGCAGGAACGGTCCCAGTTGCAGAACAAGGAAAAGGCCCGCCAATTGCTGCGTTCCCGGCTGTACCAGCGGGAAATCGAGCGCAAGCAGGCCGAACGGGACAAGATCGAAGGCGACAAGAAGGCCATCGAATGGGGTTCCCAGATCCGCAACTATGTGTTCCAGCCCTATAAGCTGGTCAAGGATGTCCGGACCGGAGTCGAGACCTCCAATGTCCAGGCCGTTATGGATGGCGCCATCGATGAGTTCATCAAGGGCTACCTCATGGAATTTGCCGGAAAATCCACCGCTCAATAAACCTTGCCGGGGATGTCGGGTTAAGGGTTAGGAAATGCTGAAAATAGCCTGGTCCGATTACTACGCCCACCCACTGCCGGAGAACCATCGGTTCCCCATGGCGAAGTATACCCTGATCCCGGAGCAATTGCTCTACGAAGGCACCATCACCGAGGCCAATCTGTTCCAACCCCAGGCCCTGACCGAGGCAGAAGTCATCCTGACCCATGATGCCGATTACTGGCGGCGCTTGCGGGACCAAGAACTCACGCCCCGTGAAATCCGCAAGACGGGCTTTCCCCTGTCGGAACGGCTGGTTTACCGGGAAATCAATATTGGCGAGGGGACCTGGCAGTGCGCGCGCTTCGCGCAGGAGTATGGCGTGGCCATGAACGTCTCCGGTGGCACCCACCACGCGTTCACCGACAGGGGCGAGGGCTTCTGCTTGCTCAATGACATTGCGATGGCGGCCAATCTGATGCTGCGCGATGGGCTGGCCCAACGCATCCTCGTGGTGGACCTGGACGTCCACCAGGGGAACGGGACCGCGGAGATCTTCCGCGACGAACCCCGGGTCTTCACCTTTTCCATGCACTGCCGCGTCAATTATCCCCTCGAAAAAGAACAATCCGACCTGGACATCGCCATCGAACCTTTTACCACCGATGCGCCTTACCTGTCCACCCTCCGCGAGACCTTGCCCCGCCTCCTCGACGAATTCCAGCCCGACTTCGCCTTCTACCTGAGTGGCGTGGACATTTTGGAGACCGATAAGCTGGGGAAATTGAGCATGACCCGGGCGGGCTGCAAGGAACGGGACCGCTTTGTGTTTGAGACGATGAAGAAGAATGGTATCCCGGTGAGTGTGAGCATGGGAGGTGGGTACAGCCCCCGCCTCGTCGACATTGTGGAAGCCCATTGCAATACCTACCGGGTGGCCTCCGAAGTCTATTTCTAACTCATGGGGAGAGAACTGTTGGGATGGATTGGTGCCGCACCAATTCCCATTCGGTGCTGTCGGTCCAGGCGTGGCGGATGATTCCGGTTCCCTGGCTCACCCAAATCTCCCGCAACATCGGTACGGTATCGGCCCGGGCTGAATCCCACGGGATCAATTCGAGTTCCAGGGTCCGGCCGTAGTCGGTCCCATTGAGGGTGAAGGCCGGGTACTCCTGGCGCAGGATGAGGCGGTTGTCTTCATAGGGAAACAGGCTTTGGTCGTCTCCGGTCAGGAGCACCTGGCCGGAAGCGGTGAAGGTTTGCTCGGGGGAATAGTAGAATTCGGCCCAATCAAAGCTCCAGGTGGTATAGGGCGCAAAGGCAAAGCAGTCCCAGAATCCCCGTTTTCCCCGCCACTCAATCTCCTGCAAGCGCAAATCCGATTGTTCCTCCAACTCCCGTCCTCCATTGATCACCGAGTACTGGTCCGAAACGATGAACAAACTGTCGGTTACGGCCGGATTGCCCACCTGCTCGTAGACCCAATAGCTTTCCGCCTCGTACAAGGCGAACGAGGCGACCTCCCCCGAAATCGGGGTATAGGACTCCTGGTAGCAATCAATGCCCAGGAACAAGACCACAGCCGACAAGAGAAACAAAGGTTTGAGGGGATGGATGCGCATCCCAAAAGATACGAAAAAGCCTTAGTTCAAAGCCAATTCGACCTGACATTCACAGGGAAAAACCTGGAAGATCAACGCATTCATAGGATGGTCAATCCAACCTCGGCCGTAGATCTGAACTTCCTCTGCCTCACCGGTTTTCGGATTGGTGAGGGTATTGAATTGATCGGGGATGGAAAACTCCCAACCGTCGACCTCGGCCTGGATGGGTTCATCGTAGAGGTAGCCCTCGATCTGGAAATAGCGGTTGCCGAGGGGAGATTCGGTGAGGCGGTGGACCTCGACCGCAGAAGAATCCAAACTCGTTCCCCACTGCAATCCCCGGTCATAGGTACCGAGGAACCGGTCGATCTGACGCCGGTCACAATTGGGGCCTTCGAAGCCCAATGCACATTCCTTGACCTGGGTGAATTTGATGGCCTCGTCCAAGTCCTGGTCACCCGACACATCCACGGAGCAGGATGACAGGAGCAGCAAGAGGAAACCAAACAATGTGAGATTCTTCATTGAGGCCAAAGATGAATGTCGGGTCCTTAAAAAAATGACGGAACTTTGACATTTTCAAAAATAAATAACCTGGGAGCATCTCCTATTGTTTCTCCCCCTAAAAAAGGAAAAAGGGCCACCGAAGCAGCCCTTTTCTTAGCAGACGATTCTAAACCAGGGTCATTTTTTGATTACACGGAGGGAATAGGTGCCATAAGAATTGTGAAGACGGAGGAAATAAATGCCACCGGGCTGGCCGGTGAGGTCCACGACGGCCTCCGTCCCAAAGGTCCGGGGCGCCTGTACCCGTTGTCCCAGAGCGTTCCAAATCTCCAGGCTTGTATTCCCCCGGGCCGAGGGGCCCTCCCAGACGACCGTGAGGTCGCCCGAAGTAGGGTTCGGGAACGCCCGCAACCATCCCAATGCAATCGGGTCTACCGTACCGACCGGCTCTCCAAACAGCGTGGTGGCCGTATTGGTGATGATGGGGGCGTTGAAATCGAAGTAAATGGCGGCCCGGTTGCCGATGACAGTGCCGTCGGGCAGGCCGGCTTCTGGCTTGAACCGGAACTGGACGTAGCCCTGGGAGCCGGCCGGATCAGACAGGCTATCGGGAAGCATGATGTCCGCGAACTTGAAGTTCAGCACGCCCTGGGCCAGGCTGGTCTGAACACTGTGACTCGCTTCCAAGAGTTGGAAGGAGTCCCAGTCGAGATCGGCCGACAGGGTATCCGCGATGCGGATATTGAAGGCCGGGGCGGTTCCTGTATTCTGGAAGCGCACGGTATAGTAAATCCAATCGGCGAAGCCAGGTTCGACCTCGGCCGGATAGACCAATTTGTCATTGGGGTCGTAGGAGTTGACCACGTCGTAGCACAGGGAAAGGGTATTGTTGGTGGGATTGTTGTCCCCCGCGGACGGGGTCACCGTGACGTCCACGCAGATAGTATCGCCCGATTGGGCGGTGGTATCGGTATTGAAAATCAAGCGGAAGTCCCGGCTGGCGTCGACCGTGTCAAAGTCCATCGCCGGATAGGTAAAGCTCAGGCCACTGGCCGTCGGCACCACCGAACCGGGGGACGGTCCGACATAGCTCACCGGCCCCGAGACGTTGACGGTCACCGTGCCGATCACACCCGCCGCACAATTCAGATTGTAGAAATTGGAGAGGTCACCCGCCCGGATGCGCAGTTCGTGGTCCTGGCCGGGGAAGACCCAGCCGACCGGTGCGGCCGACATCGCGCCCACATCGAATCCAGTGGGACAGCCCACTTCAAAGTTCACGTCCTGTACGAACGGAGAGGCGGCCGGAACCACCAGGGTGGAGTCCAACCCGGGCTGAACGCAGTTGAAGGTGATGGGGGCATTGGCCACGTCGAGTTCAACCTTGTAGGTCCCTGCTCCAGCGGGGAATTGGTACACGCCATTGCTGGCCGTGGTCACCGAGCCAATCTGGTTGTTGCTGTTGTCGAACAACAGGAGCGGAATATTGGTCGCCGCCATGTCCAGGACACCAAAGGTGCAGTTAGCGTCGATATCTTCATACGCATAGCCACTGATGCCTTCCACCGTGATACAACCATTGGGATTGTTGACGGGATCGTTCGGTTGGCACAGCGGTAGGGCCAACAGACTGGGAGACATCACAGGCAGGTAATTGGGGACGCAGGTCAGGTTATTGCCATCCGCAGACAAGGCGAACAGCCCCAAGGGCAGTTCAGGCAGACACGCCAGTTGATTCTGCGAGACGTTCAGGTTGACGAGATTTTGCGGAAGCGCTGGTAGGGAAGTCAATTGGTTGGCAGCCGCCTGCAAAGAAAAAACGGAGGGCGGAATGGAGGGCAAGGCGCTCAAATTGCAACCCGAGACCTCCAGAAAAACCAGATTGGGAGGCAGGGTAGGCAACGAGCCCACGGCATTTCCTCTGATATCCAGGGAACGCAATCCCTGAGGGAGCGGAGGTACGGTAGTCAGGTTCGAACGGGAGTAAACCAGCGTACTGAGGTTCGTCGGTAAGGAGGGAAAGGTTGTGAGAAAAACACTGTCCAATCTGAGTGACTGAAAGAAGCTGGGCAAAGGCGGCAATGAAGTGACGGGGTTGCGGGACAGATCGACTTCCCGGAGACTGATGGGGAAAGAAGGGATATTCCCGATGTCATTGTCCGCAGCATCCACCTCTTTGATACAGCACTTGACGGGAGGCCAGGTCAGCAAGTCGTTGTCCCGGCAATTGAGTACCTCCAATTGATCAAAAAACTGGATTCCCCAGAGGGCGACGATGCCCTTGCCGCTGACATCCACGTTCTTGACTGTGGTGATCGCGGTACATGTCGTATCCATTTGGTTGCCCAGCATGCACTGAGGGTAATTCTGCTGGAGCCAGGAAGCAAAGTTGGCGTCGAAGATCGTAATGTACTGGGCCGAGACGGTACCGGCAAAGGCCATCCAGGCCACAAGGGTAGCAATTAATAGTCGCATAGTTCGTAAGAGATCGATTTTTTTTGTTCCCGCAATATACCCAGCGAACCCTCCCTTTTGCCCTTTCTCCTCTTGAACGGTCCCTTTCCCCCGGCGTTTGGTTTCAAATCCTTTGCCCAATGGTTTCTGTTCCTTTGCCCTTTTCTCCCCCTCTCCTCCCCTCTTCGCTTACATCGGGTCGACGTCCACCACGATCCGCATGGACTTGTTCTCGGCATTGCGGTAGTAGAAGTCGATGCGGGCCGCGAGGATTTCCCGGAGCCGTTTGACATTGGAGCCGCGGGTGATCTTGAGCAACGCCACCTGCCGATACTCGTTGCGGAGGCGGGTGACATGTGGGTATTCGGGCCCGAGCAGGCCCTTCCCGAAGGTCGGCAACAGGATATTGCGCAGCGCCTCGGCCTGCGCCTCGAGGAACAACTGGTTCTTGTGGCGAAGTTCGATGCGGATGAGGCGGGTAAACGGCGGGTAGTGGAGCTGCTTGCGGTTCTCCGATTCGAGGTCGAAGAAAATGCCGTAGGGCTGCTGCAAGACCTGGAGAACGGGATTATCGGGCAAAAAGGTCTGGATCATCACCCGCCCCTTCTTGCTGGAGCGGCCCGCCCGGCCGCTGACCTGCGTGAGCAACTGGTACGCATGTTCATAGGCCCGGAAGTCGGCGAAATTGAGCATCAGGTCGGCCTCGACCACGCCCACCAGGGTCACATTGTCGAAGTCCAAGCCCTTCGACACCATCTGCGTCCCCACCAACAGGTCCACCTGGTGCTCCTCAAATTGGCGGATCAACTTCAGGAAGCCGGTCCGCGACCGCGTCGTGTCCAGGTCCATCCGCGCAATCCGCGCCTCTGGAAACAAGGCCTGCAATTCCTCTTCAATCCGCTCCGTCCCTATCCCCTGTTGCTTCAATTCGTAGCTCCCGCACTGCTCGCACTTGCTGAACTCGTAATCGGTATAGCCACAGTAGTGGCACCGCAGTTCGCCCTTCCGCTTGTGGAAGGTCAGCGTGATGTCGCAATTGATGCAGCGGGGCACATGGCCGCAGTTCATGCAGGTCAACCAGGGCACAAATCCCCGGCGGTTCTGGAAGATGATTCCCTGTTCCTTGCGCTGGAGGGTCTCGTCGATGGCTTTGAGGAAGGGCTGGGAAAAATAGCTCTTGAGGAGGCGCTTCTTCCGCTGTTCGCGCATGTCGATGATGTGCAAGGCCGGGAGCTCGGCCTTGACTGCCCGGTTCTTGATCTCGACGAGGGTGAACTTGCCGAGACGGGCATTGTAATAGGACTCGAAGGAAGGGGTCGCGGAGCCCAGCAGCACCCGCGCACCGAAGAGGTGCGCCATGTAGATCGCCACGTCGCGGGCGTGGTAGCGGGGATTCGGTTCGTTCTGCTTGAAGCTCGTGTCGTGCTCCTCGTCGACCACGATGAGCCCCAGGTTCTTGAACGGCACGAAGATCGAGGACCGTACCCCAATGACCACCCGAAAGTCCCCCGAGATGACCTTCTGCCAGATCTCCACCCGCTCCGCATCGTTGAAGCGGCTGTGGTAGACCCCGACCAGTTCTCCGAACTCGGACTTGACCTTGTCGATGATCTGTTGGGTCAGGGCAATCTCCGGCAGCAAATACAATACATCCTCGCCCCGGTCCAGGGCCTCGCGGATCAGGTCAATGTACAAATGGGTCTTGCCCGCCCCGGTCACGCCGTGCAAGAGCACGGGCTGGGTCGGCTTCTCTTCGAACGAGCTGCGGATCTTGGCCAGGGCCGCTGCCTGCTCGTCGGTATAGGTGATTTCTTTTTCCTTTTTCTTGAACTCCAACGCCGCCACCCGATCCGCTTTCACCTCAAACTCCTCCAGGATCCCCTTCTTCACCAGCGATTTGATCGAGCTGTCCGCCCCGTCCACCCGTTTCTTCAGCACCGCCTTCTGCAATTCATTCTGTTGGAACCATTCGCTCACCACCAACATCAGCACCTCCTCCTGCCGCGGGGCATTGGTCAGGCTGTCGAAGGCCTCTTTCAGGGCCTCGTCGTTCTGGAATTCAGGCGCCAGGCGGATGAACTTGATCATCTTCGGCTTGTAGCCCGTTTGGAGGCGGTGACCCCGGCGGATGAGGCCGCGGGCTTCCAGGTTGCGGAGGCGGTTGGCGGGGGAATTGATGTTCCAGATTTCGCCGACTTCCTTGGCGGTGAGGACTTTTTGGTGGTGGAGAATGGAAAACAGTTGGTAGGTCGGCTCATCCAGGTCGAGGTCTTCCCAATCTTCGAGGTCGATCCACTCGACGATGGCCTCGGACTCGAGCTTGAGGCCCGAGGGCAAGGACGCCTTGAGCACTTCGCCTTCGGTGCAGAAGTAGTAGAAGGCCATCCATTCAAACAGCTCCAGCTGTTTGGGGAGCAGGACGGGCTGGTCGTCGGGCACGTCCTCAATGGGCTTGAGCTGGCGGTGCTCGCCGATCTCGGGTTGCTCGTAGAGCCGTTTGACGACGCCGGTATAGAGCTTGCTCTTGCCGAAGTGGACCACGACGCGGCTGCCGACCGCGATGCGGTCGGTATAGGCGGCGGAGACCCGGTAGTCGAAGTTCGACTTCACGGGTACGGGCAGGATGACTTCGGCGATAAGGGTCACTTCGTTGTATTTCACGGGTCAAATGGCAGCGACCAGGTGCCCCGGCTTCCGACGGGACCAGTGAGGGCACTGCGATTCAATGCTTCGCACAGGGTGCAAATATGCAAATTCTCCGGGGGATTGATCGGTGGATGTCCATTGCTTTTCTCAGGAGGCAAAGATGCACAATCCCACGGGAATTCCGGAGGAGAGGAAGACACCAAAATGGCCCCACCCGAACAGTCTCCGGGTGGGGCGAAATCATCTTAGGACGGACGTACTGCTTTCCATATCAATAGTGGAACATGGAAGAGTTGTTGTTATATGTATTAATGTTATTGTTGTTGTAATTGTGATTGACCCCGTTGTTGTTGGGGTTCATGTTGTTGTTAAACCCACCATTGTTGCTCTGGTTCATGTTGACCTGGTATTGGTTGAACTGATTTTGTGGGGGATTGATGGGCTGGGGATGAATGGGATATTGCTGGTTCATGGGCTGAGTGGCGGCGTAATAATTGTATTGAGGGACCTGTTGTTGCCCGAACGCATTGTTCATCTGCGTCATGTCCATTTGCGTCATGTCCATCTGATTATTGTTGTCAATGTTCATGGTCATCGCATAGGGATTATTGTAGCTCATGTCCTGAACGCTCTGGATGTTATCGTTCTGGTTATAGGCCCCATTGTATTGATCATTGTTGTTATTGTGGTTGACATTCGCAACGGCATACATGGGCAGTTGTTGGGGCGGGATGATCGTCTGGGCATTTGGAATGACCGCCGGAATACCGGGATGCATCTGGGGAAGGGGCGTATCGTCAATCCCGAAGAGGGAATTGTCGTTGAATATCACCGTATTCATTAACTGAGGCTGGGATTGGGGCGGTTGCGTAGCCGTGGTGGAGGAAGCAGCGGTGGGCAACAAGGGCGTATATCGGTGATGGGTCACCGAGGGTACGTTCCCCGGTTGGTGACCACCGGTATAAGCACCGGAACCAGTTTCGGGATTCACATTGCTGTTGAAGCCATTCTGGATCAAGGGCAAGGGTACGTTCACCGGAGGAACCGCTGACAGAGCCCGATTGACCGCAGGAATGGGCGTAGAGGTTATCTGGGCATTGTTCCCGGAGTTGTCATTGTTGACAGTATTGTCATTGACATTGGTCTGGCTGTTGATCTGATCGTTGTTGATCTGGTTCACGTTGATCAGGTTGTTGCGCCCATTCCCATTGTTGCCATTGACATTGACATGGGTGTGGACACTCGGTGGGAAACCGCTGCTGGCATCGAGCTGGCTCCTGTTGCTCGGGTGGATCCGGTTCACCGATTGACTGGATTGGCCCGCCAGGAGAGCATTCGATTGGGTGGAAGTATTGATCAGGTTAGTCTGGGATGCATTGATGGTATTGGTGGTGGAGGGAGGTTGAATTGGACTCTGGCCCAGGCCATTCAAAGTCGGCGGCTGGTGGATTGGCGGAATGTAAGCGTTGGGGATGGTTGGGATTTGAATGGAATTATTGTTGTTGTTATTGTTGTTTGACAGATACATAGATGGAACCGGAGGAAGGCCGTCGGGATTGTTCGGATCAAACTGACTGACTGCCGGCATCGCACCAAACATCAGCATAGGGTTCGTAGGGTTATCGGGGACCAGGACATTCGAGGAGGTCGTGTTGTTGTGGTGGCCTGTCTGAGGCGAAGTCGTCGCAGCGACCTGGGTGGACGCGGTGGACTGGACATTCGTATTCGATGCATTGGCAACAGTAGCCGCCGAAGCGATCGTATCGGTATGATTGGACGCCCGGGACGCAGCATAGGCCCCCTTGACTTCATTGTTAGAGGAAGCATTTCCAGTAGAACCGTTGCTGGAAGTCCCCCGACGACCACCCCGGGAGGAGCCATTGTTACGAGACCGCCTGGAAGAACCACTCGAACTCGTAGTTCTTTGATGACGCAGGTCGTTCTCACGCAGCCAGGACTCCCCCAAACCTTGGTTCGCATTGAAGTCTTCCATGCCAACATCCTTTGGTGAATAGCCACACAAGCGAAGGACGCCCGGCAGAGACTCCATCGCAATGTAAAAAGCCTCATTGTTGGCTTTCAGAAAGGCGCGGGAATCTTTCATGTTGTGGTTGATACCACCGACATTACTCCTCTCATTAAAGTAAGCATTGGCATCGATCGTATTGATGGGGGCATTGTAGTATTCAATCAGGGCATTGGTCACCGGAATGCAGTTGAAGTAGAACTTGGTCACTTCATCTACATCCCCCAATTTCGCCTTCCTCTTCCAGGCCTTTTTCATAGCCTGCCTCAGATGCTTCTTACCATGGGTCCAATGCGCAATCTCCCGGGCCCGTTTGTCCTTTCGCTCCTGAAGATCTTTCATCATCGCTTCAATCTCCTCTTTGTCTGTGGTCGGCGCTTGATCCAGCCGATCGGCCATGGCATCAAAATCAGTTTTGCCCACGGACCTATAGGTAACCTCCACCGCGTAGTCACAACTTGCATTGCTGTACCAATTCTGTTTGCTGTCAATGTGGCCCTTACTACCGGAGGCGGTAATGTCCAACCAAGCCACATCACGTCCCCCCTTGTGCAGAACGATGTCCGGTCGGGTCCCCAATTTGCTGTCCTGAAGCCGGATCTCATGCCCCCGCCACTTATTGCCGGTACGTCCCTGGAGAAATGCACATGCCACCGACTCCACCGCGTATCCAAAGTTCGCAGACAGCATCTCCCGGTTTTTGTCTGACCGGCTACCCGCATACTTTGTAATGTGGCGGGTCCAACAACGGGTATACCCATCCAGCCCCCCCAAAGAGCTTTCCCCTCCCAGCAGGGGACCGGACAGGATATAAGCCCGGGCTTTTGTGACCATGTCGTCGAGTAACTGGTTAAAGTCAGCCACCGCCTTGTTGTCCATCTCGGTATTGTTTTTGGCATTGTTGTGCGCGATGGCCACCGTGCGCTGCACGGTCCCGGAGCCATTCGAATTGGGGGCCGTTCCGGAAGCTCCCAGCTTGAACTGGGGCGGGGGCATGCTGCGCCCATCAGAACTTTTCTCTTCGGAAATAGCTCCGCTCTGGGCCTGTTGGGCCGTTTCTTGTACGTGTAACATGTTGAAATTAGGATTTGGTTAGGATGTAAAAGGTCGCTTGGTAGAACATACGGGAAACAAGGGACAGAGGAGGCTGCGAACAAGTGAATACCAGCAGTTTAGCAGTCGGGAACGGAATTCGGGGAGTGAATCAATGGGCCACCTATCAATCATTTTCCCTAATTTGCCCCCCAACATGATTGCCCTCTACGCCCCCTCCTTCAGCACAATGGCCCGGACTGCCCTCCTCCTCGTCGGAATATGGGCCTTCCAGTTCAGCCATGCGACCACCACTGCCATCTCCTGGGACAAGTACTATGCGACGGAATGGACGCCGGACCAGATTGGGGACGAAATCAAGATGCTCCGTCAATTGGCGACGCAGGCTGACAATGCGGGGGACCTGGAAAAGCAATTCCTCGCCCATTTCCACCTCGCCCACCGGACCAAGGCCCGGGACTTCGGCGCGTACCACGTCGAAATCGACCTGTTGGACAGCTTGTTACAGTTGGACCCGGTGGAAATCGGCGACTCGATGGCCGCGGAGTTTTTCATCGTCAAGGCGGAGGGCTTATTGCTCGAACGCTTCATCCCCGAAGCCTACCGCCACCTGATCTACGCCCACGAACTGGCTAAACGCAATGCGTGGCCCGACCTGAACCGGAAGGTCCTCGACTATTTTGCCTACTACTACCTCTTCACCGGCGAATACAAGAAATCGCGGAAGATCAAGCGGGTCTTCTTTGCGGAGACGGAGGCGGAGGGCGTGACCGATACCCTGGCCTGGCTGGGCGAAATGTTTGACCTGGGGGTGGTGGAATCCATGTGCCAGGACTACGCCGCTTCCAATGCCTTACTGGAAAAGGTCTACGCGCTGAAGGAGCCCGACGCCGAGCCCCTGGCCACCCTCCACTACCGCATGGGCCACAATTACAGCCACCTCAAGGACTTTGAGCGGGGTGAATTCCACCTCAAGAAGGCCCTGGAATTTGAATCGGGTCAGTTTGCCAATTCTGATTTCGTCTCCATCATCCAGCAGAGCCTCGCCCGGATGTACAGCGACAAGGGCGATTATGCGCAGTCTACCGCCTACTGGCAGCAGACCGTTCCCCGCCTCGATTCCCTCAAACTGTTCCAATCCCTCTTTTACGCCCACATCAACATTGTCATGAACCAATTCCGGGCCAGTGGCGATTCCCTCGGGCTGACCTCGATGGAAGCCTTTCGGGTGGCCCAGGATTCCCTGAAAAACCGAGAAGCCCTGGCCCTGGAGCGGGGTTACCGGGTCCAGTACGAGACCTTTGAGAAGGAGGCGGAGATTCGGGAGTTGGAGTTGGGGCGGGAAAAAGACCGGGCGCAGAAATGGGCCCTGGCCGGGGGAATTGGACTGGCCGTACTGGCGATCCTGTTTTTCCTGTACCGCTTCCGCACCCGCCAACGCCTGACGCAGCAACAGTTGGCCTTGGAGCAGGGGGAAAAGGAGCGGTTGAAAATGGAGTTGGAACGGAAAAAAGATTCGCTCAAGGAACAAATCCAGTTGGCCCGGCAGAAGGAGCAGATGATCGGTCAATTGAAACAGGAGATGGCTTCGAACCAGGCGCTGGACGGGATCATCACGACCTTCGAACAGGCCTACGTAAAGGACCTGAACTGGGACCATATCATCCTGCAATTTGATGTGATCGAGCCCGGCTTTGTCGAGCAATTGCGGAGCATCAATGAGCGGGTGACCCTGAACGATACGAAGATGGCGATCCTGATCAAGCTCGGCTATACCACGGCTTCGATCGCGGACATCCTGAACATCTCCCGCGAGGGCGTTCGGAAGGCGCGTCAGCGCTTGAAAGAGAAAGTTGGCGAATCATTCCTCCAAAACCTAAATCCCTCTCAACCAGTTGGCTAGAATTCCGTCACGCATTTGTCACGCCCCATTTCTTCTGGTTTTCCCCGACATTCCCTACCATTGTCCTCGTCAGTTGCAGCGCACCTGACTTCATTCAACTGAACAATTCCACTATCTCAATTCCGACCTGCCGCAGGTGGGCCGGGGAACCACTGATTATCCTAAAACCTACTGAAATGAAACTCGAAAAATTACTGATTGTCCTTTGCTTCGTCCTGGTTGCCGGTACTGTTCTTTCCAGCTGTAAGAAAGAGGAAGACGAAGATCCCGTGCAGGAACTGACGGAGACCGAGCGCCTGCTGACGACCAATAAGTGGCGCTACGACCGCACCATCAATTATGGCCTCTTCGATACCGCCACGGACACCATCCGGGCCGACCAGGACACCACTGAGACCACCCGCGCCAACCGCCACCTGACCTTTGACATGGACGGCAACTCCCTCTGGAAAGACACCGCCGCCGATACCACTGTGGTCGAATACAACTATACCCTCGATGAGACCCAGACCATGATGCGCCACTGGGAGGACCTCAGCGTCCAATTCTTCGGCTTCTATTCCGACCACGACTACCAGATCCTCCAACTCGACGCGAACAACCTGGTCCTGAAGGGAGACCAGCGTCGGCGCTCAGCGGAAGAAGGCTTCACGACCTACTCGATTGTACAGCTCGAGTTCACCTCTTTCTAAGTGACGTTACACGCACAAGGGACAGCCCCGGCCTGGTCGGGGCTGTTTTTTGGGTTTGGGGGGCGGACATAGGAGAATGCCCCCTGTTTTGCGGTCCGGGACCGCAGCCGGTCACGCCGGGACCAACCGCGGCCGGTCCGGATGCAGCCGCGGTTACGAGGCGACCAACCGCGGCCGGTCCGGATGCAGCC
>CAWUKT010000096.1:0-26365 GCA_963923035.1 uncultured bacterium
TTTTGCCCCCTCAGCCCTACCTCCAAGATATATAGATATGCCTAATAGGTGAATCATATTGACCTCCACGGCGAATGAATGGAGCTTTCGGGCGAATTCATTGACCTCCAAACCGAATGAATTCGGGTCAGAGCCGAATTCATTAAGGTCCAAGGCGAATTGTATTTGGGTTCGAGGCAGGGGCCCCCACTTCGAAACCGAATTACCCCACCCAATTAGGTGCCCCCTCGACCCTTCCGATCCATTTGCACACTTCCACATTTATCCCATTTATCCATTCTCTTCTTCCATTTCCCCATTTCCTCCCCTTTTCCTGCCTCCCCCTCCGCCCAGCCACAAACAAAAGAAGCTACCGACGTGGCAGCCCCTTTCGAAACTTCTGGTTACCAGCGCTGTAGAAACTGGCAACGGAGGTTTTGGGTGAATCAACGAATTAATTGTCAGGCGAGACCGTCAAATCTTTGATCAGGACCTGGCCGTATACGTTCGAGCTGGAATGGCTGCTGCTGGTCGATTGCAGGTAGCAGCCCGCCTTGAAGTAGTTTTCATCCGCATTGCCGATGTCGACCGACTGGAACAAGGTCTGGATGCGGCTGCCGCTGTTGTTGAGGTTGTAGAGCTTCACCACCCCATTCTTCATGGTCAATTCGAAATAGTATTCGGTGTCCATGTTCATGTTGAAGTTGATCGTACGCCCCTGCCCTTCAATCTCTTCCGTGACATAGCCCAAAATGCGCAGGTCCACGCTTCCGGAGTTTTGTCCCGAGTTTCCTTGCACCTGTACCCGGATCACGTCGTCGTAGGTATTGCTCTTTTCGTGGATCTGGCCGAAGCAGAGTTTGCCGGACGGCGGCAGGTCTTCGATTCTGAACCGCCATTTCATGGAGTGTTCGGTATTGGTATTGCCGTTCCAATAGCCGTCGCCGCCGTTGATTTTTTCGCGGAGTTCGGTTCTGGGGTTGGAGGAACCACCGGAGGTGGGATTGCCGGGGTAGCAACGGAAAGCGGCGTAGCCATTTTTTTCGAAGAAGAAATGGCTCTCGGAGGTGCTGGCGTTGTCGGCGTAGTTCAGGCCGTTGTCATTGCTGCCCACGCTGAGGCTGCCGGTATAGCCATTGAGTTTCCAACCGCTGCCGATGATGCTGGCGGCGGTGCTTCCGCCACCGCCCCCTCCACCGCCTCCGCCACTGGCGGGGACCAATTCAAATTTTTCCCAAGCGCCGATCGCGCTGCGGTTACAGGTCATGTCCTTGGTGCCGTTCTCAGAGGAAACATACTTGTTGTTTTGCCTTGATTTGAACGCCACGACATCGTTTCCGTTGGCGGTTCCTGCGTAGACAATGTCGAATTTCTCCCAGGCTCCCACGCTGTTGCGGTTGCAGATCATGTCCTTGACACCATTCTCCATGCACACGTACTTGTTGTGGGAGACGCCTTTGAGGTACCAGAATCCGCTCGATCCTTGCCTGATGTAGAATTGTTCCAAGGATCCCGGGGAGGACCGGTTACAGATCATGTCTTTGGCGCCTTGTTCATGGGAGACGTACTTCCCGTTGTTTCCCTTCAGGTAATAGATGTTCCCGGAAGTCACAGCGAGCTGAGGGCTGACAGTGGAGGAGGGATCTTCAGACTCTGAAAAGATTTCATCTTTTGTGCAGGAGGTCATGAAAATCGTCAGACTGAGCAATAACAAAAATTGCGTTCGGGTAAATGTAACAATGCTTTTCAATTCCATTTTTACTAATTAATTGATTTACGACTCAAATTAATTGAATATAGAAAAAATATCGAGGATTCAAACTGCCTTAAAGGCCTGAATAGATCGTGTTGAAGAAATAAAAATGTATTTATTGACAGTAAGATGAACAATAACAGCAGACGATCCAGGTATCAGAATCCGAGAAAATTCAACCACAAAATGCTATATATCAACATTTTAAATACCATCCTGGCCAAAACATTCAATCTCCAATTTTCCAACCCAATACCCAAACATCCTCAATCACCCATTTATATATTTTTAATTCAAAAAATTGATAATTAATTCTCCGTATCATCCATATGTATCTATCATATGATCTCAAAAAGGCGACAACGAATATTTTATTGACTTGAAAGTCGAGACCGATTTTCATTCTGTCATGAGGGTCCTCAGCGGAATAGACGGAAGAAGATTTGCCGCCTCGGATACGGCAACCTTGGTACCGTACCTGCTGCAAAAGGGTGGCGTTGTCCATGCAGGCCCGCCCCGCCCAGTACTTTCAGCCATAGCATGCCAGATCCTTCGCGCCAGATGGATTCGGATCAAGGGATTGGGAAGGGAGGGATTGGGCAATCCATGACAAGGTCTGCCTGGCTTCAATGCCTCGGGAGGATGGCGTGAGGAGAGATGGTGGGGATAAATCAGAGGGAGGGGAAAATTGAGGGGATCAGGTATTGAGAGAAGGGAAAATGGTCTTGCTGGCCATGAAGTCCAGCCAGGCCCGTATACCGAAGGCACTCCTATCCAGGATCAGGCTTTAAGGGGAGGACGGTTGTCATCCAACCGTGATTTAATGAACGCGTGGGGAGCTGTTCTTTCTATGTTCTCTGGAGATGAAGACAAATCTCTTGTTAAGAGTCCTTCAGCGTTGGAATCAGTCCATGAACCGAGCAAAAATCGTCCCGTTCACGAAGTCGATGTACTTGTCGATTTCCTTTTTGTCGTAGACGTCGATGTCATACTGGCGCTTCATCTGGAAGGACAGAGCGAAGAACATATTGGCCGCTCCCACGATGAGGCTGAAGGGATGGGCGGGGGAAAAATCGGCAAACAAATTGGATTTGGGGTCGGAATCCTGAAAGATGTTTTCGGTCAATTTTTGCTGCACCGGGGCAAGGACTACATCCAGAATCCACTCGGCGCGGTGGGATTCATTTCCGATCTCGTGGAAAGCGATTTTGAAAAACTCGGGATGCTGGGCGGAAAAATAGATGAATTGGCGGTTGTAGGCTTTCAAAAGCGGCACTCCTTCCAAATCGCGGAAATAGCTTTCGATCTCAATCAACTTGTTCAACAGCTCCTGGCCCAGCTTGGAAACTGTCTTTTTCCAAAGATCCTCCTTGTCGCTGAAATGGTAGTGCAGAAGAGATGCGGAAAAATTGGCCTCCTGAGCAATCTCCTTGATCTGAGCGCCATCAAATCCTTTTTTCGCAAAGACCTTGGCCGCCGCCTCCAATACGATCGAAAGATCTTTATTGGCCGATGGTCTGCCTCTCTTCTTACTGTTCGATTCTTTTTCTGGTTCCACTAGGACTCTGTTTTTCTATTTCTAAATCAAAATTTAATTGGGCCTCTCCCCTCTTTACAGCTGGGAATCGGGCGGTTTTAAAGTGAGTAGGAAATTTAATTTAGGAGTCATCTTCACAATAATAAATAAAAACATTCGGGGGAGCTTGCGGAATGGATGTCGCCGGCGGGAATCACGAATCGGGTTTCCAATTGGAGTGGTGAAATTCGCCGAGCTCCCCGTCGATGCGCTGGTAGGTATGGGCGCCAAAATAGTCCCGCTGGGCTTGGACGAGGTTGGCGGGCGAATTGGCGGTGGTATACCCATTGAAAAAATTGATCGCAGCGCTGAAACAGGGCACGGCGAGGTCATCCATGATGCAATTGGACACCAGCGACTTGACCGAAGGTCGGAACGCCTTTAATTGCTGAATTATCCGGTCGTTGGTGAGGATATTGTTGGTTTCCTTGAAAATGGGCACCAGTTCCTTCATCAGGTCCGACCGGATGATGGAGCCGTGGGTCCAAATCCGCGCCAATTCGCTGAGGTCGATGTCCCAGTTGTTCGCCTTGGAAACCTCATAAATGAGCCTGAAACCCTGGTAATAGTTGACGATGCGGGAGAATTTGTAGGCATTGAGGAGCTCGGTATCCGAAAGCTCGAGTTGGGGTGCGCCAACATCGGAAAAGTTCCGCCCGCCCACGATTCTTTCCCCCTTGAAGTAGGAAATATACCGGGCATTCAGCGCCGCGCTGATCATCGTGCTCGGAATCCCATATTCAGCCGAGTCCATCGTCGCCCAATTCCCGGAGCCCTTGTTTCCGGCTTTGTCCAGAACCATATCCAGGAGCCATTGGCCGCCCTCCCGCTTCCGCAGGATATCAATGGTGATCGACAGCAAATAGCTGTTCGCGGTCTCTTTCCAGGACTCAAGCACAGTGGCGATCTCATCCAGATTCCTCCCCATCTGCCCCATGATCGCGTAGACCTCGGCCAGCAACTGCATTTCCACGTACTCGATCCCGTTGTGGACCATCTTCACAAAGTGGCCACTGCCGCGGGGGCCGATATAGGTGCAACAGGGCATCCCATCCGCATCCTTGGCGGCCATGGCCTCCAAATAGCCCTCCACGACCCCGTAGACAATCGCATCGCCCCCAGACATGATGGAGAAGCCTGTCCGGGCGCCGGCCTCACCGCCGGATACTCCGGCCCCAATGAAGTGGATATTCCGTGACTTCAGGTACTTGAAGCGGGCTTCCGAGGCATTGTAATTGGAATTTCCGCCATCGATGATGATGTCGCCATCGGACAAATAGGGCACCAGCGTTTCGATGACCGCGTCGGTCACTTTCCCCGCGCTCACCATCAGCATGATCTTGCGAGGCGCCTGAAGGGAATTCACAAACGCTTCGATGTCATCGAAGGCCTGGGAGGAGCTCAATTCCGGGAAATTTTCCTTGAATTGGAGCGCAACGTTTTCTTCGATCCGGGGCAGGTGGCGGTTGTACAAAGAGAGCTTGAAGCCCTTGTTCGCCAGGTTTCGACTCAGGATTTTCCCCATGAAGCCCAGCCCGTACAAGCCAAATTCCGATTTCTCCTTGAGCGAACTCTTGATGGAATTGACGATCGTTTCGGGGGCCAGCGCAGTGTCGATATACAAGGCATCTTCCGGCTCCTCCAGCATTTCAAACTGGGATTGGAGGAGGCCCGACTGCGCAAAATTCTCTGCGCCCTGCCTTAATTTCGCGGAAACCTGTTCGTAGGAGCCGTGGAGATAAATCCATTTGGTGCTGTCCTGGATTCCATCGCTGAGGATATTCCGGGAACTTTCCTGAAGTGCGGTACAAGAAATGATGCAACTCCCTCTTTGGAGTTGCTCTTTGGCCCACTGATTCAGTTTTTGCAGCCACCTGAGGCGATCGTTATCGTCCAAAGATTGCCCATTGGACATCTTCAGGATGTTTTCTTCGGGATGGAATGCGTCCCCGTCAATGAACGGAATATGCAATGATTCAGACAAAGATCTACCTATCGTGCTTTTTCCAATACCTGAAACGCCGATCAAATAAATCACCTGGGATGCTTTCATCTGGTTCACTTATTGCTCATTTTTTCATTCCATACTTGACCGGCCCAGCCGGCAGGATCAATATACTACTTTGCCTTGATTCCCCCCCAGTATTCTTGAATAAGCCTTTCTATCCAGTGGATTATGCGAAGGGTGGAGGGAGAAAAAGAAGAAACGGATTGCCTTTCGCGGCCTGAACAAGGCCTTTATTTACAAAACAAAACCTATGGAGATTTCCTTCCATAGGTTTTGTCGGTGCATGTCCAGCCTATCCAAGGCGAGCGATCCATAGGAAGACCTATGGGCCCCTCCTGTTACGCCGCCCGGGTCAGACCGTCGGCGTAAATTTTCTTTTGACTTCCATCTGGCGGTTCTTGAAGGAAGAAATCAGGGCCAAGGTTTCCCGACACATTTCGGAGAGCAAGGCATAATTCTGGGTCTTCAAAATTTCTTTGGTGATCAATTGGGAGCCCATTCCCACGCAGGTGACCCCCGCCGAAAACCAGGAACTGAGGTTTTCAGGGTTCGGAGAAACGCCTCCCGTGGGCATGATGCTCGTCCACGGTTGCGGCCCCTTGATGCTCTTGACGAATTTTGGGCCGTAAATGCCGCCCGGAAACAGCTTTACAATCTCACAGCCCAGTTCTTCGGCCCGGGAAATTTCCGTCAACGATCCACATCCCGGCGACCAGAACACCTTGCGCCGGTTGCATACCCGCGCGATGTCCTCCCGCAGAACCGGGGTGACGACAAAATTGGCTCCCAAGGCCATGAAAAGGGAAGCGGACGCCGCATCGGTGACCGAACCGACCCCCAGGATCATCTCCGGCAGCTCTTCGTTGCAGTACTTCGAAAGTTCCTCGAATACTTCATGGGTAAAATCCGTTCTGGAGGTGAATTCCAGGACCCGGGCTCCCCCGTCGTAGCAGGCTTTGGTGACTTTCTTGGCCACCTCCGGATCTCCACTGGAAAACAAGGGGACAAGACCGGTAGAGGACATTACATTCGCGACCTGTATTCTGGTAAATCTAGCCATTGTAAACAGTTTTAAAGAGCACCTTACTTCTATCTGGCGACCCTGCCCGAGGCATCTCCGCCCATTAGTTTCTCGACTTCGGCAACGCTGACCAGGTTGGCATCGCCCTTGATCGTGTGTTTCAGGCACGAAGCCGCCACCGCAAAGTCCAAGGCCTTCTGGGCATTGTCGGGATAGGTCAATAGACCGTAGATCAGCCCGCCCATGAAGGAATCGCCACCGCCCACCCGGTCCACGATATGGGTAATCTGGTACTGGGTCGTGGAAAGCATTTCATTGCCATCGTACATCACCCCGGCCCAGGTATTGTGGGAAGCCGAAATGGAGCCCCGCAGCGTGGTAATGACCTTTTTCGCGCGGGGAAACTTCTGCATCATTTGCTTGCATACCGAGAGGAAAGCCTCGGCTTTCACTTCGTGGCCCTGGGTTTGCACCTTGATCCCCTCCGGCTTGATCCCAAAGTGCATTTCGGCGTCTTCCTCATTTCCCAACACCACATCGCAATAAGAGGTCAGCGCCGTCATGATGGCCTCCCGTTTGGTGGCATCGCAGTATTTCCAGAGCTTGGCGCGGTAGTTGAGGTCGGTGGAAATGGTCACTCCCATTTCGCTGGCAGTTTTCACCGCTTCCAGACAGACATTGGCTGAACTTTGGGAGATGGCCGGCGTAATGCCGGTCCAGTGGAACCATTCCACCCCTTCAAACACCTCCCGCCAGTTGACCATGCCGGGCTGTATCATCGCCATGGCCGAATTGGCGCGGTCATAGACCACTTTGCTGCCCCGCGAGACGGCCCCCGTTTCCAGGAAATAGATTCCCAAGCGGTCTCCGCCCCATACAATTTTGTCCACTCCGACTCCTCTTTTCCGCATTTCCATCATGGCACATTGGCCCAGGTCATTTTGGGGCAGGCGGGTCACAAAATCGACGGGGATGCCGTAATTCGCCAATGAAACGGCGACATTCGATTCGCCCCCGCCATAGACCACATCAAAGCTATTCGTCTGCGAAAACCTCAGAAACCCGGGAGGCGACAGCCTCAGCATGATTTCACCAAATGTTACGACTCTGCTCATGGTTTTACATTGAATTGAGTGATTGCTTGCTTGATCCCATTAAATTCCGAGGGCCTGTCCGCCGCCTACCTGGATGGTTTCGGCGGTGATGAAGGACGCATCTTCGCTCACCAGAAACGCGACCACACCGGCAATGTCCTGGGGTTGCCCCAATCGGCCCAGCATGATGTTTTTGGCCCAGGAAGCAAAGACCTCGGGCTTGGTGGACTTGATTTGGGAATGGAATGCGGTGTCAATGGTGCCGGGAGAAACCGCGTTGACGCGGATTCCATACTCGGCCAGGTCCTTGGCCAGGGCCCGCGTGATCGCATGGACCCCCGCCTTGGAGGTGCCGTAGATGCCTGCTCCCGGGCCACCTGCATTCCAACCCGCATTCGAGGTGAAGTTGATGATGGTGGGGTGATCGCCTTTCTTGAGGAAAGGAATCGCCGCCCGGGAACAGAAGAAGGTCGAATCCAAGTTAAGAGCCATCACGGACCGGTAGAATTCGGTGGTCATCACCTCAAACCGCGACCTTCCTCCCAGACCCCCGGCATTGTTGACCAAGGCATCAATTTTCCCGTATTTCTCTCCAATCTGCGCGATATTGGCATTGACAGCAGCCTCATCGGTCACATCAAATCCGTAGTACTCCGCCTGGATGCCCTCGACGGTCAGTTCTCCCACCTTTTGCGCGCCCTCCTCATCCATGATCCCATTCAGGACCACTGTAAATCCGTCTTTTCCCAATCGTTTTGCTACTTCGAAGCCAATTCCAGAAGTGGCTCCCGTAACAATCGCAACCTTGTTTGTACTCATAGTAATGTATTTTTTTGCTTTGGGTGTATTGATCAATGTTGTCTTTTGGGTTGAATCGGTTCAATCTTCGGGCAGAGTATCCAAATACTGCCCATGGCGATGAAGGCCAGTGCAGCCCCAATGATGAAGGCGGGCGTATAGTTGCCACCCTGGGTGAGCCAGGGGACGAGCGCGGTCATGCCCGCGACCACGAGCTTGGCCGACATGCCGGCGAAGCCGGACAGGGTGCCGACCGATTTTCCGCTGAAAAAGTCGCTGGGCAGGGTCTGGACGTTTCCAATTGCCGTCTGGAAGCCAAACAGGATCACGCCCATGATCAGGACCGCGTTGATCGGTCCCCCAGGATTGGCCATCGCGACCAATGAGGGAAGCATGATCAGGCAGCCCAGGGAAATCACCATTTTTCGGGTCCGATCGATGCTCCAACCGTCCTTTATCCGGTTTTGGGCCAACAGGCCCCCAAACCATGCGCCCAGCATCGCACCTACATAAGGCACCCAGCCGTACAGCCCGATGGATTTCACATCCATGTCGTAGACCTCGTGGAGGTAAATCGGAATCCAAAACACAAAGAGCCACCAAATGGGGTCGATGGCCGCTGAGGCCAGGATGACGCCCCAGCTTTGTTTGTGCGAGAGCAGTTCTCCTACATTCGGGGTGTATTCCTCTTCGGTATCCTGTTCATTCTTCTGCCCACTGAGGATATATTCCCGCTCCTTGTCCGTGATCCAGGGATGGCTCTTCGGGGGCGCTTTGACCAGAATCAACCACGGAACCAACCACAACAAGCCCACCAGGCCGATGATGACAAAAATGGCCTGCCAACCGAAGTACACGGACAATACGCCGATTAACGGGATCGAAATGATCCCCCCGATGGCCGCGCCGGAATTGAAGATTCCCTGCGCAAACGCCCGTTCTTTGGAGGGAAACCAAATGGCGTTGGCCTTGGCAGCGCCGGGCCAGTTTCCTGCCTCGGCCACGCCGAGGATGGAGCGGAAGACCGCAAAGAGGCCCACTGAGGAGGCCAGCGCGTGCAACGCCGTCGCCACGGACCATACCCCAATCGACAGGACGAATCCCATCCGGGTCCCAATCCAATCGAAGATTTTCCCGAAAATGGCCTGTCCCGCGGCGTAGGAAAAAACAAAAATGATGGAGATCAGCGAATACATGGCCTTGGTATCCTCGAACGGCTTCTCGGGATACAATTCCTCCGCGATCTGGGGCCAGAGTACGTTCAGCGACTGCCGGTCGATGTAATTGATGACCGTGGCAAACGCGATCAGGCCGATGACCCACCACCTAAGTCCTCTTAATTTTTTCATACACTGTCTTTCATGGGGAAGCCAAGGAAATCCTCACGGACCGGGCTGAACACGTCGATCAGGGCGCCGGGCTTGGTACATACGCAGCCGTGCATCAGGTGCGGGAGGACGTAGAATGAATCGCCAGCCTTCAGGGTTTTGACCTCGCCATCGATCGTCATCTCGAATTCGCCGCTCTCAACATAGGTCACCTGGGAATGGTAATGCTGGTGCATCTGCCCCACTGCGCCTTCCTCAAAAACCGCCTTTACCAGCATGATCTTATCGTCATAGCCCATGATCTGCCGTTTCAGACCGGGAGCGACCTCTTCGTAGGGAGTGTCGGCGTTGAAGAAAAATCCTTTGGTAGGTTCTATGTTCATTGTTTTTACTGTTTTGCTTTGGTGATGTAATAGGGCCCCTGCCACTTGTATTGGGTGTCCGCATCGACTTTGTGCCGGGCATCCACGGAGAAATCCGCGTTGGCAATGCAAATGGTATAGGCGAGGTCCTCGTTCGTCTCGATGCGGAGCACCGTATAGGAATCGTTGTCGAGGAGGGTTTGGACTTTGGAAATTGCCGGGTAGGGGCGCAAGGGAATCTCACTGACTGCCGAATAGTCTCCGTGGGGCTCAATGGTTGAGACAAACGTTCCTCCCTGAACGCCTTCTTTGCGATGGATCAGCACTGGATCCGACCGCAAATTGAAATTGGGATCGTTGGCCCCCAGACGTCCGGCGATGACCTCATCGGAAGCCGAAATCGTACTGGTTCTCGTGTAGAATTTTCCGTGGGTGAACCACGTGAATTGCAGGAAATCAGCTTCCGCCTTGCCCCGAGCGGTCTCCCAAACGTGCTGATAGCCGAAGTCCGTCCCCAAGGGCGACAATGAGCTGCTGGCCTCCAAATCGGCATTGAGCTGCATCAGGTGGCCGGTATGCCAGAAGGGAAGATCCAATGTGCATTTGCGCTCCGTCTTCACCCGGAAAACATCTACGATGAAGGGGCCGATGGCCGGATCGTCGTTGATCAGGAACAAGGTCCGGTGGAGCTGGGCGTTTTCATAGGCATGTCCATCCAAGGCGCTCACCACCTGGTGGGCCGGATCGCTCACATCGCTGAAAAACAATTGAGAACTGTTTTTTTCTCCCTCCGCCACCTTCCCCTTAAAATGGGACGTCTCATCCATGACCACCGTATTGTGGGCGACGGATTGCTTGGCGAAACTCTTGTTTTCCGGCAGGTAGCGCCCGCCGCCTTTCTGGTCGATGTTGACCCATCGGGCCGATCCGTAATCCTGAACGCCCTCCCCTTTTTCGTCGTAAACCGAGATGCCCAGACGGTCAAAATGCCCGTGTCCCATTCCCTGCGCCGCGTATTTGAACAGCACACACAGCTCTTTTTCTCCATCCCGCGTCCTCAGAATGCTCAGTCCTCCCCGCTTTCCATCGTGGCCGTCGGTATACACCTGCGATTGGTGCTGGAACGGCTTGGTTTTCCCGACGTGGATGTCCCGCGCGACGATATACCCCGAGAAATCCAGGGTCACGGTGCCTTGCTCCTCGGCAATGGCCAGCAATTGGGGATCTTGGCCCATGCTCGCGTAGCCGATGTCCACCGCGGCAATCACTTCCCGGGACAGCCAGGACATCCCTTTTTGGGCGTCGTTGATGGGGAAAAAGCGGCCCTGGGCATCCGTTTGGTTGAGCAGGGCATAAATGGATTTCTTGAAAATGCCGTCGCGGTAATTGAAAATATCGAGGTCGGGACGGTTGTGGGCGAGGGCATTGCCAAACAACAGAAAGGGCGTCATGGCATAGCGGAGGTAATAGGGACCTTCCGTGAAGTGGCCATCGGGGGAAAAAGAATAGTCCAGCTGGGCAAGGAAACCCGCTTTTCGAATCCCGTCCACCTTGATATAGCCGCCATCGTTGTCGCGTTGATCGGCCGAAAGGCCATCGTCCTGGATACCGTACAAGGCCCTTTGCACCAATTCTTCATCGTCCATCACCAAGCCAATCATACCCACCGCCGCATTGCCCCAAGTGGAATGGTTGTGGATGCGGTTGAAGAATTGGGGATTCTCAATGGAAATGAAATCGGCGTAGGGTCGGAACAGCTGGGTATTGAGCAATTCGACCTCCTCCGGATTCAACCAATCGTAAATGCAATCGTAGGCCTGGCTGACATACACCAACCAATTGGCATCGTTGAGGCATTGCCAGAAGATTTTGCCGGTGGCGTAGGACTTGCGGGTCGGATGAAGATCGAGCTGGGGAAACAGATCGGCGTATTCCAACAGCATGTCCCGGATATAAACGGCGTACTTTTCGTTCCCGGTAATCTGGAACAGGTTTCCGGCCTTCTGAAGAATGAAAAAGTTCCGCTTGTGGCGCTCGTGGGTATATCCCCCGGCCATGTCCTTCGGCACCGGCACATCAATTCCCAACTCTATTTCAGCATCCACCTCGGCCTGCGTGGCTTCCAGGGCCCGGTCAAACAGCGGCGCCGTCCCCAAATGGGCCCGCACCGCCTTCACTCCTTCGACGGTCAGGAGCAGACGAGGATGGGATTGCGCCATCGCCACGGTGGCGAAGAAGCTACCCATGAGGAATATTGATATTTTCAGTCTCCAACTCATTCTTCTCAGTATCAGGAGGGCCCACTTGCCCCTTCCATCAATTGAATTTCAAGTCTTTGTCTTCATAGGACCCGTCGTGGGTCACCACCTTGTCCGTATTGTTGAATTGGCTTTCCAGAATCCGCGTGATCGGATCGCCGACCACCAGGTGGAGTTTCAACGGCTTGCAATCCGTGAATTCGCAGCCCGAGATCATCGTGTATTGGACGCCGTGGAGGGCCACCGAAGCGGCCGCCTTGTTCCGCTTGTTGTCGCCAATGTTTTTGAAGGTGGAATTGGTCAGGGAGAGCATCGGGCCGAAGGTACTTTCGTCCCGGCCACCCCGGTGGAGGTTCAGGACTGTGCCTCCGATATCGGTGAAGGTACACTGGTCAATCACCACGTTTTCCGCACTGTAAATGCCGATGTCATCGATCTCAGCATCCAATTGGAGGACGGAGCCGCTGATTTGCTCAAAGGTCGAATTGCGCACCAGGATGGAATCAGCGAAGGTATTTTTGTAAATCCGCAGCACGTTGAAGCTGTGGTTCACGTCAAGGTCGGTGAAGTCACAATCTTCGATCAGCAATTTGTAATTGCGGTTCATGGAGTAGCGGCTGGTCCGGATCACCGAATTGCCCGAGTAATCGGGGCAATCCCGGCCGTCGATCCGCAGGTTCTTCAGCGTAAGGGCGCCGCCATTTTCAATGTTGAACAGGGAGTTCTTCTCGAAGAGTAAAGTCGGCTTGGCGCCCTTGGCCTTGACCGTCACCGGATGGTGCAGGTCAATCGATTTCGTCATCAGGTATTCACCTTCCGACAGTTCGAGGATGTCCCCCGGGCTGGAAGTCTTGACGGCATCAAACAGGGTATTGGTGCCGGGGGCCACCGCGATGGTCGTGCCGGTATTGAACCGGACTTCCTGCTCCTCCAGCGGGTACCAGCTGACTCCGGTATTCTCCGGCGTGGCGTGGGGTTTCACCTCCGAGATGCCCGCCTTGATGGACTGGTTGGCGGGCATCAGGATTCCGCTCTCGTCCCGCACGAACTCAATCTTCGAGGTGGAGAAGCCGCTGGGAGCAATCGGCTCGATATTGGGGCTGAGGACGTTGTCGGAGAAGGAAATGCCGCTGATGTCGTCGTACACGGTGAACAGATCGGGCTTGGTCTCATTGTAGAAAATATTGCCCGAGACCGTTGTATTTTCTGGGACGGCGCTGCGCTCAGCGTCGCTCCCCGCGCACAATTGTACGTAGTCACAATTGACGAAGGTATTGTTGGAGGCCTCCGAGTTGATGACCTGGAAATAGCGGTTGATGGGCGAATCCGGCACGCCATTCATGATGACGAGGGCACCGCGGAAGCGGTAGCCGGTCAATCCTTCACAGTAATTGTTGATGACGCGCTGGCTTTCGTTGATGATCCGAATGCCGCCGGTATTCGATTTGCCGTTGCCAAAAAAGTAATTGCTTTCCACCAGCGTTTCATTTCCGTGGCGCATCGTCAGCGTACCCTGGCACTCATGGAAAGTATTGTAGCGAAAGGTATTCTGGCAGCTTTTGTTGGAAATGATCTCGTGTTCTCCGTTGCAGCGGTCGAAATAATTGTATTCAACAGTGGTATTGGAGTTGGTGAGGGAATAATGACTGGTGCCAATGCGCATGGTTTCCCCGCCATTGCTGCCCAAAATGGGGTGGTGGCCGAAGTAGTTGTGGTCGATGAGGTGCTTGTTTTCCCGACTTTCCTCCGTATTCAACCGCACCGCAAGAGTGACCCCAACATTCCGCTTTCCGACCAATAGGTTGTGGTCGAAGCGGTTGTTTTTCCCGTAAATCCCCACCCAGTAATCCGATTCAAAGCGCTCGGGGTTGTTGTAATTGTCCACCACGCATTCGGTGACCCGGCAATTGTAGCAGAGCTGTTCCTTGCTGGCGCGCATGGAAATCACCTCGCTGGTCGGGGTATAGCCATTTTTGAAGACCAAACCCTCCACCACCAAATGCTCCCCGCCCATTTTCAGATAGGACTGTCCTTCCAGCGTGGTTTTTCCTTTTTCCTGCACCGTCAACACAATGGGCTTCTCCTCCGTTCCCCGCCCGGTAAAAATGAGCTCCGCATCCTCCCACACTCCGTTGGCCAAAACGATTTGGTCGCCGGGTTGGGCATTTTGAACGGCCTCATTGAACTCTTCGATGGTCTTGACCAGTCCTTCCGGTTCCGCCGCGGCTGGATTTTCGCAGGCAGAAAGGACCAGGCTCCCGATGCAGATCACCAGGAGGGAGAAGAGAGAGCGGTTTCGGAAAATGGAGGTAAAAAGCATAAGGTTGCAGTGTCTGAGTCGTGGGAAAATCAATGCTCGACCGTCAATTTGTAAATTTTCACCCGGGCAAATGATCCTTCGTCCCTGGATTGGAAGTAGTTGCCCGCTTTGAAATAGTTCTCAAAGATGCCCCACTTCTCCATGTTGATGTCCTCGTAGGTTTTGTATTCGGAGTTGTTTAAGCCGATGACCATTTTCCCCTCTGACACTTCAATTTCCAGGTTAAAGGGGCGGAATCCAACCTCCTGTTCGAAGGTAAAGCCCTCGTCATTGTCCCAGGACGATTCGTGCAGCAACTCCTCGTCGCTGAGGTTTCGAGAGGCCAATACCTTGGATTTCACCCTGATCTTGCCGTTTTGCCAGTAGATTTTCAGGATGGGCGGCGCATTGTTGTCGTCTTCTCCGATCAGGTCGCGCTGCTCATTGGTCAGGCGACCGTGGATCTGGGCGATGATGGTCTTGTGATATTTCCCCTTGCTGTCCCGCGAAATGGCATCGATGGCATACCTTCCCTTCATCACCCCGCCATCCGCAAAGGTCCAGTTCACATTGTTTTCCCCCGGCACCATTTGCTCCCTCAATTCCGACCGCGAATACTTGGTGTTGCGTGTTGTGGAACTGGTGGGCATGGCGTAGAAAACAATGGAGCCATCGGAAGAATCGATGTACATGTACTCCCGGGCAACATCGTGGGTCGCAAAATCCAAAATCTCCGGCGGCTCAATCTCGTACGGTTTCCCCTTTTCATTCGCAATCGGCAGGGTCACTTTCCAGTGACTCAGGTCGACGTCGGGGAGCCGCACCTTCTTCGACTTCTTTTTCTTTTTTTTCGCCTTCGATTTTTCAATCCCCTGGCCCAACTCTGAAGCGCTACCTGCCGGATTTTGGCAAATAGCGCTACCAGAGAAAACGAGTGTTAAAAAGATCGTAAGGAATATCAGCTTCAAATTCATCTCTATTGCACTGCTTGATTAGGGCTTGGGATAGACCTTGACGTTGTCGACGTAGGCATCCACATCGGTCACGCCGTAGAGGAGAATCGCAATTTCACCGCTGGCGTTCGCCGTGAACGACTGCTCCACTTTCGTGAACACGCCTTTTCCGAGTACCTCGGTTCCCACATTCATCGCGAGGGGGGCGGCATCGAAAGCGGGGATGGCATTGGCACCGTCGGAGAAATGCCCGTCAATGATCCCACCAATGATCCGGTTCCCACCGGGCGCGTCGCCGGATTGCTCGGCCGGAGTCTTGATCGAATATTCGTACTCGAGGATATACTCCTCATTCGGAGAGACCACAATGGCCTGGTAAGCATAGCGGGTATTCGCACTCAGGTAGGCTCCCGCGCTGGTGGACATGGTCCATTTGGCGCCCCGGGTTTTGCTCCCCGTATCGGCTCCCTCAATGTCCAGGAACGATCCATCCGAGCTGGAATTGAACGGGCTCGTGGTGCCGCCGGTGAAGGAAGAGAATTTCCAATCGTCCTGGCCCTCTTCGAAATCGCCATTCAGGATTTCCGGGGTAATTGCCACGAAAACGTCGATGACGTCTACATCTTTGGTAATGGTGCTCGAAGCTCCATTCTCATCGCTTACCGTCAGGGTTACCGGATAGGTTCCCTCACCAGGATAGGTGAAAGTTGGGTCCTGCTCAGTGGACGTATTTCCATCACCAAAGTCCCATAAGTACCGGGTATTTTCGATGGAGAGGTCAGTGAAAATGATCGTTCTGAAGTCATTTCCATCCGGGATATAGGAAAAGTCAGCATTGGGCAGGACGGTGTCGATTTTCGAGTTGGAATCGGGCAATTCAAATTCGAACGCCTTCTCACAACTGGCAAATAGACACAGGGACAGCACGGTCAGGCAAGCCAGGGAAATTTTACCGAATGAATATTGTATCTGTTTCATTTTACGAATGCTTTCAAGGTGAAAAATGGGGATCAATAACCAGGATTCTGGGTGAGCAGGCCATTGCTGAGGTTGATTTCCCGGGAAGGAATGGGAAGCAACAATTTACGGGCGTTGTAGCTGCCGTACCCCATGGCCGTGGCGTGGGCGCTCAGAACCGCATCGGCCACTCCGAAGCGAACCAGGTCGAAGAAGCGGTGATTTTCGAACGCCAGCTCCACCCTTCTCTCGGCGAGCAGGGCTTCCTTGGTCAGGACAGAGGGGCGGTCGGCGACCGCATCAAATCCGGCCCGGGTGCGCACGGCCATGTAGGCATCGATGGCGGTCGGGTCCGTGGTTTCCAGTCCCCCGGCCATAAGGGCCTCCGCGTGCATGAGCAGGACATCGGCGTAGCGCAGCACGATCCAATCGTTCCCCGCATCGCGGGCGTTGGGGCCGTAGGACGGCGGCGTCAGGGAAAGGTCGGAGCCTTCCGGCAAAAACTTGATGACTTCCGTCTTCGTGCCGAAGGTGACATAGGACAAGGAGTCCCGGATGCCACCGTAGGTATCAAATTCTGCGATGAGGTTGGCGTTGACCATGTTGAGCCCATCTTCCCGTCCCTGACGGAAGGTCGAAGTGAATTCGGAAGAGAAACTCTGGCTTTCCAGAGTATTCCCGGCCTGGTATTCGATGGCAAAAATGATCTCGCTGTTCAATTCGTTGTAAAATACGTCGTTGAAATCGGCCTGAAGGACAAATTCTCCGCTGGAAATGATGTCCTGGCACAATTGAGCGGCCATGCTGTACATCCGGTCGGGCTGGGTCATGTAGACCTTGGCCAGCAAGCCCTGGGCCGCCGCCCGGGAAGCGCGGGACTTATAGGTATTGTCGAGCACGTTGATGGCCTCTTCCAAGTCCACCACGATTTGCTGGTAGACTTCCGCGACCGGCCTTCTCACGAAGAGCGCTTCGTTGTCGGTGGGACCGACGACCGTGGTGACCAACGGCACATCGCCGTACAGGCGGACCAGGTTGAAGTAGGCATAGGCCCGCAGGAACTTGGCTTCGGCTGTGTACCGGGGCTGGTTCGCTTCATCGGCGACGTCGATGAAATCCAGGATATTGTTGGCCCGGAAAATGACCTCGTACATGGACTGGTAGTAGTCCTCAGACTGGACATTGTTCGGGTTGACGAGGTAGCGGTGGAAATCGGCCTTGGAGCCTTCCAGGGTCGCGCTCTGCGTATTGTCCGAGCGGTGCTCGGTGAGGAGGTATTCGAATTGAATGCCCCGGTTGGAATTGATGATGCTGGTGGTGGTATTTTCATTGACCCCCTGAATCGCATCGTAAATCCCGATGATTCCCGCCTCGACATCTTCATCGGTGGTGTAGAAGGTTTCCGTCACGACCGCAGTATCGGGGAGCGGATTCAGGAATTCTTTTTTACAGCCAACCAGACCGAGACCAATTGCTGTGATGAATAAGTATGTATAGATCTTCATGGTGAGCAATGTTTCGAATTAGAAATTGAGGTTGGCGCCAGCAGAAACGGTCCAGAAGAGCGGGGTTCCCGCCCGTTGCTCTCCGTACTTCCGGGGATTGTCATCGTCAATGAATTCAGGGTTGAAGCCATTGTAGGAGCTGGAGGTTTGGTAAAACAGGTTCTGACCGGAGACGTAGATCCGGGCTCCGCGCAAGCGGAGGCGTTGCAGCTGTCCGGCGGTGAGGTTATAGCCGAGGTTGACGTTCCGGAGGGAAAGGTAACCGGCCGGCTGAACGATCAGGTTGGTCAGGACCTTTTCCTGGATGAAGGACTCGTGGGGCACCACACCGTCCGCGACGACCTGCGCCGGGTCGACGGTCGCATTGGCGAACCAATTGTAGAAGTATTGGTCCCCTACGTTCTTCACTTCGGCGCCCTGACTTCCCTGGATCATGAAGGAGAAATCAATATTGCCCCAGCGGAATTCGTTCGTAACGCTCCAGATCAGGTCGGGATAGGGATCGCCGAGGATCGTTTTGTCTTCATCCGTGATCAAACCATCGCCATTCAGGTCTTTGACAATTACATCTTCGGTCTGGCTGTTGATGGGGTGATAAGGCGTATTGATATACTCATCCGGGAGGTCGCGGTCCGCAACAAATCCGTAGAAGGAGGAGATGGGCATGCCGACCTGGTTGATCCACTGGGAGTTTCTGCCGTAGCTATCTTCCAGCAAGGCGCCATCCGATTCGCCGAAGCTGATCAGTTCGTTTTCGTTGGTCGAAGCAATAATCGTCGTATTCCACTTCAATTTTCCTTTGACCAGGTTCCGCGACCGCAGCTCAAACTCCCAACCGCGGTTCCGAACTTCTCCGAGGTTGACAATGGCACCGCTGAATCCAGTGACATAAGACACTGGGTTTTCCAGGAGCAACTGGTCGCTGGTCCGGATATAGTAGTCGATCGAGCCGGTGATGCGGTTGTTCAGGAATCCAAAATCAATCCCCGGGCTGAATTCGCGGGAGGCTTCCCACTGCAACAGGGTATTGGCGAGGTTCCGGGCCGAAACGCCCGCAGTGACCGTATTGTTGATGACGCTGTTCGAGGTATTGAGCAGGGCCAGGTAGGGATACGCATTCACAATATCGTCCCCGACATTGAATCGTTCGTTACCCGTCAGGCCGTAGCTCGCACGGAGCTTCAATTGGCTTAGGATCTGCTGCTTGAACATGAACTTCTCGTTGTGGACATTCCATCCCGCCGAAACGGCCGGGAAGTTACCCCACTTGGAGTTGACGCCGAAGACGGAGCTGGCATCTCTCCGGAAGGAAGCATTCAGCAGGAAGCGGTTCGCATATACGTAATTCACGCGGCCGAAGTAGCCAATCTTGTTGCGCTCGAAGTTGACTTCCTCGAAGCCGGAGATGGTGGTCGCACCATTGAGGTTTTTCAGGAGGTCGTTGGTAAATCCGTTGCCCGAGATGGAACTGTTTTCCGTGGAACGGGTCTGGAAAGTGGCCCCGACCAAGGCACTGACTTCGTGCTGGTCGAAGGTCTTGTTGTAATTGATGGTATTGTCGGAGATGATGCGGGTTCTGAACCTGTTTTGCAGGTTGTAGGAAGCGCGGCTGGCCCCGGCGGCGTGGTGCTTGACCCCGTCGTAGCGGGTACGCTTCCGCTGCTCCAGCGTGGTTCCGAGTGAGGATTTTGCCGTCAGTCCATCCATGAGCTTGACGCTCAGGTAGGTCGAACCCAGCAGGTTGGTCTTGTATTCGTAGTGCTCTCTCTCGACGTATTGGGCGTAAGGGTTGGAGTCTCCCGAGGTACGGGGGCGGCTGGAACTGCCATCGTCGTTCAGATCGAGGTTGACGAGGTGGTTTTCGAAGAAATAGTCCCCTACTCCGACGTCGGGATAGACATCGCGGTCGATGAATTGCAAGGTCGATTCCGTGTGGTAAATGGGTAGCCAGGGAGATTGGCGGATGGGATTGTGGATAGAGGTCGGGAGCGCCCGCCGCTTGGAGTAAGAAGGTGTCACCTTGAGACCGAAGGTGACGCGGTCGGAAATCTTCGACGTCATCTTCAGGTTCATGGTATACAACTTGTAGTCGTCGGTGATGACGACGCCCTGGTCGTGGAGGTACTTCAGCGACGTGCTAAACTTTGTTTTGTTGGTTCCGCCGCGGGCGGAAAGGGAGTGGCTTTGGATCACCCCACCGTCGAAGAAGACATCCTGCCAATCGCGGTCGATGCCCGTCGTCTCGACCAGCAATTGGGCATATTCGGTTTGCTCAGAGATTTCGCCCGTTTCGGCCAGTTCTCTTGCCGCCCAGTCGGCAACACTTTTGCGATAATTGTCGCTGCCAAATGCGTCTTTGAATCCTACGTAGGTTTCGTAATTGAATTTGGTTTTGCCCTCTTCTCCGCTCTTCGTGGTAATCAAAATCACGCCATTTGATCCTTCACTTCCATAAATCGCGGCGGAGGCAGCATCCTTCAGGACTTCAAACGACTCGATGTCGTTCATGTCCATATTGCCCAGGAATTCAGGGTCCACCACGAGGCCGTCGACGACGACGGCGGGGCCTGAACTACCGGTAATCGACCCAAAACCCCGGATGGTAATGGTGGGGGCAGCGCCCGGCTCGGCATTGGTGGCCTGGATATTGACCCCCGAAACCTGACCGACCAGGGCGTCGTCCACACGGGACACGGCCATCTGATCCAATTTTTTGTTTTCGACTTTGGAAATGGCGCCGGTGAGGTGGGATTTCTTTTGAGAGCCGTAGCCAATGATCACAACCTCGTCAATTTCCTCATCCTCCGGAACCATTTTGACCTCAATCGAGGTCCGCCCGTCTACCGGAACCAATTGGGTTTTGAAGCCAATATAGCTGATGGCCAAGGTAGCGTCGGATTCGACTTCAATGGAAAAACGCCCCTCCTTATCGGTAAATGTGCCCTGGTCGGTTCCACTGATGGCTACTGTGGCGCCCAACAAGGGTTCTCCATCATCCGAAGAAGTGACGATACCTTTTACTGTAATGGGAGCCTTGAATTCCGGGAAGGGTGTCGAGTCGTGTCCCGTCGCCGGCAGCAAGGCAGAAAATCCGATGAGGAATATTCCAAGGCCAAATAACCGCATGGACCCACTGATTAGATTGAAGAATCTAACTTCTTGTTTTTTAACCATAACTTTGCGTGATCTAAGTGACGTAAATCGTCATGCTAGCACCCGCGAAACCAGTTCATTGAAAACAAATGAAATTCATTTCTTTGACCCTAATAGCCGCAACGTATCTTATCTCTCCAGTCTTGCTCGGGGTGCAAGTAGACTCCTAGTATATTTCGTTGATGAAATTAAGAATAATTATTTGATTCCAAAATTAAATTTATCCCTCCCGCCTATTTTCCTCCTTGCTTTCCTGAATTCGAACGGACATTCCCCTGATTAGAAACCATACAGAAATGCACAAAAGCAGCCATTTCAGTTGATTTGAGGCCTTGATTCTAAATTAAAAATCAGTACGGTTATTTATTTTCGAAATAAAAGCTCACCCAAATTCTGTGGAAGGTTGTTGGAAAAAGGCTCAACCACTTTACTCATTTATCAATAGAACTTTTCTCGTCCTGTTAAATTTTGGCCCCAGTACTTTAAGGATGTACATGCCAGCCGGAAGGTTGGAAGTCTCCAATTCGATGCTGGACTCGGCCCCTAGCTTCCTTTCCAGGAGCTTCTGCCCCGTGATTCCGTAAAGCTGGACTGAAGTCGCCCCAATCGGAATCCGACTGATTTTCAATGTTTTGCTGGCGGGATTGGGAAAAATAGCCAACACATCTTCCGACTCCTCCCCTTCCCTGTTGCCGACCGGGGACGACTCATCAATGCTGAAATCTGTAAACAGGACCTCTTCGTCCCGCAGATCCTCAGAGAAGACCAAACTTCGGTAGATGCCCCATTTGGGACGAATGAAGGAAGCTCCGGTTCTCCAATTGGCAATCGAGTTATTTGAGTAGGAAAACAAAGTACTGTCATCACTGACCCGCTTCATCTCCAAGGTATAGGCCCCTTGGATGGAGTATTCAATGGTTGCGGTGGCCTGGACCCACGTTCCGAGGAAAGGGGCCAGATCAGTTTGGGCCAATGTGACCTGGGTTCCGGTCTCGGCGTGGCGGAGCTCCAAACGGTCGGGATTGCCCTTGCGGGTGGTTAAGGTATAGAGCGGCATGGAATCGAAGGGGTCCCCGACCGACTTCAGTTGGTGGATGTGGGTGAATTTCGGAGAAGATTGAAAGCCAGCCGGCAACCTGAACTTCCATTTGTACTCAACAAATTCATTTTCAACGCCCAGCAAATTGTCGGGAGACTTGTCATAGGTCTTGATCTCGCTGCGTTGGCGATCAGAATTGATGCAACGGTCATCGTCGGGAACGACATGCAGGATGAACCGAAAGACATTCGCATTCAGCTCATTGTCAAATACTTCGTCGATATGCTCCCCAAAGCTGCTGTGGCCACAATCCGGAGTTTCAATGACATTGTAGCCAGGCGCGAGGACCGCATTGATCTCGCTGTAGGTATTCCCGGGGCCATTCGCACTGAGGACCACTTGAGAAAATAGATCAGCAGAATGAAAAAGCAGGCAGAAAAGAAGGATATATCGCATAAATCAGGAAGTTATTATTGCCAGATTGTTTTTCAATAAAATACACAAATGCCTTTTAGTGAGTTTACAACAATCTAAACCGTGCATTCCAATAAGGGTTTTTCGAATTTATTTATTTTGAAATAAAATATTCAATAAAAATTCTTAAGTTGACGGTCGTTAGTGAAGGGTCACCACTACTAAACTCCTCTATTTTTAATTCTAAGGATAAGAAAATGAAAGAAAGATTACTTTTTCCAAAGTCAGCGATGCAACGCATTGGCTTTCTATGTGCGTTTACATTTCTATTTGCCAATTGGGGTCTGAGCCAACAAGTAATAGGAGAATTCCCCATCCACGATGGGGGCATGGAAGGACAGACGGCCGGAAGCCTGAGCTCGGCCGGTAGTTCTCAGAACGGGATGCCCTCTACGGAGTGGACCGTATCGTCCCAGAGCAATTCGGCGGTCCGCGAGATGGTCGAGGATTCCACCGTCGCCAGAACGGGCCGCTTCTCCGCGATGTCCGCCATGGCCGCTTCAGCCACCAACGTACGGCTGCAAAGCCCCTCCACCATTGCCCCGGACACCCTGATGACGGATACCGACTATACCATCCAGTTCTTCTACAAGGCCAATATCGATCCCGACGGCAATCTGTACGGAGGCACTTACCTCAACAATACCTCCGGCGGCCGCACCGACGACGTCACCAACGCCACGCCCTTCGTCGCCGGCGAATGGACCAAGGCCTACGCGACCAGAACCTCCAATACCGTCTTCAACGCCTCCAACTGGGCCGTGGCCCGTATTCGGACCGATTCCGCCGGAATCTACCTCGACACCCTCGGCTTTGACGACTTCGTCTGCTACGAAGGCGCCTACGACGATGTCGCCCCGGATGCCCCGACGCCCCCCACCCCAGCGTCTGAGTACACTGTAAATGGCTCCTCCGCCGATCTGGCCTGGGTTGCACCCGGCACCGGCGTCGATGGCGGCGGCTATGTCGTCGTCAAATACCTGTCCATGCCGGCTGCGGACAACGATCCGAACCAAAATGGCATCTACGCTGTGGGAACGACCACCAGCAATGGGACCGGCAACCTCCTCGGCACCATCGTGTACATTGGAACTGCCACTTCCTACTCCGATACCTATACCGCTGGCGCCTACTACAAGGTCTACGCCGTGGACAAGGCCTTCAATTACTCGGAAGAGATCACCCTCGCGGAAGAAGTCGCCATCGGCATGCCCGAGCTTCCCAGTTCCGCCATTGCTGTTTACCCCAACCCTGCTCAACATACCCTCTCCATTCAGTCCGAAGAGCTTGACATTGAGTCGATTGCAATTTATAGCCTGGATGGAAAGGAATTGATAAAACAAGAAGCCCCGGACGGCAACCTGATGGATGTTTCCGAACTGCCCCGCGGCATCTACCTGCTTAAGCTAATGACCCTTGAAGGTGTGGACACCAGGAGAATTGTTTTAGAGTAGTCCACCCATTTTTCAATTACCAGAAAGGTTGGGAGTCCAGTCCTTGGGCTCCCGACCCCCTTCCTTTTTCGAGACGGAGCATGCTTTTTCTTTTTCATGTCGAATGGCGCCAGCAGGTCATCCAACAATTGGGAGAGGTATGCAAAGAGGTGGGGCGAGTCAAAAAATCAGCCGGTTCTATTTTCCCATTTCATTTCCCCCTCTCCTGACTCAAAGGCGAAGCGGGATCCAAATGGGAGCATCTATCGTTCCCGGCCATTGGAGTCCGGGGCAAAATCATACAACTGACGCTCACTGCAATCCTGTTCGCCGGGGAACAATCCCCATGCGGACCGAGAGCTAAAACAATTTTTACCCACTTAAAATCAACAAAAATGAAAAGAACGCGCATCTTTCCCCGTTCGTTCATTGGGATGAGCTTTGTCCTGATGGCATGTCTACTGATCGTCGTTTCCTCCTGTCAAAAGGAAGAAATCCTCGCGGACGACGAGGTCAACAACCCGTACCCCCATCTGAATGCCACCCCGGTGGTCGGCGGGGTCTATACCATCACCAGCGTCAAAAGCGGACGCCAGGTAGGTGTCTTGAACGGAAGCAATTCCAACGGCGCGAATATTGTCGTGGATGGCAATGATCCGAACACCTCCAGCACCCACAAACATTGGGAAGTGCTGTCCGTCGGCTCTCCCTACGTGCGACTTCGGTGCGTAGACAGCCAAAAATCAATGACCGTGGCCAATGGCAGCAATAGCAACGGCGCGAATGTCCGCCAATGGGCCTATTCCGGCGCGACCAACCACCAATGGGAGATCATCTCGGTCGGCAATGGCCAATACCGCCTCAAAGGCCGCGACAGTGGCAAGAGTCTCCGGGCCTCCGGCACGTCCAACGGCAGCAACGTCGATCAATATGCCTACAAAGGCTGGTCCAGCCAGAAATTTTACTTCACTGAAGTCGGCGGCAACGGCGGCGGAGGTGGGGGTGGCAATACCGCCGCCAGCATCATCGGCAATGGCTGGAAGCTCAATGGCTATACCGGCACCTTGAATGTCGGCAGTAGCGACAACGGCCTCAACTACGCCGACGACGCCAGCACCGCCGAGAGCCATTTCTTCTTTGAGAAAAATGGCTATGCGGCCTTCCGGTGCTATCCCGGAAATCCGACTTCGGGCGGTTCCTCGAACCCCCGGACGGAACTGCGCGAAGAGATCAACGGCGGTGACAATTATTGGAATGGGAATACCAATACCGAGCACTCCATGAAATGGCGCTTTGTGATCGAAGACCTGCCTCCGTCTGGCAAGCTCGCCTTTGGGCAGATCCACGAGCGGAGCAATACCTACGACGACGTGATCCGGGTCCAGGTGCAGGGAAGTTCGGGGCAAAACTCAGGCAGTGTCGATTTGCGCATTTTGGGGTATGTGACGGAGGAAATTGAAGGGCAAGGGCGCACGATCAATTTCAACATGAACATGGACACGGAGTACTATTTCGAATTGACCATGAAGAATGGCGTCGTCACTTTGTACAACCTGAACAACAGCGGCAGTCGGACTCAGACCTTGTTCCAGTCGGTTGACATCGGCAATGCCGATGAGAACTACTTCAAGGCCGGTTGCTACCTGCAGTCGACCAGCAGCAGCCACTCTGGCTCCAGCGTCTACGGCCAGGTCCTCATCAAAGACCTCACGGTCAACCCCGACAACTGAATGTAGTGTAACATAGTTTCTTTACTCGAGTTTTTTCTCACCCGCTGTCGCTCGGCATAATCTATGCTGAACCGGCAGCGGGATGTTTTTTTCCTTCCCGCTCTATCTTGGTGCTGCTCTTGTTTGAGTTGTCTAGGGAGGTGGGGCAATGGGGCGTGTGTGCTCGCCTTTCCACCCAAATGCCAATGGATTCGCCTGTTCGGCGGGTTTTCGCTTCGTGGAATTAAGTTCCACGAAAGCGACGGTTGTAAGATTGGACTGCCCTACTCACCCTTTTCGCTTTGGTGGAAGTTACTTCCACCAAAATGCCCATTGGGCGGCCTGGCGGCCCTGTTTTCGTTTCGTGGAAGCAACTTCCACGAAAGCTGGGGTGGGCGAAATCGCCCAAGACCCTAATTCACCCACCTCCAAGCCCAATTCATTGCCCCAAACCCCTAACTCCCCTCCCATGGACCATTATGAATTTGCCATTTCCCCCAATCCCATTTCCATCTGCCCCATTTGAATTCGGCATTTACCCAAACTCCCCCACCTCCAAACCGAATTGCCCCACCTCCAACCATAATTCTATTCGCCTCCAACCCTAATGCTATTTACCTACGAGGCCCCCCTCCCCACCTCTTTGCCCCCTCCCCCCTACCTCCA
>CAWUKT010000097.1:0-25709 GCA_963923035.1 uncultured bacterium
AGAACTCTTTTTCAACAACGAAATCGAGAATGACTATTTTTCAGACACTACCTAGACTCCTCAGCTTGGATTCAGACAGGAAAGGATAAGCTGGGTACAAAAAAAAGAGTGGCCGCCCGACCACTCTTTTCGCTTGGGTAATTCCTGCAGAGTCTCACAGCACCGAGATGTCCCGGATGAGAAGCCGGTGCCGATCGTAATAAATTTTATTGCTGCCCTTCAATTCGTTCAGGACGGAGGAGACGGTCTGACGGCTCGTGGTCGTCAGGTTGCCGATGTCCTGGTGGGTCAGGAAGGGACGCAGCAGGGTTTCGTACCCGATCTTTTTGCCTTGTTTGCGGGCCGTTTCCTTGAGGAATTCAATGATCCGGGTCCGTGAGTTTTGGAAGGTGAGGGACTCGAGGCGGCGTTCTGCACTCTGGAGTTTCTGGGCAATCTGGGCAGTCACCTTGAAGCTGAGTTCAGGGTTGTTTTTCATCAACATGGCCATTTGAGAAGCGGGGATTTGATAGACCACGACGCCTGAATCCATGGCGCTGGCGGAATCCCGGCGGGTATTGTGACCGAAGAGGGCTTCCTCGCCGACCATTTCACCCTGGTGGATGAGGTTTTTCAATACTTCTTTGTCATCGGCTCCGATGGTACTGATCTTGACCCGGCCCTTCTTGATGATGTACACGTAGCGGGCGTCCTGTCCACTGCTGTACAGCGATTCATTCTTCTCCAAGTCAATTTCGACCGCCTGCGTATCGAGAATCGTTCTTTCGGATTCTGTCAACATGTCGAGCAAGCCAATGAATTCCTGATTCTTCTCTTTCACCATTTGATTAATCATTGTACCAATATTTATTATTACCCAGATGTTTTATTCTGTTGAATACGTTGTTCACCTCCTATAACAAGCTAAATCAGGAATCCCCCCAAAGATTATGGGCAAAAAAATTCCAAGCACTTAGGACAAGGTTTACAATTTCTTCATTTTGCAGAATAAAATTTCTTCGTTGCAACAAGAATAACCCAAAGAAGATGTGAAATGGGGTCAAATGGCAAAAATTATTTGGCTAATTTTTTTTCGGAGAAATTGAAAAAAAACGTGTCGGGCAGGTGACGGAGTCGGGTGAAGTGACAAAAATTCCAATTGAATGACGGGGAGACGATTGAAAATGGGGAACCTTGATGGGACAATCGGCAGAGAATAAGGGACTTCGGAGGACGGCCCGGTCCTATTTTCACCCGATTGAAGGGATTTCCTTATCTTAAAGGCATGAAAGCATTGTTATTGATGGCCTTGCTGGTCAGTTGTAGCTGGTTGATGGGGCAAAATGAAGTCCAGGACGGAACGCACCGCAATTATACGGTGGTCAACGAGCGGGAAGCCGAGTTTCCCGGCGGACAGGAAGCCCTCTACAAGACCTTGTTCCAGGAAATGGAATACCCCGAGGACGCCAAGGCCCAGGGCATCACCGGCAATGTTACCGTCGCCTTCTACGTCGAAGCCGACAGCTCCACCAGCGATGTCCGTGCCCTGAATGACCTCGGCGGCGGCACCAAGGCCGAAGCCGAACGACTGATCAAGTCGTTGAAATTTGCGCCGGCCATCCAGAATGGAAAGCCGGTCCGCCAGCAAATGATGCTGCCGGTGCTGTTTCGCATCTACGACTGAGGCCCCCGGACCTACGTCAACGCCGCCACCTCATTTCCTTCGTACAGTAGCCTGAGCTGTTCCAGGGCCTCATCCGGCCCCAATGCCCCCGTATCAATTACGAAGTGCTTGAACTCCCGGAACGAGGGATTCTCCAACGAATGCCGCACAGCCTTCCGGAACGTTTCTCCCTTTCGCTTCGAAGTCCGATCCATTAGCAGCTCCAGCGTCTCCTCCACATGTCCCACCGGACGCACCTGCACCACCCGCGAATTGCTCTGTCGAATCATCTTCAGCATCTGATTCCGGGCCTCCACCGAACTGAAGACACAGTGCCCCGCGCCCAATTCAAGGATGCCTTCTTTCAGATTCAGCAACCCGAATTGAACGGCCTTGAGCTTTAAAAAGTCCATTTCCCGAGCGGAGAACTTCTTTTCCTTCATCCATTTCCACAGCACCTGAAAGACCACCCGCTCGTCCATTCTGACCAGTCCCTCCACAATTTCCAAACTCCCAAACTCTTCGACCAGCTTGTTTTGGACCACAGGCAACTGCCACCACAGCTTCCAGCAATAACTGTCCGAGCTCAGGACCGGAGTTCCGAACCCTTTGCGCATGCCACGGGCAAGGCTTGATTTCCCACTTCCCGCCGGCCCAATCAAAATGACAGGACCCGCTTTTTTCTTCTGCTGCTTCGCAACGGCTTCCAGCCCCGCCCGGATCAATCCACGCCCCCATTGAGAGAATTCCTCAAAGAAAACAGCACCTTCGGGCGTCCAGCGGGCGCATTTCTCCACCAGGTTCAATCCCCGGCACAGCCGACGGGCATTTTTCTGGGTGAGGCCCATGACAAAGGTGTTCTCAGGATCGTGCTCCAACAGAATCAGGTCCAGCGCGAGGACGTGCATGAAGGCATAGACGCCATGGAACACCGCCGACAGCGGCCGCGGAATGTCCAGCCGGATCGGGCTGTCGTACAATTCCTCCTGCGAATTCAGGAACAAGGGCGACGACTGGTTGAAGGCGAGTCCGAGGGCAAACAACTTGTTGTGGGCCATCTCGTGGACCATGGCCTGGGCAAGGAGAATGGGGTTGTGGATGGTCGCCCAAATCGCCCCGATGATCGCATCGGGTTGGTGGCTGTTCGAGCCGGGATAGTTCGTCTCGTTCGATACTCCCTGGATCCGCACCGGGTCCATCACGTCCAGCAATTCCCCAAATTGCTCCGCGACTTCCGGCCACAGGTTCACCAAGGCCTCAGCCCGGGCGATATTGGGATGATCCAAGGCTGCCGGAGGAAACCGCGCCTCAAACTTCTCCGGCCATTCCAGGTGCCGCAAGGCCACCCGACCGGAAAAGATGGTGGGTTCGCCCTTGCGGGCCGGCACGACACGGGCCAGGGGAGATTGGCGGATCAGCTCCCGATAAATAAAGGTGTCCGATCCATCCTTCCGCGGAATAGCGATGGTTTTCCAGTCCGAGATGGAGAGGTATTCGGTGGGGGAGAATGTTTTAACAGCCATGCTTCAGGCCCTCCTTGAAAGATTTTGAATCGGTAATGCGCAGGAATTTTCGTTGTCGGTAGGGAAAATTGAGCCCTGACACGCCCAATTCCGGGTAAGTACTGCCCTTGATCTCAATCCGATAGGTTTGATCCGTGGCGTCGGTCTCACAGGCGATTTTGAGCACTGGCGTCCGCAACTCGCAGATGCCGTGGCCCGCCGACCACTCCACCGGCCAATTCGAAATCTCGTTGAGAAAGATCGATTCGCGCTGGTAGCCCATTTCCGCCATCCAAACAATCTGTTCCCGCACGATTTGCTGGCTGTCGGGACAATGCAGCTGCTCCAGGGAATAGCTGACGGGATTGACGAGGACCTTCTGCCACAGCGGGCCAAACACAGTTCCTTCCGGCACCCGAATCAGGTTGCGGTCGGGTTTGTGCTTGGCGCCCGGGGTGGCCAGGGCGGCTTCCCAGATCGTTTCGCGCAGGTCGGCAGCGACGGTGGCGGCATGCCGGGCCCGGCAACTGGCCGGGATGCCATCCGCTTCGGGGTCGGTCCCGTTCTTTCGGAGGATGAAATCCGTGAAGGCAGGACCGCGCTCCTTCGGCCTTCCCACCGGCAATTCGGTGACTTCAACATCAAAATCGCGGGCTTCGCTGACCAGCCGCAGGGCCAGCGCCCCCGGCACCCGAATGCGCCGGACTTCCCAGCGGCCTTCGTGGATGCCGCGCAGGGTGGAGTAGATCATGGCCACATTCAGGCGCCGGAACCGGGGTTCCCAGCGTTGGGCAGCGTCATCGCTGACCCAAGCCAGGTTCGTGAAAGGTGGTATTCTAAATTTTAATCGTTGCATGGGAATGGATTAAGATGGAACCGAGGCTTGTTGCTTATTCACAATCTTGGTTAGGATGCGCTTCAGAGACGTATTCCGCCCCGACGCCCAATAGTTGAGGAGGTACTGTTCGAAGACGGGCCGGGCCGGATGCAGGGACAAAGGCACTTCGCCCTTGGCCACTATTTCCTTTTCCACCCGCCCAAACAGCTCCTTCCAGACTTCGCAGTGCTCGGTCCGGTTCCGCCAATCGCCTTGCAGGGAGGTGCCGGGACATTGGCCTTTGCACATGGAGAAAAAGCGACATCCATTGCAGCCACCCATTTCCTGGGGCGTATGGTAAAGGGCGATGTAGCGGGCAAATGAAGGGGCACTTCCTTTTACAAAGTCGATGCCATCCTTATTGGTCCGCCCGCAATTGCTGCGCTGGCCATTGCCTTCGACGCCCTGGACTGCTGAGGTCGTATAGGGGTCGCAGGCATTCCACACACAACTCGTCTTCTCATCCTGCGCCTTCATCAGGGCCTTGATCTCCTGGAAAACATCAAAATTGAGGTTGACCAGCTCGGTTTGGAGTTCGTGGAAAAAGGTCAATGCCCGGATATTCTCCTCGGAAGACAGGTGATAGGCCTTGCGGATTTGTTCATTTTCCACCTCCATCAAATGCAGCCGCGCCGAATGAATTCCCATTTGGTCCAATTCCTTCACCCATTCCCCCATCCGCTCCAACTTCTCCTCCGACGCATTTCCCCGGTGCAGGGTAATGATCAACGAAGGCGGACGCCCGGCCTCCACCAACATCCGAATCGCATCTTCGGATTGCTGGGTCATCCGGCGGGTCTTTTTCAAGCTCCCCGCCCAACGGACATCGTTCAGCTCGCCGGGACCATCAATGGAGAGCCCGACCTTAACCTTGTACTTCTCAAACAATTCGACGTGGGCAGGCGTGATCAGGCTGCCATTGGTCTGGAGCGAATTTTTCCCGTACTCTTCCATTCCCCAGGCCCAGAGCGTTTCCAGGTCTTCGAGGGGGACGAGCAGGGCTTCTCCACCAAAGAGGGTAAAGCCGCCACCCTCCTTCTGGATGGCGGCTTTCATAATTTCAATGTCGTAAGGCTTGGTCGCTTCTTCCACATCGCGCTGCGGGTGCTGGTAGCAGTACTGGCAGGCAATGTTGCATTTGACGCCAAGCGGTCTTAGTTCTACACTCATGTTTGGATTCGATGGAGGTTAAATTCCAAAATCAACGTGGTCACCAGCATCATAATGCTTCCCAATGTGGGCGACATCGGCGTGGACTCCGACGTGAGCAGAGCCAGAGAAATGGGCCTTGAGGTCGATACTGGTCAAGGCCACTCCTGTGTCTACTCCGACCTTACCGCCTACACCTACCGAGCCTCCACCGACATGCACGTCAATGTGTACCGATTGATCCAGGTGGGGGGACGAGGCGTCAGCATGCGCATGGGGCGGCATCTTCATATCGAAGTGGGCTCCCGCATCCACATTGACAAGAGATACGTCAAAGGAAGGCGTGGAGAAGCTGGCCGAGGCTCCCACATCAGCATGAACTCCATAGACCCAAGCATCCGCGTGGGTGTCAATGATCTTTCCAAAGTCCACATGGAAATGCTTGCTGGGCACATTGGCACCGATGTCAAAGTGGAAATCGGGGTCACCATCGATGTGAACTCCTTGCTGAAGGGTTGACAGTAGGGCCACAATCTCGGTGATGGACTGGCCGTAAGCATGTTTCAGGACATTCAGGATGAATTCGCCGTCGGTGAACAAGCCCTTCGCCCAGGCTTTGAGGTAGTTGGTGACGTCGGAGAAGTATTTACCGAAAATTCCCGTCGCCTCATCGACGACTTTCTTGGCGATGGCGGTAGCGAGGTCAGCCAGGCTGTTCAGGTCACCCGCGACGTCGTAGCTGAAGGAGAAACTGTGGGTGTTCCAGGAAAATGAGCCATCCACCTTGGCGGAGAAAGATGTCCCGTCAACTGAAACGGCAATTCCTCCACCTAAATGAGCCGAAACATTGATCGTCCCCAATGTCACACCGCCTACTTTGATGACCGGACTGGCGTGGAAAGCAATGTTCAGCTTGCTGGCAAAGGACATGTGGTCGGCATCCGTGAACTTCACCGCAATTGAATCCTGGAGGAAATCAAAATTGCTCTTCATGTTGATGTCGAAGGAATCCGACGAGATCGACGCATCGGCCACGGTGGACAGGCCGAGCACGCTGGCATTGGCGCTGGCATCGAAGGACTGCTTGGTGGTGTCAAAGTCGAAGAATGCGCCGCCGGGTTGAACCCCATTTCCGCCTTTTCCATTCCCCGTCACCTTGATCTTCCCACCCAGCAAATTAATCGGATCGATGTCGGCCTGGCCCTTGATTCCACTGCTTTGGTTGATCATCAAGGCAGCGTAGGTATTGAAGCCCCAGAAGTCAATGCCCGCGTTGAAGCCAACGCCCGGCTGACAGGTGGAGCCCTTCAAGGGGCCCACAGGGATCTGCTGCGCCCGGTCGCACCAGTAGAAGACCAATTGGTTGAATTTGAAATCAGAGAGCACGGAGGGCAAATTGACGCCGCTGCTGATGACCGCACTGAAAATGGAGGGCAGGCTCAGGTTCTTGACGTTGATGTAGAGCAGGGATGGGTTCGGGAGATCATCGGTGAATTCGATAGTCAGGGCAAATTGGGCATCCAGATTTTGAGTTCCCAATTCGAAGCCGCCCGCAAAGGTCAGGCCAGCACCGGTTTCCGCCCCAAACGACACGTCTACGCCGAAGCCAATGTCCAGCAGGGTAAAGCCTTGGATATTGAAGGGCTCGACGATCTTGGTATCGCTGCTGAGAGTGGCTTCCACGGCTCCGGTTCCGTCTGAGAAGGTAAAGGAAATGGTGCCGGTAACCGTGATCGAGGTCACGCCGGGATTGCCGGGGATGGTGATGGGAATGTCCAGGGTGCCGGCCAGGGCCGCCGAAACCGAACCACCGGTGCTGACGCCGAAGGAGAAATCTACCGCGCTGAGCATCAACTTGGAGTAGCCGGGGAAGGAGAAGGGTCCCGGAATTCCCGCCGTGATTTTGGCATTGGTGGTACTCAGGATGATGGTGACGTCCAGGGGAGTTCCCGACAAGGACTTGGCCAATTCGTTCTCGATGGCCACCACGGCATTGGTGGAGCCGGATCCCTGCTGGAGATTGAGCGTCGAGCGGAATTCAATTCCTTTGACCACTCCATCAATCCCGGCCAATTTCAACGATTCATCGTCAAAATCTGAGATAACCACGGCCGAATCGCTGAAAGTAAGCGCATCGAAGATGGACAGGTCGCTGGAAATATCTCCCAGGGTCACGGTTGATTTCAATTCCACCCCCAGGGCAGCTCCCCACGCACCATTGTTGTACACCACCGCCAAATCGACTTCCCCCCAGGTGGTCTGGGCAGTCAATTTCAAGGAGTACTTTTTGGCGTGGGAATCGTAGGAGGTGCTGATTCCAATTCCCGTCAAAGTGAGGTTTTTGACGGAACTGGGCAGGGTTGGCACCGAACCCAGGAAGTGGTCGAGGACCTTGTTGATGTCACCGGTATCGGTGGTTGAGGCCGAGAAATCCCAGGTCCAGGCCTCATCCGCATAGGTGAATTTCCAGTCTATGCTCAAGCCTACGCCAAACAATTCCAGCTCCCCGGTCAGGGTCACCGAGGACGTATCGGCGACGACCTTAGCGCTCGCCACCTGGATGTTGTTGGACTTGATAAGATTGTTGATGAAGCTCGTTATCTGAACTTCTGAAACTGCCGCATTGGGCAAAGAAATGGCGCCGCTGGAAATTGCACTCTCCAGCTGTTGCGCCAAAGTCGATACTGCACTCATAAAGTGTGACTTTGGTTAAAAACAGAAAAAATGAAAGCCTTAAATATCTTTACCGCAACCCTTTAGGGGCCGGTTTAAGTTCTGTACGATTTTATTCTTGGTAAATGAAAGCCTAAGAGAAGCTAGGCAATTGATCCGAAAATTCAAAATTTACAGCTTACAAACATTCCTTGCCCCTCTCCCAACCAACTGCCCATTTTGCCGTACAACCACCTCAAGGCTGTGGGTTATATTTCCTTTTCAATGACGTACTTTGCTTCTTGGCGCCGTCCGAGGGGCTGATCAATTGTTGCTATATGTCAGACGCTTACAAATATATCCGGGGACGTACCCGCAGTACCGTATATACTTCGCTCTTCATCATCTCCCTGGTGATGTTGGTGATGGGTTTGTTTGCCACCATGTCGGTATACAGCTATGTGGAGTTGGAACGGGCGCAGGAAAAGGTGGAAATGATGTTGGAACTCCCGGATGATGCGGCCGACGAAAATGTGGATGCGCTGGAAGAGTGGTTGACGGAGCAGACCTGGGTGAAAGAGGTCCACTATACTTCCAAAGCCGAAGCGGGAGAGATCTTTTTGGAAGAGGTGGGGGAAGAATTTCTGGATTTGATGGGTGGTACCAATCCATTGCCCGCCTCCTTTGACATTTCCCTAGACATCACCTACATCAATTCGGACAGCCTGGCCATGATCGACGAAAAGTTGACCGGGCAGGAGATTCAAGGCATCCGCGACATTGTCTATCCGATCACTGAGATCGAGCAATTGCGGGAAAATACCTTTGATCGCATGAAAATCGCTGGCGCCATCGGCCTGGTGGTCGCCCTCATTGCATTTTTCATTGTGAACGGTACGATTCGGCTGGCCATCTACGCCAAGCGGCTGGTCATCCGCTCCATGCAATTGATTGGTGCCACCAATGGCTTTATCCGCCGGCCTTTTATCCGAATGGGCATCATGCAGGGGCTGACCGGCGCCCTGATTGCCGTAGGACTCCTTTTGGGCACCCTCTTCGTTCTCATGCAGTTCGAAGTCAGCCTTTATGCGAAGTCCGACACAATAAAGGAGTTGCTGTTTCGTTGGGAATTTATGGTTTTGTTAGGGGGAATTGTTATTTTCGGGGCCATCTTGGGATGGTTCAGCAGCATTTGGGCTGTCAACCGATTCCTCAACAAGAACCTGGACCAATTGATATAAACGTCATGCAACTTCCGTTCAAATCCAAAAATGTCCTCTTCATCCTGATTGGTATCGGTCTGATCTTCCTGGCCTACGTACTGATGGGCATGGAAGACTTCAAAGATGCAACTGATGGCTTTTCATTGGCCCTGGATGTTTCTCCGGTGATGATCATCGCGGGCCACGTCGTGATGATCTATGGCATCGTCGCCCGCTTCACCGGCAACAAAGAGGCCTCTTCCGAAGAAGCCCCCCAATCCTGATTCCCCCCTTAATTCTCGTCTATGGATAGCTTAGAGGCGCTATGGCTAGGCATCCTGCAAGGCCTGACCGAGTACCTTCCTGTCAGCAGCTCCGGCCACCTGGTCATCGGAGCCGAAATGATGGATGTAAAGGACCCCGATCGCAATCTGTTGTTTTCCGTCCTGGTCCACGCCGCTACTTCCCTCAGTTCCATTCTCATTTTCCGTAAAGAAATCGGTTCCATTCTGAAGGAATTGTTCGCTTTCAAATGGAACGAAGGCACCCGTTACGTGGCGATGCTGGCCCTCTCGGCGATTCCGGTCGTCGTGGTCGGTCTCTTCTTTGAGGACGAGATCGAAGCCTTGTTCCAGGATTCCATCGGCCTCGTCGGAGCCATGTGGATCGTGACGGGCGGACTGTTGATGTTCACTTACTTCGTCAAAAAACACGACCGCCCCCTCGGTTTCGGCAATACCTTCATCATGGGGATTGCCCAGGCCATCGCGGTCATCCCCGGCATATCCCGATCCGGAGCCACCATTGCCACCGGACTGCTTCAAAAAGCCGATAAAACCCGCCTCGCTCAGTTTTCCTTCCTCATGGTCATTGTTCCGATTCTGGGGAAGGCCTTGTTGGACGTGAAAAAAATCGCCGAAGGTGATGCAGCAGCTGCTGGTGCTACGGATGATCCCATGCCGCTCGTCGTCGGATTCTTCTCCGCCTTCATCGTCGGCGTCATTGCCTGCCGGGCCATGCTCGCCATCGTCAAGCGGAACAAGCTCTGGTACTTTTCGATCTATTGCTTTATCGCCGGAGCCATCGCTCTGGGGTATGAATTCGGCTTGTTTTGAACAAAGACATTTCCCAATTGGACTTTGCGGCCGGAGAAACACTCCTCTTTGACAAACCAAAGGGCTGGACTTCATTTGATGTGGTCAAAAAGGTCCGGGGATTGGTCAGAGTGAAAAAGGTGGGCCATGCCGGCACCCTTGACCCACTCGCTACTGGTCTGTTGATTTTGTGTACGGGGAAAAAGACGAAGACCATTGAGTCGATTCAGGGACAGGAAAAGGAATACGAAGTCGAATTTCGGCTGGGAGCGACCACGCCCAGCTACGATGCGGAGTTCCCTCCGGAAAATATCGTGGATTGCAGCCACCTGACGGAAGCGGATCTGGAGCGGGAATTGGAGCAGTTCAGGGGCGAGATCGAGCAGTATCCGCCGAAATTTTCGGCGGTCAAGGTCGGCGGCAAACGGGCCTACAAAGCGGCCCGCAAGGGTCAGGACATTGAATTGCGGCCTCGAAATGTCACTGTTTACGCCTTTGATTTACTCGAATTCCGGGCCCCTGATTGGGGCCGCGCGGTGATTCGTTGCAGCAAGGGCACCTATATCCGTTCACTCGTCCACGATCTGGGGCAGGCGCTGGGAGTCGGCGGCTATATCCTTGAGTTGAAGCGGACGCGGATCGGGCCTCATCAGCTTGAAAATGCTTGGGAAATTAACGAGTTTGCGGAGAGCTTAAAGGAATTTCGCGCCTCGCAACAGGAAAAAGAATGAAAGTTTACCGGAGCCTGGATACGTATGTCAAAGGCGATCGTCCGGTCGCCACGATCGGGACCTTTGACGGAGTCCATTTTGGCCACCAGGAAATTTTAAACAGCGTCATCCGTTCCGCCGAGGAAATCGGAGGAGAAAGCGTTGTGATTTCTTTTGATCCCCATCCCCGCTTGTTTCTCTACCCCGAAGACAATCCCCTCCGTCTCCTTCAGACCATCGACGAGAAAATTGAGCGGATGGCTGCTTTGGGGATCGACAAATTCCTCCTCATCCCGTTCAACAAGCAATTTTCCCGACTCACCTCTCACCAATTCATTGAAAAGGTGCTGATTGAGACCGTTGGGATTGATAAAATTGTGATTGGTTATGACCACCGATTCGGTAAAAATCGCACCGGGAGCATTGAAGAGCTGCGGGAATACCAGGATGGCCAGGGATTTGATGTTCAGGAGATTCCGGCTCAGGAAGTCAATGATGCCAAGGTGAGCAGCACCAAGGTGCGTAATGCCCTGCTCGCCGGAGATGTGGCCACCGCGAACAAGTTTCTTGGTTATGAATACCCGGTGACGGGAGAAGTCATCGAGGGCGAGAAGTTGGGCCGGACCATTGGTTATCCCACCGCGAATATTCAGCCGCAGGACCGCTTTAAGCTGATTCCTGGAGATGGCGTTTACCTGGCCGCCATTGAGGTCGGGGGAAAAAAGTACCACGGCATGCTCAATATTGGCAAAAAGCCCACCGTCGGCGTCTTTCCTCGCGGATTGGAAATCAACATCTTCGATTTTGAAGGAGATATTTATGGCGAAACGGTTACCCTTCGGTTCATGGATTGGATCCGGCCGGACCGGAAATTTGATTCGCTGGAAGCCCTGATCAAGGCCATCGACAATGATAAAGTGGCGTGCATGACCCGGCTTCGTGCCTTGGGCCTGAGAGACTAAGCCTTGCTACTGAAAACAGAATACCGACCTTTATATATCCCCCCAAACACCCATTTCTTATTTTATTGGCATTTTCGAAAACCCCCTCTTGAAAAATTAGTTGCTTTCGTGCACCTTTGAAGAGTCGTTAAGGAAATGAAGGGAAGCACTGCGGAGAAACGGCGTCCATACTCCCACCAACATTTTTCTTTTCAGGTTTCGACAAGAGTCGCGGTTCAATCGATTGATTGTGCCCGAATCCTTGTGGCCCTGAATTCGACGGAATTTTTATAGGATTAAAAAACGCGACACGTCTTATGAATATCATGAATCGCCCCGGAGAAGGGCTTGGAGGAGTATTGCCTTTTACAAAAGATCAAGGTGAAATCTGCCCTTTTCGAAGCATCGAAATGCGGATGTTAAAGGAGCGGATGGTCACCCGCATGGTGAAGCAACTGCCGATTCGTCCCAGAGAGGCAGCACAAGTGGTCGCCATGGGGAATCAGATGAGGGGAAAATAGTATCTTGGATGGATCAATCTTCGAACCATGGAAAAACCCGCTTTGATTCTATTGCATGGCGCCCTCGGAGCTGCCAGCCAATTCCAGCCTTGGAAAGCCACTCTTGAGGAACACTTTGAACTGTTCATTCCAGAATTGGAAGGCCACGGAGGCCAGCCCTTTGCTGATCGACCCTTCCGAATTGAACATTTCGCTGAAAATCTGCGTGAATTCGTCCACCAGCACAATCTAACGGGTGCGATGATCTTTGGCTACAGCATGGGCGGATACATTGCCCTATACGAATCGGTCCAGAGCCCGGGAATATTTTCCAAGGTGTTCACTTTCGCCACCAAGTTTGGCTGGAATCCAGAATCTGCTGCCCAGGAATCGAAGATGTTGAATCCAGGAAAAATACAGGAAAAGGTTCCCCACTTCGCAAAAGCTCTTGAGGACCGCCACTTTGGAAATAATTGGCAAGACCACCTCAATAAAACCGCGGAGTTGATGATTGATCTCGGCAATAATCCCAGGCTCAATGAAGCCGTCCTCAGCCAGGTCAACGTTCCCTGCCGAATTGGAGTTGGCGAGAAAGACAGAATGGTTTCAGAAGCAGAAACCAGATGGGCAGCCGATCATATCCCCCGCTCTCAATTCCTTCAATTGTCCGGAACCCCACATCCCATTGAAAAAATCAGTCTGGAAACGCTTCTTCCCGAGATTTTGAACTTTTTTACCAATTACTGAAAAGAAGCTGTAACCAATTTCATTCTGGGTATTGTGAGAGGGAAAGCAGGAAAATTCCCTTCGGGATCAACCGCGCCTGCTTTTTGAGAAGCATCTCCATGTACGCCATCTATCCAGACCTGGGCTACCCGCCCGGAGGCTATCGGTGTGCCTGTACCCTAACCTTTCAATTGTCACTTATTAACCAGAATTACCAAGGAGAAAAATCATGGCGGGATCTAAATTATCAGCCAGACAAAAAATGATCAACATGATGTACCTCGTGTTGACCGCAATGCTGGCGCTCAATGTAAGCTCAGAAATTCTTCTGGCCTTTGACACCCTCAGAGGCTCATTGGCCGTCTCGGCGGCTGCCTCAGCCGATAACAATGAGGACCTGGCGAAGGCCATCTTGACCAGTGTCCAGAACGAGGAAAAAGGCGGAAATACGGACCACTCTTACCTCCGCCCCCTGATCAACCAGGCGACCAGTGAGTCGAGCAAAATGGTGGTCTATCTAAGTCAGATCACCGAAGACCTCGAAGTCATCGGAAAGAAAGACGAAGAAACTGGCGAAATCGTTCGCAACGACGAAACGATGAAAAACTACCGCTATTGGCTCGGCGATGATGATGAAGCCAATCAAGGCCGTGGAAACGGAAAAGCGCTGGAACTACGCGAAAAGCTCAACGGCTTTGTCGCCTGGGCCAACCAACTCATCCAGGACAACCTCGATGAAGGGGAGACACCTCTCGTTTTCAATGACATTGCCCTTGAGCCGGCCGACGATCCAAATGTCACCAAGCCGGAGGCCAAGGAAAAGACCTGGGAATACCTCACCTTCCATGAAAAGCCCGTTGTTGCCGATATGGCGATGGTCGAAAAGTACAAAACCGATATTCGAACCATCGAAACCCGGCTCCTGAACTTTTTCAAGGGCAAACTGGATGATATCAATATCACCGTGGACAGCATCTTCGCCTTCGAAGCGCCTTCCGCCGGCGTGGTCACTGCTGGCATGAAATACGAGACCAGAATTTTGGTCGGGATGGCTTCCAATAGCGTGAAGCCTGAGTTTGTCGGCTCCGGTATCACCACTGATCCCGGAGGCAGTACCGCAACCATGAGCATGATGGCGAATGGCAGCGTCATCCCGGCCAATGCCACCGAGGGCATTCAGCGCTATCGCGCTACGATCAAGGTTCCGACCCGCGATGGCGGGGTGATGGAGCTTCCTCTGGAAGGCGAATTCAAAGTCCGCAAACCTGAGATTCAGGTGCGCTCGAAAGAGCTGCAATTGCTCTACAAAGGATGTGGCAACACTGTCGTAGTGGATGCTCCCACCTTAGGCGAGCTCTACAACCCTGATTTCAGCCAGTCTACGGGTGGTCAGATTGTCCGCAATCCTTCCAACCGGAAGGAAATCACGATTGTGCCCGGCCAACGGAGGTTCAAACTCTCCGTCTATACGAATACCAATGGGCAAAAGATCAAACTGGATGAATTGAATTACAAGGTGATCAATCCGCCCAAGCCGAGAATCTCAGTCTTTGATTCCCGGGGCCGGGAATACAATGGGATTTCTCCCATCAGCAAACGGACTTCCGTCACCGTCAAGGTCATCCCCGATGCCGAATTCAAAGCCTCACTGCCCCGGGATGCCCGCTACAAAGCGGCCAAGGTCCGCATTCTTTACAGTCCTGGTATGATTGCCCCCACCGAAGTGGCTTCGGTGAGTGGCGCCCAAATCATGAACGGAGTTAATCTCAAATTGAACCAGGGACGCCTCCGAAATGCAGTGCCCGGCGACAAAATCTATGTCCAGGTAGAAGGGATTAAGCGGGTGAATTTCCAGAACAAATCCATCGAAGAGAATATTCCACTTCCCGACCGGACGTTTGCCATCGTCCTTCGGTAGATAGCTGCCTGATAACCATTTCTTAGTGTCGGAATTGTCCCCTTCATGGGGGCAATTCCTTTTTTATTGGGAAGGCTGTCGTAGCCGAATTGGAGTGCAACCAAAGAAAGACTACGGAATATGAAGATATAAAACCTGTTGTATTCAGAAGGGTAAACAAAAAATTGCCTTGTCCCAAAAAGATGGGACCTGCGCCGGGAGGCACAGGTCCACATTAGAATAAATCAATCAACAAGTTCTAATTTTTAATCGTCTTCGTTCACTTACAGGAACGATGACGGTGTATTTTTAAGTATATAAATTCTCTTAATTCAAGAGTTTGTTTGACAACACTATGCAAATCACGGAAGAAACCGAAACAAAAGCAACATCTTAGCTAAAAAAATGTCGCTTTTTGCGGTATTTCCCGATTCGTATTAACCCAAAACCATTAAGTAATCAGGGAGCGACGCTTTGCATTATTATACCGCAAAGCCACGCAGCGTAAGTGCCGACGGCATAGCCGAGCACTGCCAAAAGCACTCCCACCGGCGCCAGCGCCGGGTGAAATGCAGAGGCCACAATCGGGGCCGATGCAGCCCCGCCAACATTGGCTTGGCTACCCACTGCAATCATAAAGAAAGGCGCCCGGATCAAACGGCCCACCAGCAGCAAAATGCTGACGTGAACCAACATCCAAATTAAGCCAACTGCAAATAAACCAGGGGTTTCCGCAATCGCGCCGATGTCCATTTTCATACCAATGGTGGCGACCAGGACATACAAAAAGAGGCTGCCGAACCGCGAGGCTCCGGCACCTTCAAACTTCCGCGCGCGGGTGAAGGACAGGATCAAACCACCCGTGGTAGCGAAAACGATCAGCCAAAAGAATTTGGAGGTCAAACTGAACTTGGCGAGGAAAGGATAATTTGCCTCTATCGCAGGCGCGATAATGTCAGCGAAGAAATGGGACAGGGCTGTCACCCCAAAGGCAACTGCCAACATGGCCATGATGTCCGAGAGATTGGGGATTCGCATGACCTGTGCCTGGTAATCTTCGATGTTTTTCCGCACCTCATCCACTGCCGACGCATCTGCCTTGAATACCTTGTCGATATCCTTCGAAATGCCCGCACCATACAACAAGAAGGCCATCCAAACATTCGCGACGATCACGTCGACCGCGATCATCGATGAGAAGATCGCATCACTCGCTCCGAAAACCTCTTTCATCGCGGTCTGATTCGCGCCACCACCGATCCAGCTACCAGCCACAGTGGTCAAGCCCCGCCATACGGCATCGGGACCTTCTCCGCCAACAATATCAGGAGCGATCGATCCCATGATCATCAACGCGATCGGTCCACCGATCAAAATGCCCAAGGTTCCAGCCCCAAACATTGCAATGGCTTTGAAACCCAGCTTGCGAATGCCCTTTAAGTCTATGCTCAGCGTCAGCAGCACCAAACTCGTCGGCAGGAGATACCGGGAGGCCACATAATACAGGTCCCCACTCGTTTTTTCTCCATCAATCACCCCCAGACTGTTGAAAATGGCTGGCACAAAATAACAGAGCAACAGGGCTGGGACAAACGTGTAAAACTGCTTCCAAAACCCTGTTTTGATGGAAGAGGTATAGAAAATACTCCCCAAAATGACCATCAGTAATCCGAATACCACCGCATTGTTGCTCAAAAATGGCTCCTTCGCTTCTACCACTTCCGGTTCCGGCGCCACTTCTTCCACTGTGGTTTCAGGTTGCGGCGTTCCATTCTGAGCCAACCATTCTGTCTGCGATTTCTCGGAAGAATCGTCTGCCCATTGAGCGTAGCCCCATTGGAACGCAACCCCTAAAAAGGCGCAAACCAGTAAAAATAAAAGCGATTTTCGGATCATTGTTTTTCCCATTGCAACAAACAATTAACGAATTTTTTGGAGAGGAGTAAACCTCTTAACTTTGCCCGAGGCAAATTAACTCACGTTCATGCAGCCAAAATATCTAATTCGTGGTGTCCTTCTAATTCTGTTCGGATCACTGGTGGGACTGGGAATGGGGCAAAACCCCTCAGAGGAGAAACAGAAGCCCAACCAACTGGACGTCATCAAAGTCAATGTCTTGCAATTGGCGGTGAACGAAGCCCGTCTTCTCTATGAAATGGAGCTCCGGCCCCTTCACAGCCTGGAATTTGGATTGGGATTCATCTACCCCAATCCAACCTGGTTCGAGCAAGGCGAAACTCCTCTTTTAGCCACCGGAGGCGGGATTTATGCTTCTTATCGCAAGTACCGCATCCCCAAACGCTATTTCACAACCCCCTTTTTCAGCTCTTATTTCAGCCCCCTCCTTTTCTACCGCTACTCCGCCTACGAAAATGAATGGCTGCTCTTTGAAGGCCCGACCCCTGAGACCTCTGAATGCGCCCAATTCTCGGAATACTTCCACCAGCTCGGGCTGGTGATTCGCCTGGGTGGCCAAACCACCCAAGGCAGGGTCGTGATGGACATCTACGGGGGCCTCGGCCTCAAATACATTCCCAGCACCCTCACCCGACACGCCTTCAACGCCGAAACCAATGTGTGCGAAATATTGCCGACCTCCAACCTCGACGAAGTCGTAACCCCGATCCGAGATTTTCAAGTCATTGTCAATGCAGGCTTGAAAATTGGAATTCGGCGCAGCAACCGCGAACGGAATTACGAAGACCGCGGCATTGACACCCCCGATCCCCAAGAAGATACGCCCCCTCAATACGCCCCATGAATTACCTCTCCGCCGAACAATTGAGCAAAGCCTATGGCACCAAGGTCTTGTTTGAAGACCTGACCTTCGGCATCAGCCGGGGCCAAAAAGTCGCCTTGGTGGGCCGAAACGGTTGTGGAAAGACCAGCCTCCTCCGTATTCTTGCCGGCCATGACACCCCTGATTCCGGGGAAGTCTCCATCCGCAATGGCATTCGGGTCGAGATTCTGGACCAGGCGCCCGACTTTTCCGATTCGGAGACGGTCATGGACGCGGTGTTTTCGGGGGATGATCCGGTCCTGAGTACGGTGCGCCTGTACCGCGCCATCGCGGATGGCAAGGAAGTCAGCCCGGAGAAAATGCAGGAGGTCATGGACAAAATGGCGGCGCTGGATGCCTGGGACTACGAAACCCGCACCCGGGAAATTCTAGGGAAACTCGGCGTCCACCGGCTGGATCAGCCGGTCGCGCAATTGTCGGGGGGGCAAAAGAAGCGACTGGCATTGGCCCGGACACTGGTCAACGAACCTGAATTCCTCATTCTGGATGAGCCCACCAACCACCTCGATACCGATTCCATCGAGTGGCTGGAAAACTACCTGGCCACCAGCAAATTGACCATCGTACTGGTGACCCACGACCGCTATTTCCTCGACCGGGTATGCAATGAAATTTTCGAACTGGACGGGGGAAGCATGTTTCGCTACCAGGGAAACTATTCGTACTTCCTGGAAAAGAAGGCTGAACGGGAGGAAAAAGAACATTCGGATGCGGCCAAGGCCCAAAATCTACTGCGCAAGGAACTGGAATGGCTACGTCGCCAACCCAAAGCCCGGGGCACCAAGTCCAAGGCAAAAATTGACATGGTCCACGGCCTGATCGACCAAAGCAAAGGGCCGGGCGCAGACAAAGGCCTCAAGATGAACTTTCAGGCGCGACGGCTCGGCTCCAAAATCCTTGAGCTAGAGCATGTCGATAAATCCTACGGGGATTTGAACTTGGTAAAGGACTTTTCCTATGTGTTCAAGCGGAAGGAGCGCATTGGAATCGTGGGTCCCAATGGTATTGGCAAGTCGACCTTTCTCAACCTCATCACCGGCAAAATCCAGCCTGATTCCGGCACCATTGAGACGGGCCAGACCATCCACTTTGGCTATTATACCCAGGGCGGCCTGGATTTCAAGCCCGGCGATCTGGTCCTCGATGTTATCCGCGAGGCCGCGGATTCCATTCAGATGGGCACCGGCGAAAAACTCGGCGCTTCCCAGGTTTTGAACCTGTTTGGCTTTCCTCCCCCCGTCCAAAACACCCATGTTTCCGAACTGAGCGGGGGCGAAAAACGACGCCTTTACCTCCTCCGCGTCCTGATGGAGCAACCCAATTTCCTGATCCTCGACGAACCCACAAACGACCTCGACCTCATTACCCTGAACACCCTCGAACAGTTCCTCCTCGCCTTCCAGGGTTGCCTCATCATCGTCAGCCACGACCGCTATTTCCTGAACAAGCTCTGCGACCACCTCTTTGCGTTTGAAGGCGAAGGTAAAATCCGCGATTTCCCCGGCAATTACCTCCATTACCGGGAAGCCAAAGCGAAGGAGGAGCAGGAAAATGCCAATGCAAAGGAGACCAGCAAGCCCAAGGCTCCCTCCCGAAGCTCCGAAAACACCTCCAAAAAGCTGTCTTATAAGGAGAAAATGGAGTACGAGGGCTTGGAAGATGAAATCGAAGGGCTGGAGGAAAGGAAGGCGGAATTGGGGGAGAAAATTGTAGCGCAGGGAGATGACTACGAAAAAGTGATGGAGTGGTCGGCGGAATTGAAGCAGGTGGAGGCAGAATTGGAGGAAAAATCAGACCGCTGGTTGGAATTGGCGGAGCGGGTAGAGGAATACGGGATGTAAAAAAAGAGGCCTTCTTTTCAGAAGGCCCCTCCAAATTCATTTTTTTCTTGATCAGTCCAGCGTGCAGCTGGCCGAAGCTCCACCGACCGAAACGGAGGCGTTGCAAGCCGTTTCGGCTTCATCACGGGTTGTATTTTCCAATACAACTGTGGAGGTAGCCACGTTGCCCATTCCGTCACCGGAAGTGCAAGTGCAGGTATAATCTTTTTTACAAGCAGACAGCCCCAAAGCCATCGCGAATACGCCAAGAATAGCAATCTTTTTAATCATAGGACTCAATAGTATTGTTTGATTTAAAATGTAGATTTTTCTATTCTCAAAAATAATTCGGGAATGGAATATTACCAAATCCGAATTCAAGACCTTACAGCGGCTTGAACTGTTCGAAGGTCTCCCGGCAGTTCCGACAGTGGTGGATCGCCCGGCAGGCCGTCGGTCCAAAGGTGGACATCATATAGGTATTGTTCGAGCCGCACTTGGGGCAAATGGCATTCTGGAGGACATCCAGGGTCAGCATTCCATCAAAGGCGGGAGGAGGAGAAAGCCCAAAGTCTTTCAACAGCTCGCGACCCTTGGGGGAAATTTTATTCGTTGTCCAGGGCTCATTGTACAGGACCTTCACTTCTACTTCATGGATTCCGTGCTTCCCCAGCACCTGAATAACATCGGCCTTCATCGCGTCGATGGCCGGGCAACCCGCAAAGGTGGGGGTCATCTCAACCAAAACGCCGCCTTCAAGGGGAAACTTCACGTCATGAATGACACCAAGATCAACCACAGAGATTACAGGAATCTCCGGGTCTTTTACCTCATCGAGGTAATCCATGATCTGCTCTTCAGTCACTGTCATATGCTACTCCTTACCAGGCCGCCGCAGGGTCAATCGCGAAGACTTCCGTCATCTCGGCCAGCAAAGCTGGCAAATGCTCGGAATGCCGTCCGTTACGACCACCGTGGAAGGCCGTTTTATCCGCTACTACGGGAACCTTCAAACCGGCCCCAATGATCAATTGTTCGATTTCTTCCTCCCACTGCGCCTGCAAAGCTCCCTCCCGGCTCTGCAATCCTTCCGCCGCAATCACTTCGTCCATGGCCGTGGGCTCAAACAAGCTAAACGCCTGGGGATAGGCCTCGTTGAGAGCCGCCTGCATACGGGCATTGCTCTCCACCGTGGCATTACCCAACTGGCGCAGCCAGGTCTGGGCGTGCAGCTGGTGGTATTTTTCTTCCCGCCCCAATTTCTTCGCCAATTCCGCCAAGGGACGGAAAGAGCTGTTGCGGAGATCGTCGAGGCGGATCGGCTTGGCCGTGTCGTACAGGACGTGACGAACCAGGGAATACGCGTAATCGCCAATCGGCATTTCCACCAACTGGGCGGAACGGAAATCCGCGGCCGGCCGGTTGAAGGCGATCTGGTCGGGATGTTCCTCACCCAGCAATTCGTGGAGGAGGGTATAATAGGCCTGGGCGTGTCCCACCGCATTCTGGGCCATGGAAGAAAATGCGATGTCTTCTTCCAGGATAGGACCGATGCCGGTCCACTCGCCATTGCGATGCCCGATGATCAAATCGTCATCGGCCAGGCGATAAAGGAGGTCTTTGAGTGCTTCGATGTTCATCACGCTTTGCCTTCTGCGGCCCGTTCTTCTTTGAGTTTCTTAATGAGGTGCTTGTTCTTGTAGCCGAATGCCTCGCGGTAGCTCTTGTCAGTAGCCGGCTCGAACATGTCGGAGTCGTCATAGCTGGTCGCGTGGACATTGGAGGTGCGGACAACCCAAAGGTTGACACACTTCATCCGGCGGGCGTACTGCTCTTTGGCGAAGAGCAGGGCCATTTCCGGGTTGGAGGCATGGACGCAGCCCACGTGCTGGTGGTGCGCGCCGCGCGCCTTTTGGTGAAAGACCTCGTAGGTTTCCCACTGATCTAGCGGGGTTTTCGCCGCCGGTTGACCGCTGTCGGGCAGGTCAGTGCGGGCGATGCGAGGGTCGAGCGAATCATTCTTCATAGTAGCAATAAAAAATCCTGGCGCCGCCGAGCGACACCAGGAGATATTTCAATTAAGCCATCGGAGCGACGTACTCACCACTTTGAACCTTGAGGGCATCGCGCACCCAAGCTCCACTTTCTTCGGCGTACCGGCGAACTGCGAGACGCTCCTCGTTGCAGGGTCCATCACCATTGATGACCCGCTTGAACTCATCCCAATCCGGCTCCGTGTACTCCCACTTGCCCGTTTCTACGTTTTTCTGCAGGTTCGGATCGGGCACGGTCAGACCCAGTTCCCAGATTTTGGGAACGTACATGTCGAGGAAAGTCTGACGCATGTGGTCGTTGGTGGCCATTTTCACCTTCCAACGCATCAGGACTTCGGTGTGCTTGGAGACGCGGTCGGGCGGTCCGTGGAAGTGCATAATGGGCGTCCACCAGCGGTTGAGGGCTGCCTGGAGCATTTCGCGTTGCTGCGGAGTGCCGGTGGCAAGGTGAACCACGCTGTCGTGGCCATATTTCAGGTGGAAAGATTCTTCGTAGCAGATCCGGTCCAGGGCGCGGCTATAAGGTCCGTAGGAGCCTTTGGCGTTGGCGGTCTGGTTGACGATGGCGCCAGCGTCGATGAGCCAGGCGATGACTGCGGTATCGGCCCAGGTCTTGGCCGGATAGTTGAAGACGTTGGAGTACTTCGACTTGCCGGTGAGGAGATCGCTGATCATAGCTTCCCGGGTCTTGCCGAGGGTTTCTGCCGCTGAATACAGCAATTGGGCGTGTCCAGCTTCGTCCTGGACCTTGGCCATGAGGGCCAGTTTCCGCTTGAAACCAGGTGCGCGGGTGATCCACGTACCTTCCGGAAGGGCGCCGATGATCTCGCTGTGCGCGTGCTGCTCAATCATGCGGATGAGCTGCCGGCGGTAGAGATAAGGCATCCAGTCGGTGGGTTCAATTTTTTCGCCCCGCTCGATCCGAGCTTCAAACTCGGCCAATTTTACGGGATCTTCCTCGTGCAATTGCTTGCCTTGGTTGTCAATCTCGATGGTGGTGAGTGCTCCGTACATATCTTTTCCTCGTTGCTTTTCTTAATTATACTGTTCTTACCAGCCCATTCAGAAGGAAGCTGGCCAGGTTTTCACCGATCTCCCGGGGCGTCAATTCGCCGTCGGGTCGGTACCAGGTATGGGTCCAGTTGATGGCGGACAGGATCGTTCGCGTGCTGAAGCCATCGTCGTAGTGCTTGAAAAGGCCTTCTTCGATGCCCTGGCGAATGACTTCGCGCCACATTTTTTCGTAGTCGCTGATCCGCTGGGCGTATTGCTTGCGGCGGACGTCCCCCAGGTGACGCCATTCGCGGAAGAATACCGCCGACGCATTCAGGTGATCGGTGATGACGCCGATATGTTCAACGATCATCAGGGTCAATTTTTCCAGGGTATCCAGCTCCCGGTCTGAAATGGGTTGGACCCGGTTGAAAAATTCATTGGCCGACCGATCGGCAATTTGCCACAACAAATCTTCCTTGGATTTGACGTGGCTGTACAGGCTGGCGGCTTCGATGTTCAGCGCCTGGGCCAAATCCCGAACGCTCGTCGCCAAGTAGCCTTTTTCCGAAAAAAGGCGCTCTGCCGTACTGATTACTTGTTGTTTTCTTTCGCTAATGACCTTCACGGACAATTTGTTAACTGCTCCTACCGAACGATTGTTAGCTAAAATACAGAAGATTGCCCAATTTCCCAAATAGCGCCCTGACTTGACCAATCCGGGCCAATTCCATTTTCCCGCTCCTTTCTGATCTCACTTTCCCCCTCCTTTCCACCATTTGTCAACTTCTCACCCTTTCCCTCCGGCTGATTATTTCGTACATTCATTCTTCGCTTTTGATTTTTCTCCGTAGAATCAAAATGGCCCCGGCTGGTAAATACTTTATTCCGCCCAAGACCGTTTTAATACAGAATAGTTAATCGTCGTATGAGCAATTTTATCAGGAAGAAAAAGTGGATGTTTTTGGTGGTCCCATTGTTGGCCATCGCATCAGTAGGATTTATTTCCCGCAATCCCGCGGGAGATGATTATTTCGAGATTTCGAAGAACCTGGACATTTTCGGGAAGCTCTACCGGGAGGTCCACGGATTTTACGTTGATGATGTCGACCCCACCGACTTTATGCGGACCGGCATCGATGCGATGCTGGAGTCGCTGGACCCCTATACCAATTATATCAGTGCGGCTGAGATCGAGGATTATCGGTTCATGTCGACGGGTCAATACGGTGGCATTGGCGCGGTGATTGGGAAGCGGGATGGAAAAGTGATCATCACGGAACCCTACCAGGATTATCCGGCCGACAAAGCTGGATTGCGGGCGGGGGATCGGATTTTGCAGATCGACGATGAAAAAATTACCGATGAAAACGTCAATACATTGGATGTCCGCGACCTGTTGCGGGGCCAACCCAAAACGAATGTGAAAATTCTCGTGGAGCGGGAAGGGATCGACAAGCCGTTTTCGGTGGATGTCTCCCGGGATGACATCAAAATTGACAATGTCCCCTACTCCGGGATGATCGACGATGAAGTCGGCTATATTTCTCTGACGGGCTTTACAAATGGGGCTTCGAAGGAGGTCAAGTCGGCGCTGGAGAAATTGAAGAATGAAAATGCAAACCTGAAGGGTGTTGTGCTTGATTTGCGCGACAATCCGGGGGGCCTGTTGTTTGAGGCGATTGATATTTCGAACCTGTTTGTCAATAAAGGAGAGAAAATCGTGGAGACGCGGGGGAAAATTGAAGGGTCACTCAAGACCTATACGGCCCGCAACAACCCGGTGGACACGGATATTCCGGTCGCAGTGGTGATCAACCGCCGCTCGGCTTCCGCTTCTGAGATTGTGACGGGCGTCATGCAGGACCTCGACCGCGGCGTCGTCGTCGGCCAACGCAGCTTTGGCAAAGGCCTGGTCCAGACCACCCGCCCGCTCAGCTACAATGCGCAGCTGAAAATCACGACGGCCAAGTACTATACCCCCAGCGGACGCTGTATCCAGGCCATCGATTACTCGAACCGCAACGAAGACGGCTCGGTCGGTAAGATTCCGGACAGCTTGCAGAAAGCGTTTACCACGGTCAATGGCCGCCCGGTATACGATGGTGGCGGGATCATGCCCGACCTCGAAGTCAATCCCGACGACTACCACACCGTGACCCAGGAACTGGTCCGCCAAAGCATCATCTTTGACTTTGCGACCCGCTTCCGCAATACCCACGAGTCGATTCCTGACGCCCGCACCTTTGAAATCACCGATGAGATCTTCGAAGAGTTCAAGGCTTACTGCAAGGAACGGGAGTTTACCTACGAGACCAAGACGGAAAAGCAGTTCTCCAAGCTCAAGGAGCTGATGGAAGAGGAAGCGTATTATGAGGATTTGAAGGGGGAACTGGACAATATCGATGGGAAAATTGACCACGCGAAGGGGGAAGATGTAGAGGAATTCCGGGATGAGATTGCCAACTTCCTGAAGATGCAAATCATCGGCCGCTTCTACTTCAAGCGCGGGGAGATCGAGGCGTCCTTCGACCTGGATCCGGACCTGCTCGAGGCGGTGGCCGTGATCAAAGACCAGGAGAAGTACAAGTCTATTCTGAAGGGGGAGACTTCGGAAGAATAAGACCCAAATGCCAAGAAATACCGACGCTGGCCTGAGGCCGGCGTTTTTTTTAATTTTGGGGATTCCCAAAACCTAAACATCCGCTCGATCTGAGACCGAGCGGATGTTGGATTCATTCATAACACTAACTATAACACGAAAGAACGCTACTGAGCAGCCGTTTTCATTTGGCTACAGTACAAATATGCAAGTCCGGCCAGGAAAAAAGAACCGGAGTTAGATTCATTCTAATATTTATTTTTTCCAACAATCAATTAATACAATCCCGAAACGAGCTTTCACCACTCATTTCCTAATAATTCCACTCAGAATTCCGCCTCAATTATTCATTCCAGGACCACCAAAACCTAAACATCCGCTCGATTTGGGACCGAGCGGATGTTAGATTCATTCATAACACTAACTATAACACGAAAGAACGCTACTGAGCAGCCATTTTCATTTGGCTACAATACGAATATGCAAGTCCGGTCAGGAAAAAAGAACCGGAGTTGATTTCATTCTAATATTTATTTTTCCCGACAATC
>CAWUKT010000098.1:0-24627 GCA_963923035.1 uncultured bacterium
CATCGCGGTCGGGAACCGCGGCATCGCGGTCCCGGCCCGCGGCATCGCAGTTCAGAACTCGGCCATCCGAGTCGCAGACTCGGAAATCGCAGTTCCGAACTCGGCCCACCGCACAGTGACGGCCCCCAAAGCATTCCCCCACTCCCCATTTCCATAAATGCCGAAACCCTCCTCCCTCCTTCCCGGTTATACCCCCATGTCGACACCCCTCGCCCACCGCAGCCGCCAGGAGATATTGGACCTGCCCCGCTTCCACCGGACCACCTTCGTCAATGGACTCAGTGGCTTCAAATCCGTCGCCTTGTGTGGCACCACCTCCCCCGACGGCCTGACCAACCTGTCCATCATATCGTCCATCGTGCATGTGGGCGCGAATCCGCCTTATATGGGCATGGTCATCCGGCCGCATACCGTGCCGCGCCATACCCTGGAAAACCTGCTGGCAACGGGAGAATTTACCCTGAACCATATCCGCGAAGACTTTTACCAGGCGGCCCACCAGACCGCAGCCCGTTACGAGCAATCGGAATTTGAGGGAGCGGGCTTGACGGAATGGTATTCGGAGACGCTCAAGGCGCCCTACGTCGCGGAGAGCCACATCCGGATTGGCTTGAAATACGTGGAACGGCACGACATGCTGAACGGGACCATATTTGTGGTGGGGGCGGTCGAAGAGGTATGGTACCCGGAGGCGGCGCTCCAAGCGGATGGCTACCTGGATTTGCAGGCGGCGGGGACGGTGACGGTGGCGACTCTGGATGCGTATCACCGGACCGAGAAGATTGGGCGGATGGCGTATGCCAAGCCCGATTTACCACCGCGGGAGATTGGATGGGATGGGACGAAAAAAGAGGCGGGGAAATAGACGGGTCAAACCCTTTGGGACCACCTCCAGCGGGGTTTCAGGCCCATCGGGGGAACAACCCGCCCCCCATCGATCCCCCACAACAGGTACACAACTGATATTCCCGTCAGCAGGCAGACCAGCGCCGTAATGCCCCCTATCCAATCCGCTATTTCGGCCCGTTGCAGGACTTCAATGAGCAATCCTCCCATCAGGACATTGCGCCCCACCTCCCCCAGCAGGGCCCATTTCCTTGCCTCCAACAGACCCGCAACATTGATCCCCAATCCAAACAACAGCGCACCAAAAGCGAGCAGTTCCAGCCCGGTGGTCTTGACCAAATGGGCCTCGAAGCGGAGCAAAAAGAACCACCAGACGACTTGCCCCGCCGTATAGATCCGCGCATGTTTCAATTTTCGGGAATGTAGGTTCCACTCTTCCTCCACGGTGAGGAAGTCCTCCTCCCGCCTTTCATAGTACATCGGGAGCCCATCCTGCCGCCATTGCAGGGGCAGGAACCAAACTGTCACCATGTCGATGTAGCGGGGGGCCTCCAGGGTTGCGATCCAGAGGCCCTCGAAGTACTGAAAATTAAAAAAGGGGAGACACTGGTCTTCCGGCCGCGGATTCACGCCGTAATAGACTTCATCGACTTCGGGGGCAAAGGTCCCGAAGAGTCGGTCCCAGACAATGAAGCATTCCGAGAAGTTCCGGTCGATATACTGCGGATTGACAGCGTGGTGGACGCGGACATGAGCGGGCGTAACCAATACCTTTCCCATTCCCCTCAAGGCTTTTATTTCCACCAGTTGCAGCAAGGTCCCCACTCCGATGTGAACAAATGCGACGGAGATGACGGTTTCAGGCGAAAATCCCAAGGCCACGAAGACCCAATTGAAGAGGAAGAGTTGAAGGACTTTCGACAGAATCTTACTGCGCAGGCCCAACAACAGGTTCTGGCCGGTCGTGGAGTGGTAAGTAATGTGCCCGGCCCAGAGCACATTTAGGGTGTGGCTGAGCCGGTGGTAGAGATAGGCCACGAGGTCAACCGCCACAAACAGGAGCAGGACCGTGTACCAGGCGGTCGGAATTTGGGTGATCGCATGTTCCCCCAACCAGCGGTAGAGCTCCATCGTCACCACCAACAAAGCGGTAAACAGGCATTGCGCGGCGATTCCCAGGACCATGTTCCTGAAGAGCCCCCGGCGATTCGGATAGGCCTTGTCCAACCAGCAACCGGTCATGAATTCGAGGGCCATCTGCCCGAACAGCAGGAATTCAAAGGTCAGGAGTAGCGTTGTCATATCGGTATGAGGAAATAGGATCAGGGCAAACGAAAAAGAGGGCATCCACCATTTTGTGCGCACCAATAAATCCGGGGGAAATGGGCGTATTGACCATGAAGAACCGGGTTCAATGCTTGACAAAGGGGGAACGGGGGAAAGGTCTACCTTTTCGGCCTTGTCCGCGGATACATATCGGCAGAAACTGCGCCGCCGCCCATCCAATAAATCCACAGCTTTCTGTCCAAAGACGGCCTTGCCCCTGTTCTTTCACGGGCTCAGCTGCTTGCCATGATCAACATGTGGGGCCCAGAATCTCGGGGCACATGACGAATTCAGGTCGGTCCTTATTTAATTGGGAAAAAGGTCGGTGAGTTTGTGGGGATTGAAGAAAGGAAATGGGTCTTGGGAGAGCAATGGTCCCGGGGAAAAGACTGGGGAATGAGAATGGGATCAGAGCGTGGTGAGCAGCGCCCGGATGGCCATTGAAGTGGCCAGGTGGGGGTCGTTTTCTTTGTTGGGGGCGCCGTTGGGATTGGAAAATGAGCCGTCGGGGAGTTGTTCGGCAATGAGAAAATCAACCAATTCAGCCTGCCAGTCCATTGCGGGCTGCAACTCCGCGTAGGCTTCGGCCCGGACCATGATGTGGTAGTACTTCATGACCAATTGCCACTGCTGGACGGTTTGGTGGGGAATGCCCTCGGGATAGTCCCAGCGGTGGCTCTTCAGCAACCATTCTCCCGCTTCTGTCCCCTCTTTTCCCAAGGCCCGCTCCGCCAAATACCCATCCGCCGTGGCCGTCGCATAGCTGTACACCGGATCCGCGCCCAAACTGTCCTCGCCCCCCTTGTTCAAATCGGCCTGCATCGGAGAATAGACATAGCCGCCGTCGAATTCCTTCTGGTTCAGCTCCAGGAGCCCGGTCCCGATGCTGTCCGCCTCGGGATGACCCTGCAAGCGGCGCAAAAACAGGCTGGCCTGTTCATCGATGTCCCCATTGAGCTTCCCGGCGACCTCCAATGCCTGGAGGACCTTCCGGGTATGGGACAGGTCCACATGCCCCACCTGACCGTCCATCAGGACGGTCTCGCCGAATCCCCAGCCGCCGTAGGCGCCGTGGCTGCGTTCCTGCCCCCGCTCCAGCCCAAATTGTTGGTCCAGCAGGTAGCCGCTCATCTTCCCGATCAGCGCGTCGTCTTCCGGTTCGCCGTGGTAGACGAAGATTTTCAGGGCGTAGGCCGTCGCGTAATTGGGATACTCGAGGATATGGGGATCGTGCAGGCCGAGCGCGCCGTCGGAATTGGTATGGTCGCGGAGAAATTGCAGCCCCGCGGCCTTTTGGTCGGCGGTGGGCCGGTAAATGCTGTCGGGAATGGCCAGCAGCGCGTCCAACGCGAAGGCGGAAGACACTTGCCCTCCCTTCAGGAGGCCGTGGTGCTGGCTGTGCCAGCCGCCATCTTCCGACTGCTGCGCCCACAGGTACGTGGCCGCCCGCTGAAGGGCCTGACCAGCAGGGCTCTGGGGATCCGGCTCGGATTGGCAGCCCAGCAGCCAGCTGAACAAAAACAGGCCCGAAACCAGTCGCAGGACCAGTTTCGGGCTTGGTTTACACACGGTGTTTCGTTGGGCAGTAAGGATGGGCACTGGGATTATTCCTGGTCATTGATTTGAGCAAGATATTCCACATCGCGGTCCGTTGCAAGTGTCATGATCACTGCCGCCGTGCAGAATACCGGGCTCGTGATGCAGTGGTGGCCGGACCAGCTGCCATCCTGGTTCTGAATTTTTTCCAGGCGCTCATTCATTTTCTCATTCCAGCTCGTCCACGCATCTCCACCCGTAATGACGAGGGATTCGCTGGTCATCATATAGCTGATGAACTCTTCGCCGCCGTTGTTGCCAAAGCCGGAGAGGACATCGTCCCGCTGCAATTGCTGGATGGTGGCTTCATTCGTGGTATAATCGCCCGCCCATTCTTCGGCATCGGCATCTTCGAGGCCGGCGATCTGGAGGTTGCGGGAATTGATTTCCGCATTGGGCTCCAATTTGCCTTCTTCCTTGGCCTTCTCGATGACCTTCTCGGCGCGACGGGCATTCATGGCAGAGGCGCGGTTGGAGGAGGAAATGGCGTACAGGTCAATGCCAGCCGCGGCATCGGTGCTCACCTTGCCCGTCTTGGAATCAAAATTCTTCCGCTGGTAGCTCCGGGAACGCTTCAATTTGTCTTTGTTGACCTTCACTCCATTGTTGTCGGCCTGCTCGAGGGCACTGTTGGCCATGGAGGACTGGAGGACACCTGCCCAGGTACCGCCCTGGATGGAGCCATCGTCGTTTTGCTGGGCCTCAATGACCTGCACGCAGATACTCACCCCGTTCTTGATCCGCTCGTTGAGCTGGGTTTCCTGGGCGGTGAATTCCAGCATCCGGGTCAGGAACTGGGACGTAAAGGTCGCGTCAATATTGTAGCCCAATTTGGATTGGGGTTGGGTGCCTTTCTGGTTGGTAAAGGTGGTGGGATTTTTTCCCAGTCCTTCGACATGCTCCAACAGGTGGTTCAGGATGCCGCTGACTTGTTTCTGGTAAGGTCCGGACTTGTGGGTGCTGCCGGTGCGGACATAGGCGAGTCCGACGAGGGAGGTGGTGGCGGGATCGGTTTTCACGGCGTGGGGGTCCCGGACGTGCTGGGCGGAATGGAGTCCGGCTCCGTAGCCACCATTGGGAGCCTGGGCATTGGCCATCCACTGAAGGGCAGACATCATATAGGGGGGCAATGGCGCCGCGTTGTTCTTGATGTCGGATTCGATGGTGATCGGAACCTCATCGGGCTTTTCTGTCAGGGCCGCCATCTGAATGGGCTGGCCTTCATTTTCATTCACCGTCAATACGTCCTGACGCATATCAACGATGTACCACACGGCTCCGGCTCCGAGCACAAAGGCGACCAGGGCAACGATAATCAATCTTCTTGTCTTCATAATGGATAGTTTTTGGAGTGAATTCAATGGTACAGATGCTGGGTTTTGCCGGAATGGTGTGTGGGGCGGAAAAATTCCACACTTTTTTTTCAAAAAAACTCCAAAAACTCAGATGAGATTGCGCAGGATCCACCAACCAATGATGAGAAAAAGGGCCGTAAATATGGCTACGCGGCCGAAAACATAGGTACGGAACCAGGTCCGGCGACTCCCGATGGGCAGGATATATTCGACGGTCAGTCCGAGTAAAATATAGGGCAGGCCCAGGACGAAGAGCCAATTTTCGCGGAGGGCCTCTCCAATGCGCAGGTGGACGAGGTGGTGGGACGCGCGCTGGCCGCCACAGCCGGGACAGTCGTAGCCCGTGGCGAATTTGATGGGACAGGCGAGGAAGCCTTTGTCGGAATACGGGTCCTGGAAATAAAAGTACAGGCCCCCTGCGATGAGTAGCAGGGGGCCGGCTATGAGGAGAATCCGGCGGAGCCGGGGATTAGCGTAGATCGGAGGTGGCGAGGACAAGGATAAATCCAAGGAGGTTGACAATCAGGCCCACCACGAAGGAAACGGTGACCCATTTACGAGCGTCTTCGGAAGCCTTGTCGGCCCCGGTATAATCGCCAGCCGCCCAGCAGGAATCCACTTTGGAGGCCGCGACGAGGGCCGGAATGGCGAAGGGCCAGCAGCAAAACAACAGGGTCAGGATACACTGGACCATGTAGTTCGGCGGCTTGGAATGGGGGCTCCGCGGCTTCTGCTGTTGTTGCTGGCCGCTGTACCCGCTGTAATTGGTCTGGGGATTGTCCTTGGGGAGGGGCGGCGGCATTTCGTCGAAATATTCCTTCAATTCGGCCAGGCTGCTGGCAGCCGCCCAGTCGCCCATTCCTTCGGTCCATACCAACGTATTGTGGTCGATGCCTTGCCCCTTGAGTTGTTCCAATGAGAAAGGACCGTACTTTTCACGTCCGTCGGTATAGAAATATTGTTTTTCCATGAATACAGGTTTTGTCTGATGAGGTATAAAAGTATGGAATAATTGGGAAAGATGGAGACAGTGGGGAAAAAATGCGTGCTGGCCCGGGAAGGCAAATCCAGCCCGCCGCAATCCTTCCAATTTCCCTATCTTCGCGGGATGGAAGCGCAAAAGGATGATATTTCCCAATTGCAATTGCGGTGGGCCCGGCTCATGGACCGGCTGAACCAGCAATTTCGCAAGGTCCCGAATCTGGAAGCCATCTTGTTTTTGATCGGGGTGCGGGAGTTGGGAAAAGGAACACAGGAATGGACCAAAGAACAAAAGGTCGACCTGATGCACATCGCAATTTGTGCCATCCTCGCTCCAGCGGGCTATTTTGAGTTGACACACCTCGACCAGGAAGGCTGGCCCCACTACGAACCGCGGGAAGAGCTTCCCGCGGGCGACATCTTTTCCCAGGAAATATTCCTGAAATCGCACATTGTTGATTATTTTGCCGACATCTACGACATCTGATTGCTATGCGGAATACCACCATTTTAGTTGCCCTTCTCCTTGCCCTCCCCCTCCTCGCTTCGGCCCAAAAGAAAAAGGTCAAGCCGGATGCCATCATCGTCACCGAATACGGCAATATCAGCCTCGAACTCTTTGACGAGACGCCCAAGCACAAGGAAAATTTCCTCAAGCTGGCCAAGGAAGGCTTTTACGATGGGACGACCTTCCACCGGGTCATCAAAGAATTTATGATCCAGGGCGGCGACCCCAATTCCAAGGACCCGGCCAAGAAGAAGTTGGCCGGTCAGGGTGGCCCCGGCTATACCCTCCCCGCCGAAATTCTCCCCGACCGCATCCACCAAAAAGGTGCCCTTGCCGCCGCCCGCCTCGGCGACCAGGTCAATCCGGACCGCAATTCTTCCGGCAGCCAGTTTTACATCGTGCAGGGCCGGACCTTCAGCGACAAAGAAATCAACAATTCTGAGCGCCGCATCGCGATGACGATGGGCCAGGAATTCAAATACACCGAGGAGCAAAAACACCTCTACCGCGAAGTCGGCGGCTCTCCCTGGCTCGACCAGCAGTACACCATCTACGGACAGGTCATTGACGGTATGGACATCATCGACAAGATCGGTGCCGTCACCACCCGCCCCGGCGATGTGCCGGTCAAGGATGTCGTCATTGTGGTCGTAGCAGGAAAAAAGAGCAAAAAAGGAGAGAAAAAACTCCAGCAAATGCTCGCTCCCACTGAATAATCAACTTTCCGGACGGAACCATGAAAAAGCCCCTGTATTTCCTGTTGTTTGTGCTGGTCATCGCCGCCAGCGGATGTGAATCCATCCCCGACAACGCCGACGTGCGCATTGTCACCGACTACGGCAATATTTACATCGATCTGTACGACGATACGCCGAAGCACAAGGACAATTTCCTCCTGCTGGCGCAGGAGGGCTTTTACGATGGGACGGCCTTCCACCGGGTCATGAACAAGTTCATGATCCAGGGCGGCGACCCGAACTCGCGCGAAGGCGCGTCCGGTACCCCCGGCAACGGTGGCCCTGGCTATGTCCTCCCCCGGGAAATCCTCCCCCATCACTACCACAAGCGGGGCGCCGTCGCCGCAGCCCGCCAACCGGACCAGGCCAATCCCCAGTGGCAATCCTCAGGCAGCCAATTCTTCATCGTACAGGGCGATACCTTCCCCGAAAGCCAGCTGGACGAGATGGCCATGCAGATTCCCCAGCTCATCAATGCCCACGCCCGCTACGTCTTCGAATCCGATCCCAAGCACAATTGGGTGCGGAGCATCGATTTCGAAGCCCTGCAAGCGCAGTATCCTGATTCTGCCGCCGCCCTGATCCAAAAAATCAACAACTCTGTCCAGGAAGTCCGGGACCAGTTTCCCACCTACCAAATGACCGACGAGATGCGCCAAAAATACCTCAAAGATGGCGGCGCGCCCTTCCTCGACGGGATGTACACCGTCTTCGGAGAGGTCGTCAAAGGCATGGAAGTGGTCGATGCCATTGCCGATGCCGAGGTCCAGGGAGAGACCCCCGTCCGCGACATTCGATTTGAAGTAGAAGTTTTGTAATACCGCCTCCGTTATGCCCATTGATCCAAGCAGCCTATTGGGGCCCAAGGTACAGCCGGCCCGCATCGACACTTATTCCTATACCCACCGCAACCGCAAGGTCAAGGTCCGTTTTTCCCCTGCCTTCGAGAATGTCGAAATTCAGGACGCATTTCCGCACTTGGTCAGGGTGATCATGGAAGCCCCTCCCAAGGACATGGGAGCCGATTTCCTCCCCCTACCCGCCTGGCAGGAACAGCTGACGAATGCCGAAGCGTCCCTGGTCAAGACCTTGGACAAGGACTCCAACACCGCCAAATGGGCGGGCAATTTCATGTACGAGGGACGGCTGGACAGCGCCTTCCTGGTACGTGACCTTCCCTCCTTTCAGGAGGCCTACAACAAATGGTATCCCAAGCAGAGCGCTTACCGCACGCACATCGCATACAGCGAAGACAAATCGAGCGTGTTTGATGCCCTTTTCCCCGCTCCCCACCTCCGCCGACAGATTTCCGACCGCCTCCTCATCGATTCGATCCGCAAGCAAGGCACCAATGTGGATGCCCTGCACTGGATGGAATTGAAGTTTCTGGGCAAAAAAGACGACCTCAAGCGCCTGCATGAACTCCTGAAGGTCGAGAACATGTTTCTGATCACGCCCTTTCAGGACATGGCCGACACAGGGTACGAGCAGACCATGGTCCTCGCCACCGCCCGCAAACTCGAGTTGGAGCCGATGTTCAAGGCCACTGGACTCGCCGAATCCAAGGCCCTGGAATGCGATTGCCGCCTTGAATCCTGGAATACCCAGGCGGTGAAGGACCAGGTATTGACGGGGAGCATCAAGGAAGGCTACGGAGAGTATATCTGGGAAAAAGGCTTGATTTACAAAGGGCCCTGGAAAAACAGCAAACGTAATGGCTGGGGACGGATGTTTTTCGAGGATGGCAGCTATTTCGAAGGTGATTTTGTCGACAACAAGCGTACCGGCAAAGGCCTGATGGCCTGGAGCTGGGACGAAGTCTTTTACGGCGATTTCCTCAATGGCTCCCTCCACGGCAAAGGCGAATATACCTGGCCCCACGGCGCCAAGTACGACGGCGACTGGAAGGACGGCTCCCGGACCGGCACCGGCGTCTACCAATGGAAAAACGGCGACATCTACCGGGGCGACTTCCTGAAAAGCCTCCGCCACGGCAAGGGTCGGATCGACTATTCCGATGGGGGTTGGTTCGAGGGTTCATTTGTGGAGGGGAAAATGACGGGCTTCGGGCGGGAATTTGTGGCGGACAAAAACGAAATCCACGAAGGAACGCTGGAAGATGGCACCTGGCAATCGGACAAGAAGATCACCTCGCTGGATGAGCCGAAAGAGGAGCCCAAGGAAGAACCGACCATTGCGCCGCAGGAAGGCGGCAGTCCCGGCCACGAGGACGATGCCCTGCCCGGTGGCCAGGCCGCGCCGCCCGATCTCCCGGTCGACGCGCTTCCCGGAGAGGAGCCGGCGCAGAACTCCGCCGGCGAAACCCCGCTGAACATTGCCATCAAATGGGTCGAAATCGGCGACGACAATACCACTCCCCTCGCCGAATTGCTGGCCATGCACCGCTCCGCGGCGGAAGCGGATGGTCTGGACCTCTATGTATTGATCTACGAAGACTGGGCGCCGGGCGCAGCGGCCCTGAAGGGCTTCATGGCGACGCCCCCCGTTTCCCTCCAATTGATGGGCAAGTATATCCTTCAGATTGGGGCCAAATGGATGGCGGACATCAACGCCATGGGCCAGACGTCCAATGCGATTCCGGAATTGTTTGAGGTTGGTCCCAACGGGGTACTGACCGGCAAGGTCATCCGGGGCAGCGCATGGGGCCCCGATACCGTGGAAAATATTGCCGGAGCCCTGGAAAAGTTCTTCCAGTAAACCGACTCCCGGCTATTCGCCGGGGTGGTACGAGCGAACGGCATTTTCCTCCACCCACTTCCGATCCAAGCTGATTTCCTTCGTCTTCTGACCCAGGTACAATTCTGATTGGTCCACATAATGCGGGCTGTCGGCATGGTTCGACGAACCAAACGGCAAGACCGATTCCAGTTGGACGCCTTGTTCCGAGAACTTCACGAACTGGATATAGGAATCTCCCAGGAGGCCTTTGTACCGTCCATTTTCCCAATCCTGACTCCGCATCGACGCCAGCACGTCCTGCAGCCCCCCCAACGGGAAGTCATATTCCCCGTGGACCAAACGCTGAATCTGCCCCAGGGGCACCCGGTTCGTCCCAAAATGGGTCTCAAGGTGAACTTTCGCATTTCTCAATTGCTCCGCTGCTTCTTCCGGCAACCATTCCCGCTCCAAAAACATCTCGTGCCGCTTGTCTGCTTCCTTGATAATCTTGTCGAGATAGACCAGAAATAACCCCGCTGCCTCACTATCCTCATTTCCCGTCCGGTCCCACTCCGCCAGCATCCGAATTTCCTCTGCCAAATCGGGAAACTCCAGGCTGTCCAGCTCCATCAGCAGTTCCGTATTGGACATGAAGGGCGTCGCCATCTTCTGGGGATAGGTGCGGTCGTACTTGATCCGCTTGATGTCTTCGTACGAGAGCAATTTGTCCCCGGTGATCAACTCCTGGCTGCGCAGCGAGCGGTTCGTTTCACTGGGGGTGGTACCCAGGGTGGGATCGTAATCGTCGCGTTGGGGCAGGTCCATGAAGCCCGTGGAGGAAAAGGGCGTATTGTTGCAATTGTAGACGTAGCCGCTGCGCGGCTGGATGACCTGGACCAGTTCCTCGGTGGAATGGAAATCGTCCCAGAGGGTCGCGGAAGTATCGCCGGGAAGCACCCGCCACCAGTCATAGCCGCGTTCGCGGAAGGGATAGTTGCCGTTGTCGATGTAGAAAATGGTATCGTTGCGGTCAGCGTAGATGATATTCAGCGATGAAATACCACCCATATTGAGCAAACCGTAAAACTCGGAGAAGCTCTGCGCCTTGTTCATCCGGTACCATTGCTCTGCCGCCTTGATCCCCATATTGCAGGCCAAGCGAATCGAATAGTAGTGGCCGTCTTTTCCTTTCATCGTCGCTCCATAATCGCTCCACCAGTACTTTTTCCCCACCTTCAGCTTGATCGGCCCCACCTTTACCTTCATTTTCGCCTTGTACTTCTTCAATTGCTTCCACTCCCCATCCAACCGGTACATGCCCTTCTTCTTGGGATGCATTTCGAGCCGGTACACATCCACAAAATCACCCAGATTCACCGTATGCGCCCAGGCCAGGTAGGGATTGCAGCCGGAGAAAATGCTCACCCCGCCGGGAAACATCCCTCCCAGGCAGTTCCAGCCTTCATCCGAGACCACGTGGGCCTCGTACCAGGCCGTACTGCCTTCCAGCGGTTGGTGGGAATTGTTGACAAGGTAGACCTGGCCGTCGGCGGTGCGGGAAGAATTGAAGGCCCAGGCATTGGAGCCGCGGCCGTCCATGGAGAATGCGGTCGGAGCATTGGGTGTGCCCTCGACGATATTGGTCAGGTGACCGTCCACGCCGGCCATCAGCCCCATGATCATCTGGTAGCCAATCAACACATCCTGGGGATACACGGGGAAGAGCCCTTTGAGCCGTATCTCCTCGGGGTGGCGATCCGCGTAGGTATTCATCGCCAGGCAAAAAGCCTCCAATACCGCTTTGAAATCGGCCGGCACATCGCTGTCGTAGCGTTCTTCCACCACCGGACGGACCCGTAACAATTGGACGGCAAAGTCAATCGATGCTCCCCAGGCGCCCCGGACCTCGCCCAAGCGGGCCCGGGCGATCATCAGGTTTTCCTGGATGTCGAAAAAGTTGTCTTCGGCGTGGGCCCACGCCAAGCCATAGGCGGCCGCAGCGTCGGTCGGCGCGTAGACGTGGGGGGTCCCGTAGGCGTCCCGGTAAATGGTGATCGAATTGGGATCGACCTGGGCGAAGATGAATTGGGGAAATAGTAGCAGAAGGAGAAAACTGATTCGAGACATGGCTCCAAATTAATGCCTTTTGGGAGGAGAAGCCAAGGAAAAGCGCACGAATGGGACCCATCCGACTGGCGTGGCCATTTGCTACTCGAACAGCTCGAGTTCGCCCGACCGCACCTTGTAGCGGATCCCCTCAATCTCAATGACATCCCCCTCTTCCAATTGGCCCATGGCCATGATGTCTTCCTCCACTGTATGGATGCTCCCGCGGGTCTTGAACGCGATGCGGAGGTAATCAGGATGGATTTTCCCCGATCCCTTTCCGCACAGCACCACGCGAACCGGCTTGTCGATGCTCTTGAGCAATGGCATGTCCCGCACCTGGGACCGGTTGTCCGCCAGCAGGACGATTTCATCGTAGCCTTCAATTCCCTTCAGGCCTTTCACCACTGCTTCCAGGTCATTCTCCGGCGTATCGCCGCCGTAGCCATTGTTCATGACCGTGCCGATGGTCTCGATCACCCGGCCCAGGTCATTGCTGGCCGCGTGGTAGATGCCGCCCGTCCGGCCGATTTGCTTTTGCCATGTCGCCTTGCGGTCCCCATCATTGAACAGGACCAAGTGCTTGATCCCGCTGGTTTCCGCATTCAATTTGTGCCACAGGACCACCTGCGCCCCGTAGGCATACATACTGCCCGTCCAATCCATGATGATCAGCACATTTTTCCAATGGCGGTTCCGGTCCATGATCCCCATCACGGAGGTATCCTGGGGCACGGCCAAGCCCAGCACCACGCGCTCGACATCCTTGGAGGTGCTCAGGTGGCGGAGGACCCGCGGGCGGGTCACATCGTAGCGGATGACAAATCCGTGGAAAAATTGGCGGGCCTGCAACTCCGAAGTACAGCCCGTTTGGCGGACCAATTTCCAGGTCACCGGGGCTTGCTGGAGGTCGGGGTCGAGGGCAAATAAACTCCGCAGTCGGTTGTGGATGAGGCGGTAGTAGCTGGTCCCCCAATCCGAACTGTCAATGGGGTACTGGGAAAAAACCAATTCAATTTGGGTCGCATTGCCCAGGCTCCGGGCCCGAATCCAGTCCTGGGGATTCTCAATCGCCGCGGCCGCATAGTCCATCCGAAGGGCGACCTGGGGGGCGAGGGGATCGAATTCGTAAAAGGGAATGGAGACCGTTTCAAAGGGCAAGTCGAAGGGATACCCATTGCTGTTCTGGGCACCAGCAAATTGTCCCAACAGGACAAAGCACAGGCACACATACATCCAGGACTGCAATTTCGATATGGGTTTTAACACGACTGATTTTTTCCGATACAAAATATAACACATTTCAGGGTAGAGAATAGGTGCATTTATCAACGACCGGGGGAAGGGAAACGACGAATCTTGGATTTGAATCGACCGGAACCCCCGGTTTGGGAATTTGTGGTGGGTGGGGTGGGGAAAAACGAATCGGAACCGTCTAAGGACAAATGGGAACCAATGCCCAAGGGGCATATCGACTGGCGACCAACGTTTTCCGTCTCAATTAGGGACGATCATTTGTACCCAATTATGACTTTGTATGAGAACCTTGATCCATCCCCGCACCGCTTCCTTGCTCATTCTGCTGCTCATGGCCAGCATTTTATGTCTGGTGGCCTGATGCGGGACGGACGCCCCGCCGGGGCACCTCTGAGTGAAGTTTCTGATCCATTTCAATAATTATTCCAACCAATGTCCGGACGGACCCTTCCACAGGGTCCGCCCTTTGTGTGCGATCAAGTCAGGTCGTCAACCCGACAACTTTGGGAAGCCTTTTTCACGGTTTCCATTCCAGTTTCCCGCTCCTTGCGGGAATCATACAATTGACTGGCACCCAGCACAATACCGTCACGGGATTTGATGACAAAATAATAGCGGTAATTCGTGTTCAAACGGCGGTAATAGCTCGTTTGATAACGGGCGTGGTGCATCAGACTGGCGATTCCCCGCATCGCACCGGCTTTCGTACGAAAGCCTTCAGAGACAAAAAGAGTTTCTTGTTGGGTGGACTTCAAGCGGAAATGGAATTTCCGGTCACACCCTTGGTAAATTTGAAATTTAGGGGTTTGAATCATTTGGCTTTTAGTTAGGTTTTGTTGCTTACTGTACTTTAATATACGCCCGACCTTTGACAGCTTTTGTCAATCTGGAGCGGTAAAAACCACAAACTTAAACACCTACCAATCAGCACCATACAACGCAAAAAAGCCAATCCCCCGAAGGAGATTGGCTGCTGTCGAATTTATAGATCAGGACCTTACTGGACGATCAGTCGCTTGACCAATTTGTCCTGTCCCGACGTGAGTCGGACGATGTACATGCCCTTGGGCAAGCTCTCGATCGACACGGACAATTCGCTCGTGCCAACGGGGAGTTGCTCGCCCCGGGACAGGTCCATGACCTTCTTGCCCATCATGTCGAAGATGGCGAGGTCAATGGAGGCCTCATTGGCCAGCTCAACCTGGACGTAGGCGAAGTCCTGGGCCGGGTTCGGGTAGACCTCGAGGGAGTTTACATCGCTGACCAGCGGTTGGTCGGTGGCCTCGTCGTTGCCTTGCTTGCTGCCGCAAGTCGCCCAATACACATTCCAGATGTCGTTGTTGCTGGACCGGTAGAATACCTTGCCGGGAGTGGCCGAAGCGGGTCCCTTCACATTGGTCTGGCTGTAATCCAGGGTCACCTGGCTCCAGATGCCATTGCTTTTGCGGTAGTACTGCCACATGCGACCGTCGGTGCCGCGGTAGTAGACGTGGGTCGGGCTGTCCGGAGTGGCCGTGATGTCGCCGGCGACATTGTCCTGACCGATGAAACCGGTGACATTGAAGGCAGAACCATCCCACTGGGCGCGCTTCATCTCATTGTTATTGGTCCGGTACCAGATATCGCGGTTGCCCGTCGTGGCCAGGTCGCTGTTGGCGACGCCGACTGCCCCTGGGATATCGGCGCGGCTCCAGCAGCTGCAAGCGGCGCGGAAACGGTAGGAGACCAGCTCCTGGTCGCCGTTCCGGTAGACCACCCAACCGGGTTCGAGGAGGACCAGCGGTCCGGTCGCGTTGTCGTGTTCGGTCAGGAAGAAGGTGGTCGAGAACAAATCGCCAGCCGTCCAGTTGCCGCCGGGCGCGTAGAAGTTCCAGATCTTGCCGTCGGTTCCGGTATAGTAGACCTTGCCGGGATGAGAGGCGATCTGACCACCCGAGCGCACATTGGTGAAGCTGTTGTTCAGGCCGGAGCTGGACCAGGAACCATTGCTGAATTCAAAGACGTACATCCGGCTGTCGCTGCCGCGGTAGTAGACCTTGGAGCCACCGCCCGGCTCAGCAAAGATGGGACCGGCAACATTGCGGGTGCCCCAGGAAAGCGGCGCCTTTTTCCAGCTGCCACCACTGTAATAGTAGTTCCACATGCGGCCGTGGCTGGTATAGTAGACTTTGCCGTCGTTGCTGGCGTCACGGGTATCCATATAGCTGCCCGCATTGGTCCCCCACCCCAACGGGTAGGACACCCAGCTGTAAGTCGTGGAAACGCTCAGGTTCGAGGAGTTGTCAAAGGTCTCGACCATGAAGGAGCACAGCTGGCCCACCGGTTGAGTGGCAATGACGCCGTTCCTTTCGAAGGCCCGGACCCGGATGCGGTAGGTTCCGCCCCCCGGATTGGTGAATTCGACGAGGGGATCGCTGGTCGCCTGGAAGTCGACCGTCGTGAACGAACCGCCGGACAATCTTTGCAGCTCCCATTCATAGTTGTTGGTGATATTGGGTGAATTTCCCTGGGAGTCCACACAACCTGTTGTCGAACCATCCAGAGAGGTTTCACCGATGATCAAGCAGCCGCTTTGGACAATGGAGGTTTGTTGGGCAAAAAGGCTTCCGGCACCAAACAAGAAAGCCAGGAACATTAAAGAGTAATGGAATCTAATTTTCATGAGTAATTAGTTGGAGTGAAAGTAATTCTGGTCAATCGTCTTTTTAGCAGAAGAGTTCTGATCGTTTCCACGAACCTAGGGGGATCCGTCCGGCCCGCCAATCCGTAGGGAAATTCCCGGCGAGCACGCTTCCAATTTCCTTCCCACCGCAGCATTTTCACCCCCAAATCCCCCATTTTCCCACCGTGCATTTCCCCTCTTCCCACCGTCAAAAGCCCCCTTCACTGGCTCATAAGCGTAAAAAAAGCAGCCCTCCCCATCGGAAAGGCTGCTCCATACTTTTGGCGGGACCGCGCTCCGTCAACGAACCGTCAAGCGCTTCGAAATCCGCTGACCATTCCCGGTCGCCTGGACGATGTACATCCCGGCCGGCAAATCCGTCACCGAGAAATCCATTTCCCGGAGACCGGCCGGCACCCATTCCGAGCGGGCCAACTCGCAGACCCGCTGTCCCATCAAATCGTAGACCACCACCGTCAGCTCCGTGGCTTCCGCCACCTCCACTTCCACCGTCACCCGGTCGTGGGCCGGGTTCGGATACAACGTCAAAGAATTGACCGTGGCGACGGTCTCCTCCAATACATCCTGGCCGCTCCGCTTGCCCGGGCAGTTTTTCCATTCGGCCTCCCACAAGTCATTGTTGTTGGCGCGGTAGAAGACCAGCCCGGAACTCGCGGCTACGGGACCTTTGACATTGTCGTCGTCCCATTCCAGGCAGACCTGGCTCCAGGTGCCATTGCTGAGGCGGTAGAATTGCCAGAGCCGGCCGTAATCGCCTCGGTAGTACACGTGGGTAGGATTGTCCACCGACGCCGACAGGTCACCGGCCAAATTGTTGGAGCCGCCCATGGAGCTGACCGTCCAGCTGCTGCCCGACTTCGTGGCCCGCATCATGCCTCCGGAATTGTTCCGGAACCAGACGTCATTGCCAGTGGTCGTCAGGTTGTCTGCGGAAACCGAATTGTAGCTGCCGACCTGGGTCCGCGTCCATCCCGAGCCACTGCTCCAGCTGTACTCGTACAGGCGGGAGTCATTTCCCCGGAAAACGACTTCGCCCCCGTTCAGGACCACCAGTTGGCCGGAAGCATTGTCGCCCCAACCCAGCGGAGCGGCATTCCAGACCCCACCGGGCTGGTAGAAATTCCAAATATTGCCGTCCGTCCCGCGGTAATAGACCTTGCCCGGACGCGCCTGGATCTGGCCGCCCGAAGCCACATTGGTCACCGAGGAGCTGAGTTCGGAGCTGGTCCAGCTGCTCCCGGTCCAATCAAATACGTGCATTTTACTGTCGGTACCGCGGTAGAAGATCTCCGAGCTGCTGCCCGGCATCGGCGCAATCGGTCCGGCGACGTTCGTAACCGACCAGGACAGGGCGGCATGGTCCCAGGGACCGGGGTTGTACATGTTCCACATGCGGTTGTAGGACATGTAATACACCTTCTGGTCGCTGCTGCTGGCCCGTACCGCCAGGTAACGGTCCGCATTTTCCCCGCCTTCCATCTCATCCAGGTCCCAGCCCGACATTTGGGAGACGGTCTCCGAGAAGGAAAGGCGGGAAATCTGGACCAGCCGCCGGCAGGTCTCGCCATTGTTCAGGACAATGTCCCCCACAGCCGACCACACCAATACCCGCAACCGGTACCGCCCTACGCCCACAATGGGAAAGCTGACGCCATTGGCGCAACTGACCTTCCGATCCACCTCCACGTACCCGCCCCCGCTGAGGTCATTGTACAGGAGCACATAGGTGTATTTGCAGTTCGGGCTGGCGCCGGTCTCATCGATGCAGCCATTGGTGGTGCCCCCCTGCCCGGTCCGGGCCTTCAGGAAACAACCGTCCAGGGTCAGGGTTGTCGCCTGCCCCATCAGGCCGTTTCCGCCAATTCCCATCAGCATCAACAGGCACAGCACAGATAAAAAACGTTTTCTCATGGTATCAATATTTAGGTTGGAAATTTGAAGTCAGGAAAAAGACAACCTCCCAGAGGGAGGTTGCCGGAGTTCGTAGAACATGGGGAGTCCTAGCGGACGACGAGACGCTGAGATTGCTTCTCATCGCCTGCAACCATCTGGACGAGGTAGACCCCTTGGGGCAGCTTTTCGACCGAGATCGGCAGCTCGTTCATGCCGGCCGGGAGCGATTCCTCGCGCGCCAGTTCCAGGACCTTTTTGCCCATGACATTGTAGACGGAGAGGTCCACGACGGCATCCTGGGCCAGCTCGACCTGGATGAAGGCCATGTCAGTGGCCGGGTTCGGATAGACCTTGAGCTTGTTGGCGTGGGTGACGGTCTCGGTGACCGAAGTCGCGGACTGCTGCTTGCCGCCACACGTCGACCAGTACACGTTCCAGATGTCGTTGTTGGAGGCGCGGTAGAACACCTTGCCGGGGCTGACGGCCACCGGGCCCTTGACATTGTTGTAGTCCCAATCCAGCCAAACCTGGTTCCAACCACCACCGGGAAGCTCGTAGAACTGCCACATGCGGCCATCGGTTCCGCGGTAGTAGACGTGGCCCGGGTGGTCCGGCGAGGCAGCGACATCACCAGCGACATTGTTGGAGCCGCCCATAAAGCTGACGATCCAGGAGCTGCCGGTTTTCGTGGCGCGCATCATGCCGCCCGAATTGTTGCGGAACCAGACATCGTTTCCGGTCGTGGCCAAGTCAGACGAGGAAACGCTGTTGTAGGAGCTGACCTGGGTCCGGGTCCATCCGGAGCCACTGCTCCACTTGTACTGGTACAAGCGGCTGTCACTGCGGCGGAAGATCACCTCTCCCCCGTTCAGGACCACCAGTTGGCCCGTGGCATTGTCACCCCAGCCCAAGGGAGCGGCATCCCAGACGCCGCCCGGCTTGTAGAAGTTCCAGATATTGCCATCCGTGGCCCGGTAGTAGACCTTGCCAGGAGTGGCCTGGATCTGGCCACCGGAGGAGACATTGTTGATGCTGGACTTCAGGACCGAGCTGGACCAACTGCCGGAGAAGGAAAAGGCGTACATCTTGCTGTCGGTTCCGCGGTAAAAGACCTCGGAAGAGCTACCAGGCATCGGGGTGATGGGCCCGGCGACATTGGTGACGCTCCAGGACAAAGGCGCGTTGTTCCAGCTTCCGCCGGAGAAATAATAGTTCCAGAGCCGGTTGTAGGACATGTAGTAGACCTTGCCGTCATTGCCGCTGTTCCGGAATTTGAGGTAGCGGTCCGCATTGGCGCCCCAGCCGAGAGGGAAGGACGACCATTCGAAGCCTTGCGTCACTGCGAGGTCGGGCGCCGATTCAAAGCGGCGGGCCAAAAACGTACAGAGCTGACCGTTGATCAGCGTGATGGTCCCGCTGGGAACCAGGGCCGAAACGGACAAGCGGTAGGTACCAGAACCGGAATTGGGAAAGTCCACCGTATTGCTGCAACTGGTTTCGGTGGCGACCGTGACGAATCCACTGCCGGTATTGCGGCTGAGGGTGAAGGTAAAGGGACAACCAGGGCTTCCACCGAAGATGCTGGTACACCCGGCCGAGCTACCGGCGAGGGAACTGGTCGCAGTCAGTGTACATCCATTTTGAGTCAGGGTACCTTGGGCGGCGACGTCTTGCCAGCCCCAGATAAAAAAGAGAGCAATGAGTAAAGAGGGGAATAGAGTTCTGTTCATGGAAAATTTAAAGTGTGATTGTTAAAGGTTAAGAGCGAGGGGATGGCCAAAGCTCTATTTCACCCGCTGATTCTTCAAAAATCTGTCGCACTGCGTGAGCAAGTGGGGCCTTATTTTTTCCAACCGCCCCCCCTCTCAGCACCGTGCATTTCCCTCCGTGTCCATTTTCCCACCGTGCTGCCAGCATTTTCCGACCGCTCTCACCCCCTACCATCTCCTCCTGAGCGCCACTTTCCCATTTTGGTTTTTCATTGCCCACTGAACCCACTAACTTCCCGCTCAAATCGTTCCTGCTATGCGAAAACCTTTACTCCTAAGTCTGCTCCTCGCCTGGATGCTCCCGCTGAGCGCCCAGCAAGCCACCACCGCCGCCGAACTCCAGCTGGCGGGCCAGCAACGGGCAGACCTGCGCCAATATTCGCCCCTCCTCGACCTGCCCACCCGCAACATCGGGCCCAATGTCCAGGGAGGACGCATCGTCGACCTCGCGGTCGACCCCGGAAACGACCGGGTTTGGTACGCCGCCTACGCTTCCGGGGGCCTGTTCCGCACCACCAATGCCGGCCAGTCATGGGAACCCCTCTTCGACAACCAGCTCACGCTGGGCATCGGCGACATCGCATTGGCACCTTCCCAACCCAGCACCATCTGGCTCGGAAGCGGCGAAAACAACTCTTCACGGAGTTCCTACGCCGGTGCGGGCGTCTTCCGCAGCACCGACTCCGGTGCCACCTGGCAGGACTGCGGCCTCACCAATACCCAGCACATCGGCCGCATCGTCGTCCACCCCAAAGACCCCAATACCGCCTGGGTAGCTGCCATTGGGCCGCTCTATACCACCAGTCCGGACCGCGGCGTGTACAAGACCACCGACGGCGGCAAAAACTGGAAGAAAACCCTCTTCGTGAACGACCGTACCGGGGCCATCGACCTGGTGATCAACCCCAAATACCCCGATATGCTGCTCGCTGCGACCTGGGACCGCCTGCGCCGCGCCTGGGACTTCGACGGTGACGGCGAGGGCTCCGGCATTTACATGAGCATCGACGGGGGCGAGACCTGGTCCCTTTCCGTCAACGGGTTTCCCCAGGGCAAGAAAGTCGGGCGGATCGGCCTGGACATTTCCCTGAGCGATCCCAATACGGTCTATGCCGTCCTCGACAACCAAGAGAGCGATCCCAGCCTCCAGCGGGAGGACACCATTGCGGGGATCTGGAGCCGCCGCCTGTTGGAGATGTCGGGGGAAGACTTTGCGCAATTGGAGAATGAAAAACTGGACTCTTTCCTGCGGGGGAAGGGCTATCCGGAAAAATACACGGCGGAGGGAATCAAAGCCGATGTGGAAGCCAGGAAGTACAGTCCCAAAGACGTCGGGGATTACTTCGGAGATGCCAACAAAGCCCTGTTCAATTCGGCGGTCAAGGGGGCAGAGGTCTACCGGTCGAATGATGGAGGACGGAGCTGGAAAAAGGCCCACGAGGACCCGCTTACCGGAGTCGCCTATACCTACGGATATTACTTCGGCCAGGTCCGGGTCGCCCCGGACAATGCCGACCACCTCTATATCCACGGCGTGCCCATGTTGCAATCCACCGATGGCGGTGCCAATTGGAGCCGGGTGGACACCTTCCAGGTCCACGTCGACCACCACGCCCTGTGGATCAATCCCCAGGACGCCCAGCACATCCTCCTCGGGAACGACGGCGGTGTATACCAGAGTTACGATGGCGGCACCCACTGGACCCACTACAACAATGTCGCCGCCGGCCAATTCTACACGGTCCACGTCGACATGGCCAAGCCCCATTACAATGTCTACGGCGGCCTCCAGGACAACGGCACGCTGAAGGGGCCCTCGAATTTTATTCCGAACCGGGGCCGCAATTGGGAGCGGCTCTTTGGCGGGGACGGGATGTTCGTCCAAACCGATGCTCAGGACCCCAGCCTGGTCTACGTCGGCTTCCAGTACGGGAATTACTACCGGATGGAAAATGGCCGCCCCAACTATATCACCCCCACCCACGACATTGGCCAGCCCAAGTACCGCTGGAATTGGCGGACGCCCCTGCGCCAGAGCCCCCACAACCACGAAATCTTCTACATGGGCAGCCAGTTCCTGCACATGAGCCTGGACCAGGGGGACAATTGGACAGATATTTCTCCCGACCTGACCACCGACCACGAAAACGGCAACGTCCCCTACTCCACCATCTCGACCATTTCGGAATCGCCCTTCAAGTTTGGGCTGGTATGGGTGGGCACCGACGATGGCCGCATCCACGTGACCACCGACCTCGGCAATACCTGGAAGCGCGTCGATGAATCCTTGCCGCAGGGACTGTGGGTCTCCAAGGTGTTGGCTTCGCCCCACGACCAGAACACGGCCTTTGTGAGCCTTACCGGCTACCGGGAGGACGATTTCCATACCTACGTCTACCGCACAACTGACCTCGGCGAGACCTGGACCAGCCTGAAGGGCAATCTGCCGGAAGAAGCTGTCAACGTGATCATCCAGGACCCTGTGCAACCCGAATTGCTCTACCTCGGGAGCGACCACGGGACCTATGCTTCCATGGACGGCGGCCAAAACTGGAAGCTCCTCGCTTCCCTGCCCAATGTGGCCAGCTACGACATGGTCGTCCATCCCCGCGAAAACGAATTGGTGGTGGCGACCCACGGCCGGAGCATGTACGTGCTGGATGTGAAGCCCTTGCAGGCCTGGATGGACCGGGAAGAAGGGCAGTCCCTGATGGCCTGGGAGCCGAAAAAGGTGCGTTGGTCCAAGGGATGGGGCGAAAAACCCAATTCCTATTCCGATGCCCGCGTCCCCAAGATCGGCGTCCGCTACTTCCTGAACGATACCGACGCCCCTGGGCGGACCGTGCAAATCCAGGTCAAGGATGCCGACGGCAAGGTCGTCTTCAAGGATGAGGCCAAGGGCAATCCCGGCATGAATGTCTGGAATTGGGACCTCGACCGGGACCAGGGTGATGGCTACGACTTCCTCCGCGCCGGAGAATATACCATCGACCTCCAACTCAACTTCGAACATCGGGAGGTGCCGTTGGTTATCGAGAAGAAATGATGTCTTCCTGATCACCTGATTCCCCTTCCATGGCCAATATCTCCATCCTCGGGACCGGCTGGCTCGGTCTACCTCTGGGCAAGCGCCTGGCCGCCGCCGGGCACTCCGTCGGGGGCAGCACCACCACTCCGGCCAAGGTCGACCGCTTGCGGTCGGCGGGCATTGTCCCCTACCTGATTGACCTCCAAGACCCCGAGGTGGCCCTGCCGGAGGCCTTTCGGCAGGCAGAAATCCTGATCATCACGGTTCCGCCTTCTGCTTTCCAACGGGGCGGTCGGCGCAGCACCACGCCCCCGGATGGACGCTACCGCGCTGCATTGGTCCGGGTGGCCCAATCATTTTCCCACCTCAAAGGCATCGTCTATACCAGCTCGACCTCGGCTTACGGAGAAGTGGAGGGAGAGGTCCATGAACTGTCCCCGGCGGCTCCGGTGACGACTTCGGCCCAGATGGTGGTGGGGGTGGAAAATGGCCTGCGCGCGGCATTTCCAGCGCAAACGACGGTGGTGCGCCTGGGTGGCTTGATTGGGGGCGACCGCGATCCGGCCCGCTATTTTGCGGGGCGCTCCGGGGTGCCTCATCCGGGTACGCCGGTGAATCTGGTTCACCGGGAAGATGTGATCGGGGTGGTGGAACGGGTGCTGGAAAAAGAAGCCTGGGGTGAACTGTTCAATGTGGTGGCGCCGACCCATCCGACGCGAGAGGTCCACTATACGGCCCGGGTCCGGGCCCTGGGACTGCCCGAGCCACGTTTTGCTGCGCAGGGCAGTATCGGAAAACGCGTGAGCAGTCAGAAAGTGCGGACGGAATTGGGGTATACGTTTGTTTATCCCGACCCCCAATATTTTCCTTTGCCCAGCTCCGAAACCTGATCCTGCCAGCCTTTACTCCAATCCCCCTTTTCCCTTCTCTTTCGCTTCCTTCCGCCTCCGAAATCGGTCGGGGCTGCTGTGGACTTCCAGCGCCAAGCTGTCGATATAGCCTTTCCCCTTTTCCTTCCACCCCTTGATTTCCTCCGGCTCCAGGTCCACAAAGACCTCGTACAAGGCATGGGTCCCACACAGGACCACCAGCTTCATGGCTTCACCCTCCTGGTAGAGCGTGTATTTCCAGGGTTCTGAGAGTACTATCTTCATTTGGTCGGGTTGGAAGTAGAACAGGGGGCACAGGGATTGACGATGAGGGCTTCGTACTGGCCCTGAGGCACCGCATCCAATACGGCCTCGGAATAGCCTTCGGGTGTGTAGCCACCGGGAATCCACAGGTCATTGGCCCCGGCTTCATTGCCGGAGGGCATGCGGAGGTTGAGCGCGCCGGGATCGGGGATGATGATGAGCAACAGGGGCTTTCCGTCCCAACTGCCCGCGGGGACGCCGAGGGCCGATTCGATCTTGGCGATGTCTCCGTCGGAGGCTTTGATGAGTTGGCGGGCTTGGGTGACGGGCAATACAAACTGGCCATCGGGACGGCCCACGGGGTTACAACCGTATTTCTGAAGGATTTCCTGGGGCACGAAATAGGAGGCCCCATCGCTGAATTCCAACAGGTGCTGGACGATGTAGGTGATCTTGAGGTATTCTTCGGGAGCGGGCCGCTTGCCCTTGGGATAGGCCAGGACGCGCTCCTTGTTCCAACCGTCCTTGAAGCCAATGGGCGGGTGGGGAATGGTATCGGCAGAATTGGATTGGCTGTGGAGGGGCTGGGTCAGGAATACCATTCCGACCAGTAGGATGAGCCCCCACAGGGAGGGGTGACGCAATTGTTTCTTCATGATCTATCAAATGAAAGCCTAAAGAGGCCGTCTCATAACCACGAGGCGGCCTCTTTCGATTTACCCCCGGTCAG
>CAWUKT010000099.1:0-24086 GCA_963923035.1 uncultured bacterium
AGGTCGCTTTTATCAGATTTATTCTCGGCAGGCATTTTTCAGACACTGCCTAATTAGAGGAGAGAAAGAGACGGGAAACAAGGGATGTACAGGAAAGGATAACAAGGAGTATAGGGAGAAGAATAACGGAGGGTAGGAATGGAAATGGGGCTCGGGCAAATGGATGAATTCCTAACCGCGAACGCCCCTGCTCTGAACCCAGTTGATCAACCACAAAAAAGGCCGGCTCCCACCAGGAAGCCGGCCTTTTTTCCGTGTGCAACGGCTCAGTACAGAATCATTCGGCCCCGGCAAATGCCGTTGGTGACCGGGACGGAGCCGCCGCTGCCGTTGTAGAGCGTGCCGGAGAATTCCACGGTGATAACTTTGTGCGTGAAGTTGTCGGGATCATCGAAGTCGACGTATTCGGTGATGCGGAAAGAACCGCCGTCCTGGTTGCCGTTGGAGGTCCACTCGGTGCCGGAACCATCCACAAAGCTCACGAATCCGCCGGCGATGGCCTCATCGCTGGAGTTGTAGCTCCGCGTGCCGTAGCCGAGGTCGCCGGACAAGATGCGGGTGCCCGTCTGTTCGGGAGTCAGCTGGTCGGTGGTCGAGATGATGACGCCGACTGCGCCGCTGTTGTTGATGCCGTCGGCCTGGGTCAACGCCGCTTCGTTGGCGATGCAGGTAAACGGAATGTATTGGTTTTCACCCGCCGCATCACTTCCCTGGCCCCAATCGCCAATGATATTGATATAATCGTCCCGCTCGAACTGAAACGTACGGATCGAACCATCAATAGTGGCCTGGAAATAATAGTCGGAGGTGATCTCATTCGGATCGGGATCGTCCTTACAGGCATTGAACAGCACTGTAGTAGCAAGGAGCATTAAAGCGAGGAGGTGATGAACGGTGCGCATAAATATTCGGTATTATTCAGTTATGTAGGAGGTTAAATTTATCGAAAAACCACCATACTCAGTAGGGAGAGATCAATAATTGCCCTTTTTCCCGACCATTTTCCAAGTCAATACCACCAGCCACGCCCCGATCAGCCCCACAATCCACAAGCCCCAACCCGATCCATCTTCCTGCTCCAGCGGCGCCGTAGACCCGATTTGGACCATGCCCGCCCAAAAGGCCGGGTGGGCAGTCAGGTCATCCGCTCCGTCCAGGTATTTCAGCTTGGCCGTCCGTAAGGCGGCACTTTTCCGTTGTCCCTCCGCCAACTCCGCATAATAATCCGCCATCAACGCTGCACTCGCCCCATCTTCGAGCTTCCACAGACTCATGACCACGCTGTTGGCCCCGGCTTGAAAGAAGGCCCGGGCCAGGCTCTGCACCCCTTCCCCCCGAACGTAGCGCCCCAAACCCGTTTCACAGGCACTCAGCACCACCAGTTCCGCCGCCAATTGCATCCGGGCGATCTCGTATTGGTAGAGCCGGTCGGTATCCGGGCCCGAGTCGGTCGGCGCAAACCGCAAGTAGGAATAATCACTTTCCCGGGGATTCAGCACGCCGTGCATCGCGAGGTGAAGGACGCGGTACTGAGAAGCCAGCGCCACAAAATCCGATTTCAGGGCCTCCGAACCGTAGCGAAAATCCCCTGCCATCGAACGCGAAAGGGCCTGCACCTCAGCCAGCGCGCCAGGCAATTCCTGGTCGGCATTCCGCAGCGCGACCAGCCCCCGGTACTCACCCGGAGCGTCCTCATAACTCGGCGCGAAGGCAAGACAGGGCAGGAGGGGAGTGGGTGAAACGGCGGAATTGTCCAATAAAAATGCCCCGGACAACGCATAACTGATTTCGCAGGACCGCAACAAATAGGGCGCTTGCCGAAACCCAATTCCGCTTTCGGGAGATGAATTGGTGACGAGGGTTTCGAAGGGGAAATAGGAAAATGCACCGTCGGGGACAATGAGCAGGCGGTCGGGGAGGGAGTGGGGGAACAATTGGCCGAGGGTGGAGGCAAACAGGGCCGGAGCGTACTGGGAAAAGCGGGTAAAGTCGCCATTTCCGCTCAGAACGCCCTGCCAATCGGAATAGAGGTTGATCAATTGGACCACAGCGTTGGGGCGGCCGAGGGAGTCGATGGCAAATGTAAGCGGGGCAAATTCAACCTGGTCCGCATCGATGCGGACAATGGCGCCGGCATACTGGGATTCGGCATTCAGGCCGTCGGGCACCATGAACTCGACGATGGTGGTCTCATTTTCCCGGGCCCAGCGCTGCAAATCGTCCAGGCGGCGTTGCATGGCCTCGGGTCGGGAGCGGGTCCAGGAAGGCCGCAGTTGCTCGAGTTGGTAGGCCAGCCGGTCCAGTTCCTGCTGCCGTTGCAGCAGGTAACCTTCGGTTCGGTCGATCGCGACCGTATCGCCCGCCTGCTGGGCGAGGTTCAATTGCTGGCGCAGAAAGTCGCGCGATTGCCGCAATTCCCGTTCCTCCGCCACCAAACGCTTCCACTCCGGATCGGCTCCGATCTCATTTTTCTGCACCGCCTCCCACAAAATCATCGCTTTGTTCCGTTCCATCACCTCCACCCCAAAGGCCGCGACCTCTCGGGGCGAATAGCTGACGTTTTCACCTTGCCGCAGCGCCCAAAAGGTCCCGATGGCTTCCCGCCCAATGCGGGAAAAATAGCCGCTGAAGAAGCCTTTTGCATCTTCCGAGACCATGCCGGTCCGCAACAAATCCAGCGCGTGAAAAGCCTCCCGCCAATCCTCGATGGGCCGGTCCGAGTCCTGGGCCCGCAGGGCCAGCAGCCGCACCAAAGTCCGCTTGTCCGGAACCGCCACGAGGGCATCAGTCCCGAGCGAGTCCGGCGTCAATCCGCCTGATTTCAACAGGGCTTCAATTCCTTTCTCAGTGAGGCTGAGGCGGCTGGGCACCTGATCTGGAGCCGGTTCAGGCAGAGAAGAACGGGCTTGGGCGGCGAAGAAGTAGAGTTGTCCTAGCTCGCGGGCCTTGAGTTTTGTTTGGCCCAAATCCAGCGCTTGGAGTAAATGGGCAAGGGCTTCACCGGCGCGGTCCGCATCGGAGGCCTCACTTTGGACAGCCATCAGGGCGTAGCCGAGGTTGCCGAGGATTTTGGGGTATTCGGCCTGGTCCGGCGGCGTTTCCCGGGCCAATTCCTGCAATAAATTCAGCCCCTCCGGGTGGCCTTGTTCCACAAGGGCCAGGCCGAGGTTGTTGGTGATGGAATAGTAAATGGAAGGGTAGGGGGCCTTGAAATTGGCCTGGACGTAGGCGCGGGCCAATTCGAGGTTGTGGACCGCGGCCGGGTAGCGGTTGAGGCGCAATTGGGTCAGACCCAGGTTGTTGCGGTTGACGGCGAGGAATTCCTCGCTTTCCGGATCGGTGGGCAAGTCCGTGATGACCTGGTTCGCGGCCTCGTAGTAGGCGACTGCATTGATGAAGTCGTTTTTGGATTCGTAGATGGAGCCGACATTGCCGAGGAGGAGGGCATAGCTTCGATTGCGGAGGGTGTCAGGGTGAATGGCGAGGGCATCGAGCGCCCATCGGAGCGCGGCTTCCACATCCCCGCTGGCCTCACATACGGGGGCCAGCAGGCGGAGCACTTGGCGCCGGAGTGAGTCCGGCGGCTCGGGAAAGGCCATGAGATCGCCGTAGCCCTGTTCCAGGGTAGCCTGGGCGCTGGCATAGCGCCCGGCGAAGTACTGGGCGTAACCTGCGCCCAGATAGGCTTCGACCATGACTGGAGCATCTCCCGCATCCCGGGCGTTGGTGGCTGCCCGCTCAAAATACGGCAGGGCGCTGTCCGGTTGGCCTTTTCCGAGCCATTCATCCCCCTTTCCGATCAGCTCCCCCATCGATTGCGCCACCACGACTCCATTCCCCAACGCCCAACAGCCCAGGACCAAGGTCCAGAACCGCCAATCGAAGCCATACCCGCATTTGAGTTCCCGCATGAAGCCTAAGTTATTGATTTTGGCGAAAAGGGAGGGGAGCCGGGCAAATAGAAATGAATGTACGCTTTCCCGGATTTTTCAATTTCCTCCTCTTGCTTCCTTTTCCCCTCTCCCAATATTTCTCCCTCTCTTGCCCTTGGTTCCCACATTTTCATTTTGCAATTTCCTTCCATGACGCCGACCACCCAGCAAATCCTTGACCTTCGCACGCCCACCCTGGAAGATCCGCTTCGCATTTTCACGAGCGCTTGCCTCGCCGGCCAACCGGTCGGCGTCGACGGCAGCACCAATGGCACCTACGCGATTATGCCCCGGCTCATGGCCTTGCCCCGGCTGAAATTCTGTTGGTTTTGTCCCGAAGCCTTCAGCTTTGGGGTGCCGCGCAATACGCCGGACTGCCACGGCGGCAATGGCTTCGACGTATGGGACGGGACGGCGCGGGTGTACGACGAAACGGGCGTGGACATGACGGAGGGGATGATGACCGGGGCGAAGGCGGCGTTGGAGGTGGCGCAGGAAAATGAAGTGGAATTGGCGGTGATGATGAGCATCAGTGGGGCCTGCGGATCCGATGTGATCTACCGGGGATCGCGGTTTGCGGAGGAGAAACAGTACCAACAGGGGCCCGGCGTGACGACGGCGCTTTTCATGCGGGCGGGCATTCCGGTTATCAGCCAGCGGGATTTTCGGGCTTTGGAGGCCCTGCTGAGCAAGGCCGATCCTAGCCATGTCTCGGACCCCGCGGCCCGGGACAATGTGGAGACGGAATGGTACCAGACGTATTTTGCGACCTGAAGATCGTCTATTCTCCGGCCAATTTGGTGACCGGCACCAGCGACTCAATTCCATTCCCCCGCAACTCTACCCAGTAGGTTCCCGAGTTGAGGTCCTTCAAATCCAGTTCAACGCCATTGGGCACCCATTGTGCGATTGCCGTGGCCTTGATGCGTTGTCCATGTGCATTCCAAATCTGTATTTCCATTTCCCCGACTCCTCCATCCTCCCATTCAATTCGGCACCGGTCCGACGTCGGATTCGGATAGACTTTTACTTCGAATGCCTCCTCCATTTCCAACCCCGCCAGGACATTGACCATCGTACAAAAGGTGTCCAGCCCGCAAGCGTTTTCGCCGATCAGACAGGCTTGGTAGGTGCCCGGTTGGGCGTAGGTGTGAGTGGGGCTGTAGGAAAATGCCGTCGCTCCGTCTCCGAAATCCCAAGTCCAATTCACCTGGGAAGAATCGGCGTTGAAGGCGGAGGTATTTTGGAAATCGAAGGTCAATCCTCCGGCGGGGAGGGCGACGAAATCAGATGCGGGAGGGCCCGTACAGCAGCGGGCGAAGGGGGAGGAGTGACCGGGGGAACCGGGTTCATGGGCCTGGGCGGTGATGAAAATGGGCAAAGTTCCCGAATAGCTCCAATCGCCAACGGAGTCGGCTTGGGTCGTGGCCAGGTAGGTTTTTCCCTGTCCGAATTGGCCGCAGGCACAGCTGTCTTTTTCGTAGAGGTCCACAAGGGCCAATGGCGGAGCGGTTCCGAAGGCTCCGATTGAATCCAACCCCAGGATCAAGGGCGGCGGATAATTTCCATTGCCGCCGTTGACAAGAAGAACGCCTTCTTCTCCGTTGCAAAAGATAGAGTTGTAGCGGATGGTATTCTTTTGTCCGAGCACCTCCACGCCATTTTTCCCGTTGAAGGCAATCGTATTTCCGGCCCCCAAGGCTCCGATCTCAATCGAATCTACGAGGACCACGATGCCATTGCTGTCATTGGGGATCGGCAGGGTCCCTGTGATGTCGGTGCCGATTTTGTTGTTGTAAACGCTGATGTCATCCCGGTCAATGGTGATGCCGTTGCCGCCATTTCCGGAGATGACATTGTCGTGGATGGAGATGTGGAAATATGACTCTGGCGCAGTGATTTTGATGGCATCTTTTCCATTGCCAAAGTCCAGTGTTCCCGACGCATCGGTCCCGATAAAGTTGTCATTGATAAAGAGGGAATCAAATTGGCCGACTCCAGGAAAAGAATCGACAACAATGCCATAGTCGTTATTGCCCGAAATTATACTATTGGTAACAGAGCGACGCCACGCATATATTCCACTCATTCCCAGGTAGATCCCAGTATCATTGGGAGCAACGGCCATTCCCAAGCTGTCCAAGCCAATGATGCAAGAGTCAGCCCGAAATTCGTAATCTTCCCTGATGTAATATCCTACGCGATTGTTGGCCAGGTGATCATTTTTTGACTTAAAACCAGCTACACCATAAGGGAAATAAATTGCCTTCTGATTGTTCGAATAATGGCTGTTTTGAGACGAGAACTCGGCCATTTGGCCTGTAGGAGGGTCGGCAAATACCCCATGGACATTGTCTGTGATTGAACAGTGGGAGACTTTTGTGAAAACACTGAAACTGGTCAATGAAACACCGGTTTCGCAGTGGTGAATGTAGCAATGATCCATTTCCAAATTCCCGAAACCCGCCCCTTCTCTTACCCCAAATTTATTGCAATTTCGGATCTCAGTATTCTGGATGACTATGTCCAGGGAATTGCTAATAGGTGATTCGATTCCTGACCAACCACAGCTATCAATCAGCGAGTGACTAATAACGCTAAAGTCACTAGCAAGAACCCCAATGCTGTCACAGTTGGCAATTTGGCAACTGTCTACTCTCAAGAAGGAGAGATCAGAAAAGATACCTATCCCACACTGAGTGATGCGGCTGTTGGAAATGATATAATCATAGACAGTTCCTGTTTGATAAATACCAAAATCACTGAACCGCTGAATACTCAGATGATCAACTTTGATTGAGTCCGGTGGATTAATCCAGGAATTCGTAACGATCTGCAATCCCTTCCCCACCACGTTCCCCCCGTCGATCCCCACCTTCGGTGCCGTCCCCACATAGCCATTCGCCGGTTGGGTTCCCCCCAAGATCACCAGATCGTCGTCAATGACCGGCAAAGCCGTCGCCAACGAAATCGTATGGGGCGCCATCCCGGGGATGTTGAACACAATCGTATCCTGCCCGGAATGGGCATTGGACTGGGAAATGGCCCAGCGAAACGAGACCCCATCTGTGGTACTTCCGTCGGCAGTGGAAACCACGACATACTGATTGGCCTTCAGTCCGGCCGATCCGAAATTCACGACGAATCCGCAGCAAATGCCGCAGACAGCCCAAAAATACTTGTACATGAAGATTGACTTTATTGTACCTCAGAATAAGCAATATTCCTTGGCTTTACAAAATCAACCGGTCTTGATCCAACATTAAATTGGCTTGGTCAAATGTGCGTTGCCCCTCCCTCTATTTCCCCTGAATAAAATCCGCCATCACCTCCATGTACGCTTCCAATCCGTAGACGTACGGCACATCGCCGTGGTCGGCGCCTTGCACCCGGACATCGACGCCCCGGGAGCCCTGGTAATTCGCCCAGACGGTCTCGCCGTGGGTTTCATAATCGAGGTAATCGTCGGCGGTGCCGTGGATCCACAGGAAAGGCTGTTCGACCCGCTTGATTTCTTCGGCATTGTCGATCTCCAAAGTGGTGAAGAAATCACCATCCAGATTCAGGTTGGTGCTGCCCTGGGCGATCATCTCGGCGCTCGCAAAGGGCGCTTCGAGGATCAGCCAGCCTGGCGTCAAGGTCCGGGGCTTGGAGGTGAGCTCAGTGGCCGGGGCGGATCCCAGGCTGAAGCCATAGAGGACGGTGCGGTCGCCTGTGAGGCCACGGTCGGCCAGCCAGCCGAGGCCCGCGTCAACATCGGCGTAGAGGCCGTCCTCGCTCGGACTGCCCGAAGACATCCCATAGCCCCGGTAATCCATGGCAAAAAAGCCAAATTGGTGGCGGGACGCGGCATTGGCGAGGAGGACGTGACGGTCCCAATAGCTGTCCAGCGAGCCGCCGGTGCCGTGGCAGTACACGATCACAGTATCGGTGCCGATCCGCGCCGTATCGCCGATATAGACGCCATAAATGGTCTCCGGAGCCGATTCTCCCGGCAATTGGGAGGGGTAGGAGACCAGGTGAACCATGCTGTCGGCCAGGCGGTACGCGTCGGTGCGGGTGAATTCCCAGCCTTCGCGGAACGAATCGTTGAGTTCGTAGGCGTCGACGGTGCGGGGATTGAAGAGGAGGTCGTCCATGTTGAGGCACCCGGTGGCCAGCAAGCTGGCAAAAACGATCCAAAGCAGTGATTTTTTCATTTTCCCCAGCTTTTAGTGATTCCCAAAAAGATGCCCACCGCTCCGCGGCTTCCCAGGCCACTCCAATCGACGGTACCGTCGGTATTGACCGCCGTCGCGTTGCTCCATTTCAATTCGGTGGTGAAGGCCCAACGGTCGCGTTGGTAGACGTGGCCGGCCTGAATGCCGGGCAACAACCGCTGGGGCGCATCAGCGCCGTGGGCCCGCGTCCCGGCCAGCTCGATCCAGCTTTGGCCGCCGACATAGACCTGACTGGCCCGCGGTCCGTATTCCCACCACGCATTTGCGTCGACGACGGGCCAGACCCGCACATCGCCTTCCCGAAAACCAAGCACCATGTTGAGGGACGGGCTGACAGATACGCCGGGCCGCCATTTCTGCGGCCGGACAAAGGCATGGGTGACACCAGCATCGAGTTGGAGGTTGGCAAATGCGAGGGCGGTAAGGTGCAAACCACCGTAGACGGTGGTTTCTTCGCGCAGTCCGTAGCCAACCGCGACGGAAGTCAGGGGGACGGGAATGGGCGCGTCGAAATTGTTGAAGAGGGGGCCACCCAGGTGCCCGGTCACGGCGACTTCGCCCTGCTCGAGCGGGCGTACGTAGCGGGAGGGCGCGCAGGCGCTCCAGCCCAGGAGCCATAAACAAGCTCCCCAAAACAGTAAATTGCTATACTTCACAACCTTAAATTAACCTTTCGCGAAGATAATTCAAGGTCGCCAACGGACAATACAATGGGGTAAAATAGGACGGATTAGCTGCTGTGGTCGGCGATGATGACCCATTCTCCCTTTATTTTTTTCCAGACCAACGAAAAATGACCGCCCAAATCATCCGCTTCCCGTTTGAGGTGCCATTCTCCGATCACCAACACCGACTTTTTTCCCAAACCCACCATTTCCAGCTTCGAAAAGGTCAATTGTCCCATCGCGGCCCGGTCCGGATATCCCTTTTTGTAACGCTCCAAGGTCGCATCCCAACCATACGTCACGCCACTTTTGCCAATGAAGCGCAGCGAGTCATTTTCCCAGTACCCCTTCATGAAGCACTCCAATTTCCCCTCATTCCAGCAATCCGTCTGCCGCTCCAGAATGGAATAAATGGCCGTTTCGTCCTTTTTCTTCACTGCTTGGCTCCACAATGCGCCTCCAAAGAGGACTAGACAGAAGCCCAGGATCACTTTTTTCATACCGGAATTTATCAAGAAGGGAACTCGGGTCAAAATCATAGCGCGAAAGTGGGCATTGGTCGAAAAAAAATGGTGGGAGGGTGTGGAAAAACGTAAAACGGCGCATCTAAAGGTAAAACAGGCGGCAAACTGTACAACAAAACCCTCAAACAGCTAACCGATACGACCCAAGACGAAACACCGCACTCCTACCAGTAACTTACCGAACTAAAATGCCGGAGCCCCACGCTCCGGTTACTTTTTTACGGCCCATTCCATATCGAACTCCAAAACAGATTCGCGGTCTCCGAGTCCAATTCCGGGGACATGCGTTGCAGTTCGATGTCCCAATCCCCATCGGCACCCTTCCGAAACAGGTAATTGAAGATGAAGTCTTCGTCCCCGTCCAACTGGAATTCGGTGGTCATGTAGCGGAGGTCGGAAATCAGCCATCCTTCCGGATGGGGCCTGACCATGAGATAGCCCTTCGTGATGTGCAGGAGGGTTTCGATCCGCGGATCGGCCGCCAACTCAGGGGGAATTGGGTCCGCGGGGTAATGCACCAGGTGGACGCCTTCCAGTCCCGACGGGAGCGAGTGGTAGCCGAGCCAGAAGCCGTCTGCATCGCGGGCGACGACGCCCCAGAGGAAGGTATTCAGCGGCGTCGGGCGCGTCATATACTGCTCGACATGGATTTCCTGCTTGGCGAATTGGGCGTTGAATTCTCCCCGGGCGCGGGCCTTTTGGACCAGGCCGAAGCCCAGGTACAGGCAGCTCCAGATAATCCCCACCCAATTGAAGACGGCCCTGCGGCGATGGCCCCGGGGTAGGCGGAGGGCGAGGATGAGGAAGAGGAGGAAGGGAAATGTATACAGCGGATCCACCACGAAGATCGAGTTCAGGGCGATCTTGGCGTTGGAAAAGGGCCAGAAGAATTCGGTGCCCCAGGTCGTGAAAATGTCCAGGAGCGGATGCGTGACGAGGGCCAGGAACATGAGCCAGGCCCAGGGCCAGATGGAAAGGCCTTCCTTTCGGTGGATCCGGGCGATGATCCAACCCAGGACGGGGGCGACAAGTAAGGAGAAGACAAACGAATGGCTAAATCCCCGGTGAAAGTCGGCTTGGGCCACGGGATCGAGAAAGCTCTGGGCGAGGACGTCCAGGTCGGGAATGGTTCCGCCTACGGCGCCCCAAACCGCGGCCTTGCGACCGGCCCGGCGGCCGAGGGTGGCCTCCCCGACGGCGGCTCCAAGTACCACTTGGGTCAGTGAATCCATATTCGAGTCGTTAAAAAAAGCCGCTGGAAGCGGCTTCTGTATGATATTGGGGATGGATCAATCGTTGGTGGCGGCGTCCGAGACAAAGCCTTTGAACTGGAAAACGGCCCGGCGGTACCGCTGGCCCTCCATCTCAATGATGATTTCGTTGCGGATATCGTACGCGCCCGGCTTCTGGGCCGTGGTCATCAGGTAAAATTCGCATTCCTGTCCCACTTCCAGCTTCACTTCCCGCAGGTTATTCGTAGTTCCCGAAGTAAAGCAGCCCGCTTCACTGATGATCCGGACCAGCTTGATCGGCTGTTCGTAGGTATTTTCGAAGACCATTTTCTTCCGGACCATGGTCCCAGGCTTGATCTCGCCAAAGTCAACAGGCGGAGCCTCGTCCATTTGAATGTCCAGCCGCGTGGTTCCTTCGAGGTCCACAATGCGCGCGCCCTGGGCCTGGACCTGAAGTCCAAAACCGCCCAACAGAAGCAAACAGAGCAGGAAAGAAAGTGTAGGTAGCTTCATGTAATTCCATTAATCAAATGAAAATTACGGTTTTTTGCGTTTTTAACCAATTCGAATGCCAATTTGAAATGGAGGAGGGGGGAGAAGGAGCAAAGGAAGCGGAAGGGAAATGGGAACGGGAAAATACGACTTTCAACCCACCTCTTTGTCCCTAAAATTCCTTACCTTCAATTAGCATCAACCATCATTGACCGAAATGAACCCGGACAACCTCTACCAGCCCTCCTGGCTGGTGAAATGTGTAGCCTTCTTGGTATTGTTGGGATTGGCTGCGTGTAGCAGCGAAGAAGCCCCGGCTCCAGTGGTCATCGAGACGGAAGCCCCGGAAATTCAGCGGGCCTGGTCCTGGGCGAATTCCATTGTGGATACCCTGTCCCTGGAGGCAAAAATTGGCCATTTGGTCATGGTGGAGGCACCGCTCCTGAAGGATAGTTTGGAACATGCGGCCTTCGCCCAGTGGCTCCGCCAACACCAGATTGGCGGCGTCCTGCTCCCCGATGCCGATCGGGCCATTCAGGCGCGGACCACCCATTACCTCCAATCCGGAACCGATTTTCCCCTGTGGATCGGCCTGCAAGCCAACGAAAATTGGCAGGCCCGTTACGGCTATCCGCAAACCGTCGCTCTTGGAGCGACCCAGGACGATTCCCTCGCCTTTGATTGGGGCGCCGCCATCGGGGCCGACGCCAAGGCCTTGGGCGCCCAATTGGTCTTTCTGCCGGCTACCCGCGTGGCCGCGGGAGCCGAAGAGGCGGCGGCCCTTGCCGCCGATCCTGAGCTGGTCCACCGGCTGGGCTCTCAAATGATGGAAGGCGTGTACAGCGCCGATGTCCTGCCGGTCCCTGCGGCCATGGCCCGACCCGATTCGGCCTGGCCGGTCGTCGGAGACATCGAGCAGTGGCGGGCTACGGCTGGGTTTCCCCTCGAACAAATGGTGCGCGAAGGCTTGCAGACCCTCCAAACCGATGCCAGTTGGTTTTCGGACCTGGATTCGGTTCCGTGGGCCCTGTCGCATGCGTTGTCGACGACTTTGCTGCGGTCCCAGTTGGGATTTGATGGCCTGATGATCAGCCCGCCGTTGTCGGATAGCCTCTGGACATCCTGGGGGCCAGGTCAGGCTGGGAGCATGGCGCTGGCCGCGGGCAATGATTTACTGGTGGCGCCGGGCGATTTGCGCGCCCTGACCGATGCCGTGCGGCAATCGATCAGCGACGGCCTCCTCGCGGAGGCCGACCTGGATGAGCGGGTGCACCGCAACCTTTTCCGAAAGGCTTTGCTCGGTCTGGACACCCTCGAATCCATTCATCCGGATTCCCTGGACCTACCCGATCCCGGTTTGCCCCTCCGCACCCTGACCCACCAGATCCACCGGGCTTCCCTTACGACCCTCCGCGATACCAAGGACCGTTTGCCCCTCCGCCGGGTGGCCTCCACGAAAATCGCTTCCCTCCACATTGGCACGAACCGACGTACCTCTTTCCAGCGTTCCCTCGACCATTTTACTTCCCTCCAGCATTTCATTCTTTCCTCCCAACCCACTGAAAAACAGCTTTCTTCTAAGCTGAGTCAGTTGGCCAAATTCAATTATGTGCTGGTGGGGCTCGATGAATCCCTGACGCAGGGCGATAGCCTGGATGGAGCAGTTCTGGGCTTTTTGAAGAAGGTGCAGGAAAAAAGCCGCTTGGTGGTGGTGAATTTTGCCAATCCCCGGAACCTGGTCGGATTGGACTCCATCGACGTAGTCGTGCATGCGTACGGCGACGATGCCATGGCCCAGGAGGCAGCCGGCCAATTTTTGTTCGGAGCCTTTCCCGCGACCGGAAAATTGCCCTTTGCATCGGCTTCGTTCGAAATGGGGACGGGGATGGACAAAGAGGAAAAAATACGGCTGGCCTATACCGAACCGGAGGCCCTGGGCGTTGATCCAGGCCGCTTGTTGAAGGTGGATACCTTGATCAGAGAGGCTCTGTACGCGGGTGCCTTCCCCGGTTGCCAGGTGCTGGCGGCCAAGGACGGCGAGGTCTTCTTCCACAAGTCGTATGGCCACCATGACTACGCCCGCGAGCAGCGGGTCCGGCAGGATGATGTCTACGACATCGCCTCCATCACCAAGATTGCGGCGACGACCCTGATGGCGATGTGGAGCTACGAGGAGGACAGCTTGGGATTGGATTTGCCGCTCAAGTCCTACATCACCGAGCTTGACAGTTCCTTCATTACGATCAAGGACATTACTCCCGCTCAATTGCTCATCCACAAGGCGGGGCTGCCGCCGAGCCTGCCCGTGTACAAGTATTATACCTACGTCGACAGCGTGGATACGCTGAAATCGGTCTTCTACGCCGATCATGCCGACAGCCTGCACGACATCGAGGTCACCCAGGACCTCTATTTCAACAGCAGCTATATGGATTCGATCTGGCACAAGGTCCAGCGGGTCAAGCTGATCTATACGGGGAAGTACAAGTACTCTGACCTGAGTATGTTCCTGCTCAAGTACCTGCTGGAAGAAATCCACCAGGTTCCCTTGGACCAGTTTGTGCAGAAGCGGTTTTATACGCCCTTGGGATTGCAGAAGATTGGATTTCTACCGCTGGAGCGGATCAAGGAGGACAAGATTGTGCCGACGGAGAATGACCGCTGGTGGCGCCACGGCCCCTTGCGGGGCTACGTGCATGACCAGTCGACGGCGCTCCTGGGCGGCATCGGTGGGCAAGCGGGTCTCTTTTCCAATGCCGGCGACCTGGCCGTCCTCATGCAGATGCTCCTCAATGGCGGTACCTACGGCGGGACCCGGTTCCTCAAGAAGGGCACGGTCCGGCATTTTACCCAACGCCATCCCGACAGCCACCGGGGACTTGGCTTTGATATGCAAAAACCGCATCCCACGGAGGGCAAGGGCATGGTATGCAGCAGTGCGCCCCCGACGACCTTCGGCCATACCGGCTTCACCGGCACCTGTGCCTGGGTCGATCCCGAAAACGACGTGGTATTCATTTTCCTTTCCAACCGCATCCACCCCGACGCCAAAAACCAAATGATCAACCGGCTGCGGGTCCGCCAACGGGTCCAGCAAGCGATCTACGATGCCCTTGGCCTCGGACGGAAGAATCCCGACAACATGATTCTGGTCGACACGCCCGATTCCACGGCCATCGACAGCACGATGATTGCGACGGAAGACTCTTCCGATTGCCAGACTTGTTAACTGAAAAATGGAGGCTTATTCTCCCTGGATATCGATGGATTCCAGGTGGATAAGGCTGAAGAGTTTCAACATAAACTCTTCGTTGAGGTGGAGTCGATCTGAATTTTCCTTGACCCGTTCGATGATTTCGTTCCAGCGGTTGTGCTGGTAGAAGGCAACGTTGTTGGCGCGCTTGAGGTCGCCGATTTCACGGGCGAGGTCCATGCGCTGGGCGATGAGTTCCTGGATGCGGCCATCCAGGTCGTCGATTTCATCCCGGAGGAAGCCCGTTTTGGCCAGAAGGGCCTTGTCGTCGAGCTGGTGCTTCCGGAATTTGAGGCGATTCAACATCGCCAGGAGTTCGGACGGAACCAATTGCTGGGCGGAGTCGCTCCAGGCATTGTCGGGATCGGGATGGGTCTCGATCATCAGGCCTTCGTAGCCGAGGTTGAGGGCCTTGCGGGAAATATCTTCGATGAGGTCGCGGCGGCCTCCGATGTGGCTGGGATCACAGACAATCGGGAGCTCCGGGAAAGCGCGTTTGAGGTCAATCGGGATTTCCCAGAGCGGCGCATTGCGGTACAGGGACTTGCCGTAGACGTCAAAACCGCGGTGGCAGGCGGCGACCGACTGGACATCGGCCCGCAGGATGCGCTCCAGCGCTCCTTTCCAGAGCTTGAGATCGGGATTGATCGGGTTCTTAACCATGACCGGAACCGGAACGCCTTTCAAAGCATCCGCAATTTCCTGCACGGTAAAGGGGTTCACACTGGTTCGCGCTCCGATCCACAGTAAATCCACCCCGTGGGCCAGGGCCTTTTCGACGTGGCGTGCGTTGGCGACTTCGATGGCGATGTTCAACCCAAACTGGGTTTTCACTTGCTGCAACCACGGCAAGCCTTTTTCCCCGACCCCTTCAAAGCTGTCCGGGCTGGTCCGCGGCTTCCAAATCCCCGCCCGAAAATAGCTGATCCCCGACGCCGACAATTGCCGGGCGGTTTCGAGTACCTGCGCTTCAGTCTCAGCGCTGCACGGTCCAGCGATCAGGATGGGGGATGGCTCCTCTTCTCCGGGAGCGATGGTTTGGGGTTGGGCCAGTTGTTCGAGTCTCGTCATCAATTAAAGTGTGTTCCAACTGTTAAACGTGACAAGATAGGGAAAGTTCCGAGGAGTTGGGGAATGGAGCGCCGAGGAGCATCAAAATTGCTCTCAGAGTTCGTCGAGGAGGGCCTGGGCCGGTTCCGCGAACTTGCCTCCATCTTCGACAATCGCCTCCAGACGTTCGGTGGCTTCGTCCGTTTCTCCCCGCTCCAACAGCGTCAGGGCCAGGTACCAGCGGCTTTGGCTGCGGTAGACGTGGGGCGTGTCCCCGGCCAACTCCCGGAGAACGGGCAGGGCGAGGTCCGATTTATTGGCGGATAGGGCCGAAAGGGCGTAGTAGAAATCCGGCATGGTGGATTCGCCGCCGCGGAGGGCGTCGAAGGCGGGCAGGGCCACTTCAAAGTCGCCGGCATTGTAGGCGTCGAAGGCCGATTGGTACTGGGCGTTCAGCGTGGAATCGTCGCTGCGGAAGGTAGCTGGGGCTTCGTAGGGGGAAAAGTATTCGGCGAACAATTGGTCGGGGTCTGCGCCGGGGCCGGGGCGCAGCACGAAGAAGCCCACCACGGCCAGCAGCAGAATGGCCGCTGCAATGGCCCATACGGGCCGACGGGTGCGCGGGGGAGCCTGTGGGGCTCCCTCGGCTCCAACGACTTCGGCCACCAGGGCCGAAAAATCGAGTACGGCTTCGTCGGCCAGGACTGTATCCAGTTCCTGGTGCAGGTCCACTTCCGCCTGCAATTCAGGATCTGCGGCCAACCTCGCTTCGAAGGCAGCGCGTTCCTCCGGGGACATTTCCCCGTCCAGATAGCGTTGGAGTTCAGTCGGGCGGTTTTCTTCTTTCATGATTTTCCATCGTAGCGAAGGTCCTCATAATCGGCATCGGCCTGCACCAGGCGGACCAGTTGCTCCTTGCACTTGAACTTCTTTTTCCGGGCGTACTGCTCGGAACTCAAGCCCAATTGCCGGACGATTTCCTTCATTTTCAAGCCCTTCAACGACAAGCGCAGCAGTTGTTGGCAGCCTTCCCCCAATTGCCGGAATTTTTTCCGGTACAATTGAAAGCGGGCCTGCTCTTCCAACTCGGCATCGTTGGGGGCCTCATGGGTATATTCCGCGGGGAACTCGTTTGTTACCTCCTCTTTGCCAGATTTTCGTAATTTTTTCAACCATAGGTTCCGACAGATCGAAAACAGGTAGGTATAAATGGAAGCAGAAAGCTGGAAATCAGGCGACTGTGCCTTTTGGTAGAGCACGACCATGGCATCTTGGAAAATGTCGGCGGCGTGGTCCCGGGAGCCTGAATTCTGTATGATGTAGCGCGCAATGCGGTCGAAGAAGTCCTGGTACAGACTCTCGATGGCGCCGCGCTCGCCGCGGCGGATGCCCTGCAATCGTTCTTGATCCGAAAAAGAAACTTGCCCCATTCAGGTACGCACTCTATAGGTTGAAGGGGTAAGATAGGGAATTTGATTTTTTTTCGGGCAGCGGGGGTAACATTTGGGCGGAGGAAGGTATAGATGGATGAAGCGGAAGAAAGGGAAAGGCCCTATGGGCAAGGATTCCCGTAAACTTTGTGTATTTTCTCCGTGATCAACCAATTTTCAACCCAAAAAACAACTACAATTATGGCAGAAGGCGGCGATAAGTACAAGATTCAGATTGTCAAAACCGGAATTGGCGACCCGTTCCTCGTGGTCAATTTTAAATTTACCGAAGACAGCCTGAACCCGATCGAAAATCCGGTTCAGAACGTTCAGGTCTACCTCTCCATCTCCAACACGATGCAGTTCACGACCGATACCGGTCTGGGTTACGTACTCACCTATAAGGTGTCCGACTACGGCCCCTACCGCGTCGGCATCCCCTTTGACCGCCCCGAGAGCTGGACCCTTGAAGAACCGCTCTGGCTCCAAGTCACCATCTACGTCAATGGCCAGTTCAACAATGTCGAGATCGTCAATCCCGACGGCCTCGAAGGCATCGAGACTTTTGATTCGTTCTATGCCTATATCAACCTGAATCCCCAATCGGGGGCCACCCGGAGCTACCTCGACGAGGTCTACTATACCTGGCCCAACTAATTTCTCATTTTCCCAATCCTAAAAACCCACTACCCACATGGCATCCAGCGGCGGAAATGACAAGTACGAGATCCAAATCGTCAAAACTGGCATTGGAGATCCCTTCCTCATTCTCAATTTTGTCTTCAACCCCAACGGGATCAACCCGTCGGAACAGACTGTCAGCGACCTGAAGATCATCGCCAAATTCTCCACGGACAATGATCATTGGATCACCATCGGCCACGTCGTCACCGAATTCATCGACGGTGACGCGACCATGGAGCCTGCCCCCTTTTACCGGGCCGGCATCCCGTTCAGTCCCCCGGATAACTTCAGTACCCTCACCACCGTGTACGTCGACTATGAGTTTACCATCCAGGGTGAGGGAGACGATGTCGTCATCGTGGTTCCCTCGGGCTACGAGGGAGAGGATATCCACTCTTCCAACCCCAACCATGTGACGATCGAATTCAATAATATTGAAGGCCGTTTGGAATCATTCACCGACGAGGTGTATTATTCCTGGCCCGGCTGATCTTTTCCGAGATCATCACCATATCGTCCTGTCCGGCTTCGGGCAGGACTTTTTTTGTTTTCAGATTTAGTGATTTAGAGGAAGGTTGGAGGGGGTAGGAAGGAGGAAATGGGGGGGTAAAGAAATGAAGAGTGAGGGGCAAAACGGGAGGTAGAATGGATTTCTGGGCAAAAAGAGCAATATTGTTGAGAAGGAATTTTATTTGAACTGAGGGGGCAGCGTCGCAATGGCCGGCTCCATGTGAATTTCAATGGGTCACGTATTTTTTGTTACCAAAGGCTTCAAGAAGTCCTGCTGGCTGGCCATCTGCTTGCTGGTAGGGTGGAGCGCCTATGGCCAGCGCGTCTACGACACCGGCTACCTGGCCCGCAACCTGGGCCTGGAAGGGCTTGTGAAGGAAGAATCCCAAGCGGAATTGTTGCGGCTCCCGCCGCGCCTGGACAGCATCGAGGCCGCCCGCGGCCTCGACAGCACCCAATATCCCTGGCTGTGCCTCCAGGTCTTCCGCGTCCTGTCCATGGTCCATTCCCAGGGCCCCGAAGCCGCCGCCAACGCCGCCCAACAATGCCTCCTGACCCCTCCGGCCCAGCAAAACACCTTTGCGACCCGCGCCCTGCTCACCCTGGAAGGCAATTTCCGCCATCCGCTCGGCAAAGCCGGCCTTGGTCCCCGCGGCAGCAAGGTCATCCTCCGCGGGATGGAGCTCTCCCGCGAAGCCGGAGACATTCAAATGGAATTTGACCTGTGCGTCCTCATGGCCAGCGTCTACATCCGCTACCGGGGCCGGGACCAATCCTGGGAATGGCTCAACCGGGCCAAGGGCCTCCTGCCCAAAATCTACGATCCGCTGAACTGCCACCTGTACTATGTCCAGGCCGCCGACGCGGCCAATACCTTGGAATACAACGAGTACAGCCAGATCATCTGGCCCACCCCGCAACGGGAAGCCCAAGTCATGCAGTGGATCGATCAATCTATTGAATGCGGTGAAGAGGCCTTCAAGCAAGGGCACTACCTCGCCACCGACGTCGGATTGGCCTTCCACATCCGCTCTTCCTACTGGCGAAAACCCGACGAAGAACTGTACTATTACGAGCGTGCCCTTCCCTATGCCCGCCGACGGAGCTTAATTGCCTTGGCGGAAGGACATGCTGAGATGGGCCGGATCCTGATCAAACTCGGCAAGCTGGACAGTGCGAAGGTCTACCTGGATTCAGCCGCCGTCGTTATTCCTCAAAACCCCGACGACCACATCAACCTCCGCCGTTTGTATTTCAACGTGGCCCGGTACTACGAATCCTTGGGAACCAACCAGGATTCCGTTTTCAAGTACCAAATGCTGTATTACAAGTCCCGGGCGGAAGGGACCGAGGCCCGCGCCATCGCGGAAATCGCCCAATCTCAATTTCGGTACCAGGAAGCCCAGCAGGAATTGACGATCATGGAGCAGCAGGGGGAATTGGACTCGCGCTTGTCCCGGAACCGCGTCCTGACAGTCTTCCTCGTCGGATTGGGGGTATTGCTGGCGCTGACCCTCTTTACTGTTCTCCGAATCCGGCAGCGGAATCGTCTCATCCAAATGAAGAACAACCAGATCGAGGCAATGCTGGCCGATCTCAAGTTGAACCTGAAGGAGAAGACAGTCCTGGTCAAGGAGGTGAACCACCGGGTCAAAAACAATTTGCAGATGATCACGGCTTTCCTGGACATCCAGGCCCAGCACATTGAGCAGGAGGAGACCCATGAATTTGCGGAGGGCATCCGGAAGCGGATCCGGGCGGTCAGTTTGGTCCACGAGTTGATTGTGGATGAAAATCGCCTGGCCACGTTGGAATTTGCGGAGTATGTGGATGAATTGAGTCGGGAACTGGAAGGACTGTACTACAAAGGAGCGACCCTGGAAATTATCCTGAACATCGTACCGATGTACTTTGACCAGTCGACCAATATGTACCTCGGAATCCTACTCAATGAGCTGATTTCCAATTCGCTCAAATACGCCGATCCCGAAAGTGCGCCGTTGCGAATTGAGATTTCATTGGAGTTGGAAGACGATTTGATTGTGCTGACGTACTTCGATTCGGGGCCGGGAGTGCCCGAGGCGGTCTTTTCGAAGACCCACAAGACGGATTCCATCGGGTTGATGCTGGTGGAGACGATGGCCCGGCAATTGGAGGGGAAATTGATCTACGATTGGGAGCAAGGCGGTCGCTATGTCCTCAAATTTCCCTTTCCAGAGGTGGAGCCAGGTCGGTAGGTCAGACCTTGAGTTGGTGGAGGGTGCGGAGAAAATGGTCCCGGTAGCCAGGTCCGAGCGGCAGTTTGTGGCCGGCTACGATGACTTTGCCGGCCATCACGCTTTCGACCATGCGGGGATTGACGGCATAGCTGCGGTGGATGCGGATGATTTCACTCCCCCGGAAGTCCTTGATGAAATTGCCCAGCGAACGCCGCAGGACGCGTTGGCCTTCGGCCAGGTGAATGGTGACGTATGACCGCCCGGCTTCCAAAAATTGGATGCTTTTGATCTGAATCCAGTCCTTTTCCTGCCCATTGCGCACTTCAATTTGCCGGCCATTGGAACCGGCCAGGCTGATCTTGGCCTTGACCAGTTCGAGTCCGATGAACAGGTCCTCGTAGGAAACCGGTTTCGTGATATAGCCGAGGGGGAGGGTTTCCATGGCTTCCCGAACCGTATCCGAATCGGTATTGGAAGTCACGAAGAGGAAGGGAGGGCCCTGCTTGCGTTGCAGGGTCCGGGCGACGTCCAGACCGGTCCGGGCGCCTTTCAGGCGGATGTCGATGAGGAACAATTCAGCTTCCTGGCAACTGAGCGCAGAGACCACCGCGTCGTAATTGGAATAGACCGCAACGACTTCGTGTCCCATTTTACGTAATTGAATAGCAATGCTTTCGGCAATCAGGGCCTCATCTTCTACAATTGCTACTCTTAATGACTTCGTCATTTGAATGAAGAATATTGTTTCTACCAAGGATCAGCACATCACCTCGGATTGGATACGAGAAACATCGTCCCGATAGGACGTTGCTCCAATTTCATCGGTTACGGATCACTACTCTTACTACTTGTCTTGTTTCACTTAGCAGAGGGGTTGAGTCAACCCCAAAAAATTTCCCTGATTTGATCTTAAAAACTGTCTGATCTGCTTTTTGTTCAACACACGCCCCGCAAAGTCACTCTCACTTATTTCCAAACTTGCTTGACCCTAAAGGTAAAGAATTTATTTGGCCCTTTAGGCTCATTTTTTCCGACTTCTTTCCACCTTTTGCCCCCATCAAATAAGTTGAGCTTCAATACTGCTCGGTTGGATTCAGGAGGAATCCCCTTTTCTAAACTATTGATCGCAATAGAGTTAAGGCCTGGAAATGGGTTGGAACGGTCAGATTGAGGGGGCGTTGACTTTCCCATTTTCCCCTGCATTCCTGCTCCAAATCCATCAGCTCTTTTTTTCCCCTGCTCCATGTTCACGGCCTCTTTCCTCTACCGATCCCAACTAAAGGTCATTTGGTTTGAGGATTACTTTTCTCCCCTCGGTCCACCCCCAAATTGATTGGCGGCAGATTTGTGATTTCCCTCGGAGGATTTCTCTGAGGTGGGAGAGGGGCGCACTATTTTTTCCTCAATAGAATTGCCGTAAAAGTGGTTTTCGTTGACCTCGGGGACGAATTTAATATTCTCCTAGAGCTATTTCTGGAACCTGAGAGCTCCTTTTGAGGTCAGAGAACTGAATGCAATGGAAAAGGGAAAGGGAAAGGGAAATTCAGGAAAAAAAACCGAATTCGGCCTTTGATAGACCACCACGCGTCCGGGATGAAAGAGGGTTGGGGAGGGAAAATGGAAAAACAGGTCTATTTTTCCCGGTTTACAGCGTATTCGACCAGCGAGCGGAGGGAAGTCTTGCTGGGGCTGTCCGGGAATTCTTCCAGAATCGCCATCGCTTCTTCGAGGTAGGTATTCATCACGCCCTTCGAATATTCCAGCCCGCCGTTGTCCGTTACGTATTTGATCACCCAATTGACCTTGTCCTTGTTGGTATTGTGGCGCTTGACGATGTTGATCACCTTGCGGCGCTCGGCCCAACTGGCCTTGTTGAGGACGTGGATCAGCGGGAGCGTCATTTTTTTCTCCTTGATGTCAATCCCGAGGGGCTTGCCCACGTCGGCCGTCCCGTAGTCAAACAGGTCGTCGCGGATCTGAAAAGCCATCCCGATTTTTTCCCCCATCAACCGCATTTTCTCAATCACCTCCTTGTCCTCGGTGACACTGGCCGCTCCGACCTCAGTGCACGACGCGATCAGCGAAGCCGTTTTCTGCCGGATAATCTCAAAATAAACGGCCTCATCCACATTTAGCTTCCGGGCCTTCTCAATCTGAAGCAATTCCCCTTCCGCCATCAGCTTTACCGCATTGGACGTGATCTTGAGGAGGTGGACATCTTCGTGTTCGAGGGACATCAGGAGGCCCCGGGACAACAAAAAGTCACCGATCAGGACGGAAATCTTGTTTTTCCAGAGCGCATTCAATGAGAAAAATCCCCGGCGCTCATCCGAATCGTCCACGACATCATCGTGGACCAGGGTGGCAGTATGCAACAACTCAATCAAGGCGGCCCCGCGGTAAGTCGGCGGCTGGATGCCCCCGCACAGATTGGCCGTCAGCAACACAAACATCGGGCGCATCTGCTTGCCCTTCCGCTTGATGAGGTACTGCATGATTTTGTCCAAAAGCATCACGCGGCTCTTCATCGCCCCCCGAAAGTACTTCTCGAAGTGCTTCAACTCCTCGTCAATCGGAGCCTTGATTTCATCTAACTTCCGTTTTTTGGACATCGCGCAAAGTTAAGGATATGGCACCAGATTTCAATTAATTCTGAAAGAACAACCCAAAAGGGTCCGCTTGGTTTGGGGCAGGCGAAATGAAAAAAGCCCTCTTCCGGAAGAAAAGGGCTTTGCAGTTGAAAATTAAACCTATATCGCTATTCGCCGAGGAACGGATAACGGTAATCCTTGGGGGGATTGAAAGTCTCTTTGATGGTCCGGGGGCTGACCCACCGGAGGAGGTTCAGGTAGGAACCGGCCTTGTCATTGGTGCCGGAGGCCCGGCCTCCACCAAAGGGCTGCTGCCCAACGACGGCACCTGTAGGCTTATCGTTGATGTAGAAGTTGCCGGCGGAGTGGACCAAAAGTTTGGAGGCCTCGTCGATGAAGTAGCGGTCCTGCCCGAAGATGGCGCCCGTGAGGGCGTAGGGGCTGGTCTTGTCGAGAATCGCAATGGTCTCGCGCCATTTTTCATCTTCGTATTCATAGACCGTCAGGACCGGGCCGAAGATTTCCTCGCGCATGGTCAGGAAGTTCGGATCGCTGGTCTTGATCAGGGTCGGCTCGATGAAATAGCCCTTGGACTTGTCGTAGTTTCCGCCTTGGATGATCTCGGCATTCGGAGCTTCCTTTGCCCGCTCAATATAGCTGGCAATCTTGTCGAAAGCCGCTTCGTCGATCACAGCGTTGATGAAGTTCCCGAAGTCCATCGGGCTGCCCATCTTAAAGGACTGCATGTCCTTGATGACCTCCGAGATCACGTCGACGTAGATCGACTTGGGGATGTAGACGCGGGAAGCGGCCGAGCATTTCTGGCCCTGGAATTCGTAGGCTCCCCGGGTCATGGCCGTCGCGAGCGCCTTGGTATCGGCGGAGTGGTGGGCAAAGATGAAGTCTTTCCCGCCGGTCTCACCGACGATGCGCGGATAGGACTTGTAGGTCGCGATATTGGTGCCGATTTCCTTCCAGAGGTGCTGGAAGACGCCGGTCGAACCGGTGAAGTGGAGCCCGGCAAAGTCGGGGTGCTTGAAGACCACGTCGCCAGCGGTGGGGCCATCGACGTAGACCAGGTTGATGACGCCGTCGGGAAGGCCTGCCTCCCGGAAAATTTCCATGACAATGTTGGCAGAGTAGATCTGGGAGTCGGCGGGTTTCCACACGACGGTATTGCCCATGAGGGCGGCCGAGGCGGGCAGGTTGCCGGCGATGGCGGTGAAGTTGAAGGGCGTGATGGCGAAGATAAAGCCTTCCAGTCCCCGGTATTCGAGGCGGTTC
>CAWUKT010000100.1:0-23798 GCA_963923035.1 uncultured bacterium
TACAGCATCTGTGACAATGGTACTCCGCCGCTGTGTGATACCGATACAGTGATCATCACGGTTCTGCCCCCGCTCAATGTTCCGCCGATTGCGAACGACGATGTAGACACCACCGAGCAGGATGTGCCGATCTTCATTGATGTGCAGGCCAACGACTTCGATCCCGATGGCGATTCCCTCGCTACGGTCAGTCTGCCCTGTCCTCCGATGAATGGTACCGCCTTCATTGCGGATGGAGACAGTGTCTTCTACCAACCGAACGCAGGATTCATTGGCACGGACACCTTCTGCTACGTGATTTGTGATGGCATCAGCGGATGTGACACGGCATTTGTCTACGTCACGATTCTGCCGCCTCCGAACGAGCCGCCGATTGCAATGAACGACAGCGTAACGATTTCCATCAATACGACTGGAAGCATTGACATCCTGGTGAACGACACAGTTCAGCCTGGTGACAGTGTAACCGTTACGATTCTGGATGATGCGGACAATGGAACGACGGTGATCAACCCGGATGGAACGATTACCTATATCCCCGACGACAACTTCGTTGGAACGGATAGCTTCCTCTATGTGATCTGTGACGATGGAACCCCGCCGCTGTGTGATACCGCCTGGGTCTACATCAATGTTCTGCCCGATGGCCTCATTATTCCAAATGGCTTCTCGCCGAACGGAGATGGAGACAACGATAACTTCGTGATCATTGGCATTGATCAGTATCCCAACAACACGATCCGGATCTTCAACCGCTGGGGCAATATTGTCTACGAAGCGGATGGGTACCAGAGCGAATGGGATGGAACCTTCTTTAGAAACGGAGAACCTGTACCGGATGGCACCTATTACTATGTGCTTGACCTCGGAGATGGTTCCAAGGAAATTGGCGGCTTCATTGTAATCTTCCGTTAATCATGGACAATACTCAGCAATTCAATACCACGATGAATTCAATTCGAAACATCTGTCTGATGCTGTTAGGGGTGATCCTGCTGGCCGGGCCATTGAGCGCCCAGCAGGACCCCCAATATTCTCAGTACATGTTCAACGGCATGGCGTTTAACCCTGCTTATGCCGGCAGCCGGGGAACGATTAGCGGGGCGCTGCTGCTGCGTAAGCAGTGGGTCCAGCTGGATGGGGCCCCGGAGACGGGTAGCTTCTTTATCCACGCTCCCACGGCCAATGAGCGGCATGGATTTGGGGTAAGTGTGGTCCATGACCGGTTGGGGATCACCCGCCAGAACTTCTTCGTGGCCAGCTATGCGTTCCGTTTCCCCATGGCGGGAGGAACGATGGCCCTCGGTCTTCGGGGAGGGGTGACCAACTTCACGAACCGCTATTCCCAGATCAATACCATTGATCCGGACCGGGTCAATCCGGGGTTGGACCAGACGGCCTGGCTTCCCCGGGTCGGAACTGGTTTGTACTTCAACACGAACCGCTTCTATTTCGGCTTGTCGGCTCCGAACGTCCTGGCCGGTCGTTATTTCCGCTACGCCAACAACGCCGCCGAAGACCTGGCTTCCTCTCAGAAGGTCCATTATTTCGGTACGGCTGGGGTTGTGGTGCCATTGGGCAAAAACGTCGACTTCAAACCTTCCATTGTGGGGAAATACGTTCAGAATGCCCCCTTCGAATTGGATTTGAATGCCAACCTACTCTTCAAAAAGGTGTTCTGGATCGGGGCTGGTTACCGGACCCAGGATGCTTTGATCTTCATGGTTGAATACATGAGCCTGAAGGGTTGGCGCATTGGCTATGCTTACGATTATACCTTGAGTCAGTTGGGACGGGTCAATACCGGCTCCCACGAATTGATGATTGGATTTGACCTGGGGCTGACCCGGTCGAAGATCATCACTCCGCGTTATTTCTGACCAATATTTTACCTAGGATTACCACTAACATTTTCGCTTATGAACATGCGAAGTGCTACGCTTGTACTGTCATTTTTGATGGTGCTGGGTTCCCTCAATGCCCAGCTCAACCGGGCAGATAAGAATTATGGGCACCTGAAATATTCGAAGGCGATCAAGCTCTACGAACGGTACCTTGACAAGAACCCGCGGGACCAACACGCGATCGAGCGGGTTGCCGATTGCTACCGCAGGGTGAATGATTTTCAGATGGCTGAAGATAAATTTGCCCAGGTGGTTCAGTTCAAAGAGACCGATCCGATCAATTACTACTACTATGGTCGGGCCTTGATGAACAACCAGAAATGGAGCCAAGCCACGCCCTGGTTTGAAAAATACCTGGGCACCAATCCGGAAGACCAAAAAGTTGCCCGGGCGATGTTGAGGTCCTGCCAGAATTATACCACTTTCATGGTAGATTCTTCCTTGTACCGGGTCAAGATTACGAACATCAATACCCCGGACGCCGACTTCAGCCCCCATATCTGGAATGACAAGGTCGTCTTCGCTTCGGCCCGGAATCGGGAGCCACTCAAGTTTGGTTGGACCAGCCGTCCTTTCCTCGAATTGTTTGCTTCCGACTACAAAGGCACGCCTCAATTGGGCAGTCCTGAGTTGTTGCCCGGTCAGATCAATTCCAAGTTTCACGAAGCCCACGTTACCTTTAGCCCGGACGGAAAGACGATGTTCTTTTCCCGAAACAACCTCATCAAAGGCAAAGTCGGACGGAGCTCAGAAGGGGTGATTCGCTTGAAAACTTATCGGGCGGATTTGCGGGGGAAAGGATGGAAAAACATCGAAGAGATTCCCTTTAACGACGACGAATACTCCCTGGGCCATCCGGCCCTGAGCGCCGATGGAACCACGCTATTTTTCGTTTCGGACATGCAGGGCGGTTACGGCGGAACTGACCTGTACAAAGTTTCCCTGAACCTCGAAACTGGTACCTGGGGACGGCCTCAGAATCTGGGAGCTGCCTACAATACGACGGGGGATGAAATGTTCCCCTGGATCAGCAAAGATGGCACCCTGTACTTCAGTTCGACGGGTTGGCCGGGGCTCGGTGGTTTGGACCTCTTCCGGGCGACCAATTACGGGAGCAGTGAGGAAAAGGTGGAGAACATGGGCTATCCGATCAACTCGGCGCGCGATGACTTTGCCCTGGTACTGGACGAAACCAAGAGAATGGGCTTTTTCAGCTCGAACCGGTCCGGTGGGGTAGGAGACGACGATATTTATTCCTTCTTCCAGTTCCACAAGGTCAAGGGCGTTGTGGTGGATTTGGAAACTGGGGAGCGGCTGGGGAATGTCATGGTAGAGGTGTTTGATCCTCGGGGGGAAGCTAGTAAAGGCCGTACCGACGAGGATGGCGTCTTTGTGCAGGGCGTCAAACAAGATATGGAGTTGTATGCGATTGCGACGAAGGAAGGCTATGAGGAAGCCCGGAAGCGTTTTTCTTCTCGCAACGTCAACCTCAACGATGAGATTGTCGTCGAGATTCCCATGAAGCGTTTGCCCTCCAATTGCCCCGAACCCATTGTCTTTGAAGGTTTGTTGGTGGATGAAGAAGGAAAACCGCTGGTGAAGAAGAAAGTGAAGGTCATCGAACGGGTCAAAGTGATCGAGACGGATGAGAACGGGATGGTGTACACGGAAATCGACCCCACGAAGGAATACGAATTTGTGTACGAGGGGCCCGATACCAAGGAACCGTTGGCCACGAATATTGATACCCGTGCCCTGGTGCCGGAGGATACGGCCCGGGCCCGCCTCCTCGTTCCCGATCCCGAGTTGGGAGATGTATTCTACATCATCTACTACAACTTCGACATGTACAATATCCGGGACCGGGATGCCCGGCCGGAGCTGGACCGCGTGGTCAATTTCATGCAGGACAATCCGAACGTGACCATCCAGCTGACCTCGCATACCGATTGTCGGGGAACGGATGCCTACAACCAGACCTTGTCGCAAAACCGCGCCAAGTCGGCCCGTCGCTACATCATCGACCACGGGATCAATGGTGACCGCCTGACCTTCCGTTGGAAGGGCGAGGAGGAACTCACCAATGAGTGTGCCGACGGCATTGAATGTACGGAAGAGGCCCACCAGTTGAACCGGCGGACCGAATTCAAGATCACCGGAACCTACAAGGTGCCGAAGAACTAAGCGACAGCTTCACCAAATAGAAATACAAAACCCGCCAGCCGGCGGGTTTTTATATTCTGTGCAATGGCACAACTCAGGGAGCTCCGTTCCCGACGGGAGGGGATTCGATCAGGTGGACCTGGTAATACACGAAGCGCTTGCTTTCGTTGTGGGAGCGGTCCACTGCCGTCACGACATAGCCATAATCGTTGCCAGGAGAAGTGTTCTCGTCGAAGAAAGTGGTCGTGCGCTGCACGGAGACGATGTTGCGGGGATCGCTCAGGTCGTACCGCTCACCGCCTTCAAACCGATAGATCACGTAGTAGGCAGCAGTTTGCCCGTCTTCCGCGATGCGGGGCGGGTCCCAGCTCAGCTGGACCCCTTCCGGCAGGACAATGGTCCTGAAATTGCCGGGACGCTCCGGGGGGATGCTGTCCTTCCACGGAATCGCGGGGGGCAGGGCCGGATACTGGTAGCACTGCTGACGCAGCGCATCGCAGAAGCCCTGGGGATTCTTCATCAAGGGCTTGGCCCGGAACCAAATGTCCCCGGACACATGGGCCTTTTCCCGTTGGAGACGGGTCTGAAGTAGGAATTCGGACGACTTCGCCCAGGCGGGGGCGCTGGACTCGGACATGAGGTAGGGCGCATGCCCCACGAAGATGTGGCGGTCGGCCTCGAGGGCATTCCACCAGTCGAGGACGATCCGGTAGCTGGCCCGGGGATGGTTCACCGACCAATAAATCTGCGGCGCCATATAATCGACCCAGCCCTCCTTGATCCACTTTCGGGTATCAGAATAGAGGCCTTCATAGGCCGAGAACGCACCATCGGTGGTCGAGCCGCGGCTATCCTCGGTCTGGTTGCGCCAGACCCCGAAGGGACTGATGCCAAACTTTACCCAAGGTTTGATCTCCTGGATGCTGTCATTCAGGGTGCGGACAAATTCATCGATGTTGTGCCGGCGCCAGTGGGCCCGGGAAGGGTAGTTGGGACCGCCATAGCGCGCGTAGGCCGCGTCATCGGGGACGGGACGGGTGCCAATGGGGTAGGGGTAGAAATAGTCGTCCAGGTGGATGCCATCGACGTCGTACTTGCGGAGGACTTCCAGGATGACCTGTTGGATATGGTCGCGGGCAGCGGGGACCCCCGGGTTGTAGTAGCGGCTGTCGCCGTAATCAAAGCACCAATCGGGATGCAATTTGCTGGGATGCCGGGCCGAGACCTTGACGTGGCGGGTATGGGACACTGCCCGAAAGGGGTTGAACCAGGCGTGGAGCTCGATGTTGCGTTCGTGGCAGGCTTCGATGATGAAGGCCAGGGGATCGTAATAGGGAGATGGCGCCTTGCCTTGCTGGCCGGTGAGGTAATGGGACCAGGGGGCGAGGTCAGAGTGGTAAAAGGCATCCCCAGCGGGCCGGACCTGAAAGATGATGGCGTTCATGCCCATCTCTTCGAAGCGGTCCAGCATCCGGATCATTTCCCGTTGCTGGGTCGCGGGGGAAGAGGTGGCGCGGGAAGGCCAGTCCAGGTTGGCGAGTGTACACACCCAAACCGCCCGAAACTCACGTTTCGGCGGAACCTGGGCAGCCAGCGATTGCCAGCCCAGTATGCCCAGGAGCAACAGCCTGAACGACAGCCATTTTACCATCCTCGCGAAGTTAATGCTTTTGCCAGTCCCATTCATTGTTTCCACCCATCCATGCGTCATTATTAATCCACAAGGTTCTCCCCAGTAGACTTATTGAACGGGAATGGTCAAAAATGGTTGGCCTACTCGGTGCTTTCGCGGTTTCCGTTGTTCTGTTTATTTTCCCGACTACCTCCCACCAGTCCGGTCCGCAGGCTCAACAGGTTGCGCAGCAGGTCGTACCAGAAGGTCGCTCCGAAGGAAGTCGCACCCACCGTGATGGCCAGCCCGAGGACCTTGGAAAGGTACCACCAGAAGAGGCTTCGGTCGCGGGGGAAATTCTTGTTCCAGGGAAGGGGCTCGGAGTTCCAGCCAATGGGCATTTGCTCCGTCACCTCGATGTCATTCTTGAGTTCGGTATAGATCTTCTGGAAATCGGCGATGCCGACGGAATCAGACTGCACGGCGTCCTCGGCATCAGCCGAAACAGTGGCATTGGAGTCCAGGGTAACGGCAAGACGGGCCATTTGCTGGGACTGTTGCATGGTCTGTTTCATTTTCCAGATGCTGTCCTGCCGCTCCACATAATCATCGGCCAATTGGACAGTGGCGGCGCGCAGCTGGTTGTCGTTCCACAGCTCAGAGGCCAACCGGACGGCATCTGCATTCAGCCCCACCACAACCACAATGGAAATGCCCAACAAAACCCACTGGATCCGCTTCTTGTACCAGCGGGAAACGTCCTCCATGGTATCGTTGAACCAATTTTCGATCCGGGATTCGAGCTTTTCCATACGGTCGGAGCACTCATAGAGGATGCGGAGCATCTTTTGCCGCAGGTACTTGTCCTGGATGGCAAGGATTTCTTTCTCGAGGCGCTTGAACCGGTCGTAGCTCGGATTGGTGAAGGCCAGCAGTTCGAAGCAGGCCTCGCAGAAGGGAGGGTTTTCAAACCAGCCTTGGATTTCGCTCTTTTTGTTGGTGAGGTCGGTGGGGGAAAAATTGAGCAATTGGGACAATTTCTCCCGGATGGCCGCCGATTCAATGCTGCTGATGCGGGCCTTCAGGCCTTCATAGCCCAGGCTGCCGGCCTTGAAGGAGGCGATATAAGTGGCAAAGGCGAAGTTCGAGGTTTCATTTTCAAACATCTCGGTCAGGGTCGTTTCCAACTCCTTGACCTTGGCGGGGGAGGCGCTGAGCAATTGCTCTACCGAGGTTTGAAGGGCCTCATCTTTGATTTTCTTGGCCTTGTCCAGCAGGGCGCGTTGCAAGGCAGCATCGCCCGCGCCGGCCAGCACATCGAGAAAGGTCTCGGCAAAGTCCTTCGCATCGATATAATCGGCCGCGCCAATTTTCTTCTTGACCGGAGCGAACAGCCCCGGATGGTTGTACAACTTCTTGACCAGGTTGTCCATTTCAGGGTCGTCCAGCATGGTCTTGAGGGCATCCCGAAGGTGACGGGAGCGCAATTTGGTGAGCCGGGTCCAGACTTCGACGACCCCGGAGCAGATGGTACTCACCGCAAAAAATGCGAATACCAGGCCAATCCCCACCTCAATGAATTCGATTCCAAACATCGTACAGGTTGATTAAGGTTAATTACATCTTTATTGAAAGCCAGAGAGAAAATAATAATTTTTTACTCAAACTGGCAATATTCAGTTTACCGGAGCCGTGAACCTACCTGTTCACCGGTCTACGATTAAATACAACAGGCGCTTCCGACTCCCCCAATCAGGTCGTCGGAGCGAGGTAGATTTCCGCGAACCCCTCGGTGTACCACATCTCGCTGTCGACCCCGCAGTGTCCATAGCCGATCCAGAAATACCCCTTTTCCCCCCACTGCTCACTCCAACTGTTCTTACACAGCCACGCTCCGACCTGGGGCCGACCATTGGCCCGATAGGCTTTGTGATCGTCAAATCCGACCACCGCCACGCAATGGCCGCCCAGCCGCTTGGCGCCCCGGGTAGGGACATAGACGCCCGAGACATAGGTCTGGAAATCGCCGTAAAGGCTCATGCTGGTGATGATGGGGCCGCCGGAGAGGAGTTGCTCCTTCATCCCGGCAATGGTGGAAGCGGAATGGAAGGATTTGACCTTGGTGATCTTAGACCGACAATCGGCACTCTCCTTGCAGGGTTGGTCGCCGGAGGTATAGGGAAAACAGGACTCAGGTACGACGCCCTGGAACTGCATCACCTTGAGCGCATCATCGATCATCCAGCCCTTTTTGCAATTGAAGCCGGTGCGCTCCGCGATGCAGTAGAACATCTGGGCGGGGGAAAGGGGAGAAAATCGATGGGCCTCCGGATTGTCCAGCGGGAGTTGTTTGGCGATGCGGGCCCGGGCTGAGACCGCGGCCGCGGTCCCGAATGCGACGCAGGACCGGCATTTGCCCTGGTCGCGGGGCGCATCAAGGAAGTTGTGGCCCTGGTGGTTGCGCCAATCAATGGCGGTCGGAGCCTGGGAATTGTGCTGGGGCAAATTCATCTGGGCCTTGACCTCGCGGCGGTCCAGCTCGGCCTTGCCATCCGGGTGGATGCTCCCGGCCAGTAGCTGGGCGTCGTCGGCGGTAGTGCCAAATAAGGAATTGTGGCCCGCTTTCCAGTCGTGGCCCGCTTCGCGGATGCCTGCCTGGACGCGACTCAGCGTCTGTTCGTTGAAATCCATAGCTGAGGTCCGATCAGATGGGAGAACCGCCGCCGTCGGTGTCGGTGATGCCAACAATCAGGATGCCCAGGGAATCGTTTTTGACCACAAAGTTGATCTGGCCGAACTTGGAGCCATCGCTGAGCCCAGTGATGCCTTTGTTGGAGATCTTGTAGCCGGAGGTGACGTCTTCGGGGGCACTGCTGGATTTGAAGTAGTTGTAGCAGGCATCGTATACGGCCGGACTGGATTCCGGACGCTGCATGTACCAGAGGCACATGGTATAGGTATCGTCCCCGAGGAAATCGGTGCGAAAATTGAATTTCAGGATATTGCTGCTGCTCCCTGAGCTGGCCTCGTTGTAAGGCAGGTACCACTCATTGTTTTCGCTATCCATGCCCTCGGCATTGCTGAACATTACCTGGCCCACAAAACTATCGGTGAAGGCGGCATCGGAAATCGATTGGGGGTACAAGGTGACGACGAGTTTGTAATAAGTTGTCCCTTCGCCTTCGCTGGCGGGCAGAACTTTAAGGTCATTGTTGATCTGAGGCAAAGGAATGCTGACAGATCCTGTTTCGAGGTCAAAAGCCATACGTAGAGTGTTTTAGGTGGTTGATCGATGAAAGCAGGAAAAATAACGGGAGAAATAACTGAAAAATCAAGCCGACGTTTCATGAAGCGAAGGGGAATGATAACTTGAGGAATGGCCCGATTGGATGAACTGCATGCGCTGGTAAGCTCCCTTAGCCAAGGGGAGAAGCGGCATTTTCGCAGGCTCCTGGCCGACCTGCGGAAGCCCGGCGAATCCCAGGCCATGCAGCTCTTCGAATTGCTCTGCCGGCAACCCGAAATGACTCCTGGGGCGCTCCAGGACAAGATCAAGGAGGCGGGGTTGGGGAAAAACCTGGCCACGGTCATTCCCCGTCTCAACCAACAAATCCTCAAAAGCGTGGTCCACCTCAAGACCTCCGACAATGTCGACGCACGCTTGTACCAAATGCTCGGGGAAATCAAGGTCCTGTACGCCAAGCACCTCTACGCGCAGGGCATGCGCATGATCAAGACCGCCCGCCGGGTGGCCCACGAGTATTCCCGCACGAACCTGGAATTGGAGTTGCTGTCCTGGGAGCGCCGATTTTTCATCGACGCCAATTCCCAGGCCACCGATCTCCACCTTTCCACCCTTCGGGCGGAAGGCCAGCGCCTGCTCGACCTCCTCCAGTTGCAGCTGCAGCTCCGGCAGCTCCAATCCGAGGCCCGGGCCGCTTCCCGCAAAAACCTGTCTCCCAAGAAGCCCGAAGATGCCCCGCAACTGGCCCAATTCTGGCGGGAAGACCTGTTCACCTTGGCCGAAGCCTCCGACGACGGCCTCTCGCAGCTCCTGGCGGGAAGTGTCCAGGGCATTTACCATACCCTTCATCGTGATTTCCAGGCGGCGTACGAGGCCTTGTTGCCGGTCATGCGGTTGTGGGAGGGCAATGCGAAATGGGTGGAGGACAAGGCGGAACTCCTGTTGATTGTGTTCAACAACTTCTTCAATGCGGCCATCGTGGCCTTGAATGACATGGCTCCCCTGGAGCATTTTCTGAACCTGATCCGCAAGATCCGGTTCAAGGACGAGGTCCTCCAATTTCGGTCCCGCCGGATGGTGTACACGCAGGAGTTCATTTACTGCCTGAACTACGCCCGCTTTGGGCGGGGGAAGACTTTGGCAAGCCGCATCGAAGTGTGGCTGCCCCAGGTGCAGGACCGGCTGAGCCGGTCCCAGTGGATCATGTTTCACTACAACCTGTCCATTTTCTATTTCCTCTCCGACAATTTCAGCGCCGCCAACCGCAGCTTGCTGGTCATCCACCAACTTCCCGCCGGCCCCATCCGCAACGACGCGCGGCGGGTATGTGCGTTGCTGCGCATTCTGGTCCAGTACCAATTGGGGAATGTGGACCTGTGCGAGTCGATGGTCCGGAATGCCCGGCGCGGATTCCAGGCCCAAATCGAGGGGGACCATCCCCATATGAAGGCCTTGCGCGGCCTCGGGCCGGTCCTCAAGGCGCTGCCCGGGGAAGACCTGCGGGAGCAATTGCATCAGTTGATACGGAGCCTGGACGGGATCCAACCTTTTCTGGGCCAACAGGAGATCATCTTGTGGGCGGAGTCGATGCTAAAAGGGAACACCATCCAAGGGGAGTTCGAGCAGTTGGTGGCGGCAATTCAGGGGAAATAGAAGGCGCAAAACCAAAACTTTATTGTATTGATCAGGATTGGATTAATGGCTTTAAAATAGCTTCAGTATTTATTAATGTTGATTTGGGGACAATTTATGTTGTATCAAAATGGGAGGGGTTTGGTTTCAGCTCCCGGAGCCCGGACCCTATGTTTGTATTGTTCGCTCGGGGCAAGGATGCAACGAGATGGATACGGAAGGAAAGCGGCCTTCACGGCCCGGGACCGACCGGATTTACAATACATTTTTTAACCCATTTACATCAACATCATGTCTAACTCATTCACCAAAAACGTAACCCTTTACAGCACCACCGCCGAAGCCCAAATGACCTGGAACTTCCAGATCGACGACAGCGCACTGAGCGGTACGGCCAGCTACCTCCCCAACGGCGGCACCTCGGTCGAATTCAAAAACCTTTCTGGTACGGTTCAATTCCGGGGCGGCTACCCCAACGGCCCCTTCACCATCGATGTGACCGGCGGTAAAGACAGCTTTGGCGAATCGATCTCCGCCGCCCTGAGCGTCGATGCGGACTGGACCAGCGGCAAAGGCGGCTTCACTATCACCGAGGCCCTCGGTGCCATGATCAACGCGCCAACCGATACCCCGATCAGCAACCAAAAATAACCTCACAATGGTAGGAAGGGGGCTGATACGCCCCCGGCCCACCAGGCTTTCATCTCTTTTTTATCACCTATTAGCAACAACATCATGTCCAACTCATTCTCCAAAAACGTAACCCTTTACAGCATTACCGACGCAGGTAAGATGACCTGGAACCTCAAGATTCAAGACAGCGGCCTGTCCGGCTCTGCGAACTATGCTCCCTTCGACGGGGAAGCGGTTGAATTCCCCGAGATCGGCGGAGTCGTCCAGTACCAGGGTGGCATCTACAACGGGCCTTTCACGGTCGACGTCACCAGTGGCATGGCTGTCAATGGGGATGCGGTCTCCGCCGCCCTGACCGTCAATGACGACTGGGCCAGTGGCGAAGGCGGCTTCCTCATCGAGGTAAGAAATGGCAATCCGATTTCTGCTCCTTACGACACCCCCATCTCCAACTAAACCAGACTTCACGATCGGGGGCAACCGGCCCCCGATCCCATTTCCTGCCTTTTTTCACCAACCATCAATCATCAACACCATGTTCGACTCAACTCCCGAAACCCTCGTCCTTCACAGCAGCCACGATGGCATCGCTATCCAATGGACGCTCCACCCGAAAACGAATCCCCTGACCGGTACGGTCGTCCTGAATCCGGGAAGCTCCGATCCGATGACAATGTCCATTTTCTCCGGCCAGGCCCTGATTCCTCACTTCCCTGGACCTGAGAAAGCCGAAATTTCCCTCAAAGCAAACAATGCGGCCCGTGAGATGGGAATTTCTGCAGAGATCAAACTCAATCCCGGATTGCAAGCTGGCGGGGTGAGCTACCAATTCCGCTCTTCGATTCCCGGAATGATCATGAAGAGTGCGGTGGCTCCCGTAGCCATTTCGGTGAGCCAGGGATAAGCCTTCAAAAAAAAGCAGCTTCGTCACGGTGCAACCCAGGCCCCGCCGGTTCGGTAGGGGCTTGGTCCATTGGGGGAGAGGGGAAATAGGGGAGGAGGGAATGCTCGAAGAAAATGTCCGGAGCAGAGTGGGGGAAGAAAAGACACTTGGTCAATAGTAGAATGTGTTGATGTTTTGGGGGCCGGGGATTTGGAGCCCGGCCCCCGCTTGGGGCAGATAATCGAATGGCTACCTTCCCAATTTGAAATTCATTAACTTCCTCCCAAATTCGGTCAGCATTGAATACATACACCCAACCAGCCATTCCGCCCCGGCTCCGTTGGATCCTCGCCGGGGTCCTGTTCGTCATCAGCTGGGGCATCTTTGCCAATACCCTCAGCCACGGCTACGTGTGGGACGATGCCATTGCCATCACCCAAAACCCCCGGACCCAACAGGGCCTGGATGGCGTCGCGGAACATTTTCAGTTCCGCTCCCGCTATGAACTGGCCGACTTCAATGGCTACCGCCCCATTGCCCTGACCACTTTCTCCCTCGACATCGAACTCTTTGGCAACAGTCCCGAGGCCGCCCACCGCATGCAGGTCCTCTATTTTTCCCTGCTCGTCCTCGCCATTTTCTTCACCCTCCAACGACTATTCCCCGAGGCCCATCCATTTTATCCCTTCATGGCGGCCCTGTTATTTGCGGTCCATCCGCTCCACGTGGAGGTCGTCGCGAACCTAAAGTCGCGGGACGAGATGCTGGGCCTGCTATTCGGCGTATTGGCCCTCAACTTCTTCATTCGCTTTGTGCGGGAACAGAAATGGTGGGCCCTGCCGGTGAGTTTTGCGCTGTTGGTGCTGGGGATTCTGAGCAAAGAAAATACGATCACTTACCTGGGCGTGTTTGTGGTGGTGGCCTGGGTGGTGGGAAGCAATCTGAAAAATCGACTGATTGGCGTGGCGAGTGTGGTGGGCATCGTGGTGCTGGTTCTGGGCGTATTCCAGGTCCTGACCGGGCGGGCGCCCGGCGCCTCTCCGGATGAAACGACCCCGGCGTTCATCGAGAACATGGTCGTCAACAACTCCCACGCGACCAATATGTCCTTTGTCGAGCGACTCGTCAATTCCGGCCATTTGTTCCTCCTCTACCTCCGCAATTTCCTCTGGCCCACCGAACTGGTCTACCACAGTGGGTTCAATCACATTCCGGTCCTGTCGGCCGGGAATCCTATAGGCCTGTTGGGCGCACTGTTGATGCTGGGCCTGCCGCTTTTCATGGGGGTAATGGCACTTTTGCACCGGTGGCGCGATCTGGTCCTCGGCTTTTTCCTGTTTTTCATTCCCCTGACCATTTACCTGCAAGTGGCCCTGCTCGTTCCCGATACCATGGCCGACCGCTTCATGTTTGCCCCATCGTTGGGCCTGGCCTGGATGGTGGTGATGCTGGTGCGGAGGCTTGCCAAAGGCAGGATCGGAGCCATGCCGTGGGGAGACGGAGTGGTGAAGGGAAACAAGCTCAACCTCGGGGGAATGGAGCGCAATTGGATGATAGGAGGGGGCGCGCTGGTGCTGCTGGCGGGGTTCTGGGCGGTTCTGACGGTCCAGCGGAATCCCGTCTGGGCCGATAACCTGAGCCTGTTCAATGCCGATATTGAGGTGTTGGAGGCGGATGGGAAGGCGCACTATTACCTGGCGACGGAATTGATGGTGCGGTACGGGCAGGATCCGATGCGGGGGAAGGAGCAGGCGGAGGCAATCGAACATTATTATACGGCCATTGAGAAGAGTCCATTTCTATTTTATGCCCGCTTGGAACTGGGGGATCATTTGGTGAATGTGGGGCGGGTGCAAGAGGGCGTGCAGGTATTGGATGCGGCCCGGAAAAAGTTTCCTGAGCACGCCGACCCTCAGTTTTATTTTGGCAAGGCGGCCTTCATGGCGGAAGATTACCCGGGGGCCGTCGATGGCTTTTCGAAGGCGCTGGCCTTGGTTCCGGATGATCCGGACATTCCCGTCTTGCTGGCCCAGTCCTACGGGCGCAGCGGAGAGTTCGAGACGGGGGTCCGCCTCGTCGACAGCCTGATCCGGGTCCAGCCCCGGAACCTGACCTTCCGGGATGCCCGCTCGGACATCTACTTTGAACGGGGTCAGTCAGTTAGGGACAGTATTTTGTTGCGCCGTTCCTTTCAGGAGATGGAGCAGATGCTCGAGATTGAACCCAACAATGAATATTTCTGGAAAAAGATGATTGGTCGCTATCAACTGCTGGGGGACAACGAGAATGCGGGCATCTGGTACCAAAAAGCTCTGCAAAAAGGCGTATTGTCTCCTCAATAAGGTTTTTTTGACCGGGTTTATGGGGGGAATTCCATTGAATCTACTTATTTTGACCCCTACTTAGGGTTGTAACTATCGATTGAGCTTCATTTAAACCCTCTGGTGTCTATTTATACCACTACAATTGACTTAACAAAACCGCTCTTCTAGACTCAAAATTTCGATCAGCTCGTTCTTTTTTTATTCATTCATTCAATTATTCATTCTATAACTAAAGCCAAGACGTTACTGAACATGAAGAAATTTACATTGTGCCTTGTTCTGGCAGCATGCTTCTTGCTTGTCGGTCATCGACCTATGTCCGCCCAGTTGGTGGAAGGGTTCGATGGCGGGACTTTCCCCCCTCCCGGATGGGCGAGATTTGACAACGGGGTCGGCACCAACTTCCAATGGGAACGGTCGACGACCTTTCCCCTCAGCGGAACTGGATCGGCCTATATTAACTATGAATGTGGCCTGAGTGCCACCTCGGAAGACTGGCTGGTAACCCCGCTGGTATCCATCACCAGCGCGGACAACCTCATGTCCTGGTCCCACTTCCAGCCGGACCCTTCTGACTACAATTCGCTCTACATCATCAGGGTCTCGACGACTTCCCAGACGATGCCGGCGGCATTCACGGCCATCGACACGATCTTCGAAGCCGACGTTCCCAACAGTGGATACGAACTGATCACGTTTGATCTCAGTGCCTTTGTTGGGCAGGACATCTACGTGGCGATTGTCCACGAGCAGAGCTGTGGCGATGATTACTACCTGGACAATTTCCAGATTCTGGGCAACTGTGCTCCTCCGGATGACCAGGCGATCTTCACGAATATCACCCAGACCAGCGTAGATGTGGGCTGGAACGGTGCCACCAATCCCCTGCAAGTCGGGATTTCCCAATTTGGGAGTGCACCGGTTCCCGTCAATGCGACGGCTTCCACGCCGACCATCCCGATCACCGGCCTCAACCCCGGTGAGATTTACGATGTATTCCTCCGCTCCGAATGCGAAGGATCGGTTCCGCTGATGATCTCCGGCGTTTTCGATGGCCCCCTCGGCGGCCAGCCGAAGGGCGTCGAGCTCTACGTCATCGACTCGATTGCCGACCTGAGCGACTTCGGCATCAGCTCGGCCAACAACGGCTCGGGAACGACCGCTCCGACGCCGGAATTTGTCTTTCCGGCGGTCAGCGCCTTGCCCGGAGAATACATTTACCTGACCGCTGATTCCCTCGACTTTTTGGCCTACTTTGGTTTCTCCCCTGACTATGAGACCAATGTGGTGAACATCAATGGGGACGATGCGGTCGAATTGTTCCAGGATTCGTTGGTCATTGACCTGTACGGAGATCCCGATACGGATGGTACGGGAACGGCCTGGGACTTCCTGGACGGATGGGCCTACCGGAACCCGAATACGGCTCCGAATGGCGGCTCTTTTGATACGTTGAACTGGACCTTCTCGGGCATCAATGTCCTGGACGGTTGCTCCACGAATGGGGCTTGTGGCTCCCAGGTGCCACTGGGAACCTTCACGAGCAATGGTTTCAGCTATTCTCCCTGGGTGGGGCCCTTCACCTTCAATACGACCTGTCCGGTGCCCCTCGCGGGGGACAATGACAGCTCGGCCATTCCGGTGACCAGCCCCAGCTTCTCGGACATGGGCAGCACCGAGGCCTGCTATACCAATACCATTGGCAATGCGGGCCCGGATATTTGGTACCAGGTCATCCTCGATCCCTGCGCCGATTCATTGGTGGTTTCCCTCTGTGGATCTCAGTTTGATACCTATGTCGGCCTCTACGATACCGGCTTCACCCTGATTACCGACAACGACGACGACGGCCCGATTTGTTCAGGTTTGCAGTCCTCGTTCATTGCCGGAGTGAATGGTGGAGACACGGTCTACGTGGTGGCGGAAGGATTCGGCTCCGAAGTGGGCGTGTACAACATTACCATCGACCAAATGATCGGGATGCCCCCGATGCCAGTGGTGGCCTACCCGGTAGATTCGGTCTGTGCCGGTTCACCGGTGATCCTCCCGACAGTGTCCATGATGGGCGGGGTATTCACTTCTAACAGTGCCACCTTGGTGCTGAATGATACCACCGGGGAATTGAATCCGACCATTCCGGGGGGCTACGAGGTCTACTATACCATCGCGGATGGAGCCTGCGAGGGCACGGATACTGCCGATGTGGAAGTCCTGGCCGTAGACGATCCCTTCTTTGCCTATGCGGGAGATACCATTTGTGATTCGCTGGGAACCATCCTGCCCATTACAGTGGCGACTGCCGGCGGAACCTTTTCCATCTCCGGCGGCGGGGTCATTGACTCGCTGACCGGGGCCATCGACCTGGCCAATACGCCGCCCAACGCGGCGTACATGATTACCTACGGGACCGATGGGACCTGCCCGGCCAGCCTGACCTCGAATGTCTATGTCCAGGAATGCCTGGTGGGGATCGAGGGCGGATTGGCGGATCAGTTTACGCTCTATCCGAATCCGACCCAGGGACGTTTCCAGATTCTCTCGGAAGGCCTCGACATGGTCGCCGAGATCGAAGTGCTGGACCTGGTGGGCAAGGTGATCTACCGTGAGGCCACGGAATTTTACCAGGGCCAGCCCCACCTCGTGGAACTACCCGACCTGACCGACGGTAGCTACCTGGTTCGCCTGCGGGGCGAGCAAGGCTATGCGGTCTTTAAGCTGAATGTACAACGGTGATCTGAAAGCAGATTTCTAGTCTTGCGAGGCCGCCCCCGATTGCGTGGGGCGGCCTTGTGCTTTGGGGAGATGGCCATTCCTTTCCCTCCCCATTCTCAATTAGCCATGAATCCCCCTATTGGTCCGATTCTCCTACCTACTTCTCATGGGGCCAGATTTTTTTTAACTTAATGTCAGACTTACAACCAAGGTTTTTCAATCTCAATCAACAAGAATATGACGAGTCCAAATGGAAAGTGGGGGGCCACTGACACCAGTACATTGGGGCAGGGTTCCCCCGTAGATGTCCTCGATTTCATCAATCAGAATCTCAAGAACTACTCTCCCGCGGGAATCAAATGGGTGGCGCCGAAGTTTTACACCCAGTGTTTCAAAGTGAATGTCGCGACACTGAGTTGGAATAAGTACCCCTATCTCCTGTACTACAATGGAAATGACATTCCTGATTTCTCCACCCTCGAGGGCTACAGCAAATGGAATACGGCGCAGGTATCGGGCATCGACAATTTGAAGGCTTGGTTCAATGAGCTCAGTTCAAAGGACCTTGGTGCGGCGGTGATGGCAACAGTTACCTACGCAAATGAGATCAGGATGGATGTGCTTTCGGGAAAGGTAAGTGTCAACCAAGACGATTACTTCTGGATTTACTACCCTTCCGCTTAATTGTTCCCCCTTAATAACAACCAAGAAATGGCAACCTGGAATTACCTTAAGAAAGATTCTCTTCCAAATGTAGAGTCATTGGCGGCGGAAATCGCCGATCTTAAACTTCCCCCCTGGTGCATCAAACCCATCACGCTGGACTTAAAATCGGCATGCGCGTACGCTGGTAAAGTCGTCCAACGGGCCCAGCTAAGGGTGCTGGGCTATTTTTACTACGACATGGACTTCCCCCTTGTGAATTGGCCCAATGGCTACTGGACGGTTTCCCCCAACTGTGCAAGTACCGATGATGTGTGCTCATTCCTCAACAACGAACTCACGATCAAACAGGCAGCCTTGGCCCAAATATTGGTGGTGGCAGGTATCGTGGGGACCAAAGACATGGAACTGGATGACGTCAAGATTGCCGGTTATGAGGTCTATTACCCCACCCGGAGCTTCGACGAGTAATCAGGATAGAACAAGACTTATCATTTTACCTTAACCTCTGAACAATGGCAACCATTACGATTCAGAATCCGCTCATCCTTGAGGTGCTCATCAGCAAAAATACAGGCAGCGGCTTCCAGGCCCTGAATGCCCTTCAAGGCCGTAAAAACTGCAACCTTAAGATTTTCAAGGGCGAACAGCTCAAGGTCAGCTTTGGATTGGACACGGACATCATTCTCGCGAGTTATACTTCTGACGGTTCTGACTACACGTTGACCCTCACGAAGGACATGCTCAAATCCAATACCCAGACCAATGCCGACCCGAATCAAATTTCCTTTCCGGGTGATTACCTGGCCGACGTCTGGCAGTACGACAACCAGGGAAAGGCCACCAAAATCATTGCCAATCAAAATGCCGGTCAGGCGACCTTGCCGGCTGCTCAGCCGGGAACCCTGTTCCGCGTCTCCAGTCCCGAAAGCAAGACGTCCTTTGATTTCTATTGGGCCTACGTCAGCGACGAATTGAGTGGGGACGGGAACAGTTACCACCTGATCACCCGGTACAGCTACGCGGCCGGGTTTGTCTCTTCCGATGGTTCCCACAACATCAATGAAGGCGCGGTGACCTACAGCGGCCGATACGTCAACGCCGACGCGAAGGTGCCCCTCCAGATGTACCAGGGAGAGGTCATCGTCTACAATACCCCCGAGGTGGCGACCCCCAATGCGAAGTTCTGGCTGTTCTACAATGAGATGTCGAACCTGGCGATCTTCAGCCCCCAGCAAGCAGCTGGGAAGTCCTTTTACCCCGGCCCCAACACCACCATCCACCCTTATTCCAAGCAGGACTACGATCCGGATGCAAAAGGCGCGGTCACTTCGGACCCCACCGCGAATGCCGAGCTCGTCTCATTTTACGCAGGAAAAACGGTGGATGGCCCTTCGGTGGGCATCACCATGCTGAATGCCTATTCGCAGGACGACGAAACCGACGACCACTACTTCCGCACGACCTATACCTTCCACGACAGCAAGGTCCAAAAGGTCTATTTTCAGTTCGAAACGCCTCCTGAAGTCGTCAAGTTCAATGTCAAGCCCACCGAAAATACCGTGAATGGCGTTACGGTCTATGAAGTAGCTCCCAATAGCATGCGGCAGATTGTGGTATTGCAGCAAGCCGTGGACGACGTTGGGGTGCCGCCCACCTTGATCCGGACCGATACCATGCCCGCAAATCAGCAAGTGGTGATGCATGCCGACCAGACCCTGCATGAAAAGCTGGCCAACCTGGATGACAATTTCTTCGTCAACAACCGCAGCACTTTTGGCATCGACAATGGCTTTCCCGACGCAGCCCTGAATGCCGTCCAAAAGGCCACCATGAACTTCAGCAGCATCGTCGTCAATGGCTTGTCCCACGACAATATGGCCATCCAGGTCAACCGGATGTATGTCGCGAGCGAGATGCCCGACCCGCATTGGAACCTGACCTATGACGAGGCCAACAATTCCTATACCTACGATATCAATACCGCCGAGGAGGCCCAACAATTGATTGCGGCCATCGAGGAGAAGGCAACCCCGGTATCCTGGGAAGAGTTCAAAGCGTTTTCGGCGTCTCCGGTGGATGGGATTCTGGACAAATTGAAGTCGGTGGTGACCACCGTTGTCAAAGATATCGAACACGGCATCGAGAAGCTGGTGTCGACGGTCATTCATTATGTGGAAGCGGGAGTGGAGAAGGTGGCCAAGTTGGTGGTGAATACCGCGGAAGCGGTCTGTGAGGCCATCAAGAAGGTGGTGACGGCGATTGTCAGTGAGGTCAAGAAGATCTGGGACTTCCTGAAGGAATTGCTTGACCTGGCGGCGATCAAGAAGATGTACGACTACCTGGACGGCTTTCTCGTCAAGGAGATGACCAATGGTATTACCTTCGTGAAAAACTGGATCGATACGGAGGCCAAGAATGTCGGGCAGATGATCACCACGCTGGAGGATGCGATCAATAAGTTTTTCCCTCTCCCTTCCGGCACCCCTCCCAAAGCCAACAACAGCGGGATCAATCCTTTCTCGAACCCCATCATCGAAAAATTGATGTGGTTACTCAATAAGATCCTGAGCGCACTGGGGACCGACAATCTCAGTCCCACCTTTGACAAACTGCAAGAGTTCGTGGACACCATTATGAGTGGAATCATGGTGGAGTTTGAAACTTTCATGCAGTTTCAGGGAGATGTGATCATGGGCTTCGTCAACCAGGGCTCGGACATGACCCAGGAGATATTGGATGACCTGCGGAACCTGGCCCTGTCCATCCTCGAACTCCTGAATGACGTGGTGCAGATAGCCGCCGAATTGCTGGATGAGATCCTGGACCAACTGGAAAACCTCGTCACTACCCAGCTAAAGTTCTCCGGTGTACTGGGCTTTTTTCAGAAGCTATTCAAAATCAAAGATGTCAGCTATGGCAGCATGGTCATCATGGGCATGGCTGTCCCCGCTTACTGGTGGTACACGATCAACAACAAGCCACTTCCGTATGAAAATGCCGCGCTGGTGGACGGAGAAGACAAGATTGACGAATACCTGTTCCCTCTGCTCAAGTCCATTACCGGAGGGTTTGGGGTCCTGACAACACCGGCTGCCACACTTGCCTTGAGTGACGGATCGGGAGGCCTGCCTCCCGTAATCTCCCGTATTTTTTCCGCTGGAAAGCTAGCCGTTTTGATTGCTAGTCTGCACTACCACAACGAAAAGGACGATACCCTCAATTTATTTGACCTCGCGAGTGCGGGTAAATCGAGCATTTGGTTTGCCGGAGGGCTTGCTTCTTCGGTCATGATAGAAATCAAGGAGGGGTTGAGGGTTTCTGGAGCGTTGATGGATGCCTTCCAGGCGGTCATCCAGGCCATCGTGACCATCAAAGACATCGGACAAGGGAGCTTTGAACCCAAGGATATTTCCACGCTGATCAAGAACATTGTCACGGTTTCGGTTCTGGGCGGCTTCTCCAAGGACCCCGGAGTGGTGGTGCCGTTGGCGATTGGCCAGGGCGTGGTGGTATTTGCCGATACCATCTTTGATCTACAACTGGCGGTCCAGGGAATTAACTAAGCACTTGAAGCACTGAATCCGCAGTTCCAGGCCCTGCATCAGCCGTGCCAAGAGGGAGGAGTGGGATGGGAGATGGAATAAGTAGCTGGAAATCAAATACTATCAAAAAGGTTAGTATCATTGATCGGGGTAAGTATATTGTGGCGGGGAGGTTATATCCCCACCTTTGGAGGGTCGAAACGAAGTGACACCGGAAAGTGAGCCCGTTGACCTTGGTGAGGGGCGGATTTGAGGGGGAGGGAAAACGAAGGATAGGGTTCGGGAAAATGGGCACTGCGCCAATGAAGGAGCTTGTTTCCTTGGGTTGCCCGGCCTTTTTATTCCCCTTCCTGTGTCGCCCCGTCCATTAGTTCCTGAACTCCAAAACCATGATCGTAAAGCGAAATTTCAACCCCATCAAAGTCTGGCGGTATATCCAGGGGCCCATGCTCTTTGTGGTGCTGTGGTCCACCGTCGTCTGGGGGCTATACTACGCCACCCAGGCCGCCGAACTCCTGCTCAGCTTCACGCCCATCGGCGTGCTCGGGTCGGCGTTGGCCATCTTCATTGCCTTCCGCAACAACTCCGCCTACGGCCGCTGGTGGGAAGCCCGCAAGATTTGGGGCTCGCTGGTCAACAATTCCCGGGAATTTGCCCGCATGGTCATCAACTTTGTGGACGTGTGCATCCGGGCCCACCCGGAGCGCAAGGCCGAAATGAATGCCTTCAAGCAGGAGCTCGTGTACCGCCACATCGCTTTCGTCCACGCGATGCGGCTCCACCTGCGTCAGCAGGAGAATTGGCAGGACATCCGGCCGCTGTTGACCGAGGCCGACTACCAGGTGGTCGCCGGCTCCCACAACAAGCCCAACTTCCTCAACATGTTGAATGGCGACTGCCTCCGCAAAGGGCAGGACGACGGCATGCTGGAGTGGTACCATACCTTCCAGATCGAGAGCAACCTGACCCAATTCGCGAACCAACTGGGCATGAGTGAGCGGATCAAGAACACCCCTTTGCCCCGGCAGTACGATTTTTTCACCCGGGTATTTGTCATTCTCTTTTCCGCCCTCCTCCCATTTGGCCTCCTGAACTTTTTCCAAACCGACGCCCTCCAACCGCATACCTGGCTCATCATTCCATTCTCCATCCTCATCTCCGGCGTCTTCGTGATCATGGAACGGACCGGAGCTGCGAATGAAGACCCGTTTGAGAACCGCATCACCGACGTTCCCCTGTCCGCCCTCTGCAATACCATCGAGCGCGACCTGAAGGAGATGCTCGGCGAAACCCATTTGCCACCCCAAGTGGTCCCCGAGCGGGGCTACCTGTACTGATAGAACCCTTTTCCATTGACCCCAAAAACAACACGAACATGAAGAAGATTGCTTTGGTAACCGGCGCCCGCAAAGGCCTGGGCTACGCATGGTGCCAGGAACTGGCCCGGCGCGGATACACCGTGCTCCTGACCGCCCGTCGACTGGACAAGGCGCGCCCGGCGGCCGAACAATTGCAGGGGGAGGGCCTGGATGTGGTGCCTTACGCACTGGATGTCACCGATGAGAGCTCGATCCAGCAGCTGGCGGCAGAAGTGGAAGGGGCGTACGGGAAATTGGATGTACTGGTCAACAATGCCGGGATCAATTCGGGAACCCGGGCCCAGGGAGACAAAGAGCTGCTGGCCAAAAACCTGACGCTGAAAGCCCTCGCCCCCAGCGAAGTCCTGAACATGGTGAATGTCAATGCCATTGCGCCCATCATCGTGGCCCGTAACTTCCAGCGGCTTCTGACCCAGGCAGATGACCCCAAGATCATCCACATCGGCTCCTGGTTCGGCTCCATCACGAATACCCAGCGGGGCGGCAATTACAGCTACGCGGTCAGCAAATCGGCCCTCAACATGATGAACCGGTCCCTGGCACACGATTTGGCCGCGGACAAGATCACCTCGGTGGTCGTCAATCCCGGCTGGGTCAGCACGGACATGGGCGGCGCCCGGGCGAAGTTCACCCCGCAGGAGTCCGTCACCCAACTCATCGACCACGTTATGGACCGGATTTCCTTGGCGGATTCAGGGAAGTTCTTCAATTACGATGGGGAGATTTATCCTTGGTAAGGGCATTGGAGGGGGAGGATTGTGCCGGGAAATGGGAAAATGGCTTCGCCAGTGCGTGACGGGGAAGAAAGAGGGGAGGAGCAGGGAAATGAAGGGAGAATATCGGAGCGGAATGGAGGGGGGAAAGAAATGAACATGGAAATGGGCCGGGGAAATGTCTCCGGTCCATTTTGGTGTAGGGCTGTGGACGAGTTGTAGTTTGGGTTAAATGGCATCGCCCAGAGGCGGAGCGGGCCATTTTATGGTGGAGCCGGCCGGGTTTGGTTGGCCGGTAAGTTGGTTTGCCTATGACCCCAATTCATTTGGGTAGCCCCCATAGCCGTCAGTTTAAGCGCAATGTAGTATCTACAAAATAGGTCATCGGTGA
>CAWUKT010000101.1:0-23380 GCA_963923035.1 uncultured bacterium
CTGACCGGGGGTAAATCGAAAGAGGCCGCCTCGTGGTTATGAGACGGCCTCTTTTGCTTATTTGAACCAGCAAGCGTGCGGGTTATTTGTTCTTTCCGCCGCCGTTGCCGTTGGAAATAGGGGCGCAGCTATTATTGACGCAGGGACCGTCGAAGCGGCGGCCGAATCCGGGGCCTTCACCCGACTTGTAGCAACCGGATTTTACGTAGACATGGGAGATGTCCTTGCCGGCGTTGGTGCCGGTACCGCTGAAGGTGCCGCTCGTGGAGCTGAGTCCATCGAATTTTTCCCACTCACAATCGGTATAGACCAGGACGACATTGGAGAGGTCTTTGCAGGAGGAAATGTCGACGGAAGCGCAGTTGAGGAAGTTGACGCTGACAGCTGCGTCGCATACTTCACAGTCGCCACCAGCTACCGAAGTGATGGTCGGGCCGCAGGCGGCGATGCACCAGGAACCGATGAAGGGAGAGGTCGTATTCAGATCGGCGCGTTGGGGGTTGTTCCAATCGCTGTTTTTGATCCACAGGGTGCTGCGGGAGGCCTCTTTCACGCCGGTGAAGAAGTCCAGCTGGACGACGCTGATCTTGGCGGAGAAATCGAAGCACTGGGGAAGGCCGGCAAAATCGACTCTTTCCTGGTGGAGGTTGACGATCGGGTCGACGGTAGAGGTAACCCAGGTCGGATCGACGGAGGGGATGCCGTTGACGCTGGTAATCGTGGTTTCATCGCCGATGAAGGTCGTCGCAGATTCGACGTACCAGCCGAAGGCGAGCGTATAGTTGAAGTAGATGGCGGAATCGCTGTTCAGGATTTCCACGTCGCCCCAGCGCGGCTCACTACCGGTGCAACCAAAGGGACAGTAGGTCACAAATTCGCTTCCGGTCTCATCGATCAGGTCGTAGGACACACGGTCCGAGCAAACGGGCGCCACATCGGGGTGGGCAGCCCCATCGGCCTGCAAAGCAGGGGCCTGATTTCCCTGATCGGCTTTGGGAGAGACGGTTTCAGAGGAACAGCTCCAAAGAGAAAATGCGAAAGCGACGGCACAGAGCCATACGAAATTGTTGAGTTTCATAATTTTTCTAAAAGAATTGATGATTGATAGCATTTACTGAGAGCAATGTAGGAGGCACGAAAGATTTATGCAAAAAAACCACCCCCGATCTTAACACCATTCTATTAGGTTCAAAAATTTCCACAAGATCAAACAATCAAGCCAAATGTCCCCAAACCATTTCAATCTAACAAAAACAACCTTCACTCTCCCCAAATTTCTTACAGCTTCAATTCTTTTTTTTCTCGCACCAACTCCACCCCAGCCACAACAACCGACAAATTAAGCGTAAGAAAATGTCGCGAATTGTCACAAAAATTACCGCCCTGGCTCGGCCTTCCCCTCCATTTTCATGCTCCTACCATCAACCATTTTCTTTCGATTTCAGAGAAAAGCCCTTACCTTTGGTGCCCTTTAGGAGAGGTGCCGGAGTGGTCGAACGGGCCGCACTCGAAATGCGGTGTGCCCTTGCGGGTACCGAGGGTTCGAATCCCTCCCTCTCCGCAAATCAAGACACAGACCCGCAAGACGATGAGTTTTGCGGGTTTCTTGTTTCTGAGCCCGTCGGGAGCCGTAAGGTTTCCGCAAGGGATTGGATACGAGAAACACAGCTCCGAAGGAGTGGGCCTGTAGATTGTTTGTACTGGATCCCCACCAGGGGATCACTGTTTGTAATTCCTCCCTCTCCGCAACCCAATATTTACCCGCAGAACACCTTCCAGCGGGTATTTCATTCCCCCTCCATCACCTCCGCCGCAAATGCGCCTTCAAAGACTGGAAGGCCATCCCCCCATCCTTCGCGTGGCGGATCACCCAAACCGTATACGGGCCATTCGGCGCCAAGGTCCGCAGGCAAAGCTCCAAGGACCGATCAATCGAACAAGCAATGAACCGCTCGACCAAGGAGCTGTCCGCCGGCCCCACAACGACCTGAAAATCAGGCCCTCGATTCAGGTGCTTGTATTTCTCCTGCGCTTTCACGGCTGTCGCCCAATTACACGCTACCATGGTCCTGCTCCTTATGTTGCGTCATTGGTCCAGTCGGTACACATACTCCCAAATCTTCTCGCCCCGGGCTTCCGCGTACGAATATTCCTGCCCAATGCGCTCAAAACCCGCCTTCTCCAGGACCCGAATGGACCCCACATTGTCGTGGGCCACCCGACCGTGCAGCGGGCGCATCGTTTCCAACCTCAAAAATGCCTGCATCGCCGCCGTCGCAATTCCTTTTCCCCAATGCTCCTTCCCAATGGCATAGGTGATCTCCGCCTTTCCCTCCATCTCAAATTTGACCACACAACCCACCACCTCACCTTCATGCATCACCGTCTGGAAATGGACCGTCAGCTCCTTCATCAAGCGCGCCCACTTGGTCAGATAGGCCGCCCGGTCCTGGTAATTCGGCGACGTAAACGCCGCCATCAAATTGGCCTCCGAATCCGCTTGGTGGCGAAAAAAAAGCTCCAGATCTTCGGTGACGGGCGGTCTCAATTGTACAGTCATCCCTAAAAATAAGAAGATTCCCGGCATTGAGCAGGGGATTCGACCGGGCTTTGCGCCCAGGCCTGCGATTCGACGAGTCGGAGGGCCGTGGCCAGCCGTTCCGTGAGCAGGTCAAGAGGCTTAGGCGAGGGTTACATCCCATTTTGGTCGTGGCGCCTTGATTCCTCTACATCCAAAAATTGTACAATCCCCAGTAGGCAAATCCAAGCATCAAAACGAGATAGGCTAGACTATTTGCGACCAATATCGACTTCATCCCAGCTTTCAGAGTAACCGATTTGAGCTTGTTCCGGGTATAGAACAGCATGGGGCCCAATGCGAGCAAAAGTAAAAATGGGGTATAGGACGAAGCACTGATCAAGCTGGAACCGGGGTCTTTGTACGGCACATCAAAATAGAAAATGCCTTTGTTCGTGATCAATACCCCGATATAAGCCGTCAGGATCAGGTTCAATGCCGAAATCATCACAGCCGACCCGAGGGAAATCGTTGCGATCTTTCTCCTCCACAGTTGAGCCATCCCCCAAGTGAAAGATAACAGCATCAAAAGGCCCGCCAGCAATGCCAGGGAGATCCTCAATGAAATGGTGTTGGAAGGAGTCTTATAGCTGACCAGCCGCTCAAATTCGGGGTTGGGGGGAAACAAATCTTGAATGTTGAGGCTGTGGTCGCCTTTTTCCAGCTCGGCGGTCAAACTAAACTGCACCGCGGTATCATAGGAATGGTAGAAATACAGGTGTACAGATTTCTCTTTGGTATCCCAAATAGACGTGGTCAATGTTCCATCTCCAAGTCTATTTCGACAAACGTGCATCGTGTCGGAAAGATCGGTGCAGTAGGCCAGGGAAGCCTCCATTTCATTTTCTTTCAAATAGTCCTCCCCATTTCGGTATCGCTCGAGCTTCCTGGCGTCATGGTTGTCGGTGATTGAGGGACAAAAGTTGGCCAAGACATAACTGGAATCGCTCCTTTCTATCAGCTGATAAGGCTCCACAATCAAGTAGCTTCCCAGGCTGTCAATGTAAATGAACACGTCGTTCAAAAAGACGCTGTGGTCATACTGCCCGATGTATTCCCTTACCTCATTGACATTGGCGCATTTGTGCAGAATATCCGATAAATAGTCGGCTTCATTGGGGACCTTCAACCTGTCTGTGAAAGGGTTGTCTTGGGCCGGGTAATAGGACGCCAAACGTGAGAAGGCAAGTCCCAACGTATTCATCCCCGACTGAGGTGTGGTTCGGTTGCCTTGCACTGCTCTCGCTCCCGTAAATGCCGCCCCGTATTCGTTTCCCTCCCGCGCATTTTCAAACCAAATTTTAGGCGTCGTGAACCAGGTATCGTGGTTGCACCCCACCATGGTTTTGCCATCCGAAGTGATTTTGTACATGCTGCAAGCCGACATTTCGGTTTGGCAGACCAGCAGGGCAACCAATAGAAACAATGCCTTTTCCATCCTCATGGTCTCTCAACGGAGCTTGTTGTTTTTGTTACAGCCAATGCGTTGAACAGCGGTATAGGAGGTTGCGCTTGCTATGATTGCGCGTTTGAGCAAATGGATTCCCTGGAACAAGATTGAGTCGTACGTTTCTACTTTGAGGACTTTTTTGTCTTTCATTGCCCTCCCACTCCAACAATAAGAACCAACGCTTTCCCAACTGATAACCGTCATTGCACCACCTTCAAGCAGATTCAAAATTGCAGGTGATATGGGTTACACAACCCCACCCCAAAAACCACGGTAAAACCACCAAGAGGGCACTTTTTAGCCCTTTCACCCAAACGCAACGCACAAGAAAATGACCGAAGAAATAACCATCCATCCCATGCCCCGAATCGGAGACCCCGCTCCCGATTTCAAAGCCATCACCACCACCGGCAACATCCGATTCGCCGACTTCGCCCCCGGCAAATGGATCGTCCTGTTTTCCCACCCCGCCGACTTCACCCCCGTCTGCACCACCGAGATGAGCGGCTTCGCCACCCGCAAAGCCGAATTCGAAGCCCTCAACACCGAATTGATCGGGTTGAGCATCGACAGCATCCACGCCCACCTCGCCTGGGTCAACAACGTCCGCAAGAACACTGGCGTCTACTTCGACTTCCCCATCATCGCCGACCTGGACATGAGCGTCTCCAAACTCTACGGCATGCTCCAGCCCAACGAAAGCGAAACCGCCGCCGTCCGCGCCGTCTTCTTCATCGATCCCGACAAGAAGATCCGCCTCATCATGTACTACCCCCTCAACGTCGGCCGCAACATGGACGAGATCCTCCGCGTCCTCGAAGCCCTCCAGGTCTCCGACGCCAACAAAGTCGCCCTCCCCCTCAACTGGAAAAAGGGCGACAAGGTCATCGTACCGCCCCCGAAAACCCTCGGGGAAATGAACGAGCGCCTGGAAGACGAGACCTGCGAACGAATTGATTTTTACCTCTGCAAACGCGAACTCTGATCCAGTATACCACCACGCACATCAGCAGTCGGTCCCCTTTCGGGCCGACTGTTGTATTTACCACCGTCACATCATAGATGTAGCCAATTTGAAATCGTCCCGTCGGTTCGAGATCAATTGACCTTGCAAACACCCGGACCAAACCCGCGCCTCAGCCACCAATCACAAGGTCGAACCCAAATCCTCCAACGATTTCCCCTTGGTCTCGGGCATGTAGAAATGAACCCAGACCATCTGCCCCACCATCATCACCGCAAAGAAAGCGAAGACCATCCCCGGCCCGATGTTCGAAAAGAGCATCGGAATCATCGAGGGAATAAACGCCGCCAGCACCCAGTGCACCGACGAACCAAAGGCCTGCCCCGAAGCCCGCAGGTGGGTCGGGAAAATCTCCGCAATGAATACCCAGATCACCGTCCCCTGTCCAATCGCGTGGGAAGCAATGAACACAAACAGGAAAATGGGAACCGCCAGGCCGGAAACTTCCAGGAAAAAGCACACCGCCCCCGCTCCCAGCGACAGGATATAGCCCACCGAACCCATGTACATGAGTTGTTTTCTCCCCAACCGATCCACCAACGCCATCCCCACCACCGTAAACAGCACATTCACCCCCCCGACGCCCACACTACTCAGAAATGCCGATTCTTCTCCCAATCCCGCCGCGCCAAATATCCTCGGACTGTAATACAAAAACGCGTTGATCCCGGACAACTGGTTGAACAGCGCGATGAAAAAGGCCAGGAGAAACGGCCCCCGATACGCCTTCGCCAGGATGCTGTCCAGCCCCTTTTTGGGCGTCACCGCCTCCACCAACTCCTCTACCTTCGCCTGCGGATCAATCGCCGCCAAGACCTTCCGTGCCTCCTCCAGCCGCCCCTTCAACGCCAGCCAACGCGGACTCCGCGGCACCCCCAAAATCCCCAAGCTATACGCCAACGCCGGCACCGCCTCGACCCCCAGCATCCACCGCCAGCTGTCCTCCCCCATCCCCCGCAACAGGTAATTCGACAGAAACGCCCCCAAAATCCCCACCACAATACTCAGCTGGTACAAAGCCACCAAGCGCCCCCGCGAATGGGCCGGCGAAACCTCCGAGATATACGCCGGCGCCGCAATCGTCGACGCCCCCACTCCCAGCCCGCCAATGAACCGGAACAAAGCAAAGACATACGGATCACTCACCAGCGCCGACCCCAAAGCCGAGATGAAAAACAATACCCCAATCGCGATCAGCGTATCCTTCCGCCCCAATTTCAGCGTTGGAATCCCCCCGAAAATCGCCCCGATCACCGTCCCCCACAGCGCCGCCGCCATCACCACAAAGCCATGGAACACATCCGACGTCCCCCACAGCGCCTGCAACTGTTGGTCCGCCCCCGAAATCACAATCGTGTCGAACCCAAACAGGAAGCCCGCCAACGCGACGACCACCGCCCAATAAACATACTTGCCCATAGTGACCTTATTTGCAGTCAAAATAATCATTTTCGGGAGACAAAAGAGAAGCAGGGCGATCCCGGCCCTCACGGGCCGGTCGGTCCCTCCGGCAGTCGCTCCGCTCACGCGGGAGCTCCACAATCGCCTCCGACACCTATCGCAACTGAGCCAGCTCACCCCCCGGTCGAGTCACCCGACCAATGCCCCCAGCCAGCTCCCCCAATAGGCGAATCCGCCTCCCCACCACCGAAGCCAGCTTCGTTTCAAGGTAAGCCAGCTTACCAACGAGCCAGGACCTCCTAAGAATATTTAGAGATTATTTGGAATCCAGACCAATCATTCCGCCATTCCCCCAAACCACCAAACCACCAAACTTTATTCACCACCCCAATTTTGCCTATTCTACCACCTCCATCGCTTCCCCCTACATTTGCATATTTTCCCATTCCCTCAATTTGCACATCCTCTCCACCTCCATCGCTCCCCCCACATTTGCATATTCTCCCATTATCTCAATTTCCACATTTTCTACCGCCGCCGTCCCGTATAGGCCATCGCCTCGCCCTTCCCAAAACCATAGCTAAAGCCCAGCGTCATGAACCGCCCCCGCTGCGAAAAACTGTATACCGACACGATCCCCTGCTCGATCTGCGTCTCGTCGATCCGCGAAGCAAACACGTCCCGTACGCCCAGGTTGATCACCGCCTTTCCTCCCATCAGCTTCTTGCGCAGCCCCAGGTCCAGGAAGGCCGTCCCTGAAGTCCGGCCCTGCACCGTTTGGAAGCGGGAATTGAAATTCCCGGTGGCCTCCACGTCGATGTCGGCCGGTAGAGCGACCTTGACGGTGGTCTTGGAGGACCAGCGGTCCGCTGCAAAATCAAAGCTCAACGTATCGAAGGTGCCCTCCCGAATGAACCATTGGTAGTTCACATCGCCCGTGAGGGTCACACGCTTGGAAGGCTCGTACTTGAAATTGAATTCCGCGCCGGTCGCGCGGTTCGTCCCGATGTTCTCGGGGCGCACAATATTGATGATGTCTTCGCCATCGAATTCCGGGACGGAGACCCGCTCCACGACTTCCGTCGTGTACAGGTGGAAAACGCCGAGGTTCAAAGAGGCCTTTTCCAGCACCCAGATGCCATTGACCTCGTAGGAGTCCGTGAATTCGGGCTGTAGATTGGGATTGCCGGTGCGGATATTGAACTGGTTGCGGATATTGAAGAAGGGGTTCAGGTTCCAGAGCCGCGGGCGAAAGACCCGCCGCGAATAACCCGCCTGCATCGAGATGCGCTCCGAAAACTTGTAGGAGCTGTGAAAGGTGGGAAACAGGTTGGTATAATTCTGGATATTCTCCTCCTGGGTATTCACCAGCAGCGTCCGCACATCCGTATTTTCCACCCGCAATCCCAGCTTCGTGCCCCAGCGGCCCTTCTCATACGCCCCGGTGGCATAGACGCCGAGCACCTTCTGGTCGAATTCGAACAGGTTGGTGAACGACGGATTGGGAATCCAGATTTCGTTGTTCAGGTCGAGGACCGTGAAGTCGTTGCTGACGTCCTGGATGAAATATTGGCTGCCGGTCTCCAATTCCCAATGGTCGCCGAAGGGCTGGGTATAGTCCGCCTTGAGGGTATAGCGGGCCTCGCTGAAGTCGGTTTGGGTCTGTTGGAAGGTGGAGAAAGTAGAAAAACGGTCCTCGAATTCACTCGCGAGGTCCTTGCCAAAGAAGTTCCCGATGGCGCTGAAGAGAAACGCATGGTCCTCATGGTCCGCAAACTGCTTCTTGTACTGCAATTCGTATTGCCACTTGGGATTGGTGGCCTCCGTGGTCTCGGTCCGCTCCCAGAAGGATTCGATGACGCCCGCGCCATCCGTCCGCGTGAATTCCGTTTGGGAGGGCTGGTCTTCCACTTCGTAGGCAAAACTTCCCGACAGCGTCAGCACATTCCAACGGTTGAGCTCGTAGTCCGCGCCCAGGGTCATGTTGAAGAACAATTCGTCCCGAAACTCGGTGCCTTCGCTCCGCAGCGCGGAGCCATCGACGAGGTTCCGGTTCTCATTCTCGCGGTACCTCGGCAAGCTCCGATAGCCCGCCCCAAACTGGCTGAAGAGGTTGAACCGCTCGGTGCGGCGGTTCACGCTGAAGCCCAGGCTGTGGTTGTGCGGCCAGCCCGTATTGAGGGAGACGGAGCCGTTGGCCCCTTTTCGCTCCTCCTTCTTCAGGACGATGTTGATGATGCCCGCCGTGCCTTCCGCCTCGTACTTGGCGGAGGGATTGGTGATGACCTCCACCCGGTCAATCATGTCGGCCGTGATGGTGCCGAGGGCATTGCCCTCGTCGGAAGCAAGCACCGAGGGTTTGCCGTTGATGAGGATTTGGACGCCCGCGTTGCCGTGGAGGCTGATCTGGCCTTCGATGTTCACATTGACCGAAGGCACATTGTTGAGGACTTCGAGGGCGCTGGCCCCCGCCGAGGACAGGTCCTGGCCGACGTTGAATACGCGTTTGTCGAGCTTGAAGACCGTCTGCGACTTTTCGGCCCGGATTTCCACCTCGTCCAGCTCAGTGGCTTCGGCTTCAAGGACAATCGTCCCGAGGTCGACCCGTCCATTTTGGACCTCCAACTCCCGCAAGGTCTGCGTGGCATAGCCGATCAGGCGAATCTCCACGTAGCAATCCGAAATGGAGATGCCTTTGACCTGAAAAGACCCGTTGGAAGCCGAGGTCGCTCCGCCGACCGGTTGGGCCGAATTGGCATCCATGACCACGACCGTGGCGAATTCGATGGGCGACTGGTCCTGGGCCCCGATGATCCGTCCTTCGATGGAGACCTCCGGCGTTTGTCCGAATCCCCACCCGAAAATCAGGCATCCCAGTCCTAGGAACCAATACTTCATGCTTGCTTTCATGCTCCGGTCGATTGCTGTCCTGAACGAACGTTCGCTTTGCACAAAAGTAAGTCTTCTTCCCCGATATTGTTTCCTTTTCCTCCTCCCCTTCCATTTATCCCGTCCCGGCCCCATGTTGTCGCATTTTTACAATCATTTCCTTTCCCCGTCCCCTAGCTTTGGTCCTGAACGCTTCTTTTACCGAATAACCACCAACCTCAATTCTTTACAGAACCATGCGATTTAGAAATTCCTTTGTGGGGCTGCTTGTATTGCTACTTTTCCACCTGCTCCCCGCCCAAAACCCCAAAACCGTCGATTCTTATGTCTTTGGGAACAGTCTCGTTCACCACATCGTCAAGGTCATCCCGACGCCCAGCGACGAAGATTCTACGCCGCACTGGGTCTACTTCCTCGCCCGCGAAGCTGGTAACTCCTACTCCATCGCCGGGAACTTTGCCGCCTTGCCCTTCATCATTTCCCAAAACCAACTCCCCCTCGAGAACAATTGGGCCTTTGATTCCGTCCCGAATGGCTGGGATTCGTTCAATACGCCCTTCGCCCAATCCGACCTCGACAATGTGGTCTTCACCCCGTTCAATTTTGTTCAGTTCCAGCCTCCGACGGCCAACTACCAGTTTGGAGACACCTTCCAGACGCCGATTACCGCGGCCGATACGCTGATCGATTGGGTGCTGACCAACAAGCCGGGCACGCCGGTCTATATCTATGAGGGCTGGCCCGACATGGCGACCTATACCAATGCGATGTTTCCGCCCACGCCCGCTCAATGGGCGGCCTACCAAGCCGATGCGGGCTTCAATTCGGACTTCCACGACTGGTTTGTGGAATTGCACGACTCGCTCATCGCGCGTCACCCCAATGCCTGCATCAAGATGATTCCGACCGGCCCCATCATCAGTGAACTGCTCGACCGCGCACCCTACAATACGATGGCGATCGACTCCCTCTACGAGGATGATGCGCCCCACGGCCGGCCCAGCATCTATTTTCTCGCCGGTATGATCAACTACATGGCCATGTTCGAAGAGCCAGCGCCCCTCTCCTACCAGCCGCCGGCCCAGTTCATCGATCCGCTGATCATCAGCCGCTACGACAGCCTCGTCCAGGAAATTTGGACCGAACTGAATGCGTTCAACCTCCCGGGCGGGGCCAGCCGGGTCTTCTGCAATGCACCGGTGACAGCCGTGGAGGAAGCCGAGGTGCAGGTGGTCTTCACACTCTATCCCAATCCTACGCAAGACGTATTTCGGGTTCGGACTTCTTTGCCCGCGGGCTCACTGGTCGTGCGGGACTTGTTCGGGCGCGCCCTCCTCGAAAGTGGCCTGGAAGAAGCGGTGGAAACCGGCAACCTGGGCCGAGGGCTGTACCTGGTGGAATTGAGGGATGCGAGCGGGGAAATCAAAGGCATCCAAAAATTGATGGTCCGGCCCTAAAGGGGTTCACAGATGAATTGACGACGCCCTTTCTCCGGCTGGAGAAAGGGCGTGGTGTTGGGTGGACGGATGATCAGCAGTCGCAGCGCTTGGGAAGCTGGGTCCCGGAGACCGGTTCACCGTTGGTGAGGAGTTCAGCCTCAACCCCGACCGCATCGAGGATGGTGAACGTGTAGCAAGGATTGTTCTCCGGATTACAGGCAGGCTTGGCCACAACCCCGAGCACAACCACCGCATCTTCGGTGGAAGCATTGAAGAGTACCTTTACCGCATACGCAACAAAACTGTTGGTATCATTCTCGGCCAGGACTCCCTTGCCAATGATGACAGGAACAGGCTGGTCTCCATACCGGGCGGGCTCCCAGACCTTTCCGTTGAGGATGAATTGAGCCCAGGAAGAAGGAGGAGCAACGGCCTCTCCATTGGAAAGGAAAGCATCGGCCCGGAGATTCAGAATTTCTTCGGGATTGCTGATGCCCTCGGGAAGCTCATCGGCATTGACAATAAACGTGACTTGATTCGCCATAATCGTAAGATGATGGATTGAGCGCCCTACTTTGGTTTTGGCCGGGGTGTTCGGGTCGATTTTTCCCCGGACCACTCTGCGAATGGTAGCAAGAAGGTGGGGAAAGGCATTCAAGTCAGGGGGTACATTTTTCGGGGTTTGTTGGGGGAGAAATGACGGAAAAACTTGCCGCTCCATTCGCTTCGACCCCGCTCAACCTCCTCAGCACTCCATTTTCTCCCATCGGGTCGTGTACAGGATGTTTCCATTGTCATTCTGAAAGCTGCCCGGGAATCTTTATTTTCCGGCCATGGAAATAGCTGCTACCATCGCGGAGATGCTCGACCAGTCCCGCAAGTTCAACCGCTTCTACATCAGTCAACTGGATGCGGACCGGGTCCACGAACGCTATACGCTGGAAGGAAAGCTCCTCAATTCAGCCTATTGGATTGTGGGGCATTTGGTGTGGGCGGAAGTGTCGCTGGTGCTGATTCAAGAGGGAAAACAGGACCTGGACCTGCCGTGGTTGAAGGAGTTTCAGATTGGGAAACGGGACGGGAACTTCGAAACGGCGCCATCGTGGCCAGAGCTGCTGGGCCTGATGCGGACCTGGCACGATAAGTGCCTGGAGTTTATCCGTACGCAGACGCCGGAGGACCTGGCCACGCCCACTTACGTGGCCCCAGCCCGGTGGGATACGGTCCGGAAAAAGGCCTTTTACCATTGTATCCGCCACGAATCGTTCCATACCGGCCAGCTCAGCTGGATCGCGGGTGTCCACGGTGGCCGAACTCCCTGAAAATGTCCGTTGAGGGAAGACTTTTTGCCGCTGATTTATTTTCTTGCAGGTAAATCTTCATTGTTATGCAACGTGCTTTTGTCTCTTTCCTCGTCCTTCTTTTTTCCATTTCATTCCTCCCCGCCCAACAGGTCGTCCGGGGCCCCTATCTCCAAAAGGCCACCTTCGACGCGATCACGGTTTGCTGGCGCACGGACGTCCCCACCCAAAGCCGGGTGCGGTTCGGCAGTGGTCCCGGCGCATTGAGCCAAACGGTCGTGGACACCGCCCTTGTCACGGACCACAAGGTTGTCGTTCCCAATTTGCAGCCCTTTACCGACTACTTCTATGCCGTCGGAACGCCCACGGGTGACCTCGCCGGGGACGATACCGAGCACTATTTCAATATCCTGCCGCCGCAGGGCAGCACCGGTCCGGTCCGCATCTGGGCCATTGGAGATTTTGGCAAGGACAACAACGAAAAGATCCAGGTCCGGGAATCCTACCTGGACGAGGCCGCCCAGACCGGCAAAGCCGATGTCTGGCTTTGGCTCGGGGACAATGCCTACAACGATGGCACCGATTCCGAATACCAGCAGAAGGTCTTCGACGGCGTCAATGGCTTCCACAAGGTCTTCCCCAATACCGTTTTCTGGCCCACTCCCGGCAACCACGATTATAACTCCGTCAATTTGCTCGCGCCTCCGCCCCAGCATACCGGCCCTTATTTTGACATCGTCGATGTCCCCACCCAGGGCGAATCGGGCGGGCTCGCCTCCGGCTACGAACTCTATTACAGCTTCGACTACGGCCCCGTCCATTTCATGTCGCTCAATTCCGAGCTGACCACCTGGACCGCCACCACCGGCAATGACCTCACCGATTGGATCACCGCCGACCTCCAGGCCAATACCTTGCCCTTCGTGGTCGCCTATTTCCACCAACCGCCGCATTCCAAGGGCTCCCACGATTCGGACGACTTCTGGGAACTGCCCATGCGCTTCATGCGCAACAATATCATGCCGCTCCTGGAGGACCAGGGGGTCGATGTCATCCTGGCCGGTCACAGCCACGTCTACGAGCGGAGCTACCTCGTCAAGGGCTTCTACGCGAACAATTCTTCTGATTTCGATCCGGCCGTCCACGCGGTCAGCTATACCTCAGGGACCGATTCCATCGGCGAGACCTACTACAAGTATACCAGCGGTCCCGACGCGAATCAGGGCACGGTCTACGGCGTCGTCGGCAACAGCGGCTCCAAGGACAGCGATCCTGATCTGGACCACCCGATGATGTACGCCAACTACGGCTGCGATACTTGCATTGGGTCGTTGCTGATGGACGTGGCGGGCAACCGGCTGGATGCCTTCTACCTGACCGCCCACGGCGACAAGATTGATGCGTTTACCATCATCAAAACGGCTCCTGTGGGACAGGGAGAGGCGTTTGAACCGGCGATTGACCGCTTGCAGGTCCGCCCGAATCCCTTCGGCGAATCGATGACCTGGACCCTGGACTTGCAAAAGGGCGCGGAAGTTTCGGCCCGGCTGATGGACTTTCGGGGGAAAGTGGTCTGGGAAGAAGGCTTGGGAAAACAGGCTTCGGGGACGGTAGAAAAGCAAATTCCAACGGCGAATCTGGCCAATGGCTTGTATGTGCTGCTCGTAGAGGCAGATGGCGACGTCGCCCAGGCCCGGGTGGTAAAGGGCCGCTGATCAGTCCCCCCCTTGCTGGGACCTCAATGCCTCGTACCTGGCGCGGAGCCAGGTCCGGTCCATCAATGGCTCCTCGCCATTCAAATGGGCTTCAATCCGCTGGCAGCGGGCTGGATTCAGCCCCTTCTCCTTCGATTTCAACAACAGTTTCAGGACGGACAGGAAGTTCCGGTTGTAATCCTTGCGCCGCTCCGACATGGTTCGGGAGCGGTTCAGGAAGCGCCGAAAGGTCTGCACGAGCCCTTCCAAGGCCTCGATGTCTTCCAATTCGTAGTAAATCCGCAGCAACAGGGACTGGTGGCCGGTCCGGTAAAATACATCGGTGAATTCGACGTCGCGGAGGCGGCGCAAGGCTTCGGAATGGTTGCCCCGGGAAAAGTCGAGGAAGGCCCGGACATAGGCGTAGATATTGGAACCCACACTCTTCCTGATCTCTTTTTCATTTCGATCCAAAAACGCCTGGATCCAGCCGAACTCTTCCAGGCGGCAGGCCGCTATGGTCATGTTCCGGACGAGGTGCTCGGTGAATTCGCCCCGGCCGAGGATCAATTCCTCGCGTTCCATGCGTTGGAAGAGCTGGAATAGGTTGCGGAGGGCGTTGGGCTCGCCTTCGGAATCGGTTTGGTTGAAGTGGTTTTGAAGATAGCCATAGACATTCATGCGCTCGGATTCGGACATGCGGAGCGCGTATTGGTCGAGGAGGGTTTCGAGCTGCCGGAGGTGTTCATCGCCGTAGCCGCGGAGGAGGAGGTTGAGGTGGAGAAATATCTGGGTGACCGGCTGCCAATCGTCGGGCCGGGCCTGGACCTGCTCCAGACAGGCCTCCAAGCGGGCCTGGGGGAAGTCGAGGCCCATCATCCGAAACAGGGTTTGGGCGGTCAAGAGGTATTTGAGTTGGTAGCTGAGGTGAAATTCGTCCAGGACCCGGAAGACTTCGGGCAAGGGTGGCTTCCCATTGCGCATGCCCTGGAGCAGGCTGAGGTCGAGGGCCTGGAGGGTGAGGCGAAAGTGGTGGACAAAGTTGTCGGTGTCGAAGGGTTCCTGCTCCCGGAGCTGGGTGGTGGCCGCCTGGTGGCGGCGTTCCGCTTCCCGAAACAATTCTTTGTTTCGGAGGGCGTCGATGGTCACCTGCTGGTGGAGCAGGGATTGGGAGCGAAATTCTTCCTGCGTGAGGAAATCCAGCGCCTGCTGGTAGAGGTAGGAATTGAGGAGGTGGAACCGGGTGCGGGTCAGCTGACCGGCGTGGCAGGAGGCGGCAAAGTCGTCGAAGCCCTTGCCTTCGAAGTGGGGGTGGGCGGGGGCCAGGTATTCGAAGAGCTGGATGGTCCCGGCATGTTGGCAGAAAAAGGGAGAATGGACAAACAGGTCGAAACGTTTGAATTCCCGGGCGTCCATTCGCCCGAGGAGATCGGTCACTTTGCTCATACGCGCACCATTTTGAGAGTCAGGGCCGGGAAACTACTTGGCAACAATCCCCTGATAAATTAGGCAATAAATGCCATCTAAACTCAACCCAGTAAACGATTCCTACTGCCCCCTCCGCCGACGAAATGGCAAGAATTCATTATCTTCTATTCTCTGTTAATTCCATCAACCACTAAAATTTAAAACCATGAAAAAGACCATTTTATGGCCCCTCTGGGTGCCCATGATCCTTGTATGCCTGTTGGCTTGGGAGGCCTGTGGGGAAAGCAATAGTGAGAAAAGATTGCAAGCACCGGGTTCAAAAAACCACCAAAAAGAGGTTGTGGTTTTCAGTTACGACACCACTGGTCATATTTTCAATCAAACTGGCCCATGTCAACCCCCTGACCAAGATTCCAATTGCTGCTACCCTCATTTCAATATCCCATTCTCCATTCGCCTTCCCAATGGATTAAGTTCCTATTCTTGTTCCCTTCCTCTTGATATGTGGTTTTCGTTACCCGGAAAGTCCATGGGCCAAAAAGGGGCGAAACCTCTCCGTGATAAGGCTTGCTCAGTCAAAAGCTCTCCTTCCTATGGGTTTCAATTTAAATTAGATCCCCCCAGCCCAGATCCTGGATTTAACCAGGGGGCACAAGGGTTCCTCTCCTTTGTTCCAGACACCAGTCGCAATATTTACGGGAGTCTCTGTATCATCTTGGAAACCATGGATCCCTGCACGACCTTTCCAGCCATCACCATCAGACCTGAATCGCTTAGAATTTTGGATGACAAAGAACAAGTCGTGGATAGCTTTTTCACAAAAGGAGACATTGTGAGAAAAGGAGCACCTTGTCCTTCAAAGGATTGTAGCCCTTTACTCTATGAAATTGCCCGATAAACTCCCCGCCCGGCTCAGCCGGGCGCTTTTTTCCCTTCCCTTTTCCGCACTCCCATTTCCCCATTCCCCCTCCCCACCTTAGAATCCCATCGCCCCGGCCATTTCTCCAAGCCCCAAAATCCCCCCATACAGCCCTCAGGCCTAGAGATTCGACATTTCCCTTTGGAAACCTCTTCCTCCCTCCACCTTAGAATCCCTCCATCTGGTCTTATTTTTTCTCCGCCCCGCTCCCCTAATTGCAAGCGTCGTTCAACCAACAAAATATTTGAACCATGAAAACCTCTCAGCTCCCACTTCCCGGTGTGATCATCATTGCACTCCACTTCCTCCTACTATCCAGCTGCACGCCCGATGCCCCGTCTGACCAAGCCGAATCCTTGAAAATCCTCACTGGAGGACCAGTGGCCGCCGTCACCGATACCCTCAACCCAATCATCTACGATCGGGACGGTTGTACCAATGCAGAACAGTCCTGCTACAATATCCGCTGCAACTTCCCGTTGCTCGTTTTGACCCAGAATCTATTCACTGAGACCTCCCCGTCATTGGCGCCAACATCCGTCGAGTTTGAGGTCCACTTTCGCAATTTACCCGGCGAAATACCCGAAAGCGGTACCATCCCCAGTAAGTCGACCTTTTGCCCTTTCGATGGAACGCCCCCGGGCCGCCTAAGACAAATCGACTTTGAGGGACCTGTTTTCTCCCCAACCCAAAGGGATTCCATTCCCAATTACAAGATTACCTACCAACTCCAATTCGATCAGCAAAAGGCCCCGACCGATTTAGGCGGCGGAATCTGCATCATACTGGAAACCATGGACCCGAAAATGTCAAGTCCTTCCTATGAGATCAAATTGAAACAACTGCTCATCGATTCAGAAGGTACCCTCATCTTCCACCCACTCGAATGTACCCTGTTCCCGGTCGGCTGCTCGAGCTGTCCGGACTCTACCTGCTTTCTCCCCCAATAATATCCCGCCAGCCTTCCCGCGCCAACAGCGCCTGCAATGTCTTATCTGACTGACCGATTGCCATAAGCCCTAGCCTCCGGCAAGCAAGCCCCTATTACCAACCTTCAAAATTTTATCATTCCATGTTTAACCCACGCAACCAATGCGTCAAGGGACCAGGTGCCCTTTGCCGCAACCTCCCCCCCCTGTTCATCCTGTTGCTCCTGAGCGTACCCCGGAGCCTCTCCGCCCAAGCCCCCGCGATCCAATGGGTCGACTGCGACTCCTTCCGGGTCGGCTACCAATGGGACAATGCCTCCGATACGCTGACGGCATCCTCCAAGGTCGACCTCAAATTGTACCTGGACACCGATGTAAGCTGTCTGGGGGTGACCTTTGACCTCGATTTCGGGAGTGGAATCGGCGCGGACCTGGATTTGCCGCAGACGCTGCCCGCCACGTCCTTCCTCGGCAGTGCCAGCCAACTGACGGCCTCCTACCAGTCCGGCGAGGACCAATGGACGGTCCTCCGCAACGATACCTGTACCCAGCTCGGCAATGACAAGGTCCTGACCCTCCACCTCGAGGTCGGAAACGAGGACATCCTCCGCTCCTCAGCCGTCCAGGCACTCGGCGGGATCATCACCGTCGAAAACTTCGACCTGAAACGGGCCTGGCCCGAGACCGAAACGACTGTTCCTCTTCCCTATCCCAATCCCAGCCAGGGATGGATTCGGATGGCCCATGCTCAACCGCTGCCGTACCAGCTCTACCAAGCCGGGGGACGGTTGATCGACGCGGGGACGCTTCCCCCCGGCCAGGCGCTGGACCTCCGCCAGCTGCCCCCGGGCGTGTATTGGTGGACCGTGGAATTGGAGAGCGGTCCCCACACGTTCCGCATCATTCTCCAATAAGCGTTTCCCGCTAGTTCTTTTTCGGGCGTGCTTCGGCATGCCCGTCTGTCATGCATGCCGAGCCCGATCCAATTGCGCCAGAAACCATTCCTTTCCCGCATTCATTTCCGCCCCCGCAATCTCCTCCCTCAATTTTTCGTGCCGCTTCGAATGCAGGGCCGGCAGGGTCACGAGCTTTCGGAAAAAGGCCAGAAACAATTTGTAGTTTTCCAAACGACGGGCCGACAACTGCTGGTGGCGGCGGAGGAACAAGCGAAATGAATTGATCAGCGCGTCCATTCCCGTCACATTTCCCCGTCGGTAATAGATCCGAAGCAGATATGTCCGGGCGTCCAGACCCAAAAAAGGATCCTTGCACTCGCCCAGGGTTTCATTCATCTGCCGCTCCGCTTCCTCCCAGTCCTCCCGGTAAAAGGCCAACAGTCCCTCGCAGTACTCCGGCAATCCCAGGGCCTGCAATTCGTCCAATTGCGGCCGGTGGCCCTCCATGAAAGATTCGACCCAATCGAAGAAGCCGAGTTGCAGGCCGCAAATGACGAGGGTTTTGTAGTGCCAGGGGTTCAGGGCCTGGGGCTTTCCGAAGAGTTCGAGGGCCAGCATTTCGCGGTACAGGTGAAAGATTTCGGGGAGCAGTCCCCGCCAACCGGCATTGCGGAGGCGGACGCAGCGGTTGAGGGCGACCGTATAGAGGTGCTGGGCATCTTCCGGGGCCAGGCGGGGGCCCCATTGGGAGAGCAGGCCCTTGGCGTTCGAGTAGTGGGTCTCGTTTTCGGGCTCCTGGGCGACCCGGTAGAGGCGGTGGTACAATTGGACGAGGGGGTCGTCGGCCCACTGGCCAGCTTCCAATTTGGACTGGATTTCGTCCCACAAGACCAGGGGCGGCGGCTCCATTTCTTTGCCGTGCAAGCGGCGGTTTTCCCAGCGCGCCAGGCCCTGGTAGAGCATGCGGACAATGGCCGTGGCCTCGGTTTGCTGGATCCATTCATCTGCCTCCAATTCCCGCCGACCGCCCTGGGCCTGCTTGTATTCCACCTCTTCGCGTTCCATCCGAAGTGAAAATTCCCGGGCCTCCACCCCCAATTGGGTATTGCTGGGGGCGGCCATCTTCTGGACCATCTGGGGATAATAGTCGAAGAGGCCGAGCCGTCGCAGTCGGCGGGCAAGGTAAAGGGCGCGGTCGGCCGATGCGTCAAACTCCACCCGGGCCAGGAAATCGAGGAGCCGCTGCAACAACAGGGAGCGGAGATTGCGGATTTGTTGGTCGGAAAATGTGCGGTCGGGGTACAGCAATTGGTAAATCTCTTGCTTGTCCGATTTCCCTGCGCGCACCAATTCGAAGAGGTGGGCGAGGACCTGCTCCCGCTGGCGGGTGGTGGCCCGGAGCTGTTGGGCAAAGGATTGGGCTTCGGCAGCCGGGAGGTTTTGGACGAGGTAAGTCAATTGAGAGCGGGACATGGCAGAGTTGTTTTCAAGAAATTAACAATTTTCCGGCAAGTACAATTCATGATTGGGGTAAGGAAAAGAATTGAGGAAAAATGGGGCTTGGGAGAATGTCAGGGGAGAAAAGGGAAGGGGTACAGGGCAAAGAGAGCGGGAGAACATGGAAATGAAAGAGTGACAAATGGAAAAAAATGTACAGCTGGGTCCGGCCAAAGGGAGCTATCCTGAGGTATCGAAGTCGCTCAACTCTGTCACCATTAAATCATATTTCATATCATGGGAAATTCCTATTCCAATTTGGGCAATTACGTGCGTAAGTTGCTCTCTGACGATGCCGCGCTGAAGGCATTTCTTGTCGATCCGATCGGGGAAGCGGAAGGCAAGAACGGACTGACCAAAGCCGAGCGGGCCGTGTTGCGCCGGACCGTCTTCCACCTCAGCAACAATTCCAAGAACGGTTATTCATTGGAGCGGCACCTGGGCTCGTACCGCCGGTCACTGCGCCTGTTGCAGAATGTCCTGGACAATTATGGCTCGAAGGCGGTGATGGATCACATTTCGAATAGCCAGCCAAGTGATTCCGGGGCAACAGGTCTCTATGCCTACTCTGTGGTGGTCTATTCTCCCAATGTAAGTGGGGATACCAATTTCACCAACCAAACCAATGACGATGTAAATAGTATTGGAGGTCCCTACGCAAATTCGAAATACACCTTCACTACTCTCGGCAGTGAAACCTCTACCATCGGGGCGGTGATGAATCAGCTTTCATCGCTCAATCTCCTGAGTTTCGAGACAGTTGATTTAAAAGATCCCCAAGGAAATACGCAGCCATATGTCTCTGAGATCACTATTGGGGGATATCAGCTGACTGCCGATCTATCTCAATACAAGCTCAGTGACGATTATATCTTTTGGTTCTACTCTGTCAATGGTGCCCCCAATGTTGATCACAACCCTGTCACCCAAGGCACCACCGGAGATGCAGGAGAGAGCTATCTGAATTATCCCGTTCAAGCCGGAGAGACCATCTATTGGCAGCTGATTGCGCCCGATAAAGCCTACGGCTTCCAACCCTGCACCTGATCCGCCAAAAAACAAACGTAAAACGCTGATCCACGTTGTGGACGTCTCCGGGGGCTTTTTTTTCGGTCGACTCCCCTTTCGGATCCACTGAAAAAATGTCCCTGGAGCGTCCCAGCTTTTATTACCCTTCAAAACCAATTGATCCTCTTCATTCACTGTCAACGCGCGGTCGTGATTTTATTCCGGAGCGGGTGACCCGCACCCGCCTCCAATCCCCGTAAAGTTCATTTTCCTTTTACCCAACTCCTTCACGATCCGATTCTTCTAGTAAAACCCATTTGCGAACTTGGCGGCAGTTCAACCGAACTGTCGCCCTTTTTTTACGTACAAGGACCAAAACCGACGCCATGAAGCTGCTGCGCACATTGTTTGTCCTCGGGGGTCTGCTTGCCCTCGCTTCGGGAGGGTACGCCCAGGAAATTATCAAGGAGTTTGAGGTGAAGGTCCTCCCTTCTCAGAAGGGAGACTTGCTGGACGTCCGCCTGCAATTCGACCGCCGCATCCTGAACCAATATCCTTCGGTAGAGATCAGGGCGGTGCTGCGGGACAGCACCGGCGCTCCCCTGCTCCGCATGCCCCGCAAGGCCGATCCTCAATTGCCCATCCAATACTGGGACCAGGTCTTCCCCTTTAGCATTTACAATCCCCAGATCGACCCCGAGTATTCATTTGATTACCCCCTCGTTTCCATTGGTTTGCCCCCCGGCCTCCATTCCGTCCAACTCGATCTCAGTATTTTCCCACCCGATGGACCGGCGCTGGAAACCCGAAAGACTTCCCTGGACATAAATATCCCCGATACCCGATTTGTGCAGGTCCAGGTCCGTTCGGCAAAGGCCACAGACCTCCGCCCGGACGGCGAAACCTGGGACAACCGTGCCTTTTTGGGCGGCAAACATACCATCCGCCCCGATATCTATTGGGCGCTGGACATCAATTCTCAGCGGATGTATTACAGTCCCGAGTCGACCCACAAACTGGATTACGATCCGAAGGAGGACCGCCCTCCCTACGTCATGATGACGCCCGGCGAGACCTTGCGCTGGTCCATGTGGGACGACGATACCTTCAATGGCAATGACTTGCTGGGGGACATCGAATGGACAGATTTTGAGTCGTTTCCCTTCACCTCCCAGCTCATTGACACAACTTTACCCGGCCTGAAGTTCCTCCGCCTCGAAACCCAATCCTACCGGCGCACCCTCGGCCAAATTCAGCTGGACAGCATCGGCACTGCCACCACCAGTGGCCCGAATTCGTACACGCCCCTTTTCATTTCCCATCAACTCTACAATGCCGGCCCCTTCGGCGTGCCCATTCAGATCCGCTTCCTCTATCCCGATGGCGCGACCAGTTACGGAGGAGGTCCCGTCGGCATGGAGCCCATCCGGGACTGGAAATATGTGGCCGATGCCGTCATGGTCACCAAGGCCAAGTCCGGCACGCAAGAGTTCCGGCAATATGGGCCGCCCTACCGCATTGCGCCGGATGGCCGCCGGCTCCCCTTGTTGATCGGACTGTTCTGTGCGCCCCGCTTCCAGCAGGCTTATTGGCTGGATACCCTGGCTCCGCCCCTGTCCACCGACGGCCCGATTCCACCGTCCCAGGTGAAATGGACCTTGACGACCGACCCACAAACGACGGCCGCCGAAGGTGTCTACCTGGAGCTTGGTTACCGGGTTCCGCCGGTCTGGAGTTTGGGGCCGAAGCAATGGACGATTGAGCCGTTGCTGGACATTTCGGTCAACGGGGCGGTGCTGGAAACGGCCACCTGTCCCCAGGACAGCCAGCGCGCGAACAATGGCTTCGCCGGCCACCTGCGGCAGGGCTACGGGTGCTATTATATCCCCTTTCACCGCCTGCCATTGACCGATGACCTGCGCATCCGGATTGTCACGGAGCTCGAACGCACGCCTGACAGTTCCGGACTGACCATCTACCGGGGCGATACGGTCTTGAGGCCGGACCTGAGTGGGATTCCGGTCCGTACATTGGGGTTTCGGGACCTGAAGGTGAAGAAATCGGGCCTTCCCTCGGCCGAGGTGGTGGCCCGCTGGCAGGTGATCAAGGATGGGGATACGTTGGCGACGTCTGATTGGGTGGCGGTGCAGAAAGGAAAAGCGAAATGGGGGGCTGGTCAGAGGGCCCGCTTCCGGGTTCTCCCGCAGGAGGGCTTCAAGGTCGTCTGGTCGCTGAGGGGAAAGGACTCGGACTATGTGTACCGGGAGGTCAGCCATTATTTTGGTCCGGCCTCGGACCATGAATTGCCCGCGTCCGCGGGGAAGCTCACGCTCAAGGATTGGCCTGGTAAGCTGCGGGGGCGGGTAGAATAGCGGTCGGGGGGATTTGATTTGTTTGGACAGGGGAACATTGGGGGTGTTCGCTTGTCTTTCTTGCTTTGGTGGGATTTGGTTCCACCAACATGGCTACTGGGCGGCCTGGCGGCCCTGTTGGCTTTTCGTGGAACTAAGTTCCACGAAAGCGACGGTTGTAGGATTGGACTGTTCTGCTCACCCTTTTCGCTTTGGTGGAAGTTACTTCCACCAAAATGTCCATTGGGTGGCCTGGCGGCCCTGTTTTCTCTTCGTGGAACTAAGTTCCACGAAAGCTGGGGTGGGCGAATTCGCCCAAGACCCTAATTCATCCACCTCCAAGCCCAATTCATTGCCCCAATCCCCTAACTCGCCCTTCATTGACCATTCTGAATTTACCATTGCTCACAATTCCATTTCCATCCGACCCATTTCAATTCGACTTTTACCCAAACTCCCCCACCTCCAAACCGAATTGCCCCACCTCCAACCATAATTGTATTCGCCTTCAACCCTAATTGTATTTACCTACGAGGCCCCCCTCCCCACCTCTTTGCCCCCTCCCCCCTACCTCCA
>CAWUKT010000102.1:0-23301 GCA_963923035.1 uncultured bacterium
ACCGCGGCATCGCGGTGCGGGACCGCAGTGGGTTGCACCGCGAGTAACCGAGGTTGGTCCTGGACCAACCGAGGATATACTACGACCAACCGTTTTAGTTTCCCCAGCCCCCAATTGGACCGGCTCCATTGCCCTGGCCCTCCGTTTTCCTTCCGCTTCTCCCCTCCCCTTTCCACTATCCCCACAATGTGGATGGCGCGTTGGCAATGGAGCGACCGGATTCCCTATCTTCGGGCCATGACGTCTTTCATTGGTCAATTGGTGGAGCAGCTCCAAGCGGATTTTGGGGAACAATTGGGGGAAATTTGTGTGGTCTTCCCGTCCAAGCGGGCCTGTATTTTCTTCAAGGACCACCTCTCCCGCCAACTCGACCAACCCTCCTGGGCGCCCGGGATTTACGCCATCGAAGAGTTCATCCGCGAAGTGCACCCCCGGACCTTGCTGGACCAGGTATCGCTGACCTTTGAACTGTACCCCATTTACGCCGAGCGCTTTCCCGACGAGCCCTTTGACAAGTTCTACTCGTGGGGCTCCATGCTCATCAAGGACTTCGACGAGGTGGACATGCACCTGGTCGAGGCCCGGCAATTGTTCCGCAACCTCTTTGACCTGAAGGAAATCGACACGACGATCGAGGCGTGGCTGAATGAAGATGGGCAACCGACGGAATTCCAACAGCGCTACCTGCAATTCTGGCAACTGATGGGGGATTTCTACGAACGCCTCCACAGCAAACTGGACCAGCGGGGGATGGCGTCGCCGGGGATGGCGCTGCGGGAGATTGCGGAGAGCTACCAGAAAAAAGCGCCTTCGTTGCCCTGGCAGCACGTGGTGTTTGCGGGCTTCAATGCGCTGGCTCCGGCGGAAGAGGCCATGATCAAGGCGCTGGTCGACCGGGACATGGCAACCTGCTATTGGGATTTGGATACCTATTATCTGGACGATCCGTTTCAGGAAGCGGGTCAATTTTACCGGGAGTTGAAGCGGCGGTGGAAAATCGAAGACTGGAATTGGTTGGGGAATCATTTGGCGGGAAATGAACGAAAAATCACCCTGACGGGCGTGCCGCAGCGGGTGGGCCAGGCGAAGGTGGCGGGCTTGAAGTTGCGGGAATGGATGGCGGATGAGGTGCCGGCCGAATCGACTGCGGTGGTCTTGCCCGATGAAAACTTGCTGTTCCCATTTCTGCACAGCCTCCCGGAGGCGGTCGGCAAGGTGAATGTCACGATGGGCTATCCGCTGCGGAATACCCCCCTGTACAGCCTCGCCGAGGCGATTATCCAATTGCACGAAAGTTCGGACCGGCTGCGTCCCGACCGGCCGGAGTCCATTTACTATTTCCGCGACATCCGCAATATCCTCCGGCACCCCTACGTCAACAACCTGCTCCGGGACGAGGCACGGGAACTCCTGCGGGAGATCCAGAAGCAGAACCTCATTTATATCTCTCCCAATTACTTTAAGAAATACGAGGAGGAAGAACCGGGCCATTTGCTCTCCTTCCTGTTCCAGACCTGGCACGACATCGGGCAGGTCATTTCCTTTTTCCTCGAACTCTACCAACGCCTGAAGCTCGCCCTCGAACAGAACCGCAATCCCAAGCTGCCGACGGTGGAAACGGAATACCTCTTCCATTTTTTCACCCTCACCCAGAAGCTCCGGGACAAGCTCGATACCTATTCCCTCGATTTTGACCTGCGCATCTTCCGCCGCCTGTACCGCGACATCCTCCAGACGGGCTCGATTCCCTTTTCGGGGGAGCCGCTGGAAGGCTTGCAGGTCATGGGGATGCTCGAAACCCGGGTGCTGGATTTTGATCGGCTGTTGATTCTGTCGGTGAATGAAGGGGTGCTCCCGGCCAAGCCCAATGATTCCTCCTTCATCCCGTACAGCCTGCGGAAGGAGTTTGGCCTGCCGACCCACGAGGACAAAGACGCCATTTATGCCTACCACTTCTACCGACTCCTGCAACGCGCGAAGGAGGTGATTCTGGTTTACAATACGCAGAACGATACGTTTGGGAGTGGGGAAAAAAGCCGCTTCATTGCCCAGCTTGAAGCGGAACTGGCGCTGCGGAATCCGCAATTGGAGTTGACGGACGAGACGGTGACCTTCCCGCTGGCGCCGGAGGTGGTGCTGCCGTTGGAAGTGCCCAAGACGGAGCCCTTGTTGGAGCAGCTGCGGGGATTTGCGGTCGAAACCGGTTTTTCGCCCTCGGCCCTCTCCACCTACCTCAATTGTCCCCTGCAATTTTACTACCGCTATATTCTGCGGCTGAAGGAGGCCGACGAGCCGGAGGAGACGATGGAGGAGCATACCTTTGGGAAGGTGCTGCACGGGGCCCTGGAGAAATTGTACCAGCCCTTCGAGGGGAAAATGGTGGAGGCGAGTGACATCGATGGCTTTGCGGATCAGCTGAGCGGGGTGATTGAGGCGGAATTCAAACAGGTGACCCTGACCGACAATTTCCAATTTGGGCGGAACCGCCTGTTGTTGGGGGTGATCAAGAACCTGATCGAGCATTTGCTGGAGATCGACCGGTCCGATGCGCCGTTCCTGGTAAAGGGCCTGGAGCTGGAATTGGAGACACAATTGACGACGCTGAAGATGCCGGAGGGGGTGAAATTGCGGGGATTTTTGGACCGGGTGGATGAAGTCAAGGGAATTACACGAATAATTGACTACAAGACGGGAAAGGTCAGTCGTTTGGATTTGAAAGATTTTGAAGAAATCAGGGAGGGGCAAAAGAAGCGGGAACCCTTCCAGCTGAGTACCTATGCCTACCTGTTTCTCCGCAACGAAGCCTTGCCCGGAGAGGTCAGCCCCGGCATCTACTTTATGCGCAATCTGAGCGAAGGACTGCAATTCCTGCAAACTGGACCCACCAAGAGTACGGTTTTGGATCTGGAATCCCTGTTGGACTATGAATCGGAGATGGTCGCCCTGATCGACGAAATCTTTGATCCGGAACTCCCCTTCCTGCAAACGGAGGAGGAAGACCGGTGTCGGTTCTGCGCCTATAAACAGATGTGCGTGCGCGACTGATGGATTTGGATTTGTAAACGAGGCCTTCAATCCGGCTTTTTATCCCTTTCCCCTGCCTGCATCTTTGAGATGTATATGGTAGGGATAACAAAAAAATTTAAGTGCTTTTCTATGGCCGGGCAACAGCAGGCCCGGAGCGTTACTTCACATGGCTTTTTTTACTACTAAGATCCTAATCTAGTCCGGCAAAGACCGGCAACACATTCATCACTACTGATCCAACCAAGTGTTTTTAAGGCGCTCTCATCCCATGGGAGCGCTTTTTGTTTCCCATTTGTCAATTTTTGTTTCACTCCTTTATGGAAACCCGCCGCAGCCGGCATCTCTTCTGTACTGAGAAAGAAATGTTTCCGCGTTAAGAGATTCCGTTTTGCTTTTTGTCACGCCCGGCCGGAACAGGATAGTGCCGGATGAATTCAACAATCACTCAACCGCTTATTGATCAATGGAAAACGAACCCCTCCACCAGCCCGCGGCCCGCGGCTGGGACCGCTCTGCTGAAGCAGCTGCTCCCGCCATGGCCGGCCAGATGCCCCCTACCTTTCAATTGAAGGCGGGTACTCCCGTCCAATTGACCAAGGACAAACCCGGGAAAAAGAAAAAAACCAAGCTGAACCGCAAGCGCAAGGCGGGTACCATGGAAAGGGGTACGCCCGAGACTTCGGCTACCCGTCCCACACCCAAGGCCAAACGACGCAAAAAATCTTCGAAGGCGGAGGTGCGGAACTATGCCCGCGAAGTCCTCAAAGTCCGCATTCCCCAACTGCTCAAGAACAAAATGACGCCCCAATTCCGGTCCCATACCGCCCAGGTCTACGCGGGCACGGATGTCCAGGAGGTCGATCCCATCAAGAAGATGCAGGTCAACCGGGCCCTGACCCGGCATTTGTCCACCGTCTTCCTCCAGTACGACAAAAGCATGGAAGAGGTCCAGGCCGCCATCAACAACCAACGCCAGGAGATTTACATCAGCTCCAACCGGCTTTCGAAGAAGGCCCCCAATCCCAACAACCGCACCCTGGGCGAATTCCTCCAACATACCCGCACCGCCTCCCAACAGAATCCCAACCTCATTTCCGGCGATCGGGAGCAACGCCACTTCGACCGCATCATGGGCAACCAACGCGATGACCTTGCCCCCACTCCCTACGATCCATCCGCCTACCACAATTACCGCCTGATCTACGTCAAGGGCCTCGCCGGCAAGCACGCCGAAACGAATATTGTGGACGGCGTCCATCCCACCACCGGCACCGCTTTCGAATTTGATTTCATCGCGGGCACCCGGCGTCCCTGCGTGGCCTGCTTCATCCACATGCTCCTGAGCGATGTCTCCCAGGACAAGTTCAATCCCCACCACGGATCCTATTGGAATACCAACAACGCCCTCCACTCCTTTACCGAGCAGATTTTCCAGCACTATACTCAGATTCACGCCGTGGATCCAGAAACGGAGATGGAATCAGCGGTGGATTTCGCCCTGGAGATGATGGAATTTGACCATGCCTTTGATGCGGTGTCGCGGACCTTTTACCAGACCCGCGGATATAGCGGACAAACCGCTTTGAATTACGATACGGACAGCGAATACGAAGTGGAAGAGGACAGCGATGTGAAAAAGCCCAAGAAAAACAGCAGCGGAGCGGCCAGCTTTGATCTGGGGGATGTTGGAGATGAGGAACAAGTGGAGTACGAAGACGATCCCTTTGAGAGCGGCGACTTCGGCTATGAACCCTCCAGCCAGGATTTCGGCTCTATGGGAGATATTATCGATCCCATCATCCATTTTGAGGAATACAAGGGCCTCTACAGCCAGGCGCCCCTGCATATCCAACGCCGATACGATCAGCAGGGCTCATAAGGGTTGCCTTTTCCGTTGACAATCGCGATTTTGATCCTCAATGCGCCATTTGTGGATCATCCTTTTCTTGCTGGGGGGCGGGCTGTTGACCGCCCAATGCCCCACGCATCGGCTGGAGCCGACGTTCAAGGATTGGCTGCGCCACGAAAAGCACGGCCTCCTGGCCTACGGCGTCAATGAACAGGGCCAGGCGGAGGCCTGGCTGGTCACCCGCCAGAAGATTCACCGGCGGCCCTGGTCGCCGACGTCGGCAGAGACCCGCCAACTGCGGGTCCTGAAGGACATCTTTCGCCGCCATCCGAAGGCGTCCAGCCAATCTTCCGAGGCCATGTTTACCCTGGCCCACCAGGCGTACCTCAGCCTGGTGGCTCCCTTTCGATCCGAACTGGATCAGCTGTACCAAATCAGCATTTTTCCCGGACATCCCCTGGCCTGCGGCATCCCCTTCGAAGCCCTGGTCCTCGATGACAATGGCCCCCTGTCCCAACGGCGCTTCCTGACGGAGGTTTGGGCGGTGAGCTATCTCCTTTCCCCCGATTTCCTCCCCGTCAAGCAACGCACCACCGCCGATTCCGTGGCTTGGGACGATAAGGGAAGCTATTGGAAAGGGCATCGGCATCCCCGCGAAGGCAGCTTCGTGAGCAATTCGGAAGGCTTCGAATGTTGGGCCTGCCTGTCGATTCGGGAGCAATTTGAAGGGTTGGTGCGGGAAGGATACTATGTGGACGAGGCGCTGGGCCGTTCGCGCGGCTTGTTTTTGGACTCGCTACGGGGACTGGCACCGGAAGGCGACGGGATTCCGCAGGAACTCGATCCCCGCTTTTGGGCCGCCGATCGGCTGATCGGGGACATCGCGCCCATCCACACGTCACGGGGTATCCCGTGGTGGGTCTTGGTCCCGTTGGGATTGATGCTGGTGATTTTGTTTGGGAAACGGCTCTGAGGAAATCAGTCTTCTGACTTGCCGAGGTGGATCAAGGCATCGCCCGCATGGACGGTGGTGGCATTGTTCAGTCCAATCACAAAGCCATCGAACGGCGCTTTCAATTCTTCGGTCTTCTTTCCGTAGGGATCTCCCAGGTGGGCCAGCACATCGCCCTTGATCACCTCCGCTCCGTAGGTGATTCCCGGCACAAAGACGCCCGATTGCTTCGCCCGCAACCATTTGCGGGATTCGATGACCCGACTTGCCTCGATCCCGGGCCCATTGTCCTTGATTCCCAAATGCACCATGATCCGGCGAATCCCCTGCATCGCTTCGCGGGTGGCCAGCTCATCGTGGCGGAGCGATTCGCCGCCTTCGTACACGACCACCGGCTTGTCCAGGTTGCTGACGGCCTTCCGAAACGAGCCTTCGATTTCGGTGGAATGGATCAGGAACGGCGCGCCAAATGCCCGTCCCAGGGCCAGGCTGTCGGTCCGGCCAAAGTCGCAACGGACCTGCGGATAATTGGTGCGGCGGGCGCCGCCGGTATGGAGATCGACGACGGCATCGCAGAGGGGCACGACTTCGGTCATGACCACCCCGGCCAATCGCCGGGCCAGGGAGCCTCCCGGACTGCCCGGAAAGGAGCGGTTGAGGTCCTTGCCATCCGGCAGGGTCCGGCTCTGGTGCAGGAAACCGTAGATGTTGACGATGGGAATGGAGATGACCGTGCCCCGGTCGGGTTGCAGGTCGCCGAGCCGGGACAAGCGGCGCAGGGATTCTGTCCCGATGACCTCATCTCCGTGCAGCGCCGCCGTCAACAGCAGGGTCGGTCCGGCTTCGCGCCCACGGTAGACGAAAACCGGCATCTCGATCAGGGTATTGGAAGGCAAGCGTTCTATGGGCAGGTAAAATTCCTGGTGGGTTCCGGGGGGAACCTGATCGGGTTGTATGGCGGGGCTGGCGTCACTCATCGGCGGTCAATATCTCCCTTTTTTCCTGGTTCCCCAATTCGCTTTTCTTTACTCGCTTGAAGAAAAAACATGAAGTACAGAATCGGAATTATCGGATCGGGGATGATTGGGGAAAGTGTGGGGCGCAATCTTATCCGGGGCGGACACGAAGTCCTGTTCAGCTCCCGGCACCCCGAAAAATTGAAGGCCCTCGGAGACGAAACCGGGGCCCAGGTGGGAACTCCGCAAGAAGCCGTGGAGTTCGGAGAATTGATCCTGCTCGCGACACCTTATAAAGCGCACCCCGGCTTGGCGGGCAGCATTCAGGGATGGGAAGGAAAAATCCTCCTGGACGCCACCAATCCCTATCCCCAGCGGGACGGTCAGGTGGCCCAGGATGTCATCGACGATCCCAACCAATCCTCCACCGGCCTTGTCGCCACGATTTTTGACGCTTCCCGCGTCGTCAAGGTTTTCAATGCCATTTATTTCCCCTTTCTCCGGGACCTCGCCTTCCAATCCGGAGACGAACGCCTCGCCATCCCCATTGCCGGGGACGATGTGGAAGCCCGGGAATTTGTAGCGGCCCTGCTCGATGAACTTGGGTATTGGCCCCTGGACTTTGGCGGGCTGGCCAACAGCGGCGTGTTCGAACCCGGAGGCCCTTTCTACAATAAGAATCTGCGGAAACCGGAAGCGGAGCAGTTGTATGCCGAATTGAAGGGTTGAGGCTAGACCCCAACTTTGTCCCGCTTGCCTTTGGTATGGTTGCGTTCGATGAACTGGATGATCCGGTCGGCGATGTCGACCCGGGAGGCGCGTTCGATGCCTTCGAGGCCGGGTGAGGAATTGACTTCCATGACCAGCGGCCCACGGTCCGAGGGCAACATGTCGACTCCGGCCACGGACAGGCCCAGCGACCGGGCGGCCCGGACCGCCGTTTCCCGCTCTTGCGGGTCCAGCCATACCTGCTTGGCGCTGCCTCCCCGGTGGAGGTTCGAGCGAAAATCACCCTCCGGCCCTTGCCGCTCCATCGCGGCCACGACCTTTCCTCCGACGACGAAGGCACGGATGTCCCGGCCTTTGGCCTCTTCAATGAATTCCTGGATCAGGATATTGGTCTTGATGGCATGGAAGGCTTCGATCACCGATCGCGCCGCCTTCGTGGTCTCGGCCAGTACGACGCCCAAGCCCTGCGTGCCTTCGCAGAGCTTGATGACGACCGGAGGCCCGCCGACGTATTCGATGAGGTCCTTGACTTCCACGTGTTCCCGGGCGAAGGCAGTTTTGGGCATGCCGATGCCGGCCTTGGACATCACCTGGATGGAGCGCAGCTTGTCCCGGGAGCGGACAATGGCCTGGGAGGGCACGGTGGTGAACACATTCATCATCTCGAACTGCCGCACGACGGAGGTTCCGTAGCTGGTCACCGAGGCTCCAATGCGGGGAATCACGGCGTCGAACCGGGGCAGTTCCTCTCCCCGGTACATCAACCGGGGGCGGTCCGCTTCGGTCAGGACGGCACAGTTCATGTGGTCGATGACCTGGCATTGGTGGCCCCGTCCCCGCGCGGCTTCCCAGAGTCGCCGGGTCGAATGGATATTGGGGTTTCGGGAAAGAATGGCAATGTTCATTCAGCGCTCAGAATGAGGTAGGTCTTTGATTTTCTGGGTGTAAGATAGGTCTTTTTGAACGACATCCACCACAAATTTTCGGTAAAGGAATTTCCGGCCAATGAGTACGGGGCACTCCATGCGGGAGCGGTCGGTCAGGGAAAATTCGGTGATATAGCTCTTCCCGAAAATGACCATGGGCGTCCGGATGATGAAGCGCTTCTCCGATTTTCCGAATGAACTTCGGATCCGCTTGAAAGCGTAGACCGGGAACTCGTACTTCTTATTGGTATAGGCGGGGTGAGAGGGATGCTTCAATTTGAAGCGGACCCATTGCTGGCCGTCCCGTTCGATTTGCCGGATGCCCCGCACGTGCAGGGACGAGGTATAGGCCCCGGTATCGACTTTGGCATCGACATCGCTCAGGTCCAATTCGGGCAAATCAATTTTGTCCCGCCGCCCAATGACCCGGGGGGCTTTCTTCTTTTTCTCCTTGCTCGGCTCTTTTTCTTTGCCCATCTCAGTCGCAATTTTACAGGATCACCGGGGCATTCCCAGATTAATTTATTGTTATGTAGGGCCGTCATTCCCGGGAAAGCCGCCTTTCTCAATCCATTTCTGTCCCTAAAGCCTTGGGTCCCTGCCTTCTATTTCTATTGTTCCTGTTTCCCCCTCTCTTCCCCTTTTATTTCAGGTTGTATTAAATTTGCCGCATGGATCGAAAAAAACGGCTCTTTAACCGGATTCTATTGGTTTGCGGCGGCTCGGCCCTCCTGCTCTTCGCGGGATACGTCTTTTTTACCAAGCGTCCTTCCAAGCATTTCTATGTTCCTGAAGGCATTGAAGGCTGGGTGACGGTGAAATATGAATCGGAGGGAGCGCCGCCTTTGCCGGTGGAAGATGGGACCTTCATCTTTAGGATTCCGGAGTCGGGGATTCTGGAGACGAGCAGTGAATTTGAGGATGGATGGGCGCGGGATGAGTTCTTTTGGGTGAAAAAGGACGGGACGGAAGAATTGATTCCGAGGGAGGTGGAAGAAGGAGAAGAAGCGAAACGGTTTATCCACGACCGGAAATCCGGCCCCCGTTCCTACGACCACATCATCCGCCAACTCCCCGAAGACATTGATACGGTCCTGTGGGATGGCGCCAAGGTTTCCAAACGGGGAAAGAAGACGGAATTGCAGCCGGGCCGGGCGATTTTGGAGCATTTCTACGTCACGCCCGAGCCCACTCCTTACTTTTTCCGGCACGATACGATCCCCCCCGAGAACCACACATGGTAAGTGGAAAAAGACATTCCCGAATTTTCTCTTTTTGTTTTGCAATCCCCCGAAAGGCACGTATCTTTGCAACTCGTTAAATTTTTTCAGAATTAGTATTTTCTATGCCTGTTAAACTCAGATTAGCCAGACACGGTCGTAAAGGACGCCCGTTCTATTATATTGTCGCCGCCGACTCTCGCTCTCCTCGTGACGGAAAGTTCCTGGAAAAGATCGGCACCTACAATCCGGTTTCCGATCCGGCCCAAATCGACGTGAACCACGATGCCGCCCTGAAGTGGCTGCAGCATGGTGCACAGCCTACCGATACGGTTCGCAATATCCTTCGCTACGCAGGTGTCAACCTCAAGTTTGCCCTGATCAAGCAAGGAAAATCCGAAGAAGAAATCGATCGGATTTACGGCAACTGGCGGGCAGAAAAAGATGCCAAAATTGACGCGAAGAAGCGTGGCATCACCGAAGCCCAGGCCAAAGCAGAAGCTGAAGCCCTCGAGCGTGAGCGCAAGCTCAAAGAGGACCGCGCTGCTGCCATCGCCGCCAAGAACGCTCCTCCCGTCGAAGAGAAGGAAGAGGAAGCCGCTGCTGAAGGCGAAGAAGAAGCGGAAGCTGAGTCTGCAGAATAATTTCTCCCATGCGGATTGACGAGTGCTACTTTCTGGGTACCATTGGTCGGGCGCATGGAACCAAAGGCGAAGTTAAAGTTTACTTAGACGTCGATTATATCGACGAATACTCTGAAATGGAGTCAGTTTACGTCCACGAGGGCAATAAGCTGACTCCATTTTTCATTGATCAAATCCGGATCATTGGAACGAACCAGGCGATTGTCTGGTTCAAGGACCACGCTTCGCGTGAGCAGGCCGAGAGCCTTTCCGGCCGCGAACTCTACCTCCCCCTCGATTGCCTCCCCGATCTTCAAACCGGACAGTTCTACTACCACGATGTCGTTGGCTTCAAGGTCGAAGACGAAGAACTCGGCCCGTTGGGCGAGGTGCTCCGCTTTGAGGAGAGCTCTCCCTATGACCTCATGGTCATGGGCTACCAAGGAGTGGAGGTACTCATCCCGGTTTCCTACCGCATCGTCCCTGAGGCCGACTTTGAGCGCCGGACGATGATCACCCGGCTCCCGCCGGGATTGATCGAGATTTACCTCGGAGAAGACGAAGAATCCTAAGTATCAGCTGTACCGGGGATCGATTTCCCGAATGAGTGATTGCACCGACTCGGCTTTGCCCGGTTTGTCGGCCCGCTTGTAATCGGCCGACAGGAGCTGCAATAGGTTCAGGAGGATATTCAGGTGAGAGGTCGCCTTGAAGAAGGCGGGCTTGGGTTCAAATTTTACCTGCTTGAGGTAGGCTTCCAGACGGCTTCGGTCGAAGGTTTTCCCACCGTTGAAGACGTCGATGAAGAATTCTTCCCGGTGGTCCTTGTACAGGAGGACGAAGTAGCCGGGGAGCAGGACGCCGTACACCGGCAGGTCCAGCTGCTGGCAGATGATCAGGTAGAGCATGGTAATGGACATAACATTGCCCTGCTGCTGCTCGACCACGTAGTTCAGGTAGCTGTTCTGGGGGTGCTGGGGCCGGGCCGTATTCGGTCCGTAGCCTTCCAGGCGGAAGAGGATGTGGTTGACGGCCTGAATCTGCTCCTGCGGAGTCATCTGGGGCATCATTTCCAACCAAACCTTGTTGACCAAGCGCTTGATCTCATTGGAACAAGACTTGTAGTCCAGATCGGGAAATTGGAATTTGGTCGCCAAAAACCAAGCCTTGAGGAGGTCTTTGCCGCCTTGTTCGCGCCAATCCCGTAGTTCCTGGGTCACTTCCAGGAGTTGAAGTCGGTGGATGGTCGACTCGACTGCGGATTGCAGATCGGGGTCGTCCATTTTCTCCCACTCGGCTTCCAATCGCGAGACCACTCCGGGTCCCATCGCGCTCAACTGGTCCCAAACGTGGTTGGAAACCTCCGGATCTTCATCGTCCAGAAGGTGGAGGAGGGCCCGGAATTGTTGATCGTTTAACCGCGTATCGTTTCCCTTCATATTCAAAATCTTTCAATCTACTGTCAATCGTTTCTGGCCTGTGCCAGCGAGTTTCTCAAGTACTCTACGTAGAAAACGGCGGGAAGATTTGAATTGTTTTCCACTCATAGCCGCTCCTCTGGCCCCCTCAACCATTCCCCGCTCCCAGAAACCGTTCAAACCCAGCTTTTTTCCATTCATCCCCATTCTCCAACTCCATTCACTGAAAGACCTATTTTGCTTGTGGGCGACTAGCATTTCTCATTTTCAATCCCTCCTTACCCATGCAACGATTTCTGATTATGTGGGCGGGCCTGACGATGGCCTTGCTATCCAATTCTTCCATCCTGACCGCTCAAATCACGTATTCCAAGCTGTACAATGCCGGGAATTTCCAGGAAGGGGCCGAAGGTCCCGGTGGAAAGATTTACCTCCTGGCCTCCCGCACCGATAACCAGGGGTTCTCGCCGCAAAATATCGTGCTGTGTACCGATCCCTGGGGCGAGCCGGAATGGCAGGTCGCACTGGGCGGCCCCAACCTCAGTGGGAGTAGTTACAACAATGTCTCGGTCTCTGATTTCGGGCAAATCTACGTGGGCGTCTTTGGGGACAGCCTGCCGAATGACCGCGCTGTTTTTTGTCTGGATGAAAGCGGAAACCTCCAATGGGCGGTGGAAAGCCCGGTCCTGTGGATGCCCGAAGCCACCCGGGACGGAGGCGCAATCGTGAGTGGCCGGGCCGGGAACTTCGGCTACTTTCACAAACTGGATTCCAATGGTACCCTTGAATGGGGCCAACAGGTCATCTATTCGGATCAACTCGTGCCTCCCCGCATCATCGAAATCCCCGATGGCTATCTCGCAGCTACCACTGTCACGCGCGACATGGCGGGCACGCCCGTCGGCTATATCATCCTCACCAAGTTCGGACCCAACGGAAATCTTCTCTGGACCTACGAGCTTAGCTCGCCGAACCACTCCATTGCCACGTCCAAGCACTACCTCACCCCCGACACCAATATTGTCCTCCGCTTCGGTCAGCGCGACCTGACGGTCCCCGGTTCTGAATTCGAATTTGGGGCCATCCAGATCGATACCGCCGGCAATGTCAATTGGGGCGTGGTGGTTCCGGGCGTAAAATCAGATGTGGATTTTCAAATGGCGGACGATGGTTCGGTCGGTTTTATTTCGCTGCAAAGTCCATCGGGAAATTTCACGGGAACCTTGCTGCAAATTGATGCCAATGGCAACCCCCTCTTGTGGACGGATTTGGGGGAATCGATGGGGAATACGGGGTTGTATGTGCAAGGAAACTTTCCGATGCTGATCGGCCCTGATCTATTCGGCACTCCCAGCGACTATATGGCGTCCAAGACCCTCCCCAATTCTCCCCGGATGAATTGCTCCTTCTCCTCTTCCTTCACCATCAATTCCGTTACTCCTACCCTCACCCGGTCCAACTATTCCGTGGTTGCCAACCCCAGCAGCCAGGTCAACCCGCTCGCCATCGCGGTCACCCCCGATCCCTTCACGGTCACGACCCTGTGCGACAGTTGCGGGGCCGACGCCGCCTTTTCCTCCAGTTCCAATGCCCTCAATGTCAATTTTGCAGACCAATCGGCCGGCAATATCGGGACCTGGACCTGGGACTTCGGCGACGGGACCACTTCTACCGCCGCCAATCCCAACCATACCTTTCCCTCCCCCGGCTCCTACAATGTCTGCCTGACGGTCGAGGAAGGTCGCTGTGTGGATTCCATCTGCCAAACGGTTTCGGTGGTGGCCACCGGCACAGTCGATCCTGCCGCTACGCTTCAGGTCTTGGTGTATCCGCAACCGGCCCGGGATGCGGTGGTCTTGGACCTGCGCCACGTGGAGCGTGCGCAAGGTCCGGTCGGGGCGAAATTATTTTCCCCCTTGGGCGTGTTGGTCGGGGAATGGGAAACCGTCCAATCGGGTACCCGGATTGATGTGCGAGGCTTGCCCGGTGGGATGTACCGGTTGGTTCTGGAACAGGGAGGCCGGCGACAGGTGCAGACGGTGGTGAAACAATGAAAAAAAGGCGGCCGGGGAATATCCGTGGCCGCCTTTTTTTGATTTCGATCTTGGGATCAGGTCTGAATCACGCCCACATTGTAGCGGGGCATGTCCGGATTGTGGGCGGCCATCTCGATGCCGGTTGAGATGATCTTCCGGGTATCGACGGGATTGATGATGCCGTCCACCCACAAACGCGCGGCGGCGTAGTAGGGCGAGATTTGGGCATTGTATTTCGCGGTGATCTCGTCGAGCAGCTTTGATTTTTCTTCGTCGCTGATCTCCTGGCCCTTTTTCTTCAAGGAAGAGACCTGGATCTGTAACAAGGTCTTGGCGGCGGAGACTCCGCTCATCACGGCGATTTCAGCGCTGGGCCACGCAAACATGAGCCGGGGATCGTAGGCCTTGCCACACATGGCGTAGTTGCCGGCCCCGTAGGAGTTGCCGATCACAAAGGTGAACTTGGGCACGACGGAATTGGACATGGCATTGACCAATTTGGCGCCATCCTTGATGATGCCGCCGTGTTCGGCGCGGCTGCCGACCATAAAGCCCGTCACGTCCTGGAAGAACACGAGGGGAATCCGTTTCTGGTTGCAGTTCATGACGAAACGGGCCGCCTTGTCGGCGGAATCTGAATAGATCACCCCACCGATCTGCATTTCCCCCTTCTTCGTCTTCATGATCTCCCGCTGGTTCGCCACGATGCCAACGGCCCAACCATCCACGTAGGCATAGCCCGTGATGATGCTTTGGCCGTATCCTGCTTTGTATTCGTCCCAGCTGTCCCGGTCCACCACCCGCTCGATGAGTTCCCGCATGTTGTAGCTGGCCTTGCGGCTGGCGGGGAGAAGTCCGAGGACTTCCTTGGGGTCAAATCGGGAAGGCTGGGGAGTGGTGCGGGCAAATGGAAACTTGGGTCGGTCGCTGAATTTGCCGATCAATTTCTTGATCTGGTTCAGGGCCGCTTTGTCGTCGGGCATTTTGTAGTCCACCACGCCGCTGATTTCGGTGTGGGTGGTGGCTCCGCCCAGGGTCTCGTTGTCGATGTCTTCACCGATTGCGGACCGAACGAGATAGGAGCCGGCCAGGAAAACGGATCCCGTACCGTCCACGATCAGCGCCTCATCGCTCATGATGGGCAGATACGCGCCGCCGGCCACACAAGGGCCCATGATGGCCGCGATCTGCGGGATACCCCGCGAAGACATGACCGCATTGTTCCGGAAAATGCGGCCGAAATGCTCCTTGTCCGGGAAAATTTCGTCCTGCATCGGCAGGAATACGCCCGCTGAGTCCACCAGGTAAATGATGGGCAGGTTGTTCTCCATCGCGATCTCCTGGGCCCGGAGATTCTTCTTGCCGGTCATGGGGAACCAAGCCCCGGCCTTCACCGTCGCATCATTGGCCACAATGACGCACAGCTTATCGGAAACCCGTCCGATGCCCGTTACCACCCCGGCGGAAGGACATCCTCCATATTCCCCGTACATATCCCACGCCGCAAATGCTCCAATTTCCAGGAATTCGTACCGATCATCCAACAGGAAATCGATGCGCTCCCGGGCTGTCATTTTACCTTTCTTTTTGTGTTTTTGGACCGATCGTTCTCCCCCACCCTTTTTGACTTCCCGCATATTGTGGTCCAGCCGACGTAGAAGCTCACGGTTGTGGTCTTCATTCTTGTTGAACTCGAGGTCCGTGTCGGCGATGACTTTTTCGTAGCTCGCGTTTTCCATGTAAGGGAAATTTACTCCCATATCCGGCAATTTCCAACGGACGAAATGTTCGAAAAGGGGAAGAATCTGAAAATGAAGGAATTGGAAAGTGGGGAGGAAAGAAAAGGGCATAAAAAAAGCGATGCCGGTCGTTCAACCACGTGAGGCTGCTCCCTTCCGGGCCTGACCTGGTTAGCGGGAACTGACCGCATCGCAGGGACAAAGGTAAAGCAAATCCCGGATTCACAAAAATTTAATGTTCTTTTTTCGAGAAGGGGGATTGGCTAATTTCGGAGCATGGATCCATTCTTGCGTAGATGTTTGGAGTTGGCGCGCATCCCAGGCGCTGAGGTTGAGCCGAATCCCCGGGTGGGAGCCGTCGTGGTCCACGACGGACGCATCATTGGGGAAGGCTACCACCAGCGCTACGGAGAACCCCACGCTGAGGTCAATGCGGTCCGTTCGGTTCGGGACCGGTCCTTGTTGCCCCATTCCACCATTTACGTCTCCCTCGAGCCCTGCAACCACCGCGGCAAGACCCCGCCTTGCACCTCCCTGATCCTCATGGAGAAAATTCCCCGGGTCGTGGTCGGTTCGATTGATCCGAACCCGGTCATGGGCGGCCAATCGGTGACCTTGCTGCGCAACAAAGGCGTCGACGTCGAGGTCAATCCCCATCAGGAGCCGTTTATGGAGCTGAACCGGCATTTCTGGTGCAATATGGCCGAGGGGCGCCCCTTCATCACCTTGAAATGGGCCGAGAGCCCCGACGGGTTCATTGCCCGGGTGGGCGACCAGGGGCCGGAGCGCACGGCGATTTCGCATCCGTTTGTCGGGCGGGGCCTCCACCACCTGCGCCACGACCACCATGCCATTCTGGTCGGTCGGCGAACGGTGATGGTCGACGATCCCACCCTCTCCACCCGGCGTTGGCCGGGACGTTCTCCGATCCGCATCTTCTTCGACCGTCAATTGCAGGTCCCGCTCAGCCGGAAGATCATGGCGGCCCCGGGCAAGACGATCATCATCAACGCGTTGCGGGATGACATCAACGGTCACCTCCATTATTTCCGCCCCGAAAACGAAGCGGCCTGGACCGATCTCAAATTGCTGCTGCGTGAGCTGTATCGACGGGCGACCATCGGGAGTATCCTCGTGGAGGGCGGGACGCAGGTCCATACGCAGTTCATCCAGCAGGGCCTCTGGGACGAGGCCATTCGGAACATTGGGCAAACCCGTTTGGGAACCGGAGTTACGGCGCCGGTGCTTCCTCCATCGGCACAACTGACCCAACGCCTGGATACCGACGGGGACGGCCTCGAAGTGTACCGCCCGGGGTGAGACTACTTTTCGGTCAACAGTTTGTCAATGTAGTAGTACCCAGATAACATGGAGCCCGGGGCTCCCATTTGTCTATAAGGGTCTAGTATTGCCCCAGCAAAGTAGATGCGATTATCGAGTGGTTCTGCTATCTTGGTCAAGTCAGAAGACCTTTCAAAAGGCACGACAACCCATGTACCTTGGGTGTACAGATGCTGACCCCAATTTTCAAAGCGGTATTCTCCAGTAAACGTTTTGGAAGCCTTTCCTTCAAACATCTGATCCAGCTCGTCAATTAAGGTTTTGATGATCTCATCTTTGGAACTGTATTCATAGTACTTTTTCGCCTCCTCTCCAGCACATAAAAATCCAAGTATATTCGATTGAGCGCCTTTCTTAAATGCTATATCGTAATAGCTCTTTTCTCCCTCCTTAGAACCATAACCCGTTTTACAGCGTATGAGGTCAGGATAAAATTTCTCAGAAAATTTCATCGCGACTTTAAACCCAGGCAAGAAATTAATCGCCCCAATCGCCTCCTTTTTATCATCACTTAACTCAGGCAAAAACTCAATTGCATTGGATTTCAATACACCAACTGAAACAGTCACAAGCACTTTATCTCCTTCGTAGACCTCCCCATTTTGGGTGGTTACTTTTACCAGATCGCCGGTATAATCTATACGATTGACCGCAGCATTGTAAACGATCTTGTGCTTTACTTCGCTCGCTATATGTTCATCTAAAAAATCAAACCAAGTTGAATTTTTGAATTTTGATTCTGGCAGGAAGCGGTAAAACATGTTCGAATAGAAATTGGATGATTTGAGCTTTTTGCCATCCCATTTTAGGGTCGAATCCAATTTGTACGGAATGAGCTCTTCATCTATCTGGTCTCCACTTTTTCCTTTTATGACATTTAAAACTTTAGGATGACTATGAATCCACTCTGCCCCAAGGTCTATTGGAAAATCTGCCAGGGTGGTATCCTTTTTAAGCCTTCCTCCATAACGATTCGTCGCTTCCAGAATTAGATAATCGATGTTATTCCGCTCCAATATTTTTGCGGCAGCCAATCCGGCACCACCTGCCCCTACAATGATCACCTTCCCCTCAAAATTGTAGGTTTTCTGGAGAGCTGTTTGCTCTGGCAGCTTGTTCTCTGCCCTCGCTGCCCATTTAAAACAGCCACTCAGCACCATGCTGAATAGCATGACAACACTGATCAATAAAAGCCGATTTTGATTCATAAGGGGTAAATTCTGATTGAGTTGATGGACTATTCATGCTTGTCTTCCTCAAGGATCTTGATTCTCTGCATGATTTGATCCCTAAACTTTACATTATCCTGATACTGTTTGTTTTTCATTTTTTCAAGAATGTATGCAGTAACGGCACCCCCAAAAACTGCAATTCCCAGTTCAGAGAAAACATCCAAGACGATATCGTTGATAAATTCTATCGGTGTGTCTTTGAAGAAATACTGTATCAAACGCGCACCGATCGTTAGGACTAAACCCAAGATGAAAAAGAACTTGATAAACTTGTCATGAAAGTACTCTTTGTTAATAATCAAGTCTAAGTCTCTCGGATTATTTCGGTAGTACTCAACAATCTCATCAGTTACCTCGGTTCTATCGCCTAACAGAGAGTCTTCGATGATTTTCTTACTGATGCTCATTTCGCAATGTTTTCTATTTCTCCATGCTGAGTTGATCTTTGCTGCCAACGGTTGGACTATGGTGTCGCAACATCCTGGAGGTTGCTATGCCTTATTCACTGTTTAAGTGTTCATGCTTGATTTATGTTTCGCATTTTCCATTGAAATTGAATGTCGTTTTCATATCGTTCAATGGGCTTAACTAAAAGACAAATAGTTGCTCAAGCCGGACAGACAATTGCAATCATTCCCTTTTTCATACGCGCAACATGACTTGGAAATCCAAATCATTCCCTCTTTTACCGGAAATACCATTCATAAATTCTGTTCGGGTATATTCTGAATGATTTTGCCTTTCCACGTTACCACCCTTCTAATTCGGAGCATTTTTTCGTACCTTCCTCACTGGAAATATTTGATTCGCACCAACATGAAATTTCGCTACTTTCTCCTCCCGGCCTTGCTGATCGCTTTGTTTGTCGTGGACGTCCCCGCCGCCAGTTTGTCGGTTGGAAGTGAGGTCATTGTGCTGGAAGAAGGACCGGGGGACAAGGAAAAGAAGAAAAAGGACAAGGACGACAAGGAAGCGAAGAGTAAAATTTCCAAGAAGAAATACAGCCCTGCCAAGAAAGCCCGTCTTTCGGCAAAGAATGCCCGCCGCGCCAGCAAGTTGAAGAAGAAGGAAATCACGGCCCGCGCCAAGACCCGGAACTTCTTCCACCGGACCTTCAATACCAAGTATGGCAAGCCGGTCAACTTCCGCAAGCGCCGTCAGCGCAATCGTTGGAAGCGCGGCCGCTAAGACGCTTTCCTCCCCCATTTCTCTTCCATTTGCATTGGTCCCGTTCCCTCCCCTAAACAGGCTTCGAGGGAGATACAATTAATTCCCGTATCTTTGCACCTTATAAGATACGAATGACATTTAATACATTAGGGATTTCTGCTCCTGTTCTCAAAGCACTTACCGCCGAAGGATACGAACAACCCACCCCCATTCAGGCCCAGGCCATTCCCCTCTTACTCGAAGGTCGTGACTTGCTCGGATGTGCCCAGACCGGCACCGGCAAGACCGCTGCCTTTTCCATTCCGATTCTGGAACACTTGCTGGCCACTGCGCCCCGGGGAAAAAAGCGCCGCCCCGTCCGGTCGTTGATCGTGACGCCCACCCGCGAACTCGCCCTCCAGATCTCTACGAGCATCACTGCATACAGCAAATTCACTCCGCTGCGTTGTACCGCCATCTATGGCGGCGTCAAGCAGGGGAACCAGACCCGCATCCTCGCCCAGGGGGTCGACATTCTCGTCGCGACTCCCGGCCGGCTCCTCGACCTGATTCAGCAAGGCTTCATCAGCCTCCGCAACATCGAATATTTCGTCCTCGACGAAGCCGACCAGATGCTGGACATGGGCTTTATCCACGACATCAAGCGGATCATTGCCCAGCTCCCGGAAGAGCGGCAATCGCTCTTTTTTTCGGCCACGATGCCGCCCAGCATCCGCCAATTGGCCCGTCAGATTCTGACGGATCCGGCCCGGGTCACGATCCGTCCCGACCAGCCCACGGCCGATCGCGTCGAACAATCTGTCTACTACGTGCGCAAAAACCGCAAGTTCAAGCTGTTGCTGCACATGCTGCGGGAGGAGGAAATGGATTCTACGCTGGTCTTTTCCCGGACCAAGCACGGCGCCAACCGCATTGCCCGGCAATTGACCAAGAAAGGCATCAAGGCGGATTCCATCCACGGAGACAAGTCGCAAAATGCGCGGCAAAAGGCCCTGAATAATTTCAAAAACGGACGTTTGAACGTGCTGGTGGCGACGGACATCGCGGCCCGCGGCATCGATGTGGCCAAGTTGTCCCACGTGGTCAACTACGACCTCCCCAATGTTCCCGAGACCTATGTCCACCGCATCGGGCGGACGGGTCGGGCGGGAGAAAGTGGCCAAGCCCGCTCCTTCTGCGCGATGGACGAGCGTCCCTACCTGAAAGACATCCAACGCCTGATTTCCCAGGAGATTCCCCTGATCGAGGAGCATCCCTTCGTCAATACCCCGCAGGAGGATGTGGAGGAATACGAAAACATGGGCAAGCCCAAGCAGAAGCCGCAAGGCCGCGGAAAAGGGCGCAACCAATCGGCAAGTCCGGCCCGTCAAAAAAGCCGCCCCAACAATGGCCACCGCAAAAAGCGGCGCCCCAGCTCGCGGAAAAAGCGTCCCGCTAAGAGCTGATCACTGGGCGTAGATTCCCTCGAATTACCAATCGGTGAACCCTGAGATTCAAAGTCTCAGGGTTCACCTGTTTTTTATCCCGCCCTAAATCTCTTCACCGACAAGGCTGTTACGGAGTTGAGTTTCCTTGAAAGAAACCACCGAACCCATGCGCTTCTTTCTACTATTCCCTTCTTTGCTTTTCCTTTCCATTTCTCCCTCCAATTCCCTTCCCGTCCCTGGGACAGAGCTGCTTGATTCTCGCGATGGGCAATCCTACCCCACGGTTGAACTCGCGGGGACAAAATGGATGGCCAGGAACCTAAATTTCTCAGCCCCAGAGTCGGAATGTTATGATAACCGGGCCGAACACTGTGAAAAGTATGGCCGCTTGTATTCCCACAATGATGCCCAAACTGCTTGTCCGGAAGGTTGGCGATTGCCTACCTACGAGGATTGGAAAGCGGTGAAAAAGTTGGCGGGGAATGGGAAGGCGGATGCCTTGACGGTACCTGACGAATGGTACGGAAAGGATTTTGCCAAGGCGGACAATCGTCTTGGCCTGGATTTGCTTCCCGGAGGGAGAAAAGATGACCATGGCGCTTCCTTCCGAACGACTCTTTTTGGAGAGATGGGCATCTCAGCCTCCTATTGGTTGGATGATCCGGAGTACCACTGGCATATCCGATGGGGAAAAAATCAAGCCCACAAGCACGGCCCCATTGCCGAGCAGGGACGGAAATTTTCGATTCGTTGTGTTTGCGAGGGAACTAAAAATTGATCTCAATTCATCTCTGATTGCTCTATTTCCCGCTTTTCTTAATTTTTTCACCAACAGCGGTAAATTTTTCATCGAGGGGATAGGTACTCTAGAGTTCGGTTGTCTTCCTCATGGAAATCCGACCCTTTACCCACCTCTTGGCTCGGGATGGAACTCTGCCCACTTTTGTCGAGCATCAACAATTGAGGGTGGAATAACTGATATTTTATCGACGTGAAACAAAATTTCCCCGGGAACAGAGATTTTTCCCGGGGAAATTCATTTTCTTAAAACCGCCTCCAGTCTCTATTTTCCAACATTTCTCCCTATTCCTTCATCTTTTTCACCAACAATGATCATTTTTTTTCATCGGGCGTACGGGTATTGTTGAGTTGGGTTGTCTTCCTCATGAATCCAACACGAATACCCAATGAAACACCTCATGAAAATTAGAACTTTTACCCTTCTGACCCTCCTGATCGCTGTGGCCATGACCGGCTGCAAGAAGCACATCATCTGCAAAAAGGCGGAGGGCGCGATGCTGACGGAGTCCCTGGCCATCGCCCAATTTGATGGGATCGACATGTCCATCGATGCGACTGTCAACCTCACCTACGGTGAAGCCCAATCTGTCTCCGTGACGGCCCAGCAGGAAGTGATCGAGAACCTGTCCCGCGACGTGCGGGGTGGCATCTGGAAGATCGATTTCGATCAATGTGTCCGCCGCCACGATGGCATCACCATCGACATCACGATTCCCCGCATCACCGAAGTCGAAGTCAGCGGCGCCGGCAATGTCTATGGCATCAACAATTTCCCCGAGCAAAACAACCTCGACCTCCGGATTTCCGGATCGGGTTCCATTGACCTGAGCCTGGACGGCAATATTGTCGACTCCAAAATCTCGGGTTCCGGGGACATTTTCCTCGCCGGCAGCGCTACCCGCATCCAGCAGAGCATCAGTGGATCGGGCACACTCAGCGCCTACGACATGCCCGTAGACGAAACCGACGTGAACATCAGCGGTTCCGGTACCGTCCGGACCACTGTCAACAATACGCTCACCGTCCGCATCTCTGGCAGCGGCGACGTCTTCTACAAGGGCAATCCCACGATTGATTCCAATATCTCCGGCTCGGGCGAAGTCCACAACGCCAACTGATCCCCCCACCCTCTTTCCAAATCCAATACTCCTTGATTTTTTCCGGCCTTCCCCTCCGCATCTGCGGAGGGGCCAGGCAAACTCCGCTCCCAACTGAAACAATCCTCATCATGCTACGACAACTCTTCCTGCCCCTTATCTTTCTCACCCTCAGCGCCTTCCCGGCATGGTCGCAGAACAACAACCAAACCATTCGCGGCCGCATCCAGGACCAGGATTCCGAAATGCCAATTTCCGGGGCGACGGTGATGGTCCGCATGGAGGGCCAGGTCCTCAATGGCGACATCAGTGCCGAAGACGGCCGTTTCCGCGTCGAGAACATCCCGGTGGGCCGGGTGGATCTGTCCGTTGAACTGGAAGGCTACGAACCTTTGGTACGTCCCAACCTGATGGTGACCGCGGGCAAGGAACTGGTCCTGACCCTCGACCTCGTCGAATCCCTCGGCAGTTCGGAATTGGAGGCGGTGACCATCACCGATGTCACGGCGGAGCGGGAGCCCCTGAACGAGATGGCGACCCTCAGCGCCCGTTCTTTCTCCGTGGAGGAGACCAAGCGCTACGCGGCGGCGATCTCTGATCCGGGGCGGATGGCCCAGAACTTTGCGGGGGTGACCAGCTCCGGGGACGACATGTCGAATGAAATTGTGATCCGCGGGAACTCCCCGCGGGGGATGCTGTGGCGACTAGTGTGGCGGCTCATTAGTTAATAAACTATTTTATTCGTACCTTTACGGTAT
>CAWUKT010000103.1:0-22968 GCA_963923035.1 uncultured bacterium
ACAAGCGGAAAAGTGACGGGAAAAGTAGATTTTCCCTGCGGGTGACGATTGGAAGAGGCAAGAAATTATATACTGTCTTCCCTAAGAAGTCTGAGCAACCATTTATGGACAATCGGTTTTGGGTGAACGAGACTTGTCCCGAAACCGGAAAGGAATTGAAAGGCAAGCGGATCAAGCACGCCAAGGGGAATTCGAATTCGCGGCAACTGGAACGGTCTCTCCTCTCGCAGCTGGAAACGATGCGGAGGTTGATTGCCAAACTGGAAGCGGAAGGTAGAATGGTCACCCATGAGGTCTTGCGGATGCACTGGCAGCAGGACCACCAGAAAGACTTCTATGAATGGTTGTCCGAGTGGCTGGTTCGGTACAGCAAGCACCGCAATATCAGGGAGTCCAGCATTAGACTATATCGAAAGGCGATTGCTCAGGTCATAGGCTTTGAGCAGACAGGGTTTCATACTGATGCCGGAGCGGTATCCATTGAGTGGTTGCAACGCTTTCAGGATTGGATGCTTCAGGATGCGGGATTGGCGAGCAGGACGGTGAACAATTACATCAAGATGGTTGGAACGTTGATGCGCTACGCCAAATCGAAGGGGGCATTGGCGCGGAATGTGTACCAAGATTTCGTCGACCAAAAACTGTTGGTGAAAGCCAATCGTTACCGGGGAAAGTACCTGACTGAAAAGGAAGTCGATCGCCTTTACCAAGCCTACCTCAACGAAGAGATTCTCAATCATCCCGAGCTACAAACTGTACTTGGAAAACCTTTTGTCATCGCTCAACGACTTCATAAACGACTGGCGGTTATGCTGTTTGCTTGCTATTCGGGGCTTCGGATCAGTGATTTGATTCGCGTGGCCACCAACCATCCGAGCCTGAAAATCGAAGCTGATACTTTCTCGGTGGAAATGAAGAAGACAGGCAAGATCATCACTGTCCCCATCAGTGAGCGGTTGCGGACGGTGGCTAACATGACAGGGTTAGGGCCGGTATTTGAAGCAAAAACTGTGGAATTCACCCGCATGAATGAATCCCTGCAACGCATCCTGCAGTTGTTGAAGATCGAAAAGCACATCTCTTTTCACGGGTTGCGGCGGAGTTTTGCGAGCTATATGCTGAATCAGGACGTGCCATTGAAGGTCGTTTCGGAATTGTTGGGGCATAGCAATACGAGCGTCACTGAGCAATGCTATGCGTTTCTGAATGAGAAACGATTGAAGGAAGCGGTTTCGGTTTTTGACAAAGGCCGTTTGATCGCGTTTGAGAATCCCGATGTGCGGGAGTTTGTGGAAGACGTTTACCAACTGTTACAGGCGAATCCGGGGATTCGTTTGCCGAAACGGATGCAGGATCGGATTGGGCAGTTGAAGGACCAGTTGGGATTAGATGTGCTGGACATCGTCGAGGAACGGAAGGGCGTGTTTCGGGCGGTTTAGCAAGAGAAGCAATGAAAATCTTGAGTTGGCCCTGCCTTTGGCGGGGCCTTTTTGGTTAAGTCTGGACTATTCAGGAATTAAGTATAGATGATGTTTGAATGCCGGAAAGATGAAAAAGAATTCAAATAGACGCGGAGGAATGCGTTTGGAATGGATTTGGGATGGATGGTGAATTTGCTCACCCACTAAGTCAGTCTTTTTTCTCTACCTTTTCTCCCTTTTCCAGCAATAAACGGTTCATTCCAAAGGAATTTCGCTGTGTAGTGCCTTCAAAAATGAAATAGTCACTTTTGGTGCTTGTACCCGAAGCAGCGAGGGCACTTTCTGTAACAGTGTCCGGGAAGACAACGCTGAATTCCTTGTTGATGAAATAGGTCTCGTCCTCGCTCTCAGAAAACAACACACTGTCGACCACATATTGAGGATAGTCCACACCACAGGCACAGCCTGTGTACGTCATTCGGAGAACCGCATGGTTCTCCCCGGAATATTGCATCTGCTTTTGCGTGTGGAGGCACTCAGGGTCGGGATTTCTCTCCTTTTGGCAAGCTCCAAGAAGCATAGAAAAAAGCCCCAAGACCAGCACTCCTGCAAAAAACCTGCGACGGACAAGCCAGTTTCGTTCAGTCATTCCCCAATTTATCATTCAAATACTTATTGATGGTCGAAGCTGAAATCCTTCCCTCCTGGAGAGTTTCGAAAAGGACGGTTCCAGCATGAAAAACCCGTCTTCTTCCGTGACGGTAATCGCTTGGCACATCCTCTCCCTCAAAGCGATTTGGATTCGCGAAGGTCGTATGCCCAACGACTACCGCCCGCTTTTTCCCTGCGATATACATACGCAAAGATAATGCTGCAGCAATATTGGCGCCTTTATTCGCAGAATCAATCATCCCGGTATTGCACCCGTGAACTTCAATCTTGGCTGCGTTGGTAAAAACATCGTAGTCGATTTCCCCAATGTCGGCCCCGTTTTCGTTCTTGTCACTTGTAAACCATCCCCCTGTTGCACCCTCTTCTTGCTCCAACTTGTTGTTCATGTACAAGTCTTGCATGTTCCCTTTCGAGTCACGCTTAAAATGAAAGGCATTTTCGGACCCGTGGGTAAAAAAATCAATGGATTGGAGGGTGTTGGAAGACAAGGAGTTGATCTTATCTACAACTTGTTGTCCGCCCCTTTTCACCTCTACAATCGAAGCCTTCACCGGATAGTCTTTGTTGACATTTCGGGCTGCGTTGAGAAAGGTGTTGTTGTCACTTGATTTCTTCGCTCCACCATAAAACATCAGTCTGGAATACGAGGACTCAGTCGAAAAAGGACTCTTCGAAAGTCGTCTTGAGGCTTTGGCAGCATTGACATCCTGCATCCAGTTGCCCAAGGGACTCTTCACCCCCATGATGTCTTCGAAATCGAAAATACTGGACATAGTCAGGACTTTTTGAGTTGGAGGGTATTAGATGTCGGGGAAATATTGTTGGTCAATTCCCCTCTTTCTACTTTTTGGCAGCAAGGTAGTCCTTCTTCATCGACTGTGGCTCCATTTTTCTGTACCATCGCTAGTGTAGTTGGCACCCGAACCTCCCATTCTTCCTCTACCTTTCCATTTGGTTGATTGAGATCAGAAAGAACCGAAAGGTAAAAATCATCCGGGGTTTGAACAGCCAAATCACCTCCCAGCCATATTTCCCCTGACTCCATAAAATACAGTATCGCCTCGGTAAATTCAGGTCGTACAGGAACCACCAGTCTTGCCATTCCAGATTGCAGAAAAGCCTGAAATACAGGATCGCCATTGTGAGACTGGACCAGTTCGGCCCAATCACAGGGATCAGCCCAATAGTAGGGATAGAAAATGTAGGACATCAGCTTCCACTCAAATGCCTGTTCGAAAAATTTCACCTGAGACGAATAGGCATCAAAGTGAGCATTCTGGTTGAGATCGGGAACCGAGTATTTGTCACAAGCATTTTTATCGTCGTACCAACTTCTGCCTACCTCATAGCAAAAGGGCTTGGAGAGCATTGATACCGCAGCCCGTTTTAGTTCTCGTTGCTCCACAATCCGATTGAACGCGGCTGGCCCTTCCCTGAAAGTGGAGGGGTTATCATTGTTGGGGTCAATGGGAAGGGATGGGTCTGATGGAGGATTGGAAGCCTGAATTTGCTGATAGGCATTGACAATCTGGGTGTATGCGGCATTCTGCCAAGCTTGGTATATTGACTGCTTCAAGCGACAGGTCAGCGTTACAGTCATCGAATAGGTGTACAACTGACGGCCACTGAATACAACAGGAACCTGCACTGCCAATTTAGGGGTGAAGTTGCCCGACAAACTCCCGTTTTCCGTTTTTTTACTACGCGAGCGCAATTGCGTTTGCCCCCCTGTGATTCCTCCTATATCATAGGTGAAATGGGCATCGGGAGCAAACCCCCATGCCTTGTACTCAAAGCTGAAATTTCCGGAAAGGAGCTCAGCTTCATAGTTTTGAGGAATGGTGATTTGGGCTGTCTGGGTCCACGTTTGTCCATTGTGCTGTATCGGTGGATTGGGGCTGAAAGCTTGGGAAACGATCTTTTGCTCCTCGGAGGGAGCTGCAATAGAAATCCCATACTCACTGGCAAGAATACTGTAATTGGCTCGGTTGATGTCTTCTGGTCCCTTAATCCCAAGTTCCTCTGGAGTCTTAACCTCATCAGATCCCGTTCCGCCTCCTTGCCCATTGTCCACTGGCTTATTTTGGGAGCGATAATCTCTCGCCTCTTTGTAGAACTTCGCCGGCTCAGGAATGAGGAACTCCAACATGAGGCGCTTCCCGTAGTTGACCAATCGGCTGGTATGTATAGCATCAATCCAGCGGTAGATTCCCGTGACATGCTCCTCCCCCTCGCGGTTGTCGAATCCGTGTTTGTTGTTTTCCTCAAATTCCTTCAGAATCCGAACAGTACGTCGTTGAGTGGTGCGGCGGGTAATGCGTTCCAAGGCCCGTCGAACGACTTCTTGGGCGTACTGAGTGGCACTTGCACTAGAATATGAGGAAGCGTTGGCATTGGCGAAATTGGCAAATGCATTGGCGTTGATCTCAGCTCCGAAATAGCTGCCTGATACCCCAAGGGAACCCCCATAGTTGTTGCTATTCTGCTGGTCCAGTACGGTAGCAATCTCCGAATTGAGCTGATTGCGACTTGTAGTAACATTGTCACTCAATGACTCCATCTCTACCTCTGTATCCGTCTCAGTTGTAACTTCACTACTGACCAGATTCCGAGTATGCCGCTCCTTATACTCTTTCGCCAAGACATTTTCGATATGGCTTACTTCACCGGGAACATAGCAACAAACTTCTTGCTCCACACGTCGAAAATCAGCAATTCCCAGGTGGTTTACTCCGTACAACTCACCTTCGCAATCACGTTTTCGCACTTTCTGAATACAATTGATGAGTTCCACTGGCAAAACTACTTTGTAGCGGCTAAAATCTTCTTCAGAATGAGACTTACGGGTAACCACCCGGTGGGCAATCAGCAATTTAAGGCATGCCTGACGGATATTGGGAGACCTCAAAGAAAGAACCTCGAAAAATAGGTTGTCCCATGTCTTCAACTCCTGATCTTCCGCCAACGGAGCAATGACATTCTTCGGATTGTTCAATGATGTTGGAATCCCATCAGTCAATTCCATGCCCAATTCAAACAAGCCCGGGTGAATAGCTTCTACTTCCCTGTATGAAGAGAAAGCCGAAAAATTCTTCAACCGCTCCTTTAATTGAGATTCGTTTTGGGGGCAGTCATGAAAATAACTCTTGGAAAAGTCTGGATGGAAGATAAACTGGCCAAAGCGGGCCTTCGGTTTGATTAGGTTGGGGGAGCGAAAAGTAACAAATCGAAACAGATCACTCCGGATAGGAATGCCATTTTTGACGTTCATACAAATGTTTGAATAAATGGTAGAAAGAATGCAAAATCAGAATATCAGATTCTGGTTGTTCGAAAATAACATCAAAAACAGATTAACCAAAGATAGGGCAATCATTTTCAGGAAACCCTTCCCCCAACTCACTCCCGCGTCAGCTCCTCCGCGATCCGCTCCGCCTGCTTCAGCACCGTTTCTGTGGCCAGCTTCCGCATATCGGGCGGATACCCGTACTGCCGCAGGGTTCGCTTGATCACCACCTTCAATTTGGCGCGAACGCTTTCCTTGATCGTCCAGTCGATCGAGGCATTTTTGCGGACCCGTTCGGTGAGGATCACGGCGAGCTCGCGGAGCTTGTCCTGCTCCATCAGTTGCTGGGCGCTTTCATTGGAGGCCACGGCGGAATAAAACGCATATTCGAAATCGGTCAGGCCAAGTTTCTGGGCCTCGTTGTCCATCTCGACGATTTCCTGACTCAGGCGAATCAATTCCTCGATCACTTCGGCGGCAGTGAGGACTTTGTTCTGGTACTTGCGAATGGCCGCCTCCAACATTTCCTTGAAGGAACGACTCTTCACCAGATTCGTCTTCGAGCGCGCCCGAATTTCATCGGTCAGCAGCTTTTTCAAGACTTCCAGCGCCACATTTTTCCGCTTCATGCCCTGCAACTCCTTCAAAAACTCCTCCGAAAGAATCGAAATATTCGGTTTTTTGATCCCGGCAGCATCGAAAATATCGACGACTTCTTCCGATACAAGTGCCTGATCAATCACCTGCCGAATCGTAGTTTCGAGTTCCTCATCGCTTCGCCCCGAACCCGTAGCGTCAAACTTCGCCAGACGCGCCTTGACGGCCTGAAAAAAGGCAATTTCGTCCTTTGCATCCAGCGCATCTTCGTGCGGGGTCGCCAAAGCGAACGCTTTGGAAAGGGCCATGACCTGATTCACATAGCGCCTTTTCCCGTTTTCCAACCCTAAAACATGCTCTTCCGCCTCCAGAATCAGGTTCAATTTTCCGCGGGTATCGGCGGCAAAATATTCCTCGTAGGGAAAACCGTCGAACATCTGCGAAACGACTTCCAGCTTTTCATGCATCACCCTGACCGCCTCAAGCTGGACCAAGGCCGGGTCGCCTTTACCGCCTGAATCCGAGTAAAAGTTCAATGCCGACTTCAGGTCGGAAGCAATGCCGAGGTAGTCCACCACCAATCCCCCCGGCTTGTCCTTGAAGACCCGGTTCACCCGCGCGATGGCCTGCATGAGGTTATGGCCGCGCATGGGCTTGTCGATGTACATCGTATGCAAACTCGGTGCATCGAAACCCGTCAGCCACATATCACGGACGATCACCAGTTTCAGTTCATCGTCCTCGTCCTTCATCCGTTCAGCCAGCATCCGGCGCTGCTTCTTAGTGGTATGGTGCCGGGAAATGAGGGTGCCCTCCGAAGAAGAAGCGGTCATCACGACCTTGATCGCCCCCTTTTTGAGGTCACCCGAATGCCATTCGGGCCGTAGTGCGATAATCTCTTTATATAACTTCGCCGCGATGCGGCGCGACATGGCCACCACCATTCCTTTCCCTTCAAAGGCTTCCTGCCGCAATTCGAAGTGCTGGACGACATCCCGAGCCACATTTTTGATCCGCTCCTGACTCCCCACCAATGCTTCCAGCCGGGTCCATTTCGCCTTTGCTTTCTGGCTCTCTGTCAGGTCTTCTTTCTCCAACTCGGTGTCAAGTTCTGCCACCAACTTTTTGCCTTCTTCACTCAAATAGACCTTTGCCAATCGACTTTCATAGAATATTTGCACCGTGGCTCCATCTTCCACCGCTTGCGCGATGTCGTAGATGTCGATATAGTTCCCAAAGACAGCCGGGGTATTGACATCGGTGCTTTCAATGGGAGTGCCCGTAAAACCAACGTAGGTCGCTTCGGGCAATGCATCGTGCATATACTTGGCGAAGCCATAAACGACTTTTTTACCGACCACATTTCCGGCCTCGTCTTTTTCGTCCCGCGTTTTGGCCTTGAATCCGTACTGGGTTCGGTGGGCTTCATCGGCGATGACCACGACATTTTTCCGATCGGTCAGGAGGTCGAACTGATTGCCTTCGGCGGGGTAGAACTTTTGGATGGTGGTGAAAACAATACCCCCCGAGGCAACCTTCAATTTTTCTTTCAGGTCATCCCGGCTTTCCACCTGTTGGGCGGGTTGGCGGAGGAGTTGGCGAGAAGCGGAAAAAGTATCAAAGAGCTGGTCGTCGAGGTCGTTGCGGTCGGTGATGATGACGATGGTGGGGTTTTCGAGGGCCAGAACGATTTTTCCGGTGAAAAAGACCATTGACAGGGACTTACCACTCCCTTGGGTATGCCACACGACACCACCTTTACGGTCTCCGGCGGGCTGGGTGTCGGTTTTGGATGGCTTGGAGGGCAATTCACGGGCCGACAACAGGTTTTCGGGGACATCATAGCCCCCAGCCCGCAGGGTAGACTTGAACGCGAGATTCACCGCGTAGTACTGGTGGTAGGCGGCGAGTTTCTTGACGGTATGAATGGTAATGATTTCCGTTTCGGGGTCTTCCTTTTTCGTTTCTTCGAATACGATGAAATGCCGGATTAGATCGAGCAGGGTATCCCGGTTGAGCATGCCTTGAATCAGGGTTTCCAGTTGCCCGACCAAACGGGAGGCTTCCGTCTCTCCATCGGCTGATTTCCACGCCATGAAGCGGGTAAATCCGGCAGAAATGGTCCCGGCCTTGGCTTCCAGCCCGTCCGAGATCACCGAAAAGGCATTGTAGGTGAACAGGCCGGGAATGGTATCCTGATAGGTCTTGATTTGGCGGAAGGCAGACCGGACTGTGGCATTTTCATCGGCGGCATTTTTCAATTCGACCACGACCAGAGGCAGCCCATTCACGAAGAGGACGAGGTCGGGACGTTTGGTGACCCCGTTTTCGGTGACGGTGAATTGGTTGACAACATGGAAGTCGTTGTTATTGGGTTCGTCGAAGTCGATGAGCCAGACATAGTCTCCCCTTGGCTCCCCATCCTTTTTTTCAGTGACGTAGATACCTTCTGTTAACATCAGGTGGAATTCCAAATTGTTGCGGATCAAGTCCGGGGAATTGAGCCGGTGGAGCATTTTTAATGCTTCTTCCTGATTGGCGGGGGAAATGGAGGGATTAAGACGTCGAATGGCGGCGGCAACTCTTTCTTCGAGGAGAACGCTTTCGTAGCTGGAACGTTCGGAATGGTCACCGTCTTGGGCGATGTTGGGACCGTAGAGGTAGTCGTAGCCAAACCGCTCTAAAACTCTGAGCGCGAATTGTTCAATTTTATTTTCAGTCAGTGAAGTCATTCTTGATTACTAAGATATTCCTTTAGTTCACTTTCATAGGATGGGTTATCCAGTTGATATAAAATCTGGCTCGCATTGAAAGAGAGATCGTCCCCCATTTGGAATTCCCCAAATTCTTCATCCCACCACGCATCAAACTCTTCGTTGTTTTCGCAAAGTTTTTGCTCTGAGATTACTTCTGGTTCTGAAAGAGAGTTGAGGTTTGAGTTCTCGGCATATTGAATAAAAAATATGCAAACGGCTTCAACCGAATTCATGAGAAACTCCTTTGTAACAGGATCAAAATAAGCAAGGGCTTTTTTAGCCTTTTCATACTTTCTGCTATCCATTCCATGAGAGACAGAGCCGACATCATTTCTCAAAAAACCAATGGATGTTACAATATTAGCAAATGCACCCGAAAACCGGGCTGGGATATCACTACGCTTAAAACCAAGGGTTTCAACAGCTTTCACCATAAGCGGTGGGAACTTTTCGTTTTTTCCGAATTCTGTTCCTCCTCTAATACAAATTTCTTTGCCTATAGATTCAAGTAGTGCCTTTAAATTTTCAACCGATTGACCGAAGTCTTCATTAAGAAAAGTAGGAATGCGGATAAGATATTCCTCAAGAAACTTCCACTGAGGATATTTCGCTATGATTTTCTGAAGATTTTCCATTTTATCCTATTCTAATTTCCCCACTCATCAGCTTTGGTAAAAGGGTATCGCGGAGCTGTTCAAGGGTGCGGACTTGATCCACGATCTTATGCTGCTTCTCTATCATATCCGTTGCGAAGGTGGTGAAGCGATTGATTGTGTCTCTTGGCGGAACCCTGAACCGAACCCATTCAATGCCGTCTTTAGGGAGCATATTCACTGTACTTCCATTGCTCGCTCCGGCAATTTGTTCGTGAACATCATGGGTTTTAAGGAGGTGATAAAGAAACGGAGAAGTCAGTCGCTTTTTGATTTCAAGCCGATATAGGTGTTGACTGAAGATGCCAGAATCACCAAAATGGGCAGGGACAATTGCGGGATAGCCAATTAAAAGATGCTCGTGTCCCTGCTCTGTATTTGTGACGACTACGTCTCCGGCATGAACGATATGACGATCTTTGTAGGGACCATCATAATACTTGATACCCTCATATTTATAGCCACCTCCTTCATAAATCGAATTGAGATTGTGCATTGGCACGCCTTTCCCTTCTTCTGCCAAACCTGAACCTTTGTAGCTCAGCCCCCTGTGAACCTCAACAAATTGTTCTAGTTTCCCCCATTCCCAATCCTCCTCCGCCTCCTCCACAAACCACTGTCGAAACAGTGCCTCCCCCATCTGCTCCAAGGTTGTATTTTGACGATGGAGTAAGTCGATTTTTTGAGAGCAGTGGAAATAAAAGTCTCCGATCAATAATTGAAATTCCCTGTCAGGAATAGGTATCCTAAGCTCTCCAAAATCACCTTTTTTGAAGTGAGGGATTAATGAGCCTACGTGAAGGCTTTCAATTTGCCTTTGTATTGAATTAGACCTAAGTATTGCTAATAAATATCGGGGATACACTTTTTGTTCATCTGGCCTAATGGCAACCATATCTTGAGCAATACAAAAATTAACAGGATCAGGTGTCACACAAACTCTTCCAGGTGAGCCCTTCGTAACAAAAATTAAGTCTCCGGGAATCGGATGTCCTCGAAACCACTTTAGCATTGTTTCTTCCGAAACGTAACGAACCTTTTCAAATACTGGATAAAGGCTTGTATTCTTAACACAATTCGTCGCGATCAACGGCGTTCCGTCTGCTTGGGTTGGACAGGTTTTCCCTCTATTATCAATAATTTCATCCAAGACTGATAAAAAGCTAACTTCCTTCCACTCACCCATCGTATTTCACTTTTTGCAGGTTCTCCAAAATCCGCTGGTTTAATTCCGCTTCTTCTTTCAGTTGGGCTTCAAACTCCTGCTTGAGCTGGGCAAAGCGTTCCCCGAAATCAAAATCGTCTTCCTCTTCAGCGAGACCCACATAGCGGCCCGGGGTCAGCACATAGTCCAGTTCCGCCACCCGCTCCATGCCCTCGGACTTGCAGAAGCCCTTGACGTCTTCGTATTCGCCATCGGGATTACGCCAGTTGTGGTAGGTCTCGGCGATCTGCTGGATGTCTTCGTCCGAAAATTCGCGGGTCCGACGGTTGATGAGGTGGCCGAGGTTACGGGCGTCGATGAACAGGATTTCGCCTTGACGGTCCCGAAAACGGCCATTGCTGCGGTTGCGGCTCATGAACCAGAGGCAAGCCGGAATTTGGGTGTTGAGGAAGAGTTTGGCGGGGAGGTTGACGATGCAGTCGACCAGATCGGCCTCGACCAGCTTTTGCCGGATATCGCCCTCGCCGCCGCTCTTGGAGGTCATCGCCCCTTTCGCCAGCACGAACCCTGCCTGTCCCGAAGGTGCAAGGTGATACATAAAGTGCTGAATCCAGGCGTAGTTGGCATTGCCCTTGGGCGGAACGCCGTATTTCCAGCGTCCGTCGGTGCGGAGCTGGTCGCCGCTCCAATCGCTCACGTTGAAGGGCGGATTGGCGATGATATAGTCGGCCTTGAGGTCTTTGTGGGCATTGTTCAGGAAAGAGCCCTCGTTGTTCCATTTGACCTGCGAACTGTCGATCCCGCGAATGGCGAGGTTCATTTTGCACAGCCGCCACGTGGTCTGGTTGCTTTCCTGTCCGTAGATGGAAATATCGTTGATGCGGCCTTGGTGGCTGGTGACAAATTTTTCCGACTGCACAAACATCCCGCCCGACCCGCAGCAAGGATCAAAGACGCGCCCCTTGTAGGGTTCCAGCATCTCCACCAACAATTCAACGACACTGCGCGGGGTATAGAACTGGCCGCCCTTTTTCCCCTCCGCCAACGCAAATTCCCCCAAAAAGTACTCGAAGACATGCCCGAGAACATCCGCACTGCGGGACTTGGCATCGCCGAGGGCGATATTGCTGACCAGGTCGATCAACTCACCGAGGCTGGTCGGGTCGAGGTTTTGCCGGGCATAGACCTTGGGCAACACGCCTTTCAGCGAGTTGTTCTCCTTCTCAATGGCGTCCATCGCATCGTCCACCGATTTGCCGATGGTGGGCTGTTTGGCCCGCGATTGCAGGAAGCTCCAGCGGGCCTTGCCGGGGACGAAAAACACATTTTCTGCCTTGTATTCGTCCTTGTCTTCCGGGTCCGCCCCCGCATATTCACCCTCGCCCGCTTTCAGTTTCTCGTACAGTTCCTCGAACGCATCCGAGATGTACTTCAGGAAGATCAGCCCCAATACAATGTGCTTGTACTCCGCCGCGTCAATGTTCTTCCGCAACTTGTCCGCCGCTTTCCAGAGTTGTTTTTCGAGCGGTTCATCCGCCGCTTTCGTTTTCTTCTTGGCCATGTAGCTGTTCGTCGTGTCGATGTGGGGGGCGCAGGTGGCCCCTTTGGGACAAAATAGGGAAATGCCGGGGAAATTGGACGGTTGGAGGTGGGGAAATTTCGATTTGGGAGGAATCGGGGAATGGGGAAGGGTGAGTGGGGTGATTTTTCAATAAGTGGGCAGGTGGGTTGAGGGATTGGGAGGGAATGGTTAGATTTAATTCCATTGAAACAGAAAAACAGTGCTTCAACGGCAACAAGGAGGTACATCAGAGCACCCATTCACCGGGGTCTCATCATGGTGTTACTTGTTGTTATATTATGTTTTCAAAATAGCTTTCCTAGTAGGAAAAATGACTGGAAATATGACAAAAACCATAAAACCACTGCTTTTAATTGGCCTGTTCGTCTTCAAATTCTGTATCACTAATGGTCAGAACAACTTGACAGATCAGCAACGCTACTTAATTAATGAATTGAGAGATGCTTATGGGGGCCAAATTAATTATGCCTATAACTATCCAAAAACAAAATACATTTACAACCAATTAAGGGAGTATTCCGGAATGGAGTTTCCTGTTATTTTCAACCAAACTTTTCGTTGGGGCGTAGCGCATCATGGGGGATTAATAATCTTGGACTATTCCACGATAAACAAAAATGAAGATATTCTGGCCTTTGTTTTTGCTCACGAATGGGGTCATCAAGCATTGGGTCACCAAGCGAACCTTTATAATCCTTATGGCTCTACATGGAAGATTAGGACTTCCTCTACTGAAACTGAAGATGAAGCAGATTTTTACGCGGGCAAATTTCTAGCGTCCTACAATTATGATGTAGATGTTGTTTACAACTACTTAAGCGGTCTTCCTGAAGATGACAGTCATACTCATTCTTCAGGAAGAGTTCGAGCAAACACTGTTCTTAAAGGCTACAGGTCGGTTAGTGGCTATCCTTCCTCTGTGGAGTACGAGTATATAACCGAGGAATGCAATCACCCTGCCCATCCATCTGGCGACATTTCGCAATGTACTCATGCAGCCCACTATAATGGGGATATTGTGGCATGCCAACATGCTTGTCAAAATATGTATGGTCAAATTGTTCCATGCCACCCCAATGGTGATATTGTTCCTTGTTCTCATGCCGCCCACCCAAGAGGGGATATTAGTCCTTGCGTACACAGGGCTCATCCTGAAGGGCATAGAAAAAAGGTTCGGAAGTATTAAGCTATTTAGAGGAAAAGGATAGTTGGGGCAAAATAGTTAATCATCACTTAATTGAATCTGAAAGCATAATTTATAGGAATTCATATTTATTTCCTTGCGATTTGTGCTCCTCTGGTTCACGTAGAATTCATGGAAACTGTACTTGAAGAGGTTGTCCTCAGTTCCTACAGCCTATCATTATTTCTGCGAGTATTGAAGCCAATTCTTCCCATTTCAGTTTTAATTGAGTAATCGAGTAGACAGAACTGCTCCAACTGATTTTTTTGCTAGAAACGATCCAAAAAACTGGCCCAAGCAAATTCTATTTCCCACCCAGCAAACAATATCAACAACCTCACCAACCCCACCCCAAACAAATTTAAATTTCTCCATATTGTTCACTCCGATAAACATCCTGAACAGCCCTATTCCTCTGACCCTCTGTACCTTTGGGTGAACTCAAATAACGATCCCCAGCCCTTCCGACGCACGTCGCGTCCGGGGGAATGCTGGCCCAAAATGAATTGAAAAAAGATATGCAAAAACATCCCCAGACCGCCCCAAGGCCGATTCCTGTATCCACCAGGAATCGGCCCGAACCACTTTGGCATGCAAATGCCCATTTATCCACCCATTTACTTTAAAACCAATGCCTCAGAAACCCAAAGAAAACGTCATTCCCCTTTCCGAATGGCCCATGTCCTTCCCCCAGCCGGAGGAGGACGCTCGGATGATCCAAGGATGGATGTCCGATCACGACCACATCGGCGTGTTGCGCAAGGTCGTCACGCAGTTCCACTGGCAGGCCGGTGAATTGTCGATGGCGCTGACCGGCCACGACCTGCGCTCCACCTGCGAGAACATTTGGAGCTTTTGCCACAACTTCATCCGCTACCGCGAAGACCCGCAGGGCACCGAACCGATGCGGAGTCCCGCCGAGACATTTGCCCGTGCGCAGAAAGGCGTCGATGCAGACTGTTTCGCGGTGTTGATTTCGTCGGTGCTGGTCAATCTCGGCATCGTCCACAAAATCCGCTACGCGCAGTACCCCAACCAACAAAATGTCAGCCACCTCTACGTGCTGGTCAGGAACGGGAAGCAGGCGATCGTCATTGATCCGGTCTTCAACAAGTTCGACCAGCAGACCCGTTACGTGAAAAAGCGGGACTTCCGCATGGAAATCGAGTCGATTTGTGGCTTTCCTCCGAATCCGGCCTTGCGGGAAAATCCCTTTTCCGGTGAGCCCGACGCGGAGATTCTGGAATGGATGGACCGGATGGGGCCGCTGATGGGCTATCCCAGAACCGACAACGCTGCCGATCTCCAATTGTGTTTGTTCCGGTCGTCCGATCCCGCGGAAAATTCCCGAATCCTTGCGATTTGGGAGGAGGCCCGCATGGAAGGACAGATTCCGATCACGACGACTTTGGAGCAGTTCGCGGTCCACCGGCGGGCCGCTTACATGCGCCGATTGGAAGAAAGCCGGAAGAAAAGAGAAGCGGAAGCGAAAAGGGCCGAGGAGGAACAAGCCAAGAAGCCCGAAGCCCAGAAGCGTGATTTGCGTTGGTACCACGAAACCACTACGCCCAATCTTCACCTTGAACTCTACCTGCGCGGAGTGTCGGTTACGCCCTACACCACCCGCGAGGAGATGATTCCCTTGCTAAAAGCCCATCCCCGCCCCGAAGCCACTCCCGAAAATCTGCACAAGTTCCTCAAGTACTACCCGCACGCCTACAAAACCAGATGCGGGGGATTGCTGGGCGCCAAGCTCAACCATCGGGGATTGGGCAAATATGTCTGGGCCTTGCTGCCGAAAGAGGAGGCGATGGAAAAGGGATTAAAGGGCGAGGATTGGGACAAATTGGCTCACGGCTGGAAACGCTGGCAGGAAATCCACTACAAAGCCGGGGGCAACCTGAAAAAACTGCGCGAATGCCTGATCCAAGGTGCGTACAACCAGCAATACGAGGCCATTGTCCCCGAGAATCTGGCGCAAACGACCGTACCCGATCTGTTGGGCTTCAATCCGAGGGACTACGACGACTTCCCCGACGGATTCACCGTGCGGCCCATCCCGGCCCAACCTGCATTTGAGCGATGCGAGTTGCTGTACAGTGCGCTGGAGACGATCACCGAGGCCGTGACCTTGCCGGAATTGGAAGGGCAAGTGGTCGCAGAAAGTTCGGTTATCGAATCAGAAGAAAAGCTGGAAGGCATTGCGGAAGAGGAGCTGAATGAGGAAGAAGATGAAGGGGACGAATCCATTTGGCGGGAAGAGGCCATCGAGGAAGAAGCCGACAAAAAACCTGACCCGCAAGCGAAGGAACCAGATAGAAGTCAAACTCCCAACAGCCCTCCCTCAAATTGGAACAAGACGCTCAAATGGCTCGGAGTCATCGCCGCGGGGCTGACCATTGCCTACCACGGCTATCAATATTTGAAGCAATACCAATTGGTCCGTGAGGACGATGCAGAACCTTCAAGCAGGAAGGCAGGTGAGCCCCAACGGGCGACGACAAGGGCGGCTTAGGCGTAGCTGAGGGCTGCGTTTACGTATAGGCGGCGCTTGGAACAAGCGACTAATGAATTTTAGGTTTAGGGTTTGTTTGGATGACGGGGATTGAATAACTTTATCTCGTCAAACAACCACCATAAAAATTACCCTAATCCATGAAAAAGATTCATTTGCCGATCTTGGCAGCATTCTTATTGCTGGCCGGATGCCAAAAGGAGGTCGTGAACGCACCTTCCAACCCTTCTATGGCCTTACTGAGCAGTATTCCACAATACTCAGAGCCTGAGTTGAAGGCTCTGGCTACAGATACCGGAAACGAGGCCGCTCTCAAAGGAAAAGTCGAGCTGATCGCCTACGCCATGACCCGATTCCTCGGTGAACACGGCAACCTCAACAACAACACAGATTTGGCCGCTACACTTCCTTGTGATATTGGTCTGGATGATCCGGATGGAATCCTTCGAGTATTGGGAAATTCGAGCGGGATGAACGACGAAGCCGTCCTGGGTCAACTCAACGGTTATATTTTCGATTGTGCCCAAGGGTGTTCAAATATTCCCGGCGGTTCAAATGGATATTTTGAGGCCATTTCTGAGAATTTGAGCTACCTCGGTACCGATTACGACCTGTTTACCCTCCATGACCCAGCCACTACCTACACCGTTCAATCCAATTTCTTTTTAGGACATGGATTGATCTTCGATGGAAATGAATATCGGGTGGAAGGTTTTCTTTACGACCTCGTTGATGACCAAATCAACTCGGCTCAATTGACCATTTCCGAAGCCCTTGACCTCAATGCTGTCTTTCTTGAGTTGTGGGAAGAAGGACTGGACCGCCACAATGATCCCTGCTACTATATTTACAACTATTCCGGGGGAAGCTCGGGAGGTGGCGGAGGTAGCTCGGGCGGTGGTTCGGGCAATTCCAATGACGATGACGGAGCCAATAAAAACTATATCAATGGTCCTCTGTCTTTCCCGCCCTTTGGGTACGAGGAGAATATGTGTCCGGGGAAAACGGGTTTGCGGGTGACGGAATTTCATCTGGCAAGGAGAAATGAAGGCGGATGGTTCGGCGGAAAAAGCGAAGTATATTTCAACGTCTCCTTTTACAACAGCGGTAATCCATTCCTCTATATGCAAACCAATAACCGCTCTCAGGAAATTGATGCAATGACCATTTCGGGAAACAAATACAATCTGGACCGGGGAAAATTGCTGGCCGAAGTGCCCCAAAGCGATATTTCTTCCAGCCAGAATACCGTAATTACAGAAACGAGCGGTTTTACTTACGATGGTGACTGGATTCTGATCGACAGTGGATTCTGTGAAGGCGCCACACCGACAACCTATAATCGGGTGTATGTATCAGCTTTTGAGCGTGACCCCAAACCGTTTCCGGGAATCAATTATGGTTATACCTATTACGACTCAGTGATGCTGGCCGATGGCAGCGTGGACGATTGGCAACCCTTATACATGCCCCACAATTCCGATTGTTGGGTGGACATAACGCTTCAGGTTTCGGACTTCGCAAATCAGGATCACTTATATTTGGTTGACGTTGGGGCCGGTCCAACAACTATTTCATTCACCCAACCGGCGGCCAATACGTCTTGGTTCCTTATTGAACTGTTTACTCCATGATGGGAAAAACCTTCCATAAAAACTTTCTTCCAAGAATACTTTGGGTGGTCTTGGGAGGAAGTTTATTCTTTGGAAATGGCTTGCAAGCCCAATCGAGGTCGGATTCAACCCGAAACAGGCTGTCCCTTGCATTCGAGATCCACTCCAGTTCGCGATTTTGGGATGGAGGAATCCACACTTCAGTTGGAGCGAGGTGGAACCGCCATGAATTGGGCTTCCACATCCCGAATTATATTGACCCTTATAGTTTTTCCTTTGGTGGACACTACCGCTTTTATTTGGACCGGGACAACCCCATTGCCAATCCCTTTTTTGCCATTCAAGGGGTACCTTACCATAAAATTGAGGAAAAATTCGTCCTTTCTGGGAATGACCCTATCGGAGCCTTTCAGAAGGGCATCTACGGTCAGTTGGGGGCGGACTATCGGATCAAGGGAGGTTTTAGTGGATTGGTGGCCATTGGCTATGGATCAGGTTGGATGCAAATAGAAGACCGTAGTTTCGACGTCTGGCAAGCCTACCATCCAGATTTCACCTTTGGCTTTAAGTATGATCTGCTTCTAAAAAAGTCCCGCCAATTTTCGGAAGCATTGCCAGAAGACTATTCAGACCGGACCCGCTTCTTCCTGTCGTACAGACTGTACGTCCCCGATATAGCCCTTTTGACAGATTCCCCGCCACCTGAGCTAAGGCCGTCCCATCAGTTCACCGCTGAATTTGGAATCTGGCGTTGGTTCCGGCTTCAAGGCGGCATCAAAGTGGGTTATCTGGCCGAGGAGGTGACTCCACCTGTATTTACGGCTCAAGGGGTAGGCTTCGGAGTAAAACTACACACTTACCAACGTGGCAATCTGTCATTTTTCCACGACCTGATGTACTACCGGCTGAACCGGCCCCGATTTAACTACGATCAATCCCAAATCCTCATCGGCAACAGTTTCGAATACCAAGTTCTCCCCGATTTCTACGTCCACGCTGGAAATACCTTTGGATTCAGAAGGTTCAATTCGTGGTTCAATTTCCATGCGGGTGTGAGTATAGGCTTGGGAAAAGGCATTTTCAGATAATTTCTTTTCCGTTGGACGTCACGGCGTAATCCCGTGCTGCTCCAGAATATCTATGGCCCATTCTTCCTCCATCTCAATCACGACCATGCGCTTTTTGTAACGCAAGGGTGGCACTCCATCCGCGGGCCAGTCCAGCAAACGAAAGAAGTCGAATTGCAACACCTTGCTGATATAAGCCAGCTCCAGCACGTCGAACGACCGCTGGTCCAGATAGTCCGCGATATGATCGGGATGCTTGTCGATTTGCTTCGCAAAATCGTTCAGACTCATGCCCTTCGACTTCAAGCGTCGCCGGATCAACTGCCCGAAGTGCAGGTGGGGATAGTCGGCTAAATCGTACATGGCTGGCTGGATTTGATCTTGGCTTGAAAATCGGTCAGGACGTGGAGCGCGTAGGTTTGGGCCTCGTGGAGGTCCAGTTCACGGCGTTCGAATAGGAGCAACAATAGCTCCCGAATCGCTGCGTCCAAAATTTCGCGGTATTCGTCGGGGTCCGCCTCGCCGAGCGGGACCATCAAATAGTTCTTCATGCTGAATATTTTTAGGGAAGCGAGACGGCGAGTTTCCGACGGTGGCCCGTCAATTTGCCTTTCCGATTGGTCCGCCACAAACTTACAGGTGGAAGGAAACAGGATGCAAATGGTGGATTCAGGCGGAGAAGAAATGGGTCAAAAAATGGAGTCGAAAAAGTCAAAAAGCGGTGCTATGAAGGGATTTTGGACAAAAGATGGAGTTTTGGCCACCAGAATTTGACGCAAAACAACCTGGTCGATTCGTCCTCATTTAAAGGCTATTTTGTAAAGCAAAGCCCACCAAGCCAATGGTCAGCACCCAAAAATCGTATATTGAGGCTGGTCCAAACATGAATTGAACATGCGAAAAATTTTCTGGATTGCGTTGGTGGCGCTGTGTGCGTCGTCCGCGCCGATTGCCTATGTACAGGCTGAGAATGTGGTCGTCGCCAAAGCTGGCGACCTTGATCCCGCGACCTTGGAGCGGATTTATGAGGCCGTTTCTTGTGAAACGGGAATGTGTGTGGGCGAGGTGCGCGACGCGTATGCGGAGGGGCGGATGGAGGTGGAGAAGGAAGCGGATGCGTACCATGTCACCGTCTTGGACGGTGGGGGGGACATTCTTGTCATTGTCATTCTTGACAACTTCTAAATCGCCAACGAGAGAATCTGACGTCCGATTTCGCTTCCAAACGCAGTCTTTAGGGGTTGATTCGCTTCCTTTGCTTCCAGATAAGTCTGGATATTGAAGTAAACCCTGCTCTCTTCCAGTGCTTGGGTTGAGGGTAACTTCTGAGTCAATAGATTCATTTTTGCGATCAACTCTCTGTCAATTTTTCCCTGATTCCTCAAAATCAAATCGAGCCCCTTCAAAACTATTGCGACGTAGGGAGACTTTCTGAAACGCTTTCTTTTCGAATCTAGTACTGAGAGAATATAGTCGTGGTTCCCTTTTTCAAGTTGATAGAACAAATCCAGTACCTCAAACTGCCAAGGCAAGTGTTTTCTGGTTGATGCGGGAAGGGAAAAAGCAGTGGTCAGGAAAGCATGCCCCCCGTTCCAATCTTCCTCCAAGAAAAATGCCAAACTTGTGATGTAATGGTACAAAGCAATGGTGTATTCAGGGAATATTGTCGGGTACTTTTGCATTGCCTGAATGCCTTCTTTCGCCATGTTAGGATCGCCAAATGTGAAGGCAGATTCAACTGTATGCCTTGTCCAACCTTCTAGTTTGATCCGTCTCTCAATTTCATTTTGGGGTTCCGTTTGGGACAAAAGAAACAAATATCTAGTCGCAGCTTCTCTCTTTTTCAAGTGCAATGCGATTGTCACTGCGTTCGAAAGTTCTCGGAGTTTTTCTACAAGTGTGGCTTGGATTTCGTTTTTGTTGATTCGCTCTACCATTTCCATTTGAAAGGCTCCAGCCGCAGAAAAATCATATTTCAGAAGTTCCGTGGCAATTTTCAGTTTCCAAGACCAAAAACTCGAATCACGATCAAACTGATTAAGAAAGTCCTTTATTTCCCTCCGAAGCCCCATTCTCAATTTCTCTTCTTTCCGCAATGCAGCTCGAGCCTGATCAACCAAGGCAATCGCTTGTTCTTCTGAAGCCAATTCTTGAGCGATCGATTTTGCCTTGGGAATATCAATTCCCTCTCCAAGGTCTTCTTTGTAGTCACGTAGAATTTGTTCTCGATACCTGCACAATGCTAACATCTTATCTTGTTCGCCCCGTTTTTCCACTTGTTCAAATTCCCACTTAAAGTGAGTCTTCGCAATCTCTATAGCCCCAAAACTGACTGCCGTTTGGATATAATTCCAATGGCTTAGCACAGGATTTTCAGTATTCGAAAAGCATTCAATGAGTTTTTGAAGTAGTAACTCTCTGCTGTGGTAAAAGACGGTAGGGTCTTCAAATGGGGCCTTCCGAAGTTTTTCTTCATCAAAATCCGTGAGCCTCAGAATCCTGTTGAACAGTTGAACATACTTCAACTTCTTCTTACCGGACCTTGAGTGTTTCCGAATCCAGTTTCGAAAAACAAGGATTTGGTCCTCGGAAAGCCGATGGACGAGAGAAAACAGAGAAGCGGGACTCATTTCTTTACGGAATTAAAATAGCGACCTAAATATCTGGCATTCAACATTTCAAAAACGCCAGCCAGCATAAATTTTACAAATTGCGCTTCAAATTCCAAGTAAATCCTCCATTGCCCAAAAGCTCCTTCCCGCTACTTTCACACCATACCAAAGCGAGGTGGCCGAGTTTCCCAAAACTCATTCAATTCATGTTTGGCCCACCTGCTTTCCGAAGGTCCGCGTCCCGGCTGGACCGCAATTGTTGTGGCCGGGGCGCTCATTTAAAAACCAATTCGAACCGTTCTTTACACTCTCCATTGGCGATTCCGGGCGTTTTTGAAGGCTACGGATTGTCAGGGAAAATGAAAACCGTTTCGGCGCGGGGCGGGAAAGGAAAAAGGGCGCTCAAAGCTCATGGGAGAATATTGCCTGAACTTTTCCGCCCCAATTCCGACGAAAAAAAACGAAAAAATATTCAACGAGAAACCCATTCACCATGAAATCCCCCTCCATCCACGACGGAGAACGGGTCAAAAGACGCTGCAAGGAACTGAAAGTATTGGGCAAGGTCTTCGCCGACGAAATGGCATGGACGCCCCGAAAACTCTACCGAATGTTCCAGCAACCCGACTGGCCCACCGGCGACTTACAACGCGCCGGACGGATATTGGGCTGCGACTTCTTCGCGGAGTATTCGGGGGTGATTCCCCAAAGACAGGATGGATTATTGATTGGCTTGATCGTATTGCCGGAAGTTCTGCACTCCGATATCACCCGAAAGCGGGCCTTGGAAGAACTGCGGAACCAAACGGAAGAAGAGTAACTGTTTTAATTATCTCCTTTTATCCACGCCCCATGCCCTTGGGGCAGCGTTTCTCTGTAATGAGGGTCGTCCCCTCGATTGATGCCACAGGCCGCCTCCGCCCGGAGGTGGCCTGTCTTCAAATGCAGTGATATTTTCAATTCACTCATACCGCTCCGCACATTCCAGCATCCGCTCCATTTCCGTCGCAGGAATCAGCCAAAGGGTATTGAAGCCATTCTGTTGAGTTGCCTTAAGGAGCCCACTGTAACACCAATTCCGAACCGTCGCCTTCGACACCCCCAAACGCTCGGCAGTTTCCCGAACCGTGTAGAACTCCTTGGGCTTCTCCTCAGTCCCCCGAGCGAGGTGCTTCTGGAGCAAGCGATCAATCCTTTCCAGAAGGATTTCATTTTCCCTACGAAGTTCGGCCATCATATTTTCCAGATCGGCCTCGGTAACCAGTTGAAGAATGTCTTTCGCGTTTATCGGCATAGGCGATTTAAAATTTGTTCGACCTTACTCTAACCAACATGGTCAGAACAGAAACCTTTGTTGATCGGCTTCCCAACAAAGTTGGGGAACAAAAATTAATTCGATGGTTGAGATGGGCGATTTGACCACTTTATCGACCATTCTGAAAGTTTTTTGTCTGAATACCTGAGCAAAGGATATAAGACTGCCGCACCGAGCAAATGACCTAAAGACTGAACAAATGTCCAGAAAATTAGGCTATTATGTGGCCAAAAAGACCGTGCCGGAAATCACCCCATAGATTTTTTCATTTGGCTAGAATTTGGATGAAGGGATTTTTTCGAGGGCTAAAATCGGCCATTGGGGCCAAAATAAGGCACTTTTTAGATTTTGCATGGAAAGTTGGGCCCGATTTGTGGAAACTTCTACCAGTGACACTCCCATATCGGGCACGAAGTGTAGAAACTTCTACACTTCAGGCCCAACTTTCCACCAAAAACATGGAACTTTCCACCTCCGAGAGGCCGTGTAAAAACGCCCATTCAAATTGATTCCCAGCCAAGAGTCGGAGTT
>CAWUKT010000104.1:0-22956 GCA_963923035.1 uncultured bacterium
TGCTCGGGACTTTAACCCTAGAGTAGCGCGCCATGCCGGGCGCACAAAAGAAAAGCGGCAACCCTGAAGGTCACCGCATTCTTACTCTTTTCTCTCTCTCACCCAGGCGAACTTAAAAATTTCGACGCTGAGTGTATAAAATGCACCGTTGGTAAAACTATAACTGGTGCAAACACTTAGTTTTTATCTCTCAACATTAATTTAATAAATTCTTGCATCGAAAGCCAGTAAGAACTTTCTCGCCAAAGAAAAGTTGGACAAAAACCGCCATCAAAGGACATTGAAAGCACTTCTTGCCTCCCCAAATAGAGCATTTGGATTTTTAAGCGATCGGCATTAATCCGTCCATTTTTAGTATATTTGCCAAATTCGAACCGAACCAACGCTATCTTGATGGGAATTCTTGGATTTTTTAAGAAGAAAGAGAACAAAGAGAATCTGGACCAAGGCCTCGAAAAGACCAAAACGTCCATTCTAGGTCGATTGGGCAAGGCCATCGTCGGCAAATCCAGGATCGATGAAGATGTCCTGGACGACCTCGAGGAAATTCTCATCACGAGCGATGTGGGTGTCGATACCACGATCAAGATCATTGACCGCATCCGTTCCCGCGTTTCCAAAGACAAGTACACGAATCCCAATGAGCTGGATTTTCTGTTGCGGGATGAAATCGCCCGGATGATCAACGAAAATCAGGGCGACGCTCCGGATCATTTTCTCCTGCCGCCCCAGCAACATGACGGTAAAAAGGTTCCCCATATCATCATGGTGGTCGGTGTCAATGGCGTGGGCAAGACGACGACCATTGGAAAGCTGGCCGCTCGCTACAAGGAGCAAGGCAAAAAGGTCCTTCTCGGGGCCGGAGATACCTTCCGGGCCGCTGCGGTGGACCAGCTTCGCATTTGGTCCCAGCGCGTGGATGTCCCGATGGTGGACAAAGGCATGAATGTAAAGCCCTCTACGGTGGCCTTTGACGCTGTGAAGGAAGGACTCGCCATCGACGCCGACGTCGTCATTGTGGATACTGCCGGTCGCTTGCAGACCAAGATCAACCTCATGAACGAGCTGAGCACCATCAAACAGGCCATGACCAAGGTGCTTCCGGACGCTCCCCATGAAGTATTGCTCGTGTTGGATGCCTCTACCGGCCAGAATGCCGTTCAACAGGCGCGTGCCTTCACCGCCGCAACCAAAGTCACCTCCCTGGCCCTGACCAAGCTGGATGGCACGGCCAAAGGCGGCGTGGTCATCGGGATCTGCGATGAGTTCAAGATTCCGGTCAAGTACATAGGCGTGGGCGAAGGCATTGACCACCTTCAGATTTTCAACGCCCAGGAATTTGTAGACTCTTTGTTCCGCAAGATCGAAGCCTAATTTTCCCCACTTCCTCCATCCTTCTCAGACGCATTTCCCTGAAATCGCGTACCTTCACACTATGCACATCGAACAGCTGCGAGAATATTGTTTGTCCCTTCCCGGCACGACAGAGGAGCTTCCTTTTGGCCCTGATACCCTGGTCTTCAAGGTCATGGGAAAAATGTTTGCGGCCAGTCCGCTCGATACTGGGAAGTCCGTGAATTTGAAGTGTGATCCCGAATGGGCGGTTGAGTTGCGGGAAGAATGGGAGGAAATCCAACCTGGCTACCACATGAACAAGAAGCATTGGAATACGGTCAGTTTGTTGGGGCGCTTACCCGGGAAATTGGTTCGGGAGCTGATCGATCATAGCTATGGATTGGTGGTGAAGAGTTTGAAAAAGGCGGATCGGGAGGCATTGGAGCAATTGAGAGAGGGAGAATAAAAAAGCGGACCCCATTGTGGGCCCGCCGCATAATCAATCAACAAAACTAGAAGAACGCAACCTTTTACTTTGTAATAAATCAACTAGCTAAAAAAGAACGACTGATCTTTGATCAACTTTCATTAACTAGATGCAGAAACCTATACGTTTCCACACTTTTATTATATTATTTTACTTTCATTTATAATCCCCTCTTCATCAATGACTTATTACGCCTGAAGCGTCCACTGTTCCCACGTTGGGCGTAGCAATTGACGCAATTTTCGTTTTCCATTTTGGATATGGCTCTTCACCTCATTGGGGCTCATCCCCGTTTCCTCCGAGATTTCCTTGTAGCGAAGCCCCGAAAAGAAAAAGAGCTGGATGCACTGGGCCTGTCCCTCAGGGAGCGTTCCAATGACCCGCCGAATTTCCCGGGCATGCTCCAATAGCAATTCCTGGGAAAGCTGTTCTTCCCCCTGCACCTCCAAATGCTCGTCCAGGGCTTCAGCCCTCGGAATGCGTTGTTCACGGCGGATATACTCCAGGCTTTGGTTGCGGGAAACTGCAAATAGCCAGGATTTGAAGTTCAACGGAAGGGTGTCCTGAAGTTTCAACATGATTTTGGCATAGACCTCAGAGCTGACATCCAATGCCCTCTGCTCATCCTTCAGAATTTTCAGGGCACATCCGAGTACCAGATGGCGGGTTCGGCGGTAGAGTTCAGAAAAAAGCGTTTGGGCTCCCGTCTGATGGTATTTCTTTACCAATTCCTCAAGTTCTAAGTGAGCGATGGGGCTGGATTGAAGTGAATTTCGACTCCGTCCAGGTAGCATTTCACGCAAGCAATCATTGTCCGCTTTAAAACGGAAGGATTCGTTGATACGATTCATTAGGTTGGTATAAGCTGTAATCTCGGAGGAACCTATCAGGGGTTTCCGCTGGCAAAAAAGGTCACAATACAGAAGCTAACAGAGGATTTTATTTGGTTGTACAGTATTGATTTACTCAAAAAGGAAAAGAATGGTTACACTCAATTTTCTGAATTTGTGAAAGTCTGATGTTAATCATTCGATTATACCAAACACTAATAAGCAGTTTCGACAAGTATAGAATGAAAAACAGAAACCCGAAATCAAAACATCTGGGAGGTAAACGGCTGGTATATTTTGTAGCTCAATTCCCTTACGACCAATAATTTTGCTGCGGATTCGCTGCTTAAATCCCTAATTTAGACGTCCTAAATCTACAAATTCCACAACCTCCTATGCCTTCCAAACTGCTTCCCACCGGTTTCTATCAGCGTACCGATACCCAACAAGTTGCCCAGGAATTGCTGGGAAAAGTACTTGTGACCAAGTTTGATGGCGTTGTCACCGCTGGGAAAATCGTCGAAACAGAGGCCTATTTGGGAATGGAAGACCGGGCCTGCCACGCCTACGATGGCAAACGAACGCCCCGGACGGAAGTGATGTATACGCCGGGGGGCGTCGCCTATATCTATCTTATTTACGGGATGTATCACCTGTTCAATGTAATTACCCATCGCGAAGGACAACCTCACGCTGTTTTGGTGCGGGGGATTGAGCCTTTGGAAGGGATTCCTACCATGCTGGAGCGCCGCAAAAAGACGGAATTGACTCCAAAACTCACGGCGGGCCCCGGAATCCTGAGCATTGCATTGGGCCTGAAGAAGAATCAGACGGGGACTCCCCTGATCGGTGAGACCATCGGCATTGAAGATTGGGGATTCACGATCGCGTCCGATGAAATCATTGCTTCACCCCGCGTAGGGGTGGATTATGCGGGTGATCATGCTGCCTGGCCACTGCGTTTTCGGGTCTCGAATTCGCCCTGGACCAGCCCGGCAAAATAAATCTGATTGCAGTTATTTTTGAGTACCTTTGGCGAAATTGCTCTTCCATGAAGCAACATTCCTCCACAGAAGAAGATTATCTCAAGGTCATTTATAAGTTCTCCGCAGAAGGGGCTTCGGTTGCTACGAATACGATTTCGCGCCACTTGAAGACCTCGCCTGCGAGTGTGACGGATATGGTCAAGCGGTTGGGGGAAAAAGGCTTGGTGGATTACCAACCTTACAAGGGAGTTCGGCTAACTGAAGCTGGCCAGCGGGTCGCTTTGAAGACGGTGCGCAAGCATCGGCTGTGGGAAGTTTTCCTTGTCAACGTCCTCCATTTCTCCTGGGACAATGTCCACGAAACGGCGGAACAATTAGAGCATATCGATTCACCTGAACTTATCCAAAAAATAGACGAATTTTTGGGGTACCCCAAGTTCGATCCACACGGCGATCCGATCCCGTCGGCGACGGGGGAGATCGTTGAGCGGGAGACCATCCCGCTCGCGGAGTGTCCGGCGGATAGCCGTGTCACAGTGGCCGGGGTGACTGAGCACTCCAAAGAGTTCCTCCGGTACCTCGACCGGATAGGGCTGAATATCGGAACGGTGGTTGAAGTTTTAGAACGGATTGAGTTCGACCAATCGCTCATGCTAAATGTGAAAGGCCGCGAGATTGTTTTAAGTGGTGGCTTTGCCCGTCAGGTCCTGGTGATAGATTCTTAAGAAAAATCCCCTCCTGATCGCCAATTATTTCTTACCCCTTCAAAATTCGAGCTACTCATCCTAGTGCAACCCCATAGTAGGGGGCACGGGTTTAATGGGTTCACTTCGCGTGCCTAACCGCTAAGATCCATTCGACAGGAACTTCCAACGCATTCGCCAATCGGGTAGCAGTGGACTTCCTCATCCTTGACAGCTCCGAGTCGGTCTTCGCCATAAAATTCGCAATGTTGGCCGAAGCACTGCGGCCGCCATATCGTTCCGCGACGGTTTTTAAGCTGGTTCCTTTGTGATCAAAGATGGCACGAACGAGATTCTTTTCACTTTTTCTCCAATCCTCTATCAACACTTCAGGTAAACCAATATCAAGTATCTGGTTGTCAATTTCTTTTAGCTCAAAAAGTGAACCTTGAGCAGGTGATTCATTTAAGAGGGTATCAAATGATTCATTTTTAGTTGGTTCTTCATTTTTAGGCGAAATGAATTCATTTATTTCATGGTTTTCAATAAATGAAGGTACTTCGGGTACTGATTCATGTTCATTTTTTTCATTTTCACTCGAATGAACTCCCTGAACAGGTTTACTCAAGGCCTCTTCAGTGTCCGCATGGGCTCCTCCAAGCCGAATTACAAGTTCTACAAAGGCCTCCTGGGAGACTTTTACCTCTTGCTTGTACTTCATCTCCTTTATTCCTCCGTTTTGGGCAATCACAGCGTAGAAGATATCAATGTGCCTAGCCGGAATGAGTAAATCCTCTATGTTCATTCTTCACTTTTCAATGAAAATGAAAAATGAAAGCCTCTTTCTCATTGAAAGTTGTTAACAGCAAGGTTCATTTTCTAAAAATGAACCCTCGAATGAGCCAGAATCTTCTTAAATTCGACGCTTATCACCAAAAGTGAATGTGAAAAACCCATTTCAAATTGGGGATCAAAAAGTCTACGAGACCTTGGTCACGGACGAGAAACTTGCCCGCTTCGATGCAGGGCTGGTACATCCTGTGTACAGTACCTTTGCCTTGGGTAAAGATGTTGAGTGGGCGTGTCGTCTGTTTGTATTGGAAATGAAAGAGGATGGAGAAGAGGGCGTAGGTTCTTACTTGTCCATACAGCACCTCTCCCCTGCCCCACTCGGAAAAAAGGTGACGGTCACAGCCACCTTGGTGGAAGTCAAAGACAACGAAGTCAGCTGCGACTACGAGGTGAAAAGTGGAGATCGTCTGATCGCACAGGGTCACCAGAAGCAACTGATATTAGAAGCCGAACGGTTTTCGAGATTGATCCAAAAACTACAGCAATAGAATGGCCGGAAGTTCAACGAAAGTCGTAGTCATCGCATTTGTAATGAATCTTGGCATCGCCATCGCCAAGTTCATCGGCTATTTTTTATCCGGAAGCGCGGCCATGTTGGCCGAAGGAGTCCACTCCTTGGCTGATACTACGAACCAGGTGTTTTTGTATCTGGGTATTCGAAAAAGTAAACAATCTCCTACCCGACGTCACCCTTTCGGATATGGGATGGAACAGTATATTTTTTCATTCCTGGTAGCCATGTTGATCTTTTCATTGGGAGGAATTTACTCTTTGTATGAAGGGATTCACAAGATCATACACCCTTCTGAATCCATCGAGAATGGAGAGATCAACCTGATTATTTTGGGGATTGGAATTTTGCTGGATGGGTACTCGGCATTGGCCGCGACCAAGGAGGTGAATAAAATCCGAGGTAAACTCAGCATCGCCAAATTCATTCGAAAAAGTAAGGACCAGATTCTGGTTACAGTTTTGTTCGAAGACTATGCCGCTCTGTTTGGCCTGACGATTGCAGCCGGCGGGACCATATTGTATATGGTTACAGGAAATGTTTTGTACGATGCGATAGCGACGCTGTTGATCGGCGCCCTACTGATGGTCATCGCAGGGTTTCTGTATTTCGAGGCAAAAAGTCTTTTGGTAGGGGAAGCTGCCGATCCGGAAGATCTCGAGAAAATCGAGAATGCGTTCATGGATCATCCGAAGGTGGACGCGCTCAGAGAATTGCTGACCATGCATTTGAGCGCTACGCAAATTCTCGTGAATGCTCACGTCAAGTTTAAGTCGGGGCTAACGCTGGAAGAGGTTGAAGACATCATTGATGAAATAGAAGTCCAGATCATCAAGGATGTTCCTTTGGTGTACAAGATATTTATTGAGACCCACCAGAATAGCCAGGTCGTCCCTTTGCAGACCGATCCCCAACCTGGAGAGTCTTATGACGACCAATTAAAGAAGGGTAAATCAGGAGGAGAATCCCGCAAGATCAGTTCTATCAGTAGTCCCAAGAAAAGCCATGGCAAAAAAGAAGAATAAAGAGAAGAACTTTCGCCCTACCATCGTCAATCGAAAAGCGCGATACGAGTATACGTTTTTGGATAAATATGAAGCGGGTATCATGCTGACGGGAACGGAAGTGAAATCTATCCGTTTGGGTAAACTTCAACTGGCCGATGCTTTCTGTTATTTCAAGCGGGGCGAACTTTTCGTGAAGGAGCTCCATATCAGCCCGTATACCGAGGGAAATTTATTCAACGTCGATCCTCGAAGGGAGCGCAAGCTCTTGCTGTCGAAGCGAGAGCTGGAGAAGCTCAAATCTTCGATGGACGAAAAGGGGCTCACTATCATAGTGACGAAGGTATATTTCAACCAGCGGAACCTGATCAAGTTGGAAATTGCCTTGGGCAAGGGAAAGAAATTGTATGACAAGCGCCAGAGCCTGAAGGAGAAGGACGCGAAGCGTTCTATGGAGCGTGAATATTGAAAATGAATATAACTGAGTTCATTTAAGCATCGTTCCTACGATACCTACCGCCCGGAATCTGAAAAATGAACTTTTTCAGTTCCAAACCCAGGACCAAAGCATGGGCTTTGGAATGTCCAACGTTCACCCTCTCCCCTATTTCCCAAACGGACATTTCCCGATCTCCCAATACTTCTAGCACTTGCTTCTCAAACTGGTCTAAACCGGTGGTATCTCTCTTTCTCCGAAAGGGGGCCTTCTTTTCCAGCATGGGAGCAATATCCTCCAACACTTCTCCCGGATCGGTCAAAATTTTCGCGATCTGATCTCTGATCAGTTGATTACAACCCACCGATGTTGCCCTTGAGATGTCTCCAGGTACGGCGTAGACTTCTCTATTCTGCTCAAATGCACTTTTGGCGGTAATCAATGCTCCTCCCTTAATCCCGGCTTCGATGACAATGGTAGCGTGACACAATCCACTAATGATTCGATTCCGAAGCGGAAAATTTCTCCCCTCAGGCCCAACGCTTGAGCTAAACTCTGTCACCAAGGCGCCTTGATCACAGATGTTCCGGGCTTGTAGCGAGTGCTCTCTGGGATAAACGGTCTGCAGTCCATGTCCCAGAACAGCAGTAGTTCTGCCTCCGGTCTCCAATGCGGCTCCATGCGCGGCTCCATCGATCCCAAATGCCAAGCCACTCACTACATTGATTCCCCGTTCTGAAAAATAGCGCGCAAATTTCTCAGCAATCATCCGACCATAGCTACTCGGACGCCTTGTACCCACCACTGCGACGCTGATTTCGCGATTCAGATCCACATTCCCCTTCTGAAATATTACGAATGGGGCATCATGGATGCTACGAAGCATGTTGGGATAGCTTTTCGAAAAAATGGGATCAACAGAAATGTGCTGCAGCTCTGCAAATCGCATCTCATCTTCGGCTTTTCTCAAAACGTCCTTTCTCCACAAAGCTTTCCTCGTTTGCCTGGAAAGGCCTTTCACCTCATCCAAATCCTTAGGGCTTGCTGAGAACAAGGCCTTGGCGCTCCCGAATTTCCGATACAGTTTTCGACAATTGACAGGTCCCAGCCCTGGGAGCTGTGCCATTCCGATCGCGTAAAATTTTTCGTCTTGGTTGGTTTGTCTGTCGCCTACCCTGCTCTTTTCTGTCTCCGCCTTCATGTCTTCTTCTTCGTTTCTACAAAGGTATTGCTTTTATCTTGGTTTTAAAAGTCCCTTCCCCATTTTCAACCCATTTTATTACCTTCCCTCCATTATTTTTAACAATAATAGAGGGCTGTTCTTGGTTCTGGGGGCTTTTCTGAAGCGTTTTCCCTGAGAAATTCCATTTTTTTTCGCCTTTCGGCGTCAGCATCTGAAGTTTCACTTGCTTGATGCCATCCCCCGAATTCTGATTCCAGAGCAGATAGGACTGCCCTTCGGAATCGATCCGAAGCTCATAGGGATTAAATTCCTCCATTTCATCTCCGATGGAGACCCCATCTGGTTTCCACTGCGGGACCCCATCAAAGTTATAGCGCTGAGCGATCAGACGGACGCCATTGACCTTACGGGTGCGTTCATCCAGCCATGCGACAACAAAGCTGCCGTACTCCCCAAATTCCAGCCGGGGATAGGACTGGCGGCCCGGATAATTACACACCATCTTCCCGTTACTGCCCCACAGTTTGGTCCCAACCGGTGTCATACACTGCATAAACAACTTCTCAAATCCGTCCCCATAGCGTCCCTCTTGCCATACGACCACGAGATCATTCTGGAAATTCCGTCCAAGGATGGGGTCCCGCTGATTGTCATTGCGGCTGGTCAGGCGACGGCCGCCCGACTCCCAGACATCCATCCCAAATTGATTGATGTGCTGAACATAGATGGTGGATCGATCCCCTCGATAATCCATCCAGGCCAGATAAGCGCCTCCATCGCCATCCGTCTCCAACACAGGTGAGGTCTGCAAACCTGGAAGATTTACAAATACCTTTCCATTTTCACCCCACAGCGCTCCCCCCGAGTGGTCAATACGTTGTATATAAATATCAAACCCAGTTGAAGCCAGCGTTCGGGCATCCACCCAGGCCAAAAGAGCCCCTTCAGAGCCATCTGTGACGACTTGCACCTGTGTCTGTGAGGACGGTGCCGAGCACACTTTGATGCCTTGGTAGCGCCACAACATCTTCCCAGTGGAGTTAACGCGTTGAGCATACACATCGGAATCGGAACCTTTTCGGGTATCGGACCAAACTACGATCACTCCCCCTACTCCATCTTCCACCAATTGAGGCTGACTTTGCCCTCCCTGAGCTATGCAGACAGGTATCCCTCCGCGTCTCCATAAGGGCTCGCCATTCTTGTCCAACTTCTGCAAGTAGATATCCGGATTCTGTTTTCCATTTCTAAAATCCTCCCAACAAGCAAAGAACTGGCCACTTCGCGTCCCCAACAGCTCCAAGCCTTTCACAGACGCTTGAACCTGATCGTGATCAGCCCCCATCCGCATGCCGCCTGCTCCCAAGCGGTGGCGACTCTTTGAATCAAACCGTTGGAGATACACCATTGAACCTTCCTTTTCCCTCCGATCGGTCCAACTGCACCAAATTCCTCCCTGCTCATCCGGTACAATGGCCGGACTCGTCTGCTGATCGCCGATGGTACACACCAATTTGCCCTCTGCCTCCCACAACCGCTCCCCAATATTGTCGCACTTCTGCACGAAGATTTGCTTTTTCCCATTCACTTCCCGCACCCAGGTGAACACCTGATAGGAAATACTCGCAGAACCGATCACCTCTGGACTCCGCTCCGGATAAGGCGACTTGATGATCGGAATCCCATTGATTCCCCACTCCAGAATCCCATCCGATAGCCGTATCATTTGGGCGTAAATGTCCCAATTTCCATAACGTCGGTCCTCCCAAACCAGCAAGGCCTTGCTGCCTTTTCGTACGATCCGAGGATTCAATTGCTCGTCCTGGGAGTAGCAGGTCGCAAAATGAAACATCAGATCACCATTCGCATTCAAACGGCCCCGGTAAATATCAGTTCCCCGCGTCTCTTCACTATACCGCTGATAAACAAATAGTAAGCCTCCAAATCCATCCGAGACGACGTGGGGTTGATGTTGGTTTTCTTCGACGCCGGAAAAGACATCCAAACCACCGGCTCCCCACAAGAACTCGCCTTTTCTGTTGATGCGCTGGGCAAACAGGTTCCAAAAGAGTCCATTGCGGAAGTCTTCCCACACGACGAATAGATCGCCTTGTTCATCGGAAGTAAGGGAGATATTTTGCTGAAATCGAGGGGAAGTGGAAATGGGCAAACCGGAACTCATCCAACCCGCTTTTCCGGCCAAATCAAGGTGTTGGCCGTAAATATCTGTCTCCATCGCATTGTTGCGGCTATCTTCCCAGACAATATAGAAGCCAAATTCTTTGTCGGCAACGATCCGCGGATTCCGCTGGGCGCCTTTCGTGTGGCATACGCGCAAGCCATCAATGCCCCACAAAGGCTCTCCTCTCACGTTGATGCGCTGCACATACACCGACGGCTGATCAGAGCCGTGCCGATGGTCTTCCCAGGCCACAACCACTCCACCGTAGCCATCGGCGGCCATGCGAAAATTGGACTGGTTGGCGGGGAATGGGCATACAGGCGTGCCATCGCCCTCCCACTCCGGTTGGCCATCGGCATCTACTTTCTGTAAAAAGATACTGCTGTACAAAAGGCCTTTTCGGGAGCTTCTCCAGCCTACGATCACTGATCCATCCTCATTACGGACGATCTTGGAATCCCCATTTGAGGAGCCTTTAGAAGTGGTATTATGGCTGAGGACCTCCTTGACTTTGAAATCTTGGGAATACATCCCCGACATCATCAAAAAGCACCCCAAAAAGCATATCAATCGAAGCATAGCCCAGTATAAGACCCCGAAATTAGAGGATTTTTATTTGTTGCAAAGGTCTTTTCCCCAAAGCAGAGTCAAGTAAAATGGACGCGTGGAGCGATCAGGCGGTGGAAAATGAATAAAATGAATATTCCTGCCAAAATCCCCAGGATCATCCCGCCTATTACATCGCCGGGATAATGAACGGCGAGGTAAATCCGGCTGAATCCTACCATTCCGGCGAGTCCAAACGCCACAATGCGCCATCGGAGGGCAAAAAAGCTCCCCAGATAAGTCGCCAGAGCGAAGAAATTCGCTGCGTGGGAGGACACAAAGCCGTAACTCCCTCCACATTTATTGCGGACCAGGTGCAATAGAGGTCGCAATTCGTCCTCCTGACAAGGACGTAAACGCTCGGTATAAGGTTTCAGGAAATTGCTGGACACCTGATCGGTGATCAGGATCAACGGCGCGACCATCAAGGCGATCACAAGGGCCTGTTTCCACCCGTATTTCCGAACCAAAAGAGCCAAAATCAGCCCGTAAACCGGAATCCAGGTGATTTTCCAGCTCACATACCACATAAAGGTATCCCCAAAATCCGTCCACCAGCCATTGACAGTCAGCAACCACGCCTCATCCAATTCCAACCAATAATTCATCCGATCCGACTGATTAAATGAATGAACTGGGCGATCAAACCAATCACCGCAAAGCCGAAGACATACGGAGTGGCCTTCATCCAACGCGCATGGCCTTTTTGCTCCACCAAACGCTGAAAACGAGGATAAACCTGCTTGAGCATTCCAAATGCCCCCAACGACCCGATCATGCTCCCAACGAAAATGTCACCGGGAAAATGAACGCCCAAGGTCACCCTCGTATAGCACAAGAAAATTGTAAAAATGCCCACCAGAATCCCCCAGTAGGTCTTTATCTTGGAGAGGAAATAAGCAAAAAACAAGCCTCCAGTCGCAAATGAAGTGGCATGACCCGACGGAAATGAATGGGCTTTGGGAGGATTGGGCATAAAAATGAATACATCCTGATTCTCAAACACCCGAGCCGGCCGGTGCCACTCCGGGAAAATCACCTGCTTGCCAATCTGCGTCAGAATCCCCGTCGCAAAGACCGCCAGCACGGCGGTAATGGCCAAGGCAGGATCCTTGCGCCACATCCAAAGCAGCAAGATCGCCGGCAGGATCACCCCATCCGCCAAATGCGTCAGGAAATAGAGGCTCGCCTGGTCGTGAAACGGGTGGTGAAACTCATTCAGAACCAGAAAGGTCTTTTCGTAGCCCCAAGCGCTCCACAGGACGGTCGAAACCGCCCAAAAGATCGTCAGCACGCCAAAATAGCCGCCCACATACTGCAGAGGCCTCGGTTTAAGCTCCGTCATGCCCAAAAGTAAGAATTAATACGTCACGGGAATTTTAGAAATCGGAATCGTCGAACCAATAGTAGATTTTCCAGGGCGCACCTTCTTCCGTTCGCCGCATTTTCAATTTGGCCCTCCCTGTCCCCACAAAGGTCGTATTCTCATCCTCCACAATGCTCAGGTTGAAATTCCGGACCACAATCGCCGAGTCGGGGAAGATGTTTTGCTCGACGTAGAAGTTCCAATCCAAGGTAATCTGCCGCACCTGCCGAAAGAGGTTATAGGCCGAAGCCATTTCCTGGCCCTTGTCCCACTGAAGCTGGGCGGCCTGGTCAAAATCGTAGAAAATAAAGGTGAAATCACTGCTGAACAATTGCCCGTAGAGGCTTGTATCGCGGATTTCGTAGGAGTTCTTGAAGTATTCAAAGAGGCCATCAATGGTCGTCCGATCCCCCAACAAGCTCTGCTCTTCCAGCCCATCCGGATCAAACGCCGGGGCAAAAGGATTGCAGGCCGACATCCACAATGCCAGTCCCAACAAACTTCCTATGAGCCACTTACTGTACATAATTCAATTTGAGGCGGCTGATACTCGAATCCAGCCGGGTCTCGTAGTCAAACCACCGCGTGATCTCCCACTCGTTGAACTGGTTGATCTTCATCAAAAACTCCAATTGACCGCGAAAGCGGACCGTCAGCGAGGTATCACGGTGGTTCATCGTCATGTCGTAGTTCCCGATATACCGCAGCGAATCACTCGAAAAGGACTGAAGATCAACTTCATCAAACGAAATCCGGTTGCCGCTTGAGAGTCCCAAGTCCGAGAGGACATTGTTGAACCAGTTCTGCTCGTCCTGCCAGGTCCAGTTGTCCCAGAGGATCTCATTACCGGTATAGGTGGGCGTTGAAGGCACGAAGCGCAAACTGTCCTGGTTGAAACAACGCAGGTAATTTTGGACATTTTGCTCGCCCACCGCCATCTCCATATTGTTCAGGAGAATCGTATAATCGGTCGGACTGACCCAATCGGATGAACTGGTCACAGGCTCTTCCACATCCCGCGTCCTGAAACATCCCGTCAGCGCCAAACAGCTCACCAAGACCGCCATCCAGACGATTTTCATAGTGTCAATTTAACAAAAAACCACCGCATTCAAGGGGCATTCCCCGTCCCTGTTCGCGCCAAGACCTTTCCGGGCTTTAGCGCGGGCGAATTTTTTCCTGGTATTCGATCACCCCTTTGTCGTAGCTTTTCTCCTCTACCTCCTCCCCTTTTTCCTCCTCAACGCGGTTTCGGGTGTCTTTTTCCTGCCGGATTTCCTCGTCTACGCGCACCACCCGCACATCCGTGCGCCGGTTCGCCTGGTGCAGGGCTTCCGAGCAATCGCGTCCATCTCCACAGTCATTCGCCAGCTTGGATTCCCCAAAACCCTCGGCCGAAATCCGATTCGCCGCCACTCCCCGACCGATCAAATAATCCACCGCCGATTGGGCCCGGCGTTGGCTCAGGCGTTGGTTATAGCCACGACTGCCCCGGGCATCCGTATGCGATTCCAGGACCACGCTGATTTCGGGATTGTCGAGGAGAAAATAGGCGATTTCATTCAAGTCACGCATGCCCAGGATGCGGATATTGGAGCGGTCGTAGTCATAATACACGACCTTGACCACCTCGCCCACTTCAAGGGGAATGAGTTTGAGGTTCGCGCGGACCGTATCGGATTGGGTGGAGTCGCGGAGAATATCGACCCGGGCCGTGAGGTAGTTTTCGAAGGTGGCAATGATGGAAAAGCTCTCTTCTGTATTTAACGCCCGCCAAAATTGGCCGTCCTGGCGGGCCTTGAACGCCTGCAATTCTTGCTGCGTATTCGCCTCCACAATGTGGATATTCGCGCCTGGGATGACCAGGCCTTTGTCCGCATCATTCACCATGCCTTCCAGCAATACAAAAGGTCCCTTCCGCAAGTCCGCATCAATGATAAACTTCTTGGGATCCGTTTCCCCCACCGTCGAAAGGTCCACAATCTCAGGCATATAGCCCTCCTTCACCATGATCACCGTATAGTCCTGCTCCGCCTGCAATTCCTGTTCGAATTTCCCCTCCGCATCCGTTGCGTGCATCTCTTTCCGGTAGCCCATCACATGCACTGCCACATCCTCGACTGGCGCCCCACTTTCCGCCTCCTTGATATTGCCCAGCAGCATCAACCGCTTGATTTCTTCGAGAGGAATCAGGACAAATTTATCTTCATCCGGGCCCACTTCTTCGAGGCTGATCCGCGCCTTGTGGGCCCGAAAATCATCCAAATCGGCTTCCAGTTTCACCAAGTCCCCTACCTGTACATAGTGCCGAAACAGCCCCTGCTCATCGGTGGCATAGAAATGGGCCTTACCTGCCAAATCTTGAATCTGGACCGTGGCTCCTTGCAGCGGTTCCCCGGTCCGATTGTTGACAACCTGGCCTTCCAGGGCCCGATAACGCCGAAAACCAAAGACATCATCGTCGCCTTTGCCCCCCTCCCGGTTGCTCACAAAGTAGCCGTAAGGAGAATCGTCGGTGATGCTGTACGCAAAATCATCCGCCTCGGAGTTTAGAGGATAGCCTGCATTCTTCACATAGCCCCATTTTCCGTCTTTTTTGCGCGCATAGAAGATGTCTTTTCCCCCGAACCCTTCTGCCCGCTCCGAAGAAAAATAGAGCAGGCTATCGTGGACCATAAACGGATAGCCCTCGTTGGCTTCCGTATTGACTTGGGCGCCAAGATTGACCGGCCGGGTCCATTTGCCGTCTTCGTAAGTGCTCTTCCAGATGTCCGTTCCGCCGTAACCGCCGGGCATGTCAGAGGTAAAATAAAGGGTCTCGCCGTCCTTGGAAATGGCCGGGTGGGCGATGTTGAATTCTTTGCTGGAAAAGGGCAATGGCTCGGCATCTACCCAATTGTCAAGGCGTTGGCGGAGCATGTAGACGCTCACGCGGTTAAAGCCGGCGGCGTCCCGACGGCCTCCCACAGCTCCCGTATTAGAGCGGGTCACGAAGGCGAGGTTTTCTGAAGCCGAAAAGCTGACCGGGCCATCGTGGTAGCGGGAATTGAGCTGGCGGAGGTATTCAGGGCGGCGGAGACGGCCATCGGGGCCCCGTTGAGCGTAGTAGAGGTCGTAAAAGGCGCCGCGTCGATAGCCATTGAAGAAGCGGAAAAAGAAACCGCGCTTGCGGTTGGAAGAGAAGGCGACTCCGGCCCGAAAGTTGACCGGACTGATTTCGGAGAAACGGGTATTGATGAGGGGCTGGGAAATGATCTTGTAGCCGAGGGAATCCTTCTGGAGTTCCAGGGCCAGCTCGCAGGAAGCCGCCCATTTGCGGCCCAAATCGGCGTCGGCGCTCTCCATCGCATAGGTTTCGAACCACGCTTTCGCGTGCCCGTAGCGTCCCAGGGACTTCAGCACCTTTCCCAATTCAAATTTGTGGACCGGCAAGCTCGCCGAATCTGTCACGACCTGGGTATAATTTTCCACTGATTTCTCCAACTCCCCCACCATCCGATACGACCGCGCCAACCGCAACCGCGCCCGAAAATCGTGCTCTTTCTTCAACGCCGCCTCGTATTCCTCAATGGCTTTGTCGTAGGCCCCATCCTCAAAATAGGTATCCGCCCGGCGGAGATTTTGCGCTTCCAGCAGGCTCCCCACCAGCGTAAACAGGACCAGTAAGATCTTCACTTTCAACATCTCAGAATAATTTGGGAGAAACCATTTTAACCTTTTGAAAACCAAAATCAAAACCGATCATGAGCTCGTGGCTCCCGGTCGTATAGTCCCGCAGCGGGGTCGTGGCGTAATCGTAGGCGTAGCCAATGCGGAGGAGGCGGGTGGGATAAATGACTGCGTAGCCCGCCCAGGCATTGTCGGGGCGATAGGAAGCCCCGACCAGGAGCCGCTGCTTCAGCAGCAGGCCCAGGGACAAATCCGTTGCCCAGGGCGCTCCGGGTGTCTTTTTCCAGAGCGTCGAGGCCCGCACCGTCAAAGCCGGTGACACCTCGTACCGATAGCCCGCCGCCGCATACAGCGTCCGGCTTTTCTCCGCAATCAATTGCTCGTAAAACGGATCGTAGAGCCGATTGGGGATGATATTCGGCACGCTCAGGCCCACGAAGAATTTGCGGCCGTCCAGGTACATCCCCGGCCCGGATTGGAACATCCAACGCTGGAAATCGCCTCCGTTTCCAAATGCGACATCACCTTGCTGCCAGGTCTCCACCTCGGACAACCGTACCCAGTAGGAATTCATGCCCGCCGCCAGTCCCAGCGATAAAAACAGGGAATCTGAGCGTCCGAGGGGGATGCGGTAGGCGTAGGAAAATGAAGTCTGGGTATTGCTCGTGAAGCCCGTGCGGTCGTTCAGGACGTGCAAGCCGAAGCCATGCCGTTGGTCCGCCGTCGGAGTGTGAATGCCAAAGCTCTGGGTGCGCGGGGCTCCCTCCCAGCCGGTCCACTGCTGCCGCCCAATCGCCACCATCGACAATTGGTCCCGCGAGCCAGCGTAGGCTGGATTGTAGATGAGCTGGTTGAACATGTATTGGGTAAACAAAGGGTCCTGCTGCGCCCGGCCCGCGCCCGCCAGCAAACAAATCAACCCTATGATCGCCCATTTTTTCATCGGTGTATCAAGACATTTCCCCGACGGAGAGCCGACCCATCTCCCAGGTCAAGCAGATAAAAATAATCCCCATCCGGCAACGCATTCCCCTGATTTCCTGTTCCATCCCAATCGTTCTGGTAGCCCTGCTTCCTGAAGACTTCATCCCCGTAGCGATTGAAAACCAGCAATAAATTGTCGGGAAAGCGGTCGATGGCCTCGATGTGGAAGACATCGTTCACGCCGTCGCCATTGGGTGAGAAACCGCTCGGAATGAAATTGCCGGCCGGTTCTACGGCGAGGAAAAAGGTATCGGACAGCATCCGACACCGGAACAAATTCTCCACCTCCACCTGGTAAAATCCGGTCGAAGGCGGCTCCAGCGACTGGCTGGTTTCCCCGGGAAGTTCATCGCCATTGAAATACCACTGGTAGCCCGCTGCGAAGCTGGACAGGAGGATGTTCAGGTCCAATTGGACCTGAGGCGTATCCGGCAAGGGATTCACCTCGACCACCAGCGTGTCCGAAGTCGCCGAACAGCCGATGGAATCGCCCACGAAGACGCTCACCTGAGCGTCATTGCTCACGAAAATCGACCGGGTCGTGGAGCCCGTCGACCAGATATAAGTATCAAAGCCCGCCCCGGCATCCAACTGAATGAATTCACCGTTGCAGAGCGTCGTATCATTGCCCAGGTTGACCACGGGCGCCGGGACTTCGACCACGAGGGTCGTATCCCGCCCGATACAGCCCGAAGGGCTGACCACTTCCACGGTATACACCCCCGGCGCACTTACCACATTGGTGCTGGCCGTGGAGCCGTCGTTCCAGAGGTAGGACATATTGACGGGAACCGTTGGCAATGCCACCGATTCGCCCTCGCAGAGGTTGTAGAGGGTATCGAGTCCAATGCCGGGCTCGGCGTCGGGCAGGACCACGATGGACCCGGTTCCCACGCAAAAATCTTCGTTGACGACCGTCACGGTATAGGTGCCCGGGGCGCTGACCTGGAGGTCACGGGAGGTCGCTCCCGTGGACCATTCGTAGGACAAAAAGCCCGGTGGAGCCTCCACGGTCTCCGTAAGGCCGGGACAAACCGATGGATTGAGCGGATCGATGGCAATGTCGAAGGTGCAAGTATCCCCTTCTACATAAATCGCCATGGGAATCCCTGGAATGGAATCCCAATTCATTCCTCCGTCCCCCGAAAATACCAATCCCGCCCCCGTATCGGTGAACTGATTGGAGACGCCTACCGCCGAAAAGCCATTAGTTCCGAGGTTTTGATAGCCGTCTACGACCACCCAATAGGTATCCAATGGGACCAGCAGGTTGATGAAGGAGGAATCGAAATAGAATTGGGCGGCATTGGGGCGGATGAGCGGCGATTCGTGGATGACCTGGCTCGGGTCGGGCAAGCCATTTTGGGTGGCCATCAGCGAAATGGTCACCCCGGCTTCCCCCTGGGCAGGCCGCAGCCAGGCCCCAATTGTATGGACCTGACGGATATTCGCAACAAAGGATTGTGCGATATAGTCCAGACTGTCTTCTCCGGCCCCGACATACTCACCCGCGTGGGGAATATTTTCATCGATGACCTGCCCCTTCAATTCATTTTTTCCAACCCATAGCACCAGCACCACAAAGCTCACAATGAGCCAGCGGCCGACGAGGCAAGGTTCCTTCCCGGTTAGATACTTCATGATCTGGAACAAGAAAGATAGGCATTAATCCAAGTTCAGACAATGCGCCGATTTGTCACTCTGGTTCCTCGGGATGTTGGAATTCGCGTGGTTGAGAACGGGAACGGACCAGGAAGAAAACCCCGGCCATCACAAATGGAATACTCAGGATCTGGCCCATATTGATTGGGGAGTCGCCCAGGAAATCGACCTGCCAGGCCTTGAAATATTCGATGAAGAAGCGGGCGGTAAAGATCAGGATGAGGAACCACCCGAAATGCTGGCCCAGTGGTATTTTGCCGTCCTGCTTGAAATAGAGCCACAACAGGAAGCCCAAAATCAGGAGGTAACAAAAGGCCTCGTAGAGTTGGGCGGGGTGTCTGGCAATATAATTCAGGTCGGCCTTGGCCTTGTAGGCGACCAGGTAGGTCATCGTCGAACCGGCCGGCGGGGCCACCTTCGCCTGCAAAGAGGCCGATTGAACCGCCCCATCGAGGTCCGCGCCCTTCAATTTTGTCCAATTGATCCCATCGGCCGACTCCATCAACTGCACCGAAAAGCTCGCCTGTTCCATGTTAGGATCACCCCAGGAAAATAACAATTCGAGTGAATCTCCCACCCAACGGCCGTCAAATTTGGCCGTGCGCGAGGCCACCGATTGGCGCAGGGTGATCCGACGGGTATCGTTGGTGTCTTGGGGCGCCACCATTTTCTCCCCCTTCGGGTCCGTATAGAGGAAGGCATAATTGACGCAGCAGGTGTCCTTCACCGTCGCATCCAAGCGCTTCACCGCCCGGTCGCCATCCAGCGTCGCCCCCGTCCATTCACCCGCCACCCGTTCGTAGCCCACCCCATCGTAGCTCCGGAACAGGTCCGGCAACGTGGAACGGAACTCCTCCGCCTTCAATTTGACCTCAATGCCCTTGTCTTCCGGCCGCGCCTCGTAGGTCGAACCCTGGTCATTTCGGGGGAACACAAACGCATAGGACGCATTCGATTCCGAGCCGACGATCTCCTGGTTGATGAAGTTGCCGAAGCGGATCAGGACCCCGGCGATGGCCACCGCGATGACAATCCGGTCGAGAATCCACAGCATGGACAGCTTGCTCACCCGCCGCGACCAGATGGCCAGGACTAAAATGATGCCGATCGCGCCCCCGTGACTTGCCATCCCTCCCTTCTGGATCATGATGATTTCCAGTGGGTTGCTGAGGTAGTAGTCGGGTTCGTAAAAGAAACAGTGCCCCAGACGCGCCCCCAATACCGACCCCAGAACCATGTACAGGACCAAGGGATCGAGCCATTTGGCCGGGGCCTTTTCGCGGGCAAAAATGTACCGCATGAGGTAGTACCCCAACATAAAGGAAACGGCCCACATGACGCCGTACCAGGCGACGCGGAGCGGACCAGCGGACAACATGATCGGATCGGGGTCCCAGAACAGGTGCAGGAAATCGGTCATGGTGTAAAGCTACAAACTCTGGGTGAGAATGCGGAAATGGGAACCGGGGAGAATGCGAAAATGTGGGAATTGGAAAATAGCAGTGGGGGAATGGGGGAATGTGGTCTGGGGTCAGAAGCTAAGAACTCCCAGCATTATAAAAGGATTCTTTTATTAACTTTCATTAATTCCGGGTTGGCAGTTGCCTGTGGCAACTCGATTCGGAGATTCGCTGAACCTGTTCTTGGCGGATAGACATGAAATCAACCTTGTTCATGGAGCATCTTCTCGTCATTTGGATGAAACAACAACTCCGGTTGGGGGTGCTGGTGGTATTGCTGATTCTGTTTGCGGGGAATGAGGTAAAGGGGCAGGATACGATTCCGGGGGCTAAAGAGTTGAAGACTACAATGATGTTATCTCTTGGTGTAGGAGTTTATCCAGAAGGTTTAGCAAAGTATTTCCCCCCCTCGTTTTCACTGGAAATTAACGGGGTTGGATCAAGTTCAGTAACCAGGGATTTAGGTATCAATCAGATCAGAAGTTACCTGATAAGGAATAGACCTTGGGGGTTTAATATTGTCAGAACTAAATGGGTGGTTAAAAATAGATACTATACGACCTCAGCAAGAATCTACCATAATTCAGATTCCACTAGTCTTGTTACCATTGGAGTTCAAATTCTGGATGGAGAGCACTTCATTAGAGCAATGGAAATAAGTCTATTTGTAGGAAAGGCTGGTCCAGCTAGTTCTGGATTGTTTGAAGACGAGGATTTCTATAAAGGCCTAACTCCTATTACAAAACCAATCTCCCCTCTCAAACCTATTAACATCACCTCATCGGATCTACTCAGCTACAACAAAAACCGAGACCAATTCAAAGCCCTCAAAAAGAAACGCGAACAACGCTTGCCCATCATCCAGCAGGAACTGAATGCGGGCTTCCGCCGGACCTTCGAGCGGATGGAGTTATTGGCTACATATCCCTTCCCCCAAGACAAGTTCCAATCGAATTCAGACGTCAACTATTTCTCCGAGGGCCTCAAATTCACGTCCAAAATGATCCGCAAAACGCGGAAAAATGGGCGCTACCTCCGCAAACACAAGGCCCGCATCCTGCGGCTCCAACGCTCCATGGACCGCTTCATGGAAAAATACAATGTATTCGATCCGCAAGGCAATACTACCCTCCCCGAACAGAGCACCCATGCCAGCTTGGCCCCTTCATTTATTCCGTTTCCCCTCTCCCCTGCCCCCACTTCAAATGCAATGGGTTATGTGGCCATTGTGGAATCAGATCAGGGATATACGGTCAAATGGACGCCGCCCTGGTGGACCGAAAAAGAGATCATCCGTGCTGGCAACAAATATCTGTTTGGGGACCCGACCACGCCTACCTGGAGCTTTCTCGAAGACAATATCTACCGGATCGACCTCTTTGAAGGCCGGGACATCCGCGCCACCATATTCGAATTAGAGGTTGGAAATGAAACTTTTGGCAAATTGATGGAGAATGACAATGCCCTTTATCCCCAACTCCAACAAGCCACCCCATTGCTGGAACCCCAAATCGATGGCCTATGTAAAAACAGTACCGCCCGTCAATTGAAACAACTCCGTCTGAAAATCATTCCCCTTTTTCCCGACCGCCCATGAGTGCCTCCCCCATCAAAACGGCCTGGGCATCCACCCTCGATTTTCTCATCAAATCGAGCATCCCCCTTGTGATCGGCGGTCTGGGCGTGGTCTTCAATCGCTACCTCGACCGGTACAATACCCTCCTCCTGTTCTCAGCCGGAATGGGCCTGATTATCCTTTCGTATGTCTTTTGGAATCATATCCTAAAGGAGCGACTGACCGAATTGGAGGCCCGGGTAAAATGGAAAAGCCGGGTCCTCATTGCCACCGTCCTCCTCTATATCTCCTCTATCTTTTTCGTATTCAATTTTACCTATGTCCAGCAGGAATTTGGGGTCATCATCATCCGCGGCACCCACATGACCGAGCTCGCTCGCCAGGATTACAATACCTACCGCGACGAAGACCGGCTCTACAAATATTTCCAGAAGGATACCACGCTGATTTATGAAAATGTCCCACTCATCGAGAATACCTTGCTGGCCCTGCTGATCCTACTTACCTTTTGCTCGGTGGGTTCGCTCAGTTTTCTCATTAACCACCCTGATAATGAAGCGGAAACAGATAGCTCTGAATCATAGAAAGGAAGTTTTACAAGAAAGAAGGAGAACAGCAATTTGAAAAGACGTTAAATATCCTGGAGCACAATTTTCCACTAGGTCACCCCGAAATTGATTTATCGAAGAGAAATTCAAACAGAATCCAATCCAAAATGCAGTCCTAGACTGCCCACCTCCCGCCCCGGGGAAGAAACTCCCCCGAAAGCAACACCAAAATCCCCACCGAACCACCACTCCCCCCCCCCAAAAATGTTATCCCCCTGTTAACCCACATCAACCCAATGTGAACACCCAAAACCGTCCACCAACAAATATTCCCCCATTCTCTTGATTCGCCAAACAATCTAACTAGATGGAGGACAATATCCAAATATACCTAGGGCCTCCTCAGCCTTTTGGTAAGCTGGCTTGCCTCCGACCGAAGCCAGCTTCGTTTCAAGTGAAGCTGGCTCACCTCCAACTGAAGCCAGCTTGCCTCTCACCCATAGCCGTCAGTTTAAGCCCCCCGATGGCATCTTCAGGACCCGGAAGATTTTCCTTTTTCCCTTTTTGTTGTGCTTTACGGCTCTCTGTCGGAGAAG
>CAWUKT010000105.1:0-22275 GCA_963923035.1 uncultured bacterium
GCGGCGGACGCGATCCCCGCGACCGGGGCGACCACCGCGATGGCGGTGGCTACCGCGAAAAGAAACGCGAATTCCGCGGCCCCTCCAACGACGGACGCGACCAGGGCGGCTACCGTGAGCCCCAGCGGGAACAACGCGAGCAGCGCGAGAACCGCGAACCGCGTGAAAACCGCGAGCAAAGAGAACCCAGAGAGCCGCGCGACAACCGCGAGCAAGCCCAGTCCCAAGGTGGCGGCGATTCCCACCAGGGGGGCGGATACGATCCCAAAATGGACCCCAAAAAATACAACTTCGACGGCATCATCAGCAACCACGGTGTCCTCGAAGTCATTTCGGAAGGCTACGGATTCCTCCGTTCCCCCGAATACAACTACCTCCCTTCCCCCGACGACATTTACGTCTCTCCCTCTCAGATCAAACTCTTTGGTCTGAAAACCGGAGATACCGTCTACGGCCAGATCCGGCCGCCCAAGGAAGGCGAGCGTTACTTTGCCCTGTTGAAGGTTGAAACCCTCAACGGACGCCTCCCCGAAGAAGTCCGCGACCGGGTTTCCTTCGACCACCTGACGCCCATCTTCCCCGACGAGCGTTTCCACCTCGAGCGCCAGGGCCAGCGGGACTTCTCCCTCCGGATTCTGGACCTCTTCTCTCCGATTGGCAAGGGCCAGCGGGGGCTTATCGTTGCACAGCCGAAAACGGGTAAAACGATCCTGCTCCAGAAGGTCGCCAACGCCATCGCCGAGAACCACAAGGAAGCCTACCTCATCATCCTGCTGATCGATGAACGTCCGGAAGAAGTAACGGACATGGCCCGGAACGTAGATGGCGAAGTCATCGCTTCGACCTTCGACGAGCCCGCCGACCGCCACGTCCAGGTTTCCTCCATCGCCCTGGCCAAGGCCAAGCGGATGGTGGAATGTGGCCACGACGTAGTGATTCTACTCGACTCCATTACCCGCCTTGCCCGCGCCCACAACACTGTGATGCCGGCTTCGGGTAAGATCCTTTCTGGTGGTGTCGACGCGAACGCCCTCCACAAGCCCAAGCGTTTCTTCGGTGCGGCCCGTAACATCGAGCACGGCGGTTCCTTGACCATTTGTGCCACGGCCCTGATCGATACCGGCTCCAAAATGGACGAGGTGATCTTCGAAGAATTCAAGGGTACGGGTAACATGGAACTCCAATTGGACCGCAAGATTGCCAACCGCCGGATCTATCCCGCGATTGACGTCCTCGCCAGCGGTACCCGTCGTGAAGACCTCCTGATCGAGCCGAAAGACCTCAGCCGGATTTGGGTGCTGCGGAAATTCATGGCCGACATGAACCCCATCGAGGCGATGGAGTTCCTCCTGGAACGGATTCGCGGTACCCGCGACAACCAGGAATTCCTGATGAGCATGAACGGTTAAAAATAGCTGTCACGTACAATACAAGGGCTGCCCGTTGGGTGGCCCTTTTGTATTTGGGGTCAGGAGATTTGGCGGAATTCGAGGGGAGAATGACCGGTCCAGCGCTTGAAGGAGCGGGAAAAAGTGCTGGAATCCGCGTAGTCCAGCAATTCGGCGATCTGCCCGACGCTCAGGTCGGGCCGGCGCAAGTAGGCCAGGGCAAATTCCCGGCGCAAATCATCAATCAGTTGTTTGTAGGTCAGACCTTCGGTTTTCAGGCGACGTTGGAGCGTGCGGGGACTGGTATGGAGGTGGTGCGCCACCTGCTCCACCGTGGGAAAACCCGGGGTCATCATCCGCAGGATGCTCTGCCGGAGGCGGCTGGCAAAGCCAGCTTCGGCTTCCAGCGCGGCGTTTTTCGCCTCGGCGTGGTGCACGAGGACGCGGAGCAGGTCGTAGTCCGAGGTCATGATCGGGGCCTCGACCTGGGCCCGGTCCAGCAGGAGGGCGATCTGTTCCTGTCCAAAACGGACGGGACAGCCCATGACCCGCTCGTATTCAGCGATGGGGCCGGCCGGTTGCCACGGCAAATGCACCGCGATCGGCGCGTGGCGGTGCCGCGTCAACGATTGGAATTCGCGGATGGTAAAGGCCAGGGAGCCCTCGGCGGTATGGCGCACGGCCACGGCCGATTGTTGGGCCCAGATGGGGTTGGGGGTGAGGTTGACGCGGAAATGGTCCCCGGTCTCGGCGAGGCTCAGGGGCAGGGAGCTGCATCCAAGGTTGGCGAATTCGCAGCAATAATCCAGCGCCTGGCGCACGGTGGCGCTGGTTTGGGTGATCTGGACGATCAGTCCCGCAGCCGCGAGGTTCAGGCTTTCGCCGGCGTGCATCCCCAGGAGGGGATTGCCGGTGGCGGCCTCGGCCCGTTCCACCACCCGGTTGTAGGCCTCCGATTCCAGGCGACAGCTTTCTTGCTGCATGTCGGCCGGGCTCAGTCCGGTGAGGGCGATCAATTCCTTGAGGTCCGCGCCTTGTTGCGCGGCAAAATGGATGATGTTCAGCACAAACCGTCCGTTGAAAGCCATGAACAATAATAGTGATTTTTGGGCGGTGGCGTGAACTGCATTTCCATTGTCGTCCCAAGCAAAAAAATCCGGTTTCCATTCCCCCACCTTTGTTCCATCACTCCAATCCAAACGATTATGAAACACCTCACGACTGAAATCACCATCGACGCGCCGGTACAAAAGGTTTGGGATGCTCTCATGGACTTCGAAAGCTATCCCGAATGGAACCCCTTCATCCGCAAGATTGAAGGAGCGGCCCGGGTGGGGGAGAAGCTGGACAATACGATTGAGCCTCCCGGACGGAAACCGATGAATTTCAAGCCGCGCGTGCTGGCGGTGAAGCCCCGGCGCGAATTTCGGTGGAAGGGAAAATTGCTGATCCCGGGTCTATTTGACGGGGAGCACTACTTTCAATTGGAAGAAATGGGGGGCGAGAAAACGAAATTTGTCCATGGAGAACGGTTCACGGGCTTGTTGGTGGGGATGCTGTGGAAATCGCTGAAGGAGCCAACGACGAAAGGCTTTGAGTCGATGAACGAAGCGTTGAAGGAAAGGGCGGAAGCAGGGAAATAGCGACCGGGTTTATTTTCCGACACACCCACAATGCGCCCTCCGAAAGTCGAGAAACGATACAGCACTCGATTTTTTTGGGGCTTTTTTGCGGGCCCGGTAGGGAGAGCAGGCCGAAATGGACCCGGCGAGGACCAGGGCGGCGAGGAGCGGCAATGCGATGCGGCGGGCTTTGTGCATGTACTCACCAACGCGGAGCGGTAACATGACCACAGGATCAATCAAAAGTACATTTCATTCTTACGATTGACCTCTTCCTATTTGCTTAGATAAATAGTCCGACCATTCGTTTATTCTTCTGTCCATCTCCCAAACCACCCAATTATCTTGCGGCCCAATTTCAAACGCCCACCTACCAAATATTTTCAGAATGATAACCAAACGACTTATTACCACCGCATTTCTTACGATTTTGATTGGACTGGGGACCTCCGCCCCGGCTCAGTTGGGGAAATTGGCGGGACAGGCCAAGAGTAAAGCCAAGAGCAAGACGAAAAACGCCGTTGAATCCAATGCTGGAGATGCAGCGAATTATACCGAGACCCTGGAAAAGGACAAGAAGCGTCTGAAAGACCTCGCCGGGAGCCCCAATTGGGGAGATGCTGAGTTCCTGAAAAACTTCCAGTCTGGTCTGAGCTATTACTCCAACCACCTGACCAGCGCCCAGAAGAGCACCGGTGGCAAAGCAGTGGCCAAGCGCTACCTCGAGGATTTCAATACCCAACTGGTCACCTACCAGGACAATGTGGACCTCGGCGAGCAGAAGATCTACCCGATGATCGACGACTCCGAGCAGAAAAAGGAATTTACCATCGCCTACGGGCAGATGAAGTACGAATACAAGGCGCTGAAGAAGCGGGAAGCTGAGGACAAGTCGAACTGGGGGGATGCTGAGTGGGTGGACGATTTCAAAAAGCACCTCGACGACTACGGTACCAAGATCAATACCTTCAGCGCGATGGACTCCGAAAACATGGGCCGCGTAGAGCGCTACGAAGAGGTCCGGGGCAGCATGGAATCCCTCTACAACGAGCGCAAAGCCCTCCCCGGTCAGCGCAAGGAGGTTTCCGACTACATGATTTCCAAGTGGAAGAACTACCAGGCCATCCAGAAAATTCAGAAGGCGGGTTGGAATGACGATGCTGGTCTGCTGGAAAATGTAAAGGCCTTTGACTTCGCCAAGAACCGCGAAGGTGCAGCTTTCCTGAACGAATGGGGCATGAAGGTCCTCGAAGAAAGCTACGGCCGTGACGTCCTCCGTACCTTCACCACCGATTGGGCGGGTGAAGTCCAGGCCGATGTCAAGAAAGCCATGGACGAGGCCCTGAACACGGCCAACTCCCACAAATACGCCTTTGTCCAGTACAACAGCGCCCAGCGCTACGGCAACCTCGGCGAAGCCGCGTCCCTCCTCTACCCCGAGGACGGCGCCATGACCAAAGCTGCCGCCGACGGCAAATCCCTCGCCGCCTCCAAGAAAGGCGCCTACGAGAAGGAAACCTTCACCAGCGACTACCACAAGAACAATACCTATACCATTGGGTTCTCCTCCACCGGTTCCAGCGGTTTCAGCCCCAAGGAATCCTTCAAGGCGGGCGAAAAAATCGTCCTGACCCTGTTTTTTGACCGTCCCCTCGCCCTCATCTACGGCGAAGACAAGTACATCGTCTTCAAATTCGACGGTCCCTGGGACGAAGAAGAGCGGATTCGCCTCGACCTCGCCGATGCCGACCTCGACAAGAGCCACCTCGACTATGTGATCTACGGCGACAACAGCTTCCCCGATCCGGCCGAGGACCTCGTCCAGGAGCAATTCCTCCGCGAACTGGTGCGCGTCAAGGGCAGCCAGGGTGAAGTCACCCTGAACACCTCCGCCATCGGCAATATGGACCGCCGCCAGCAGCTCGCCGGCAAGTTCAACTTCAACGGCACCGATGTCGCTGGCATTGGCAAGTATGATACCCGCCGTGTGGCCCTCACGGATGTACGCCTCGCCGATGTCCGCATGCCCAAGGCCAAAATGACCAATAGCGGCCTCGCTGCTTCCATGAAGACGGCCTTCATGAACAAGTACGGCGAAGAAGACGTCGTCGGCGTCAAGCGTGTGGTCATCACCAGCACCGACTGGGCCGTTCAGCGCAATGAGTGGACCGGCATCCTCCTGAGCCGCACCATCGACGCGTGGATCGCTTACGAGCGCATCGACGGCACCTGCCGCATCGAACTCTGCGGCTTCAAGCAGGACTACCAGGGCAACAACAAGTACGGCCCCACCTACTGGAATGGCGTAGGCGACAACGAGGAAATCTCCTGCAAGAACATTAACAAGTAAGAATTGGAGTGGTTCCATCTGGAACCGGAGGCTGTCCTTCGCGGGGCAGCCTCTTTTTCATTTCTGGGCGGGCCGCTCAATCCCATACCGCTCCATCTTGCTTTTCAGCGTATTCAGGGCCACGTCGAGGGCCTTGGCGCTTTGGCTGAGGTTGTAGTTGTGAAAATGGAGGACCTTGCGGATGTGGACCGCTTCTACATCCCGCAGGCGAAATCCGACCCGCGCAGGCGGGTCCTTCAGGCGGCGGGGCAGGTCACTGGCGTGCACCTCCCCCTCGCAAAACACGTATAGGTTTTCCACCAGGTTCTCGAGTTCCCGGATGTTGCCGGGAAAGGGATAGCCCAGGAGGGCGTCGCGGACTGCGCCCTTGATGGCCAGGCGCTTGCGCCTGAACTTGCGGGCCTTTTGCTTCAGGAAAAAGTCCAGCAAGTCCCGCATTTCCCCTTTTCCCCGCTCCCGCAACGGGGGCAGTTCCAATTCTGTGACCGCCAGCCGGTAGTACAGATCCCAACGAAATTTTCCTTCCCCACACATCTTCTCCAGGTCCCGGTTCGTCGCCGCCACAATCCGCACATCAATTTTCCGGGGCTTGTTTTCCCCCACCCGCATCACTTCATTTTCCTGCAAAACCCGCAACAAACTCTGCTGCATATACGCGCTGATGTCCCCGATTTCGTCCAGGAAAATGGTGCCCCGGTGGGCTTCTTCGAACAGGCCGGCACGGTCCTCGTCGGCACCGGTAAAGGCCCCCTTCTTGTAGCCAAACAGCCGTGATTCGAGTAGGGTATCCCCGATGGCCGAGCAGTTGACGGTGACAAAGGGCTTTTCCCGCCGGGAGCTGTCCGTATGGATGGAACGGGCGAGGTGTTCCTTGCCGGTGCCGCTCTCCCCGCGGATGAGCGTGGTGACGTTTTCCACCGCCGCGATGCGGCGGGCGCGGTCGTAAATGGGCTGGAGCGACGGCGTGATGAGGTAATTGTCGGGTACGGAAGGCTCATTCCGCACCATGATGGAGATCGGCGTCTCGCTCTGGTCAAAGGTCGTCTCGAAAAAGCGGTCTTTGCCCGGCTTCAAATGCCGGGCCGGAATCCCCTGGATGATCCGCGTCTTCGCAATGCCCTCCGAGTGCACGAGGTACCACGACAATTGCATCATGGACGTACCGGGGCTCCAAAAAATATCAATTTCTGCCTCCCGGTTTTTCAGCACCAGGCGCTGGACCTGGGGCTTGATCTCGTGGACATCGATGACATTGTCGATGGACATGAAGGCAATTTCGACGACGTGGGTGGGGAATTCCTTGAGAATCGCCGAGCGGATCATCTCCGCCGCGATATCGCCTTCCAACTCATCTTTTCCCGACAGCAGGATATGTTTCTCGTGGTCCGTCCACCAATGCCGGTGGAGGTTCAGGTTGGGGCTGTCTTCTATGTTGACAGTTGCTTCGGGAGCATTTCGCACGAAGTCATTGTTCGTGGCGACCCAGGACATGAGGATTTTGGCCATGGGAGAAAATAATCAATTTTTGACCAGCTCTGTCATGGATTGATGGGAAATGTGGTGGGGGAAGGGGGAAAACGAAGGAAAAAGGGGTTTGGCAAGGGGTTTGCACTTCAGGAGAGTGTAGTTCTTTGAGCAAACGACAAAAGGATGCCGACAGCAAACACGATACAAAGTGCATCCTGGTCCAAATATATCCCCCGGCGGGTCGCGTGGAGCATTGGCCTCTCTGACCACCTGGGTAACACAATTCCTGAGGGAATGCCCCCAGCAAATCAACCCCTTGAAACTTCAATTTAAATTTCAGTGGCATTCCGAGGAACTTTCAGCGGGACCGTTCAGGTCCCGCTTTTTTTGATCCCAACCACCTCAAGATATGTCCAAGTTCATCCAAGCCCTGCAACAAAACAATGCCCTGACCACCAATGGTATGGCGACCAACCACAGCTCCCTGGACCCGTGCATGGACCTGTTCTTCGTGGCGGGAGCCACCCGCCAATGGAGCGAGGAGATGATCCTGCGGCAGTTTTCCCTGGCCTTCACTGCTGATCCTGAATTGGCGGTGAAGATCCTCTTCTGGGCCCGCGATGTGCGGGCGGGGGCGGGAGAGCGGCGCTTCTTCCGCATTGGTTTGGCCTACCTGGCGGGGCTCCGCGGCGAGTCCCTGCGGGAGCTGCTCCCGCTGGTGCCGGAGTTCGGCCGCTGGGACGATCTCTTTGCTTTGGCCAGTGGGCGTTGGCAGGGAGAGGTTCTGGAGCTGATTCGGGAGGGGCTGCTGGAAAAAAGGGATGGATTGCTGGCAAAATGGCTGCCGCGGAAGGGGCCGTTTGCCAACCAGGTCCGCCGCCACCTCCGGCTGGATCCCAAGGCCTATCGAAAATTGATCGTGGGCCTGTCCAAAACGGTGGAACAGAACATGTGCGGTGGCCATTGGGACCAAACTCTGTACGCGCAGGTGCCGTCCCAGGCCATGAACCGTTACCGCCGGGCATTTCTCCGCCACGATCCTCACCGCTTCCAACTCTACCTGAAAAAGGTATTGGAGGGCAAGGAGAAGGTCAATGCCGGGGCCATTTTCCCCCACCAACTCTACCTCAAAATGAAGCAGGCCCTGTACGAGAAGGGCGCCAATTTTGAGTTGGAGAAAATGGGCATCAATGAGCAATGGAAGGCTTTGCCGGATTATCTGGCCGGGACAAACGAGCGCATGTTACCCGTTTGCGATGTCTCCGGTTCTATGGAAGGCTTGCCGATGGCCGTGAGCGTGGCGCTGGGCGTCTACCTCAGCGAACGCAATCCTTCGATTTTCCGAGACGCTTTCATCACCTTTTCCAAGCACCCGCAATTGCAGCATCTCCAGGGAGATTTGTGGGACCGGGTCCTGCAATTGGAGCAGGCGGAATGGGGCATGAACACGGACCTCGAAGCGGTGCTGCGGCTGGTCCTGAACACCGCGGTGCGGGGCAACCTGCCGGAATCGGAGATGCCGACCAAGTTGCTGATCATTTCGGACATGGAATTTGACCAGGCGTGTACGCCGAAGCAGCGGGCGATCGACATGATTTCCAGGCAGTACCTGCGGGCGGGTTACCGGCGGCCGGGGATCGTGTTCTGGAACGTGAATGGCCGCTCGGGCAATGTGCCCGTGCCCGCGAAACTCCAGCGAACCGCCCTGGTGAGCGGATTCTCCCCGGCCATCCTCCGGTCGGTCCTCGGGGGCGACGGGCAATCGTTTACCTCGCGGAGCGTGATGCTGGAAACGGTGGGGGCGGAGCGGTATGCCCCGGTGGTCTGGGAATGAGGGAGAAGGGGAAATGGATGGCCATCTCAGTCCATCGGCTTCCCAACCTATTTGCTTTCGTGGAACTTGGTTCCACGAAGAGGTCCATTCGGCCGCAAGGTCGCCTGCGTTTTGGTGGAAGCAACTTCCACCAAAGCTCTATCTTTCCAGCAAGCAGCTACGCGATTCCACCTCCGACACGGAAGTTTCCACTCCGCGCATAGAAGTTTCTACAAATCCTAACCAAGTTTCTACAAATCCTGTCCAAGTTTCCGTGTTCGACACGGAAGTTTCTACCCGCGATACGGAACGTTCTACAAAAACTAACCAACTTTCTACGAAAACGATCCAACGTTCTACAAATTATAACCAAGTTTCTGCCGATTCTAACCAAGGTTCTATGAATGATAACCAAACTTCTACCAATTTTTTCCGTGAGGTGTGTCTGGGGGTATTAAAGAGCTATTTTTGTAAATGAAATGCGACCCAATTATTCATAAATAATTGACCATGGCTATTTAAAATGGAAAACAGGGAGGGCAATTCAGGATTTTTGCTGTGCCTGCCAGGTCTCCCAGAGGTAGAAATGGAGGATGGCATTGGCGACGGTGCTTTCGGCGATGGCCTCGGCGCGGGTCAGGACCGCGGTCTCGATGAACTCGCCTTCGGTGCCGTGGCCCTGGGAATTGTCCGCAAGGGCGTCGATTTGGGCGCGCGGCAAGCGGAGTTGGGTGGCAAAGAAATAGCCGCCTTCGTCGATCAGGCCGGGCGACGAGTACAGGACCCGTTCGTCCAGCAACACCAGCTGGTCGCGGGTAATTTCCACGCCCGTTTCTTCACGCACCTCTGTAATCGCCACCTCAAATGGATCCTTGGTATTGTCGACCATGCCCGCCGGATGTTCCAGCATGACCTCGCCGGTGCCCACCCGGCGCTGGCGGACCATCAGGAAAAATTCTTCTTCTGTTGCCTCATCCACCAAGCTCACCAAGACCCCCACAAAATGGCCCCGGAGCAGGGCCACTGGCAGCAAGGGCTCCCCATTGGGCGCCACGGCATCCATTTTCAACAACGCAAACAGCACATCCCCGCTCGATTTCCGGACGATATGAAGTTCCTCCAGGTCCCGCATTTCGATGCCATTCTTGTCCAGGAGTTGTTTCCATTGCTGGTATTTCAGGCTGTCCTCTAATTTTTCCATGCCGCGAAGATAGAGAGGTTTGGGAAAAGAACGGGAATGAGGGGGAAATCGGGGGCGGCTAACAGTCCGATAACAAAATGTTCATCCTCGAAATTGGGAAAAGAGCGTCGGCACGCCTAACTTATTATTACCCTCTAATATGTCAACTAGTAGTCAACAAGTCACCTTTTTTTAATTAAAGATTATTTAACAACGTTTTACATGAAAAGATCAAACATTACCCTCCTTTCAGGGTGCATCCTCTGCATTCTGGCCTTGGGCTGGTGGACTCCAGTCATGGCGCAACCTCAAGGAACCAATTACGATGGCGGAGTCGGCGGCGGCGTATCCATTCAGGGCGTCGTAGCCACCGGTGGATTCTCCAACCGCATCAAGCAAGACGCGGGGCTCGTGGTGGATGTCCAGGAATTCACGGCCCAATTGAACTCGATCGAGCATGGTTCCGGCCAACGCGAGATTCTCCTCACCCATACCAATCCGGATGGCTCGGTGAATTATTCCGTTCGGTATATCCGGCCCGGTCAGGACCTCGATCCGGCGGCGATCTGCGAAGCCACGCCCGGCGATGGTTACGGTATAGTCGCCTTTGATTTGGTCAACGAGGTTTCCTATGTGGCCTGGGTCGATCTGGGGGGGAATATCCAGTGGGTCAGCCAGATCAAGCGGGTCATCGCCAAGGACATCTTCCTCGTGAACGATGGGGTTACCGGTGGTCCGGAATTCGTCGTCGTGGGTGAGGTGAAAGACCAAACCTATGTGGGCCATTTCGAGTTGGGCAGCGGAAATGCCGTCCAGGAAGTGGTCATCCAGGACCCGGGCGGGTTCCCTGTCCACGTCGGATACTGCGGTACCTACCACGACAACTTTGGTGCCGGTTGGTACAAGGTGGTCTCGACTGATTTGCAGGACCGCCTCTTCGTTCACACTTTCCAGCAGAATGGAGCTTACCTGGGCTCGGTGGTCAATCAATTCCAGGCCACGGTCAATATTGCTCCCTGGCGGATTCGCGTGATCGAACCGACGCAGGAACTCATGGTGGTGGGAACGTCCGAGTCCTGGGGCGTGGGCACCTATTATGGGTTTGTTTCTCGCGTGGATGCCTTCGGCGCTTTTCAGTGGAGCAATTACCTCAGCATCGGTGCTTCGGGCCCCCTGAGTGCCTTCGAGGATGTCGCATGGAACAACCGGACCGGTTTGATCAATTCGGTGGGCTACGTCACCAACCCGGCTTCCGGCAACCGCAATTCAATCATGGTCCTCTGGGAATACAACCGGAATCAGGTAGCCTGGAACCAGTATTTCCCGACCTCCAGCTCGGCGGCCGGTAGCGATGACCTCTTCGGCGGCATCGACGTCTACGAAAATATCGATCTGATGGCGGCGGGTGGCTTCGTCTTCGAGCAGAATGTGGCTCCGGACGGACTGGCGGATGTCTATGTCACCAATGATGGTGGTCAGGCCAATTGTATGAACACGATTGGGACTCCCTGGGACGGCCTCAATTCGAGCGACGCTTTTACGAATGCCCAGATTTCCCAGGTCCAATTGGCTGATTTGGAAGGCATGGACGAGGATGGCTTTGGGGTGCAGGAGCTCTCCTGTGGCACGCCGAAGCGCCTTGGCGACCAGCCCGAAACGCCGGCCACGGCCCTCGAAATTTATCCCCAGCCCGCCCAGCAAAGCCTCAACCTCCGGGCGGAAGAAGAGCATATCTTCGGCGTCCGCATCGTCGGCATGGACGGTCGGGTGGTCCTCGACCAGAGATTCGGTCAGGGCCCAGCCCAAACCGAGCTGAACGTATCCGAGCTGGCCCCTGGCATCTACTTGATGGAAGTCCAGGGCGAAAGCCAGGTCTGGAAAGAGAAAATCGTGATTCAATAATCACCCTCTCTCCCTCAATTCCCACCCCGGCATTTCGGTGTCGGGGTTCTTTTGTTCTATCTCCCCATTTTCTCTCCTCCATTGCCTCCCCGCCCGTTTATTTTCCTAACTTCAGCCCCATCGAACCTGAGCAGAATATTGTTCGGGTTCCCAACAAACCTTGATTAAATTGTACCATGCAAATGTTCCTTCGATTCTGGCTGGGGCTCCTGTTGGGGGCGGTGTTTTTGACGTCTCCCCTGAAGGCCCAGGACAAGCCAGTTTACCGCCTCCTGTGGGAGGTTACGTCACCCAATTCCGAACGCCCCTCCTACCTGTTCGGGACCATGCACGATACCGACGAGAATATCTTCAACCTTCCCGACAGTGTGATGCTGGGGATCGATGCCTGCGATGGTTTTGCGACGGAAGTGGCCTTTGATGAGGCCCTGAACAGTTTCATGGGCCTGATGATTTCGGGTGGGGTGGAGGTCAATGAAAGTCGGTCCAAAAGTGGGTTGATGGAACGGCTGGAGGAATTGTTGGGGGGGGATGGCGCGGGGAGTTCGCCGGATCCGATGCGGTTGTTCCAAAACCTGGGGGAAGAGTACGAGGCGGGAGAGGATAGGGAAACCTTTCTGGATGCTTTTCTGTATCGCGTGGCCCGGGACGATGGGAAAGTGGTGGGAGGTCTGGAAAAAATAGAAGATCAAATCAGCTTGTTGATCGGGGACAATGAGGACGTCTTTCGGGACGGTCCGCCCAATTCGTTGAGCCGTCTGAAGACGGCCTATATCAGTGGCGACCTCGATGCCATCGAGGAATTCATCAACCTGCCCGAGGTCTCCCAGGCCTTCCGCGATGAGGTCCTCACCAAGCGCAACTACGTGATGGCCCATTCGGCGGACAGCCTGATCCGGCTCCGGCCCACCTTTGTGGCTGTCGGCGCGGCCCACCTTCTGGGGGAGGAGGGCCTGATCCAACTGATGCGCGACCGGGGCTACCGATTGCGCGCCGTCAAGGCGACCTATACCGGGGTTGTCGAGGACTACCTGGACCGCCCCTACAATCCCCATTGGATCACCTACGAGGACGAAGACTATGGGATGCGGGTCGAGGTGCCGGTCAAGCCCTTCAAGGTGGACATTGTGGGGGACGAACTAGCGATGCAGTTTGGGATGGATTTGCCTGCGGGCTTTTTCTACGCTTTCTACCGCTTCCAACTGCCGGGCCTCACCGAAGAGTACATGCAAAACCTGATGTTCAAGACCGTGGTGGATGAAATGGGCCTGGATTCGGAAGAAGGAGTGGTGGAGGTGGAGCAGGGGAATTTGAAGGGCAAAGAGGTCATTGGTCCGGTGGCCGATTATACGTTCCGGGTGCGCATCCTGTTTGACGAAGAGAGCATGATCTTTTTGATGACGGGGATGTCGGAGCAAACGGTCCGGGGCGCGATTTCGGAGCGTTTCCTCGGCAGCGTAGAGACCTTTCAGCCCGATCCCATTTTCAACCGCCCCTTCGAAGTCCAGCAATTTCCCCGCCACGGCTTCCAGGTGGCCTTGCCGGGCGTCCCCGACATTGAATACGACAGTACGATCGTTGAGGATGATCCCCTGTGGCAGATTCGCTTTTGCGATTACGAAGTGTCCGACCCCTACTATACCCAGAACATATTGGTCCAGACCATTGACCTCGCGCCGATGAATTACGTAGAGGACGATACCTCCTATTTTGAGACCTTGATTGAGGGGTTTGAGGAGGAAGAAATGGTGGTGGGAGAACGGCAACGGGTGACCCGCAATGGCATTGCGGGCTGGGAAATCCCCTTGGAGTACGAAGGCGATTCCCTCTTGCTCCGCCATTTTTCCCGGGGAGACCGCCACTTCAACGTCTATTTCTCGACGGCCTCGGACGACTCGGCCATGGCCCTGTCCGAAACCTTCCTGAATTCATTCGAATACCTGCCCTATCCGCCCATAGCCATGGGCGATACCTTCCAGCGGCCCGGATTTACGGCCCGCTTTCCCACTCCGCCCGGCAAAACCGAGGGCTGGTGGGAATTTGTCATCTACGACGGACTCGATGAAGTCACCCACTACGCCGCCCGCGACACGATTTCCGCCACCGGATTTGCCATTTCCCGCTACGACCTGTCTCCCTATTTACGGGTGGACTCCGTCCGGCAATTCATCGAGGAATGGATCCAGGTCGAGGACAGCACCAATACCCTGATCAGCTTTCCCGGCGAAGTGAAACCGGATTTGAAAGGCCCCCGTTTTCCAATGACCTCCACCCAACTCAAGAATGGCCGCCTGAGGACCACGAAGCGGATTTTCTCCGGCCAACGCATCTGGGAATTGACCGTGTCGACGGTGCCGGGCATGCAGAATGATCCGATGATCAAGGCATTTTTGGAGGAGAGCGAGTTGGAATTGGTGGGGAACCTGGAGGATTTGAAAAAAGGCAAGGCCGATTTGTTGATGGCGGGCTTGGTCAGCACCGATTCGGCGGAAGCAGCGCAGGCCCGGGAAGCCTTCGGGGAATATGTGCCGCTGCCGGAAGAGCGGGAGCTGTTCATGGAATACTTTGCGAAGGTAGATCCTTCGTTGGCGGGAGTGCGGGGCGAACTCGGCAAAATTGTGGCTGGGTTGCAGACCGAAGCCAGCCGCCGCCTGCTCAAGCAGGTTTACCCCCAGCTCGATTCCGCCCGGTTCCAGCTGGACATTCTGGGGGCATTGCTCAAGACCGAAGCCCCCGAAGAGCGTAAACTGGCCCTTCAATTCATGAACCAGGCCCTCCCCGCCGGTCTGGAATACTACCAACTGATAGATTTCATCCTGGAAGCCCGGGCCGATAACCTCGACCAAATCCTGGCGGTGGATTTCATGGCGCCCATTTTGAAAGATCCCCATTACTTGACGGCCCTGATCGATCATCTGGCGGCCGAAGTTCAGGAGGATGAGATTGAGCCGGAATCCTTGAAAGAGGTCCTCGATCAGGTCCGGGGGGTATTGGACGGCCAGCTCGACGAGAATACCATGTTCACGAAGCCGGACGGTTATTATAGCCTGCCCCTCGCATTTGTCTCCTGGTTCCGCATGGCGGGTGACCTGCCCTTTACGCCGGAGGAGGAGCGCTTTGTCCGCAAGGCTTTGGCGGAGGGGGAGTTGAAGACGCGGGCCCTGGCGGCGGAAGCCCTGATCAAGCGGGATCTGGAGGTCTCCAGCAAGTCCCTGAAGGAAATTTGTGGCGATCCCCGGCAGGGATTTCGGATGACGAAGAAATTGATCGACCTGGAAAAGGGAAAAATGGTGCCTAACAAATGCCGGAAGCAGCCCCAGTTGGCGGAGCAGATGTTGTGGTGGGACCTGGAAGAATACAGTTGGTACTATGAGCAGGGTAAGGCGGTCCGGATGAAATTTATTGACCGGGAGGAGGCGTTTTGGGATGGAGAAGAAGTTTATCTGTACACCTTCCAGGTGGCGTTTGAGGGCGATCCCGATTGGTACCTGGGCTTTGCGGGGCCGTTTGGGAGAGAAAAAAATGCCCTCCCGGTGAACAATGCGCTGACCGGATTGGCGGAAGATTCCTACTCACCTGGGCGTTACGAGACCCAGGTGCGGCGGTATGTGCGGCGGATTCGGAGTGAGAATGGGCAATAAAATGGATCTGGATGGTTGGGGGTAAACAAAGTCCCATGCGGGAAGTTGTAAGGCATATCCACTTCCAATCGACGATCTCATTCATGGAAACGAAAGCGGTTCAAGGCGAATGGGTTGAGGAGTTTGGGAGGGTTGTCGGAATTGTTTAATTTTGCGACGCATTTAACAACTCGGATAGTTATTTCAAATGACTGAAACACTCAACTACAAAGTTAAAGACATCACTCTTGCGGACTGGGGCCGTAAAGAAATTCGCCTTGCTGAAGCAGAAATGCCTGGTCTGATGGCCATTCGCGAGGAATATCGCGACCAGCAGCCCCTGAAAGGTGCCCGCATTGCAGGTTGTCTTCACATGACCATTCAGACGGCCGTCCTCATCGAGACCCTCGTGGACCTCGGAGCTGAGGTAATGTGGTCGTCCTGCAATATTTTCTCTACCCAGGACCACGCTGCTGCCGCCATCGCCAAGGCAGGGGTACCTGTATTCGCCTGGAAAGGCGAGACCGAAGAAGAATACAACTGGTGTATCGAGCAGACGCTCTGGTTCGGCGAGGACAAGAAGCCGCTGAACATGATCCTGGACGACGGTGGTGACCTCACCAATGTGGTCCTCGACAAGTACCCGGAACTCGTTCCCGGTATCCGTGGCATCTCCGAAGAAACCACCACCGGCGTTCACCGTCTCTACGAGCGCCAGAAGGCCGGCACCCTCCCGATGCCCGCCATCAACGTCAACGACTCCGTCACCAAGTCCAAGTTTGACAACAAGTACGGCTGCCGCGAATCCCTCGTGGACGCCATCCGTCGCGCGACGGATGTCATGATGGCCGGTAAAGTTGCTGTTGTCGCCGGTTACGGTGACGTTGGCAAAGGTTCCGCCGAGTCCCTCCGTGGTGCTGGTGCCCGGGTGATCGTGACCGAAATCGATCCGATTTGTGCCCTTCAGGCTGCCATGGAAGGCTTCGAAGTCAAGCCGATGATCGACGCAGTGGCCGAAGCCGACATCGTTGTGACGGCTACCGGTAACCGCGACGTCGTCGCTGGCCCGCACTTCCAGAACATGAAGGACAAGACCATCGTCTGTAACATCGGCCACTTCGACAATGAGATCGACATGGCCTGGCTCAACGAGCAGTACGGACATACCCAGGACAATATCAAGCCCCAGGTAGACCTTTACAACGTCGACGGCAACGACATTATCGTCCTCGCCGAAGGCCGTCTGGTGAACCTCGGCTGCGCCACCGGCCACCCGAGCTTCGTGATGTCCAACTCCTTCACGAACCAGACCCTGGCCCAGATCGAGCTCTGGAAGCACCACGACCAGTACGAAAACAAGGTCTATACCCTTCCCAAGCACCTCGACGAGAAAGTTGCCCGTCTCCACCTGGAGAAGATCGGTGTCCGTTTGGAAACCCTCTCCGACGAGCAGGCTTCTTATATCAACGTGCCGGTTGAAGGCCCGTACAAGCCTGAGTACTACCGCTATTGATTTGACTTCCGCCGAGAGGCGGATGTGTATACGGACAGCGGGCCACCTGTGGTGGCCCGCTGTTGTGCTTTTGGGGGGATTTCGAGGGGAAACGGCTCAGGAGCTTTTCACATACCGCCCCATCCAAGTCTCCTTCAACGGCACTTCCCACCGCGCCAGGTCATTCGTCTGGTTCAGAGACGCGTCAAAAACCGTCGTCTCCGGGCCCATATCTCCCTGCGCCAAGGCAGCGGAGACATTGCGGAAGTCGATGTTGGCGATGGCGCCTTGGGCGTTGCGGTAGAAGATCTGGTCGGGGCCCAGGTGTTGGAGGCCGGCCTGCGTGAGCAGGGATTCGACGCCGCGGGTCATCGAGTCGATGGAGCAACCGGAGGTGCTGCCCGGTTGGGCCTGGACGATGACGAAACGGCTGTACGCGATCCGGGCCTGGCCCGGAACCGGAGCGCCGTGGGCCTTCCATTCCGCCGTGAGGCGGTCCAATGCAGATTGCAATTGCGTGGCCGCGGGCTCCGCGATCGGAGTGGCCAATTGGAAAATCCAGTTGTGTTGCATGAATTATTTCGTTTTGAAGGGGGCTTCCGCCACTGTTTTGTCCAACAAAATTTGGGTGACCTGAAGCAGGTAGCTGTCCCGCCGCAAGTCGCTGATGTCGAGGTGGTAAATATAGTCACCGGCTTTTTTGAACGGCATGACCTTGGTCATCACCTGCTCGCCGATGCTGTTGTAGATGCGGATCATGAGTTCCTGGTCCTTGTCGATGGAATACTCGAGGACGAGCCGCCGCGAGTCATCGAATTCCAGGGCTTCCAGGTCGACTTCGATGGAATAGTTTTCCAATTCGAATTCCGAGAGGATTTCGCTGCTACCGCGTTTGTCCATTTGGCGAATGCGGTAAAAGTGAAAGGTATCGTCTTTCTTGTCGACGAATTTGTACTCCGAGTGGCGGGAGGAATTGCCTTTTGACTTCACCCGACCCCGAATCCGCCAATCCTGTCCGTCGGCGCTGGCCTCAATGACAAAATCGCAGGGGGCTTTTTCCCATTCGGTACTCCACTGGACGAAGATTTCGTGGTAATAAATCCGTCCCTCAGCATAGATCAATTTGACCTCAATCCCATCCGGACCGGTGGCATGCAAGGCCGGTGCCAGTCCAAGGAACAACAGTACAAACAACCCCAATTGGTGTATCGATCTCATAGTTATCCACAATTGTTCTTTCAAAATGTGCAAAAAGGTCGAAAAATTCAACTTCGGGTCTCGAAAATTATCCCCGTTCGGCCATATAAGCAAGCATCCTGCGGGCCTGGGCCTGAGGTCCGTAGTGATCAAGGGCCCATTTTCGGCCCGCCTGACCGATCTCAAGGAGCCGGGCATGGTCCTGCAAGATCTCCAGTGCTTCGGCCGGCTGCTCCAGGTCCACGCCCAAATAATGCTGGCCGGGAACCGGGTATTCAGGCAGGATCACCTTGTACTTTTTCAAATCTACCTGAATTGCCACACTTGCATTTGCGAAAGTTTCCCAAAAGCGCCAGGAATCCCATTGGTACAGGCGGTAGACGTGTTTTTTGGCCAGCCCCACCTTCTTGGCGAGGTTTTGCATCCGCCCAATCGAAGCGGCACTCTGGACAAAGTAGTTGGCGATTTTGAAGGCCGGCCAATTCCAAAACCAGGGCCGGATATAGAAAACGCCCCCGAAACAAGCCGTCGCCGCACTGCCCCCAATCCGCTGGTTATAGCCCCGGCTGTGCCGCCCCGCACTCTGGTACACGCAATATTTGACGTAATCCGTTTCATTCTCCCAGCCCTTCCATTCGTCCATCTCCCGCGTCGTATCGATCATTTCCTCCGGCAACCGATCAAAAATCCGTTCCTGCCCCAGCCGTCGAACCGAGTGGGAATTGCGGTAGTTGACACAGATGCGGGGGGCTTTGGGGAGGTCGGGAAATGCGAGGTCGATGATGTGCTGGGAAACGCCGTAGGCCCAGGGCCGGAAATGATCGGGGTAGGGGATGTCCTCGTATTGGTGGAGGAGAATGAGGTCAAACCGGTCGTAATGAGACTTGAGACGGTGAATATTGTACTGGTGGGCGAGGCCGTCGCCGGTATGGATATAGGCCTTTTTCCCGGGCAATTCGAAGAACCCATCGGGAAATTGCTGGTTGCCGTAGCTCAGGTAATGTTCGGAAATGACCACCCAATCAAAATCGGCGGGCGAGGCATCCGGATCGTGTTGGAAGAGGAATGAGCCATCGGGTTGCCGCCAATAATCGGTCGAGGCCCCAAACTCGATGCCCATTTGCTGGAGTCCCTGGGCCAGGCTGATGGCGTTGTGTTGGTAGCCGCCATTTTCGAGGGGCAGAATGAAGAAATATACCGAAGGGGTGCGCATGGAGGGCAAAGATAGTAAAAGGAATTGGAGGGAAGGAGGGGGGCAATGGTTGAATCTCGGGGCAAAAAAGTGGAGATTTGTCCCATGGCAATTTGGCACGATAACTATACTGTAGAGCAGATCACCGCGAATTCAGGCAAGAAAATGCTGGAGTATCTGGACATTCGGTTCGAGGAAATCGGGGACGATTACCTTCTGGGATCGATGCCGGTGGACCACCGGACCCAGCAGCCCTTCGGAATTTTCCACGGCGGAGCTTCTTGCGTGCTGGCCGAATCCATCGGCAGCGTCGCCGCCAACCTGGTGGTCGATCCCAAGACGCACTACTGCCTCGGCCTCGACATCAACGCCAATCACCTCAAGGCTGTCCGCTCCGGACGCGTCTACGCCAAGGCCACCCCGGTCCACATCGGACGCAGCACCCAGGTCTGGCAGATCATTCTCACCGATGAATCGGAAAGAAAAATCGCCATTTCCCGCCTCACCATGGCGGTCATGCAGCACTGAGAAGTAATTTCAACCCTGTTTTTGAATCCCCATCTGAATCCTTTTTCAAGGGCTCTGAAGGGATATTATGGCAATTTTTTGTTCTTCAAACCCCTTCAAACTGCGTAACCCAGAGCCGTTTGTTGTGTTGGGAAAGCAAATCGATTGTGGCACCTTTGAAATGTATCCAGTAAGCAATCGTTCTTTCCAGACCCACTTGGTAGTATATTTTTTCATACCGACGCCAACGGTCAGTGTAACTGACCATTGCGCAACAAACCTCCCGATTTTGGGAGCTTTTTGAGCCCAATTCATTTTTTTTCACAATCCGATTCCGTCGGAAAGTGTCAGCAGCAAGAATTCCCCCGGTTCTTTTTTGGGCCGGGGGTTTCTCATTCCTAGGCCATGCGGAAGTGACCAAAAACCATTAGATTCACGTAGAATGATCTGAATTTTGGTTCCCATGAAATCGTTTTTGTTCACCCTCTTCCTGCTATTGCTTTCATTTCCCCTGTTCACCCAAAGCCCCAACTGCATGCAAATTGGGGTCGGACTCGAAGGGCCGGCCTATTGGTCCAATGGGGAAAATCCCTTCATTGACCAGATGAAATGGCGCGGCGGCTGGCTCTCCTTCAATGCCTCCGGCTCGTCCCCCTGGAATACCCAGCTCAGCGACGAGGTCGCCTACGACGCCGATGGCTACCCAAATGCCGGCATTCCGGCCTCCACATCGGGCGGCCTCCAAAAACTCCGCCTGATGGTCTCCGCCAACCACCGCGTCCCCAACCAACAATTTGTGTTCCTCTACGATGGCTACGGCGAGTTCACCTTCAACGGTTTCCAGGTCGATTCCACCGCCCCGGGCCGCATTGTGGTGACCGTCACCGGGACCGGCAATGTCTGGATGCACCTCGATTCCAGCTCCGCCGCGCCGAACCACGCCCGCAATTTTCGCCTGGTGCCGCTCGGTCAGGAAGCGACCTACGAAGCGGAGATGTTCCGGCCTCCCTTCCTCGAAAAACTAGACCCTTTCTACGCCATCCGCTTCATGGATTGGTTCCACACGAACAACAGTCCCGTCATGACCTGGGACATGCGCTCGACGCCGATGTCCTATTCGCAGGCGGATTCGGCGGGCGTCTGCTACGAGTACGCCATTGCCCTGTGCAACCAGACCCAGAAACATGCCTGGGTGACCGTTCCGCACCTGGCGGACAGCATCTACATCACCCGCATGGCCGAGATGTGGCACGATTCCCTGGATCAGGGATTGGACGTGTGGCTGGAATACTCGAATGAGACCTGGAACTGGCAATTTGCCCAGGCGCAATGGATCATCCAGCAGACCGGGGCCTATCCGGCGCACTGGCCGCTGAATACGGAATACGATCCCAACCACAATTTTGCGTGGAATTCGGGGATCAAGTCCAAGCGCATCTTTCGGATTTGGCGGAATGTCTGGGGCGCCGATAGTCTGCGGGTGAAGCGGGTGCTGGGGACGCAAGCCGCCTGGCCCCAGGCGGTGGCCTACGGCAACATCGAAGGGGCCGACTACCAATACGATTACCTCTGCCCGACCTGGTACTTTGGCATTTCTCCGACCGAAGCCAATGCCTTTGATTCCACCACGACCGCCCTCCAGGTCATCGATTCCTGCCGCAAGGGCTTTTTCGAAGACCTCCTCCCCAACTTCAAACTCCACTACCAGATCGTGGATTCTTTCGGTGGGAAGGTCGCCCACTACGAGGGCGGCCAGCACATTTCGGCCTACGGGAATTGGGGGGCTCCGGCGCTCCAGGCCTTCTACGATGCGCAGGACCATCCGGCCATGTACCAGCTTTACGACGACGTGCTGGACTCGCTGCGGGAATGGGGGAGTGAATTGGCGATGGCGTTTGTATTGGGTGGGGAAAATAGCGTTTACGGGTCTTGGGGGCATATCCGCCGGGTGGACTCGGCGGCCAGCATGGCCTATTCGCCCAAGTACCTGGCCTTGTTGGACAACCTGCTGCCGGAGCCTGCGCCCGATTTAGGCGGCGATACGACGATCTGCAATGGAGACCAGCTCACGCTGGATCCGGGCATTTTCCCCGCCTACCAATGGTCGACGGGCAGCAGCAATCCCACCATTTCAGTGGACACGGCCGGGACCTACTCCGTGGTCGTGACCGATGCCAATGGCTGCACGGCGGAGGATTCGATCCTCGTGGGCGTCGATGTCTGCACCTGGGTGGATCCCGGGTCTCAGTTATCCGTTCAGGTATTCCCCAATCCGACCGTAGAGATGCTCCGGATTCGGACGGTCGATGCTGGATGTGGGGCTTTGCAGGTGCGGATTTGGGATGGAGCGGGGAAAAGGGTCTTGGAAAAAGAAATGAATGGGGAGGGAGGCGCAATTTCCGTGGGGCATCTGGCCCGGGGGAATTATGTGGTGGAGGTCCACCACTGCGGGACCGTTTCCCGGGTGAAGATCCTGCACCGGTAACATATAAGAGGCCGTCTCATAACCACGAGGCGGCCTCTTTCGATTTACCCCCGGTCAGTT
>CAWUKT010000106.1:0-20338 GCA_963923035.1 uncultured bacterium
GCCGGCCGGTGCGCCCGGCTGAACCCAGCCAAGGCCCCCGCGCACCGAAGGTGCACCAAGCCCGCAAATCGCAGATGCGCCCACCAAAAAACACTTGAAATCCGCTGATTAAAATTTCATCTTCACCCAATGAAGACTTCCATCCTATTGTTGGGGCTCATTGGTGCCTACTTCGTCGTTCTCTTCCTCATCTCCCTTTGGACCGGCCGCAAAGCCGACGACGAAACCTTCTTCCGGGGCAAAAAATCCTCCCCCTGGTACCTCGTCGCATTTGGAATGATCGGAGCGTCTCTCAGCGGAGTCACCTTCATCTCCGTCCCCGGATGGGTCGGCACCCAGCAATTCGCTTACATGCAGATGGTACTTGGATATTTTGTTGGCTACATCGTCATCGCGTACGTCCTCATGCCCCTCTACTACCGCAAAAACCTCACCTCCATCTACAAATACCTGGAAGAGCGGTTCGGAACGATGACCTACAAAACCGGCGCTTCATTTTTCCTGTTGTCCCGCATCCTGGGAGCTTCCTTTCGCCTGTTCCTCGTCGCCATGGTCCTCGACAAATTCGTCATGTCCCAACTGGGCGTCCCGTTCATTGTCACGGTTAGTATTTCCATTGGCTTGATCTGGGTCTATACCTACCGCGGCGGCATCAAAACCGTCGTCTGGACCGATACCCTGCAAACCCTGTTCATGCTCCTCGCCGCCGGAATCACCATGTACACCATCATGGACCAAATGGAACTGAATTCACTCGGAGCCGTTTGGGACCGGGTGGCGGACAGTGGTTATGGGAAAACCTGGTTCTGGGATGTCAGCAACAAGTATTTCTTTGGAAAACAGTTCGTTGCGGGGGCATTCATCGCGATTGCGATGACAGGGTTGGACCAGGACATGATGCAGAAAAACCTCACCTGCCGCACCCTCAAAGATGCCCAATTGAACATGGTCAGCCTCAGTGTCGTCCTCATCGTGGTCAACCTTGGGTTCCTGCTCCTGGGCGCGCTCCTCTTCATTTATGGAGATACGACCGGAATGACCAGCTTCGTGGATGGGGAATTGTTGGTACGGGAAGGGGGAAAAATGGTCGAGGCCAGAACCGATGAATTGTTTCCCTACCTCGCCCTGAACCACCTGGACTCCGTGCTCGTTGTGGTCATGTTCGTCATTGGACTGGTTGCAGCCGCCTATTCCAGCGCGGATTCGGCCCTCACCGCCTTGACCACCAGCTTTTGCATCGACTTCCTGAATTTTGAGGAGCGGAAGGATGAATTCTGGAAAAAGAAAACCCGCAAATACGTCCACCTGGGCATGTCGGGGGTATTGTTCGTCGCCATCCTCATCTTTCACCAGGTCAACAATTCGGCCGTTATTGGGGCCATTTTTACCGCCGCCACCTATACCTACGGGCCATTATTGGGTCTATACGCATTCGGACTGTTCACAAAATTCAAAGTCCACGACCAATATGTGCCCATTGTCGCGGTTTTGTCCCCGGTCTTGCTCTATTGTCTCAACCTCTTCACGGACAATTGGCTGGGTTTCGCGACCCTTCCCGCCAATGGCGCCTTCACCTTTATTGGCCTGTGTTTCTTGATTCAACGGGAAAAACAACCCATCTCCCAGGCTGTCAGTTAATTTGTCCTTTTGACGTCAGCAGATTGACAACCCAGTCCCCTAAACTGTGTTATATTTGATAACTAGGGGAGACCTATTTTTACCCCAATTGGGACAGGTCTTCTCGCTAATTTTGAAGAACTTCCTGGAAGAAGATAGATTTATGCGGAATACACTGAAATGCTGGACCCTTGCATTCCTATTTGCGACGACTGGTACGTTCCTGTTTGCCCAGGAAAATCGTACAGCCGCTCCTCAACCCGTTTCTTTTTTCAACGGTTCCAGCGGGACCTTTTCCCCTGAATGGGTAGCCCCGATCAAGGTGAGCCCGCTTTCTGACGTGAATGGGCTCGTAGATGCTCCCCTGTTCAAAGGAGCAGCATTCGACAATGCCATCGTCAACCTTCCCTACAAAGACGTCGTCGTTGCCATCCGTCCAGATGAGAGATTGGTGTTGGCGGATGTGAACGGAGAAGGATATTCGGAAGAAAGCGTCTCTTATTTTGGGAAAACACTTCAGGAAAGTAAAATCCGCATCCAGAGTGATTGGTACCCGGCCAAGGCAGTAGAAGTCGGTGAAGTCGAAATCCGCGCCGGCCAGTATTTCCAACACCTCCGCATCTATCCCCTTCAAATTAGCCCCACCGGTGGCCGGATTCGGAAAGCCACCTCCATCAACTACGCCCTCAACCGCGAGCGCATTCCCCAGCCCCTCACTTCTTCCAACAAGTCCTACGCCGACAACTCCGTCCTCTCCAGCGGAAGCTGGGTCAAAGTCGGTGTGACCGGAGATGGCGTTTACCGCCTCGATTACCAGACTTTCCAGGACCTCGGTTTGAATCCCTCCAGCATTGATCCGCGGACCATCCGTGTCCACGGCAAAGGCGGCGGCGTCCTTCCCCAAACCGCCGGTGAATTCCCCTACGATGACCTCCCCGAAAACTCCATCTGGGTATCGGGCGAAGCCGACGGAAGATTTGATCCCGGAGATTTTGTCTTGTTCTACGGCCAATCTCCCCACACCTGGGAATGGAATGACCGGGTCGACCAATGGATCCACAACTACAACGTCTATACCGACACCACCTACTATTTCCTCTCTTACGGACAAGGAAATGGGAAACGAATTGTCCAGGCCCAATCTCCCGGCGGCGTCACCCAAACCCCGGCCTATACCGACAAATTCGTCTACCACGAAGTCGATGACTTCAATCCCCTTGGATCGGGCCGCGTCTGGTTGGGCGAATCATTTGACCTGACCACCAGCCGCACCTTCAGCTTTGGCATTGGCAATCCCGTCGCCAATTCCAACGTCCAGGTGACCGCTCGGATTGGAGGCCGTTCCAATGTTCCCAGTTCGTTCAGCATCCGGGAAAATGGAACCACCTATGCGACCATTTCGGTCCCCAATACGAATACTTCCATCTACGGCAACTACTGGTACCGGTCCAATTACCAGACCTTCAACGTGCCCGTCAGCAACCTCGGAGACGGCAGTCTCGATTTGAACCTGACCTATTCCAAGCCGCTGACCAGTTCCATCGGCTATTTGGATTACCTCGAAGTGGTCTACCAACAGCGGCTCAATGCCAATAGCCAGGCCACCTATAGCTTTTATGCCCGGGAAAATGTAGGTCCCGGCGAAGTCCAGCAATTCAACCTGCCGGGCAGTGGAAGCGGTTATCGCATCTGGGACCTGACGGACCCGGTCAACGTACGGGAGCAAGTCCTGTCCGTTTCTGGCAATACGGCCAGTTTTGCGGCGGCGACCGATTCGGTCAAGGCCTTCTATGCCTTCAACGGCAGTGGCTACCGCTCTCCGGCGAGCCTTCGCCGGATCGGCAACCAAAACCTGCACGCCCTGCCGCAGGCAGAATACCTCATTATCAGCCACTCCAATTACCTGAGCGCGGCCAACCGCCTCGCCCAATACCACCGCAATTTCTTCGGTCGCACGGTCAACGTTATCAATGTCGCCCAGATCTACAATGAATTTTCCAGCGGCATGATCGACCCCACCGCCATCCGGGACTTCATCAAGATGTTCTACGACCGGGCCATGGACGATGGCTCCGAAATGCCCCGCTACGTCCTCATGATGGGCGATGGCAGCTACGATTACAAGTACCGGACCACCCAGGAACTCTCCAATTTTATTCCGACTTACCAGAGCCGGAAGTCCCAGCGCCCCACGGAATCGTATACCAGCGATGACTACTACGGCTTTTTGGACGACGGGGAAGGCTTCTGGGGTGAAGGAGCTAGTTTGGAGGGGGGAAATGAAGACCTGATGTTCCTGGCCGAAGGAGATACCCAGATTACCACCCACGGATTGGACGTCGCCATTGGGCGGATGCCGGTGAACTCAATCGAGGAAGCCAATACCGTCGTGGACAAGGTCATCAACTACATCTCGGATGCCAGCGGCTTTGGGCCGTGGCGGAACCGGGTGGTGCTGGTCGCAGACCACAAGGACGCCGATGGCCAGATCCACATTTCCCAGGCCGACAGCTATACCGACGACATTGAGACCCAGCAGCCATGTATGAACATCGACAAGATCTACATGGACAACTACCTGATGGAGAATACGGCCTCCGGGTCCCGGTTCCCGGATGGGAAAGACGCGTTGATCCAAACCTTGAACGAGGGCAGCCTCATCGTCAACTATACCGGTCACGGCGGCGAAGTGGGTTGGTCCAATGCCTCCATTCTGGACATTTCTGACATCAACAACCTCGAGAATGGCAACCGCCTTGCGGCGTATGTGACCGCCACCTGCGAATTTGGCCGGTGGGACGATCCGGGTCGCCAGAGCGGGGCTGAAATCATGTTCATCCGCCCTGATGGCGGATCCATTGCCATGTTCACCACCGTTCGGGTGGTGTACTCCGGCCCCAACTACTTCCTCAACCAAGCATTCTACCAGCACGTATTCGACCTCGATACCGCGGACAACAGCTCCCTTCCCATGGGCGAGATTTTCCGCCGCACGAAAAATGACAGCTGGCTCGGTGGCATCAACAACCGGAACTTCTCCCTGATGGGCGACCCCGCCATGCCTTTGGCCTATCCCCAGTTGCAGGCCCGCGTCACCTCCATCAACAATGTCACGACCCAAGACAACGTAGTGGACACGCTCAGCGCCCTGACCAAAGTGGTCATCTCCGGCGAAGTGGTCGACCAGAATGGCAACTTCATCGACACCTACTCCGGCAGCTTGTTTGCCACAGTCTACGACAAGCCCTCCCGTTTTACCACCCGCCGCTCTCCCTATACCTTCAATTGGCAGCGCAACCGCGTTTTCAATGGTTCCGCGACGGTGAATAACGGCCGCTTCTCCTTTGAATTCGTTGTGCCGATTGACATCTCCTATGACGATGGATTTGGTAAAATCAGCCTCTACCTCCAAAACGCCAGCCTGGATGCCGCCGGATGCAACGAAAACATCTTCATTGGTGGAGCCAGTGGCAGCCCGATAAGCGACGATACGCCTCCGGAAATGGACCTGTTCATGAACGATGAGAAGTTTGTGGATGGCGGAATGGTAGGCCCCGACCCAACCCTGTTGGCGGATATTTACGATGAGAATGGCCTGAACACGGTAGGAACCGGTATTGGGCACGAATTGACCGCCGTATTGGATGGGGACGAGAACAATGTGATCGTGCTGAATGACTTCTACGCTGCCTCCAAGGACAGCTACCAGGAAGGCCGCATTTCTTATCCCTTCTCCCAACTTTCCACGGGCGAGCACGAATTGGAAGTGAAGGTGTGGGACGTCGCAAACAACAGTGCCACGCGCAAGGTTACCTTTGTCGTCGCCGACGACGCCAGCATTGCCTTGGGCCATGTTCTCAACTATCCAAACCCCTTCACCACCAATACCCAATTCTACGTCGAGCACAACCGCAACGGCCGGCCGTTGAATGTCCAGATCAAGATTTTCACCGTGAGTGGCCGTCTGGTCAAGACCCTCAACGATTCCTTCTTCGCGGATGGCAACCTCTACTGCGACCTCGAATGGGATGGTTTGGATGACTACGGCGACGCTTTGGGACGGGGAGTCTACGTCTATCAGGTGATGGTCAAAGATGAGTCTACGGGAGAAAAGGTCAACCGCTTCGAGAAGCTGGTCGTTCTGCGCTAATTCTTCTTCTCCAAATACAATCAGCCCCGCTTTCGACATCGGAAGCGGGGCTGATCATTTAGGATTCCACTGAATTTCTTTCCATCCAATCCTCCAGCACCACCCACACCCAAATGTGGATCCACAACCAGGGCCCCTGGCCGCGTTGGAATTCGTTCCAGACCTTCATCAGGAAGTTGGGGTCAACGATTCCCCGCTCCGCCAGCCGCTTCCACCTTTCCTGGGCCCAGGCCTTCAATTCTCCCCGCAGCCATTGCTCCCAGGGAAAGACAAAGCCCATTTTCTTCCGGTGGACCACCTCGCCGGGCAGCAAATCCCCCATCGCCTCCACCAACAACTGCTTCGGATAGCCCGGCCACTTCACCTGATCGGGGATTCCCAATACGTACTCGACCAACTCATGGTCGAAAAAGGGCACCCGGGCCTCCAACGCATGCGCCATGCTCATCTGGTCCATGTCCCGCAGCAATACCGATTGCGTATAACTGCGGATTTCTCCCCAGGAAACCTTGGACAGCATCTCAGAGAACTGATCCGCTTCCGCGACAATGCCCTGCAGCGGATGTCCCAAGCCCTCCTGCCCCACCAATTGCTTGGAGACCGGCCAGTCAAAGATGGTCCGATAGACAGGATATACCCGTTGGAAATCGGCCTGGGGCAGCTTCAGCAAGGCGGTTTTCTTGGCCGCTTGGCGGCCTTTTCGGAAGGTCCCGTAGACGCTTCCCAGAAGCCGCCGCAACGGCGCCGGCAAACGCATGGGCGCACTCTGAAGGATGCCCGGCAATTGGGTGAAGACCGGGTAACCGGCGAACAATTCGTCGCCGCCGAGGCCTGAGAGGGCCACGGTGATGCCCTGGGCGCGGGTGACACCCGCGACAACATAGCTGTTGATCCCGTCGCCGGAGGGATGGTCCATCGCCGCCAATGCAGCGGGCAGCTGGTCCAGAAAGTCCTGCGGCTTCAGCAGGATCGGATGGTGACGGGTATTGTAACGGTCGGCCACCATTTGGGACCAGGGAGATTCATCGAATTCTTTTTCCTGGAAAATGACCGAGAAGGTGTCAACTGGTTGATCCGAGGCCTGGGCCATCAGGGCGACGATGGCACTCGAATCAATGCCTCCGCTCAGGAAAGCTCCGAGGGGGACGTCGGATAGCATTCGGCGTTCGACTGCTTTGGAAAGCAATTCCAATACGCGCTTTTGGGCCTGGGCCCGGTCGTGGTGCTTTCCTTCCTGGTTGAAATCTCCAGGCTTCCAAAACGAATCCCGTTCGATTTTCCCCAACTTCCACACCATATATTCTCCCGCGCCCAACATCTCTACGCCTTCTACCAAGCTCTGCGCTCCGTAGGTCGTCATATAGCACAGATAATTGGCAAGGGCCGAGTGGTTCAGACGGGGCGGTCTGGAACCAATTTTCATCAAGGCCCGGACTTCAGAGGCGAAGCGCAGGCTGCCATTCTCTACCTGAAAATAGAGCGGCTTGATTCCCATCCGATCCCGGGCCACCAGGAGAGTTCGTTCTTCCTGATCCCAAATCGCCAGGGCAAACATCCCGTTGAGGCGATGCAAAAAGTCCTTGCCCCAATGGGCGTAGGCGGCCAGAATGACTTCGGTATCCGTTTCCGTCTTCCATTCCTGGGCCGGAAGTTGGGCTTGGATCTCGCGGAAATTGTAAATCTCGCCGTTGTGGATGAGGGAATAGCGGCCATCGGGGCTGGACATGGGTTGGGCGCCGCGGGGCGAGGTGTCCAGAATGGACAAGCGCAGGTGCATCAGGGTCACTTCGGGGGCCGAAAAATGGCCCCTGTCATCGGGTCCCCGGTGAGCCAAGGCCGCAAACAATTGTTCCCGCTCAGCGGGGGTCCATTCCTGACCGGCAATGCCTGCAATCCCACACATTAGCTTCCAGCGATTTTATTGAGGGTCGCGGCCCAGGTGGCCGGCGAAATCTGTTGGGACAGCTCGTGGCTCCGACGCCCCATGGTATTCAATGCTGCATCTGAACTCTCCATCGCTGCCTGGAGCGCCGCTTTGAGCGAGACCTGGTCTTCGGCCTGGTGGAGCCATCCATTGTAGCCCGTCCGGAGAAAAGCCGTCGTGGCCCCGGTGGTATGCGACGCAATGACCGGCATGCCGGCCGCCGAGAACTCGTGCAAAGTCACCGCCCAAGGATCATAGCGGCTTGGCAGCAAAAAGACGCCCGCGTCCCGGGTCAGTTCCGGCAATTGGTCCGGCTGGACAAATTCCCGGATCGTGACGCCCGGCAAGCCGGGCAGCTCATCCCGCAGGGGACCCGCACCATAAATGTCCAGGCTCCATTCCTGTTGTCCCGCTTCCCACAGCTCTTTCCACGCCCCCAACAACTCCCACAGGCCCTTGATCTCATGCAAGCGCCCCACAAACAGAAACTTGCGGGGGAATTGTTCCTCCTTTTTCCTTTTCTCTTCTTCGTACACCTCCCAAAACCGTTCCACATCCGCCGAATACATCCCGATCTCGATCTGCTCTCGGGGAAAGCCCAATCGACGGGCATATTCGTACTGCCACAGACCCGGGACCCAGGCATGAGAGAAGCAGGGCCGAATGAAAAAGGGACTGGCCGCGACGGCGATCTTCTGGCGACGATTCCCGTGCCATTGGGCGTCAAAGGCCGCCACGACGGGAATCCCCTGCCGACGGAGACGCTTCGCCACCTTCAAATAGGGGCGATCAATCCAGCCCGTCACGTAGACCACATCCGGTTGTACCTGCTGCGCCAATTGCTCCAGGCCAGCATTGTCGAGGTCCCGCCGTTCGTAATAGGTAATCCCGGGCTCGTCCTCAAATTGGAAAGGAGCCTCCGGATTCACCGGCCAGCGCACGATGTGAAATTCCCCGCCGTAGGTCGCGACATGGTGCCGGACACAAGCGAGGAAATACCCTGCCATCTCGGAGTATAGGACCAGGATTCTCATGTGCGCAATTTATAAACCGGGACAAAACGATCCGCAAGGAGTTGCAAAATCAGGACGATAAATAGGATGTGGAAGGCACTCAGGGAGGAAAACAGCCAGGACTCGAACATGGCCAGGAAAGCGGCGGAAGCGAGGTAGGCCAATAGGAATTTGAGTTGGGTGATGCGGCGGAAAATATTGACGAGGAAGGCGAAATACAGGGAAATGCCCACGAAGCCGGTATTGATGATGAAGGCGAGGTAGGAGTTGTGGACCCCGCCCTGGTGACCGGTTACGTACAGTTCCCGACTCGTTCGGTAAATGAAGAGGTATTCCTCACAGGCAAACCCACACCCGATGATCGGGTGCTCCTTGATCAGGTCCACGGCATGCTGCCACGCAAAAATCCGCCCGGAACCAGAGCTAAACTCTTCCACCCGGAAATATTGGTCCAACCCGACCGCTACGACCAGCGATTCCAGGTCAATATTGAAGACAATCAGCCCGAAAGCCGGAAGCAAGACCCCAAAGAGGAGCAGCCGCCGGTACAAGGATTGTCCCAACCCATAGTAAAGGGCCATGAACAAGGTCACGCTAAAGATCGCATTCCGGGAGGAGCAGAGAAACAGCGACAGGAGAATGATGGTATAGGCAAAAGTCTTGTAGCGACGACTGATATGCGCGCGTTTGTCGAATACATAGGCCGAAATCGGCAACACTAGCGTCACGTACATTCCCATCCCATTCGGATTTCCCAGCAGCCCATTGTACCGAATCCCACCGTAGCTCACAAACTCCGGAAATACCGGCAACAGAATCAACCCCAAGGCCAGTACAAAATGCCCCAGGTACATCACATCGTCGATCAGGCTGGAGCCATACGCCCGGAGCTTATCGAAGAGGTAATGGAGGGAGAAAAAGTAGAGCATCGCAAAGGAAATGGTCTTGTTGGCTCCCAAATCGAGTTTGGGGTTCCAGGCCAAGGCGATCAGCGCGACGAAAAGGAAAAGGAGGAAAGGGGCAAACAGGGAACTGATCCGATATTTACCCCGGGACAGCTCATAAATCGTCCACAGGGTGAAGATGACCAGCATTTCCACCCGCAATGGCTTGGAAAACAAGAGCCAACCCTGGCGGCTGTCCCCCAATACCAGCACGAATAAAAATAAGAGAATGAGGTGTTCGTGTTTGCCCTGCACCAACCACACCAGCATGGCAACTCCCATGACGACCATCGCCAATGGTGCGGCTGCGTTTCCCGCTATCACCAGCAGCGGGACCAGGACAAAAAAGAGCAGTCGATATCGTCGAAAAAAGTCTATCAATGCACGCGGTACATGAGAGCGGGCTCAAATTACGCATTTTTTAGTTCCGCGCCCCGCCCGGAATTGACAGGGGCCGCCCCGATGAGGGGGCGGCCCGGTGTCCTTCTTAATTAACCTAATTTTTAGTTCGCGAGGGTGAAGCGGACCTGGAACCCGACCGCCGTAAACGAGCTCGGGAACGAGGTTGAAATCGCCGGCCGGTTGCGGCTGTGCTCAATGTAGAAGCGCACATTCAGCTTGGTATTCACCACGTAGTCCACACTCGGCTTCACGATCAGCTGGAAGTTACCCCCCGTGAGGTCGGAGTTGCCAATCTGGTCGAGCTGGCGGTTCCGCGTCTTCGAATCCCGCAAGGTCACGTCCATCCGCGCATTGAGCGCGTTCTCCAGGTTGATCGACCGCCCAAACAGGTTGAACGATTTCTGGAAGCGGTCCTTCCGGTAGCTGATCCCGATGGTAAAGTCTTTGTTCCGCGTCTCCGTTAGCTGCACGTTCGTCATCGACATCGACACCTGACGACTCATCTTCAGGTCGACATTGGCTGCGAGGCCATTCTGGAAGCGCATGTTCACCCCGGCCAGCGGAGAGAAGCTCTCCGAGAAGCTCACCGACGGGATCACGTATTGGCTTTCCACATTGTAGATGGAGTCGCCATCGGCCTCCACATCGATCGCGAAGAACTGATCTGAGAAGCCCGTACTGGTGCCGCGGTAGCGTACGTTCTGGGTATAGCCGCCCACATTGTAGGTCCCCCGGTAGCCGTGGCGGATCGTCACCGACTTGAAGGTCTTTTTCAGGCTCTCGATCTTACTCAGACCGTTGTAGTTGATGTTCCAGTTCGGGAGGGGAATGGCGGGGAATGCACCCAGGTCCACTCCATCTTTGAGTTTACCCGCTCCGTAGGCCAGGCGGAAGGCCGGGATCACGACCTCCTGCGAATTCCGGTAGTAGCCCTGTGCATAACCATCCTCCGTGGAGACCGAATCTACCTGGGAACGGGCCAGGAAGTTGTCGTAGAAGGGGTTCTGGTCGGCCAGGATCGCCGAAATATCATCCCGGATGTCTTCCATCGCCACGAAGCTGTTCGAGCGGGCGACATTCTTTTCAAAGGCGGTCCCGATGAACACGTAGGAAATGCTGTACTGTCCGTTGAGGAGCCGGTTGTCGTGGACAAACTCGTTGTTCAGGGTATCGTAGCGGAAGATTTCTGAGTAGTTCTGGGAAGCATTCCGGCTGGCATTCAGGTCGATCTTGAAGTCCTTGAACAAGGTCAGCGATGCCCGCGGGGTGAGCTGCTCCGTCCAGTTCGCCGTGAACGGCGTCACCAGGTTCGGGCTGCCCGAAATCCACCCATTGTCCGCCCAATCGTTCAGGAAGTTGCGGTCATTGTCCAGGTCGCCCATCTCATTCGGCTGCCAACCAAAGACAAACGGATAGCCCGGGGCCACCTGACCGGAGTTGATCAGCTGGTTGTTCTCGGGGTTGAGGTAGGAATGGTTCCAATCCAGACCGAAGTTATCGGTCGCAGGCAAGTAACCGGCAATATTGGAGCCCATGTTCCGGCTGTACGTCACGTCCACATTCCGCAGACTCAACAGCACCTGCCCGAATCCATTCAGGATTTTCCGAACCGCCGACGGCCCCTTGTCTTCTTCATCCTCTTCGTCCTCCTCATCTTCTTTGTCTTCCTCCTTCTTCTTGTCCACCGGCGATTGCCGGGTGGTCGGACGCTGGTTCCGGGCCTGCTGGCCCCGTTGCAGCTCCAATAGCTTCCGCAGCGGCCCAATCTTGTTGTACAGGTTCTCCATGTTCAGGCGCACATTCCCCTGCACATTCTGGGAATTGTTGATCATGTTCCCCAATTCCAGGTTGTTGTCGGGAGCGGAAAGCCAATTGAAGGTACCGTTGTAGGAAACCGTCGAGCTAATCCAGTTCGTCATGTTGAACTGGTCAAACGGCAGGATATAGTTCAGGCCCACATTCTGGCTGAAGTTCATGTTCCGGCCGAAGTTCACATACTTGTCCTTGCCCAATTGGTACAAGCCCAACGAATCCCTTTCTTCCCCAAAACTCAGCAGGTTGCCCCACAGCGAGTCCTGGTTGGCCGGCGTCAACTCACCAAAGGGTTCGTCTACCCGGCCGGTATTCGTGGCATTGTAATTCAGACTGAGGCTCTTCGTGAAGTCCCACCGGAGGGTATAGTTCCGGGTGAGGTTGAAGTTCTTCAGGTAAGTGGTCTGGATCGGAATATTATTCGCCGTGGAACGGATCAGGTTTTCCTCGTAGCGCCGGTCCCCCGCCACTGTAACGGCGACCGTCTTCGGCAGGAGATAGAAGTTGAGCGCGGTGAGGAGGTTCTTTTTCTCCGAATTCTTGAACGGCTCAATCGGCTTCGGATTGAAATTGTGGTTGTAGGTGACCGAGGCCCGGTGGTTCCGTTGGAGGTTCCGTTTGGTCCGGGGGTTGGTGCTAAAGACCTCGTTGTAGGACAGGGACAAAGCAAAGTTCTCGATCGCCCAGGGCATGGTTTTCTCCTTGCCCTTGCCCCTACCCGGTTTGGCCACCTTGACCTTTCGGATATTGTTCATCGAGATACTCTTGTTGACCCTTCGGTCCTGTAAAGCCTCCAAGACCGTATCCCGCGCCGTGGCCTCCAGGGTATTCAGGTAATTGTTCAGGTCGACGTCCGCTTCCAGCGGGTTGAACTGCGGGGTCACCTCCCGCTCGCCGTAGGTCACGTACAGTGGCAACTGAATGCCCCAGTTTTTCGGGAAGAACTTGCCCAACTGGAAGTTACCCGCCACGTCCCACTGGCTGATCGTTTCCCGGCTCCGGTTGTTGATCCGCTGTTCCAGCGTACCGAAGCCCGGGGTGCGGTAGCTCCCCGAAGCAGTGATCGTCGCGAAGTCGGCGAGCTTGATGTTCACCCGCGCATTCGCCGCCCATCCCGGTTCTTCGTTGAAGTCCACCAGCCGCAATTCGTTCATCCAGACCTCCGCACAGATCGGCCCGCGGCCGTCCGCTTCGTTCCGGATCCCGATCATGATCGTCTTCGCCTCGCTGATCTTCGGCGTCCCCACGATATAGATGCGGTGATCCTCCGGTAGGATCGGCGAATTCTCGAAGAGGTACCGGTTCACCACCGGGAAATTCACCTCGTTCCTTCGCGCCTTTGCGACGGCAAGGTCCTCCAACTCAATGTCGAATTCGTTGGCCCATATATTCAGGGTATCCGATGGATTGTCCGGATCCGAGGCCGTCAATGGTATTTCGTATTCGTAATAGTTCGCCGAGTTGTCTGAGCCTATCCTGATAAATGCCCTCAGCTCCCCCGGGGCAAAGTCCTGCCCCGAGCCGATGACATTTTCGGCGTGCACCCACATCTTGACCCGTTTATAACTTCGCATGTCAAAATTGGTGAGCTTAAAGGCCCCTCGGGCATCGCCATCCTGTAGCCCGCATGATTTCATGACCAGCGATTGCTCGTTCATCAGGAGGCCGACCTGCGGGCTGGCCACCTGGTTCTGACGCACGATGCCGGGCGGGAGAACGTAGTTGAAGGGCAGGCGGCTGCCGTTCTCTTCAATGTTTACTGTACCGATTTCAAAGGTGCTGCCCGGCTGGGGATCGGTGATGATCGTGTCCTGGTTCATGCCGAGGTAATCCCGGTAGGTCCGCCAGGTCGTGGAGACGAGCTGGAAACGGGCAAAACGCAGGACCACTTCTTCACTCCAACCCTTCAGGTACATCCGCACAAATTCGATGGCCTTGAAGTTCTGGATATTGTTGATCGGCACCCCGGCCGTCAACGGAATCCGGAACTGGTACCAGTTGACCTGCTCCACCTGCTGGTTGTCGAGGCGCACTTCGGCGGGAATGATGTCCACGATGAAGTTCTTGCCAATCTCCATTTCCGAGGGGCGGAGGGCCATTTTGTATTCGTAGTATTCTTCCTGGGTATTCAGCGTACCGTTCAGGTTCAGGTCTTCTGTGTCCGGATTCGGAGAACCCTGGGTGCTGAAGCCATTCTGCGTCGCATTGATCGGGGTATTGCCGTCCTGGCCGTTGAAGGCGAGGTAACGGTCGAGAATGCCGATCCCATTCCACTGGTCACCCCGGAAGTATTCGTAGTTGTCATTGGAAGGGTCTTCATTGGCCTCCTGGTAGGCCGACGAAGTCGTACCAAAATTCTGGGCCAGGGTATCGAGGAAGCCGTCGAAATATTCGCGCTCCTCGACGGTCCGGAAACCATCCAAACCAACGTCCTGGAACTCCCGGGAATCGCCTTCGTTGTTAAAGGCGAGGGTCGGCGGCGTAGTCAAAGGATAGCGGGCCCAGGCCGAGGTATCGGTCGCCGTCACGTTGTCGGGATCGGCAGGAAGTCCATTTTCAAAGTTCCGCACATTGTCCCGCACCACGTCCTCACTGATCTGCCCGAGGTTCAGGTAGAATTCCCCTCCATTGCTCACGGAGTCGTAGATGAAGGGATCCATCAGCCAAAATTCCATGAATTCGAAGTTCGCAGCCTCAAAGTCGGTATTGCTGGAGGTCCGGCGGGTGATACCCGCCCAGCTGTCCACCGGATTGACCAGCTTCCCATCCGCATCCACAAAGGTGGGATCGGCCGCGTAGTTGTAAATACCGCGTTCGTCCGGGATATAGTGGAGGTCAAAGGTCCGCTGAACGTTGTTACCCGTGATATTGGTCTGGTTCGGGAAAACTTCGTTCGGGTCCACATTCCGCGTATAGTGGTTGCTGAGGTCGTCTTCGGGGAAATCCTCGCTGGTGGACTGGAAGTAGAAGTTCGGATCAATGGAGTACCAAGCCAGTTTCGCCCGGGTAAATCCATCGGCCAACGCCGGATTCCAACCGCCCGCCGGCTCGAACATGTTGTTGTTGCCGTTGTTGCCGGGGAAGGACGCGTAGTTCCAAGCCTGGAAACCGGTCAGGTCAAAGGTCGTCCGGGCGCTTTCGAAGTCGTCCATATAGGCGATCCCCTTTTCCCCGTTCACTTCAATCGCTTTCGGGTGGCCCGGCACCAACTGCGCAAATTCACCCGAGGCAGTTACCGTCGAAATCTCGCTGGTCTGCAACAGGGGCAGCTTGTCGACGATCTTGGTCAGCAGACGGGAATCCTTTCTCAACGAGCCGTCGACACCCCAAATCAGGTTCGAAAGGGGCTCGTCCCCGATGGTCACCTTGTTCGTCAGCGGACGCTCGTTCAGGTGGAGCATCGTCGCCCCCAACTGAATGTCCTCGTTGATGATATAGTCGAAGCGGGTTCCCAACAGGGTCTTGGTCTCGATCCCAAACAGCGAGTTCGTCTCAAAGTTCACCGCGAGTTCCTGCCCGGAGGTCAGGATGCCCTGGTTCAGGATCGTCACCTTACCAATATTGTAGTCGACCTGGTAGTCGATCCCCTCCGTCAACAGGATTCCGTTCGCGGTCACCTGGACCGAGCCCGGCGCCACGTTGATCGAGTTCAGGGAAATCTCCGAGGAGCTCGAGCCCTGGTAAGAACCCTGGATATAGTACCGGTCCTTGTCCGTCGCGTAGTTCAAGGCGTCGGCCTTGGTCGAGTTGTACATCTGGGGGAAGACGTACTTGTCGATTTCTTCTTCATCCCCCTCCAATTTGCGCACCAGGTGCGATCCGAAGGGTTCCAGGACCGGGAAGATGATCCAGCCCTTGTCGGGGACCATCGTGATGTCCTGTAAGAAGTCAAAGTTGCCGTCGGGGCCGGCCTGGTTGTTGTTTTGGAGGGTATCCATCCCGAAGACCTGGAGGAGCGGGATGTTCTTCACCGCACCCGTCGGCAGGACGGGGATGTCACCGGCCGAAGTCCGCGAATCGAACATCAGTTCCAGGCGGAAGTTGTCGGAAGTGATTCCGAAGCCCCCGATGGAGTAGATGTTTTTCATCATCAGGTCCCAGGCCGGGTACACTTCGTTGTCGTAGACCGGGCGTACCTGGGCCGGCTTCAGCATCTTGAGGAAGAGGACGTTCGAGTTGAGCTCGTTCGCCTGCTTGCCAGGGTCCATCGAGAAGTCACCGACCTGATAGGTCTGACCGCCGATCATGTATTCGTAGGCCACAAACAGGACCTGGTTGGCCTGGAGCTGCGTATTCAGTGAGATATAACCGAGCTGGGGATGGAAACGGTATTCGTTGCCATTCAACTTCCGCATGTTCTCCACCTTCACAAAGTCGACCCCGTTCTCCAGACTCAGGTCATTGATCAGGGCATCGTCCACGGTCACCTTGTCGGAGTAGACCGGATCGGCGTCGATGGTCTCATAGAGGCTGTTGGCGCTGTTGGCCGGGTAGCGCATCCGGGTCTGGTACTGGTCCCGCAACAAACGACCGACTTCATTGGGAAGGGCCGGGTTGGGAGCTTGTTCTGTTTCCCCCAAGTCGACAAAACCTACCCCGTTCCGGTTTTCCGTGGTCGACGAGGAGTTGTTGTTCGTCACCCAGACTTCCATTCGGGTAATGGTGATGGGAGAGTTGATGTTTGGACGGGTGCGAAGGGCTTCTTCGTACCGGGAACGGAACCAGTGGCTGATGAAAAAGTGCCGGTACTCGTCGTATTCAATGGCCTTCTTCTTGTACTCCGTGATCTGAGCGCCACCCGTCGCCGTGACCGAGTTCGTACGGCCCCGCTGCTGGGAAGCCACCGTCGTCACCAACAAGGGTCCAAACTTCATCTGCAATTTGATTCCGAAGAGGTTCTGGCCGCCCTGGATCAGGGAGCTGGACAGCGGCAGGCTCACATTACCCGCCTCGATCTTTTGGATGATCTCGTCTTCGGTACCGGTATATTCCAGCTTCAGCTGGTTCTCAAAGTCAAAGGTCGCCTGCGTATCCCAGTTGGCATTCAGACGCAATTTCTCCCCGATCTTGCCCACCACATTCAACTGGATGTTCTGGTCGAACCGGAAGTTACCGGTCCGCTGCTGGCGGATCGGCAGCGAAGGGTTGCCGTTTCGGTTGAATTCAGCGCCCAGGTCCAGCAGAGCGGTACCGTTGGGACGAATTTCCACGGAGCCACCGCCGAAGATGTCCTGGAAGGCTTCCGAGTTCACCGCGAATTTCGGGGCGAGGGCACTGTTCTCAGTGGCTTCATTGGAACCGGCTGCGCGGTCCCGCCAGTGGTCGGCAATGCTGTTTTGCTTACGCCATTTGAGGTAGTCTTCAAAGCTGACGTAGCTCGGCGGCCGGACATCGATCCCGCCCACACGCTCGTGGATGGAATACCCGGTGCCGTCTTCGTTGAGTTCGAAGTCAGTGGTGACGTTGCCAGGGGTGGATAACTGGAATGGATTGGGAGAATTGTCGCGGGTGATGGGGTCACCAGGACCGGTATTGGGGTTCGGAGGGGGCGTATCAACGGGCATGACGAGTACCAGCTCGTCGTAGAGGGCCGAATGATCCAGGAAATTGAAATCGTGGTAATCAAACGGGACACCCGCGTAGACAGCCTCAGAACCCGACCACTTTCCAATCGTGAAAAGGGACAAGGCGCAAAGCAGTATGGTCTTCAGTTTGGTCAAAACTCTACTGTTTCTTTGAATCAAAGATTTCAAATTGAACAGCTCGTATGTTAAATGAGCGGGTAGAGTTTCAAATCATAGGCTGGAAAGCGCTATTGTCTAAATATTGTAGATGTTGGTACTTCAACGTTTCTGTCAAGAATACAAATATAGGAATCTGCCGGGGAAAGAGAAGGGCAAAAATGGATGGAGGGTAGAGAATAGGGGACCATAGGGGGCAGAAAGTGAGGGGATGTCGTCGATGCCACGCCTAAGACAAGTTTTGGGGGCCTTTTTGGGGGATGGAGAATGACGGGGAATGCAGGAGGGACAACAAATGCGATTTCCCCCTACCCGCTGTCCTGTTTGGGAAACAAAATCATGACCCGGAGGCAAAATCCGACCAAGCCAAGAGAAAACCGCCCTGCCCCTTCCAGCACCAAACATCCTGAATGTCAACCCACAAGAATTTCCATGTAAGAATCAGAGGGCTTTTGGCACGATTTTTCTACAAGGGAAGCTACCAACAAGTTTCAACGGAGGACCTCCACATTTTGACATCCTCCCCACGTAGATCAATCTTAAACTCAATTGCTATGAAAACAAAGTTCACTCTTTCAGTGGTCGCCCTATTCCTGTGGGCCGCCCATTTAAGTGCTCAAGCGCTCTTTCCCTACCCTTCCCCCTCCAACTATGCCTTCCCCAACAAAGGATATACCGGCGAAGGGATCGAATTTGACAACCAACTCTTCCTGCGTTACCAGAAATTCAATTCCAATTACAACCTGTTCAAATTCGACGGTTCTACCCTCACCGAAATCCCGAGCCCTCCCGGCTATGATGTCAACAACTTCGGCCTTCAACGCGGAATGATCGCTTACGGGGGCAAGCTGTGGCTTCGGTATGGCGATGGGATGAACCAACAGGCCCTGTTTACCTACGACGGCAATAACCTGACGCTCATGATGCCTCCGGGCAGCTATACCGGCAATTTCAATGGCTACCGGGGAAATCCCTTCATTTATGGGAACATCCTGTACCTGGGCTTTCGGAATTCTAAATCTAACAGCCTGCTCATTACCTGGGATGGCACCAGCTTTGACTCGATCCCCTCCCCTCCCGGCTATGACGGTGCCGGGTCAGGCTACGGTGGATTCCCCATCGAATACCAGGGCGATCTGTATATGCTGTATCGGGGCAATGATGGCAACCAGGACCTGTTCCGGTGGGATGGCACGACACTCGATTCGATTCCCTCTCCGGCGGGCTACGACCAGGGCGGTTTTAAAGGCTACGACGGCTATCCGTTTGTCTACAATGGCAACCTCTACCTGGGCTACGAGGGCAACAACAACAAATTTGACCTGTTTCGGTACGACGGGACCACCCTTGACTCGATCCCCTCTCCGGCCGATTTCAATGATCCTTTTGCCGGGTACATTGCTTCGAACGGAATGGTGGAGTGGAATGGAAAGGTCTACCTCTTCTACAATGGCAATGACAACAACAATGATGTGGCCGAGTTTGACGGGACCAACCTGAACATCATCAACTCCCCGCCCTTTTATACCGCGGCAGGGAAAGGCTACCGGGGCGGTATTGTCTACAACAATGAGTTGTTCTTGCGTTACGGGAACAATTCCAACCAATCCAAACTGTTCAAGTACGACGGGAGCATGTTGATCGAGTATCCCCACGTGCCCGGGTATATCGGAGCCAGCAACCAGACCTGGGGCCACTTCGGCGGTGAATTCCTGTCTCCCACCCACCTGTACATCGCGTACCGGACTCCCAACGGACGTTCGGACATTGTCAAATTCGATGGAACGAATTTCAAGCCCGTCCAGAACCCGGTCGGCTACGATACCGCGGGAGTGGGCTATTACTACCGCAATACCCTGGAATACCAGGGCGACTATTATGTGCGCTTCCTGCACAAGGATGGCCACTACGACCTGATGAAAATGGTGGAATGCACCGATCAAGCGAGTACCATTTCGGTCGATGCCTGCAACGATTACCTCTCCCCGAGCGGGCGCTTTGTCTGGACGGCCTCGGGCACCTACCAGGATACCATCGGCACAGTCGGAGGTTGCGACTCCATCATGACCGTCAACCTGACCATCCTTCCGGTGGATACATCGGTGACGGCCAATGCCAATACCCTGACGTCCAATCAAGCCGGAGCTTCTTACCAGTGGTTGGATTGTGCCAACAACAACGCCCCCATCCCGGGTGCCACCGGCCAAACCTATGTCGCGCCGATGATCGGCCTCTATGCCGTGGCGGTCACCACGCCCGATTGTTCCGACACGTCGGCCTGTCAGGTGGTCCTCATGGTCAATGCCGACCAACCCCTGCCCCAGAATACCGCCCAGGTCTACCCCAACCCGACCGACGGAGCCGTGCACGTTCGGTTCGAACGGTCGGTGGACTTTGAGGTGGAGGTGTACGATGGCTTCGGAAGACTCGTCCTCCAAAGGGCGCAGTTGGATGCCGTGGCCGATCAGTTTGAGCTGGACGCGCCCGCCGGTATCTACTTTGTCCGGATTCGTACGGCCGATTCGGAGAAGGTGGTGAAGCTGCTCCACAATTGATGGAACGGAGGGCGGGAGGAAATGGAGAATGGCCCTTTTCGAAAAGAGGCCCTGTTTCTGCCCGTTGATTTTTCCTTCTGCTCGCTGACGGATTCAGCCCCCGGCCCCCCGAATTGGGCCGGGGGCTTCTTGTGAGGGGGCCTGGCGCGGTCCCGGAGCGCGTGACCGCGGTGCCGGAGC
>CAWUKT010000107.1:0-20293 GCA_963923035.1 uncultured bacterium
GAGGTGCCCCGACTGAGCCCAGCCAAGGCCCCCGCCAACCGGAGGTGCGAAATGCAGCCCGCACATCGGAGATACGCCATAGAACAGCAAACCCAATGGAATGACTCCGGTAATGGTACCAGGAAAATCCGCAAATCGTAGATGCGCCCAACCCAATCACCCCCCAACCAAATCAAGTCACCAAACCACCCAGCTCCCACCACAGAAAACCCCCAATTGCCAGGCAAGGCACACGAAGAAAAAGGGAAACCGACAGATAGTTGGAGATGGGGGAGAAAAGCAGAATGTTCCACCACAAAGACCCTTGCCGTTCAAATAATCAATCGAAAAATGCGGAAAGATGGGGACAAATTGACCGTATGGGGAAAAAGTCCTTTTAAAGGGTTTCTGGGTTTACTAATTTGGTAGTTTGGATAGACAATCTATTGATTCCACTCCTAAATCTTTGATCTGACATTATGAAAAAATTTACTTTTTGGTTGATGTCGCTATTGTTGGTCAGTGCTACTGGTGATTTGATGGGCCAGTACCTCACCCCAACACCTGGCGTTTCATTGACACCGCCCTCTCGAACCGTGAATCTTGCTTCTTTCAATGGTTCCCGTACCACTGCTTGCGCTCCTGATACCGCTGAATACCCCCTTGGCAAAGCCACTGGTCTCCAGGCCATCAACGTTTCGGGTGGTGTTGCAGCCGTAGGGCAATACTTCGATTGCCCCCAGCCGATCACCATTTCTGGATTTGACTTCGTAGGCTGGTCGGACTCCCTCCCGGTAACGAATGTCACCTGCCAGGTCTACGCCGCTGGCACCGATTCATTGCCGACCGGCGCGCCCCTGGCCACCACCACCTTCGGCCTGGACAGTGCCTTTGGCGGCGGTGCCCTCGCCGTATTGACCCGCTCCGTTTCCTTCACGACTCCGGTCACGGTCAATGCCCCCTACGTGATCGTCATCGAAAACACCTCCGTATTCAATACGCCCATTGTCTGCAACAGCTACGCTGCCATCCCTGCCGATGGTCAGGGTGAGGACCTGTCCTCCATCCGCTTCGGCGCCACCTGGACCCCCGGTTCCGGTGTGAATGTGGGCGGTACCCCCTTTGATGCCGACTGGCTCATCTACCCCCACGTCAGCTATTCGCTGACCGCCGACTTTGCGGCCTCTCCCGCCTGTCTCCCCGGTGCGAATACCACCGCCACCTTTACCAATGCGTCTTCCCCAATCCTGAACAACCGAATGTACTCCCTTGGAGCTTTCCTCGGTCAACCATCCCTTTCTTATACCTGGAACTTTGGTGATGGCAGCCCCGTCGTGAATGCAGTGGACACCTTCCACGTCTACACGACCCCGGGAGTTTACTCGGCCACCTTGACCGATACCCTCTTTGGCTGGCGTTCCAACTGTACCCACGATACTTCCTTTACCCTGGCCCCGCAACCCACGGCTGCTTTCACGAGCAGTGCCTCCGGCCTCACCGTTTCCTTCACGGATGCCTCTACGGGTAGCCCCGCTGTCTACCTCTGGGACTTTGGCGATGGCAACAATGCCGGTGGTGCCAACCCGACGCATACCTATGCTGCTGCGGGTACCTATACCGTCTGTCTGACCGTCGTTTCTTCCACCGCCACGTGTGGCGACTCGACCTGTGCCACCATTACCGTTGGCGGTACGCCTCCTCCCACGACTTCTTGTGGGCCTGATACCGTAGAATACACCCTCGGCAAAGCCTCGGGTCTCCAGGCCATCAACGTTTCCGGTGGTATCGGAGCCGTCGGTCAATACTTCGATTGCCCGCAGCCGATCACTATTTCCGGATTTGACTTTGTCGGTTGGTCCGACTCCCTCCCCGTCACCAACGTCACCTGCCAGGTCTATGCCGCTGGCACCGACTCCCTCCCGACCGGAGGTCCCCTCGTGAGCACCACGTTCGCTTTGGACAGCTCCTTTGGTGGTGGTGCCCTCGCTGTATTGACCCGCTCCGTTGGTTTCCCCACCGCGATCACCGTCAATGCTCCCTACGTAGTGGTCATTGAAAACACTTCGGCCTTCAATACGCCCATCGTTTGCAACAGCTATGCCGCTGTTCCTCCGGATGGACAGGGTGAAGACCTTTCCTCGATCCGTTTCGGTGCCACCTGGACGCCGGGCTCCGGCGTCAATGTTGGTGGTGTTCCTTTTGACGCGGACTGGTTGATCTACCCCCACGCTTCCTACGAACTGGACGCCGATTTCACGGCTTCCCCCAACTGCCTCGCCCCGCCGAGCCCGCAGATTACCTTCACCAACAATTCTTCGCCCATCCTCGGCAACCGGATGTACAACATTGCCGCATTCGTTGGGGATCCCGGACTGAGCTATACCTGGAACTTTGGCGATGGTAGCCCCGAAGTAAATGTGGTGGATACCACCTATGCCTACGGAAGCACCGGTCCCTTCACGGTGACCCTGACCGATACCATCTTTGGATGGCGTACGGTTTGTGCCGCGGATACCTCCATCATCCTGAACCCCGGTCCCTCTTCTTCCTTCTCCTCCTCCGCCAACAACCTGGTGGTCACCTTCACCAATGCCAGCTCGGGCGCTCCGTCCAGCTTCGCATGGGACTTTGGCGATGGAAACACCTCTACGCTGGAAAACCCGGTCCATACCTATGGTGCTGCCGGTACCTATACGGTTTGCCTGACGGTCTCCAACGGTACCTGTGACGATACCTTTTGTGACATGATCACCGTGGCTCCGTGTGCGCTGCCCACGCCGGCTTTCTCTTCGAACGACCTTGGTTTGCAGGTGACCTTCACGGATGCTTCTACCAGCCAGCAGGGTGGCATTACGAACTGGCTGTGGGACTTCGGGGATGGCAATACCTCGACCATGCAGAATCCGGTCTATACCTATGCTGCTCCCGGTAATTACACCGTCTGTCTGACGGTGACCGATGCCTGTGGTACCGATTCTTCCTGCTCTGTCCTCGGAGTAGATACCCTGGTCAACATCACCGATCCCCTGAGCTTCCAGGCCAACGTCTTCCCGAATCCGGCCAGCAGCATTCTGAATGTTGAAGTCGAATTGGACCAAAGCCAATACATGACCCTCAAGGTCTACAACAGCCTCGGTGCATTCATGCAGGAAGTTCGTTACGACTTCGTGAGCCAGGAGCGGATTCAGCTCCAGATTGAGGACCTTGCTGAAGGTGCTTATATGCTTGAGATTCAGGCGGGCGACCGTCGTGCAGTCAAGCGCTTCACGGTCATTCGCTAAGCGGATCCAACCCCGAATTTTGACGGCAAGCCCCCCAAACGATTGTTTCGGGGGCTTGCCCTTTTAGGTCAAAAAAATAAATATTATTTGGCTGGGAACTGAATTCCGCTACTTTTGTACCGTAATCAAGAACATGTACATCAACAACCATCATCACCATCATTTCTACGCTACGCAAACGCGCTGGTGAATGGTGATCTTGTTGTAAAAAATATATAAAATCTGACAAGGCCCGCCACACTGGCGGGCTTTTTCTGTTTATCAAGAGTGCAAAAGATCATGAACGAAGTATTACGCATCGCCATTCAGAAAAAAGGCCGACTCTTCGACAAGTCGATTGGCCTGCTCCGGGACTGTGGCATCTCGGTCAGCAAAGGGTCGGGAAAGCTCTTTGCCCGCGCCAGCAATTTCCCCATTGAAGTCCTTTACCTCCGGGACGATGACATTCCGAAGTATGTGGAAGAAGGCGTCGCAGATGTGGGAATTGTCGGGGAAAATGTACTCATGGAAAAGGGGAACATGGACCTCGTGGTGGAGCAACTGGGCTTTTCCAAGTGCCGCCTGTCACTCGCCGTCCGTCGGGAGCTGGATTATGAGGGAGTAGGGTTTTTCGAAGGGAAAAAAATCGCGACGAGTTATCCCAAAATCCTGCAGGGTTATTTGGAGGCGAATGGCGTGAATGCAGAAATCGAAGAAATCAGTGGTTCAGTGGAAATTGCGCCGGGGATTGGCTTGGCGGAAGGCGTCTGTGACATTGTGAGCAGTGGGAGCACCCTGTTGTCGAATGGCTTGAAAGAAGTCGAAGTGGTGATGAAGTCGCAGGCAGTTTTGATGGTGAATGAAGCCCTTTCCGGTGAAAAACAAACCATTCTGGACCGGCTCTTGTTCCGCATCAAATCAGTGCAAAAAGCCCGCAAGAACAAATACATTCTCTTGAATGTTCCCAATGATAAAGTGGCCGAAATCTCTCAACTCATCCCCGGTATGAAAAGCCCGACGGTCCTCCCGCTCGCGGATTCCGGTTGGAGTTCCTTGCACAGTGTGGTGCCCGAAGATGAATTTTGGGAAGTCATTGATGAATTGAAAAAATTGGGAGCAGAAGGCATTCTGGTGGTACCCATCGAAAAAATGGTGTTATGAAGACGATCAATTATCCTGCGAAAGCATCGTGGGCCGAAATCTGTGAACGGCCGGTTATGGAAGCCCGGGACCTCGAAAACCTGGTGCTGGGGATCATGGAAAAAGTACGGGACGGAGGAGATGCTGCCCTGCTTGAATTGACGCGAAAATTTGATCACCCCGAGGCCGGGGAGGTCATCTGGGACCAGGCCCGGATCCGGGCCGCCGCCGCCCAGGTCGATCCCGACCTCAAAGCCGCCATCCAACGCGCCCGCAACAACATCGAGGCCTTCCACCGCAGCCAGTGGGAGCCCATCCAAAAGATCGAAACCTCCCCTGGCGTCACCTGCTGGCGCAAGAGCCTGCCCATCGAACGGGTCGGGCTGTACATCCCGGGCGGGACCGCGCCGCTGTTTTCCACCTTACTCATGCTGGCCGTCCCCGCCCGCATCGCCGGCGCATCCACCCTCGTCATCACCACCCCTCCCAACAAAGCCGGGGAAATCCACCCCGCCATCTGTTTCACCGCCGATTTGCTCGGCGTGGACAAGATCTACGCGGCGGGCGGCGCCCAGGCCATCGCCGCCATGACCTACGGGACCGAATCGGTCCCTGCCGTCGACAAGATATTTGGCCCCGGCAACCAGTACGTCACCCAAGCCAAAATCCTCGCCCAACGGGCGGGCGTGGCCATGGACCTGCCCGCTGGCCCCAGCGAATTACTGGTCATCGCCGATGAATCGGCCCAGGTGGAGTTCGTCGTGGCCGACCTCTTGTCGCAGGCTGAGCACGGTACCGACAGCCAGGTGGTTTTGGTGACCGACGACAAAGCGCTGTTGGCAGCGCTTCCGGCCGAGTTGGACCGCCAATTGGCGGCCCTGCCCCGGAAAGAAATCGCCGAGGCTGCCCTGGGCCACAGCCGGGCCGTCCTCTTGCGGGATGCGGCGGAAGCCGTGGCCTTCAGCAACCTGTACGCGCCTGAGCACCTCATTTTGGCGGTGGCCGATCCCCTCGCGATGGGGGAGCAGATCACCAACGCCGGGTCGGTGTTCCTTGGACACTATACCCCCGAAAGCGCGGGCGATTACGCCAGCGGAACCAACCACACCCTGCCGACCAATGGCTTTGCCCGGAACTTCTCCGGGGTCTCGCTGGACAGCTTCGTGAAGAAGATCACCTTCCAGGAGATCAGCCGGGAAGGCATCCAGGACCTGGGTCCCTCGATTGAAGTTATGGCCGCCGCCGAATTGCTCCAGGCCCACAAAAATGCCGTGACTGTGCGTCTTGAATCCCTGAAGCCATGAAAGAATTTGATTTAGAAGCGCTGGTACGTCCGAATGTGCTTCGGCTCAAGCCGTACAGCTCCGCCCGCGATGAGTTCGAGGGCGAGGCGGAAATCTTCCTGGACGCGAATGAGAATCCGTTTCCGACGGGTTACAACCGCTATCCCGACCCGCACCAGCGGGCCCTGAAGGCCGTCATTGCGGAGCGGCTGTACCTTTCTCCGGCTTCCATTTTCCTCGGCAACGGCAGCGACGAAGCCATCGACTTGCTGTTCCGGGTCTTTTGCGAGCCCGGCCAGAACCGAATTTTGTCCTGCCCGCCCACCTACGGCATGTACACCGTTTCAGCCGGGATCAACGATATCGCCATCGACAAGGTGCCCCTGACGGCGACTTTCCAGTTGGACATGCCCCAATTGGAACGCTATTTTTCTTCTCCCGCCCACAAAATCATTTTCCTCTGCTCCCCCAACAATCCAACCGGAAACTTGCTGAACATCAACGATGTCCGGGAGGTGTTGACGCGCTTCCCGGGAATTGTGGTGGTGGACGAAGCCTACGTGGACTTTGCCCCGGCCGGGAGTGTGGTGGAGCTATTGAGTGATTTTCCCAATCTGGTGGTCCTGAGGACATTCAGCAAAGCGTGGGGCATGGCGGGGCTGCGATTGGGAATGGCCCTGGCCAGCCCGGAGATCATTGGTTTGTTGACCCGAATCAAGCCCCCTTACAATGTGAATCAGGTGACCCAGGAACTCGCTTTGGAGGGATTGAAGAACGATGGAGAGATGGGAGAAATGGTGCGTGAAATCATCCAGGAGCGGGGAAGACTGATCGAGTCGCTGTTGGGATTGGAAGGGGTGAACAAGGTGTATCCATCCGATGCGAATTTCTTGTTGGTGGAGTTTGCGGAGGCGAAAAAAGTCTTCATTGCCCTGCGCAACCAAGGCATTATTATCCGGGACCGGACCCGTCAGGTCAAGGATTGCCTCCGCATCACCGTGGGAACGCCCTTCGAAAATCAACGCCTCCTCCGTTGCCTTGAACTTTTACTATTGCCCGATATTTCCATTCACTAAGCCATGAAAAAAGTACTGTTCATTGACCGGGATGGCACGATCATCCGTGAGCCGGAGGACGAACAAATTGACAGTTTTGCCAAACTCCGCTTTCTGCCCGGAGCCCTGACCTACCTACGCAAAATCCGCGAAGAATTGGATTTTGAGTTCGTCATGATCACCAATCAGGATGGCTTGGGCACCGATTCTTTTCCCGAGGATACGTTCTGGCCGGTCCACAACTTCATTCTCCAAACCATGGAAGATGAAGGCGTGGTATTCGATGAGATTTGCATTGACCGGACCTTTCCCCACGAGAATGCACCTACCCGCAAGCCCGGAACTGCGCTCCTGACCCACTATATCAAGGGCGATTTTGACCTCGCGAATTCTTATGTGCTCGGCGACCGTAAAAGCGATGTTCAATTGGCGAAGAACCTGGGCGCCCAGGCAATTTTCATCGCCGATGAGGCCTACGAAGAGGCGGCCTTGTCGACCTTGGACTGGGAGGAAATCTACTCCTTCCTGAAGGGCCAGCCCCGTTTGGCGAAGGTGACGCGTAAAACCAAAGAGACCGAGATTGAGGTGGAATTGAATCTGGATGGAAAGGGAAAAGCGGAAATTTCGACCGGATTGAAGTTTTTTGACCACATGCTCGACCAAATCGCCCGCCACGGAGGGACAGATTTGCGGATCCAGGTCAAAGGAGATTTGGAAGTGGACGAACACCACACCATTGAGGATACCGCCCTGGCCTTGGGCACGGCCTTTCGCAAGGCGCTGGGCAGTCGAAAGGGCGTGCAGCGCTACGGATTCTTCCTGCCGATGGACGATTGCCGGGCCCAGGTAGGAATTGACTTTGGCGGGCGGCCGTGGTTGGAGTGGGAAGCGGAATTCAAACGGGAAAAGGTCGGCGACATGCCCACGGAGATGTTCAAGCACTTTTTCAAATCATTTTCTGACAATGCGGCCTGTAACCTTCATGTGCTGGCGGAGGGGGAAAATGAACACCACAAGATCGAATCGATTTTCAAGGCGGTGGCCCGGGCCATCCGCATGGGCATCGCACAAACCGGGGATGGGACCGTTCCCAGTACGAAAGGAAGCCTCGCATGATCGCGATCCTGAATTATGAGGCTGGAAATGTCCGCTCCGTCCAGAATGCCTTCGCCCGATTGGGCGTCGAAACACTCCTCACGGACGACCACAAGGTGATTAGGCAGGCCGACAAGGTCATCTTCCCCGGAGTCGGGGAAGCTGGGGCAGCCCGCGCCAACCTCGATGCCAAGGGCCTCGACCAACTCATTCCGACCCTGACCCAGCCGGTCCTGGCCGTCTGCGTCGGCCTCCAATTGCTCTGCGAGCGCTCCGAAGAGAGCGATACGCCGGGGCTGGGCATTTTCCCGGTGGAAGTGCGGCGATTCCCGCCCACCGACAAGGTGCCCCACATGGGCTGGAACAATTGTGTGACCGTCGGAGGCCGTTTGTTTGCGGGCATCAGCCCGCAGGACGATTTGTACTTCGTCCATTCCTACTACGCCGAAACCGGCCCGCACACCACCGCCCAGGCCGATTACAGCGTGCCTTTTTCCGCGGCCATGGAGCGCGACAATTTCCTCGCCGTCCAGTTTCACCCGGAGAAATCCGGCCCGGTCGGCGCCCGTCTCATCCAAAATTTCCTGGACCTATGAGCTTGAAAATCATTCCGGCCATTGACCTCAGCGAAGGCCAATGCGTCCGACTCCGGCAGGGAGATTATGCCGCAAAGACCGTTTACGGAGATCCCTTGCAAATGGCCCGTGATTTTGAGGGGACTGGATTGCCCGCCTTGCACCTGGTGGACCTCGATGGCGCGAAAGCGGGAAGCCCTCAGAACCTGGAAGTCCTGCGTCAAATTTGCGAGACAACGGATCTGGAAGTGGATTTTGGGGGAGGGTTGCGGAAAAAGGAAGATGTGGCCCGCAGTTTTGAAGCGGGAGCCCAGCAGGTGACGGTGGGAAGCATTGCCGCTCGTCAGCCGGAGGTGTTGGAGGCTTGGTTGAAGGAGTTTGGGGCGGAAAAATTCATTTTGGGGGCGGATGCCAAGCAGGGGAAGATTGCGGTGGGAGGATGGTTGGAGAAAACCGAGTTGGACCTCGTGGAATTCATTGCGGCGTGGGAGCAGCGGGGCATTTCCACAGTTTTGTGTACCGCCATCGAGCGGGACGGCATGTTGAGCGGCCCCGATTTTTCCCTCTATTCCCAGCTCATGATCCGTTTCCCTCAACTCAACCTGATTGCCAGCGGCGGTGTGTCCAATGCAGCTGATCTGGACCGGCTGAATGAAATGGGGATGTACGGGGTGGTGGTCGGAAAAGCGATTTACGAAGGCAAAATAACTTTGGAGGAACTCAAGGCGCGATGCTGAAAAAGCGAATCATTCCTTGTCTGGACATCAAGGATGGACGGACGGTGAAAGGCGTGAACTTTGTGTCCCTGCGTGACGCAGGGGATCCGGTAGAGCTGGCCCGGGCCTACGCCCGCGCCGGAGCCGACGAACTCGTCTTCCTCGACATCACCGCGACCGTGGAAGGCCGCCAGGCGATGCAGGACCTCGTGGCCCGGGTGGCCCGTGAGGTCGACATCCCGTTCACGGTCGGAGGCGGCATTTCGACCGTGGCCGATGTGTCCCGACTGTTGCGGGCGGGGGCGGACAAGGTCAGCATCAATTCCGCCGCGGTGCGGCGGCCGGAACTCATCGACGAATTGGCCCGCGAATTTGGGAGCCAATGCGTAGTGGTGGCCGTGGATGCCGGTTGGGTGGACGGCACTTGGCGGGTTTTTGTGCGGGGCGGGCGGACCGCCACCGAGCACGAAGCATTGGCCTGGGCCCGGGAAGCTGAGCAGCGGGGAGCAGGGGAGATTCTCCTGACCTCAATGGCCCACGATGGGACCAAGGGCGGATTTGCGGTGGAATTGACCCGGCTTTTTTCCGAAACCCTCTCCATTCCCATCATCGCGAGTGGAGGAGCAGGAAATGCGCCCCATTTTGAAGAAGTTTTCACCGCAGGGAAGGCCGATGCCGCCCTCGCCGCCAGTATTTTCCACTTCGGGGAAGTTCCCATCCCCGAACTCAAATCTTATTTGAAAGCACAAAACATCCCCATCCGATGAACATTGATTTTGAAAAAGGGGGCGGTCTGGTCCCCGCCATCATCCAGGACGACCGCGACCTCCAGGTCCTGATGCTGGGGTACATGAATGCGGAGGCGCTGGCGAAGACCCAGGAAACCGGAAAGGTGACGTTTTTCAGCCGCTCGAAGAATCGCTTGTGGACCAAGGGAGAGACGTCGGGCAATTTCATGGAATTCAAATCGGTGCAGGTGGATTGCGATGGCGACACCTTGTTGGTGCGGGCGGTTCCGGTGGGACCGGTTTGCCATACCGGCACGGCAACTTGCTTCGGGGAGAAGGACGACAAGGGCTTCCTGAACCGACTGCAAGACACGATTGAAGGTCGGAAGGGGGCCGATCCTGAATCTTCCTATACCGCCAGGCTCTTTGCAAAAGGAGTAAATAAAATCGCTCAAAAAGTAGGGGAAGAGGCTGTGGAACTGGTAATTGAAGCAAAGGATGACAACGATGAACTCTTTATGAATGAGGCGGCAGACTTGGTTTATCACTTGTTGGTTTTGCTGAGCGACCGGGGAACGTCTCTTTCCGAAGTGGAAGCCTTGCTGGCCCGCCGGAGCAGTTAAGTTGCCTTGGGCTGGTAAGAAATTGTCGGTTTTCCTTTCCTCAATGGGAGTAAATTTTGGAAATTCCCTTTGGGCCGGATATTTTTCGACCACTTGATCCAGGGAGAAAGGTTCTCATTCTTCGCTACCTTTTCCTGCCTATTTGAATTTGTATGAGAAAAAAATCTACACTTCTACTGCTCTTAGCGTTGGTCCTGACGGGACTGACCGTAAATGCTCAAAATCTCCAGACCGCTTCCCAATACAATGTCGCTCAAGGCGACCATCGTATTCCCGGGTTGGAGCGTTCCAATGACCTTCGGGGCGTCACCACCTGCAACGAGGACACGCTTCAGTACTCCCTCTTCAAGGCCTCGGCGATTGAAAACCTGCTGGTATTCAACAGTTCGACCCTTGCCGCCGCGCAGTACTATGACTGTCCCGGACCGATTTCCATCACTGGATTTCAATTCTTCGCGCTGTCCCTGGACGCTCCGGTATTGACCGTGAATGTCAACGTCTACGCCGCCGGCGCGGATTCCCTTCCGACGGGCGCGCCCCTGTTGTCCACGACCACAACCGTCGACACGACCTTCGGTGGCGGTACCCTCGGCGACGTGCTGCGCACCGTCAACTTCGCTGCGCCGTTGGCCGTCAGCCAGCCATATGTCATCGCGATCGAAAATCCGACCGCTGACCGCTTGGTGGTCTACACCAACGACTTCACCGCCGGCGACGGCGACATGGAGTGGGCCGGCCTCGTCAACGTAGGCCAGTGGGCCTATGGCTACCAGGTCCTCATCGGCGGCGGCGCATTCGACGCCGACTGGCTGATCGAGCCTTTCGTCCAGTACGATGTGGCCGCAACGATCAACAGCGTAGACTGCTACGAAGTCAATTCCGCCGTCACCTTCAACAATGGCACCACGCCCGTCGTCAACAACAAGATGTACAGCGTTGCCGCTGCCCTGAACGTGGCGGAGGACCAGTACACCTGGGACTACGGCGATGGCACGGCTCCGTCCAACTCCATCAACGGCCTGCATACCTACACGACGGGTGGAATGAGCTATACCGTTTCCCTCATCGATACCATCTTCCAATGGTCGGGAACCTGCGTTTCTGATACCTCCAAGACCATGAGCGAAGGGGTACCGCCCGTGGCTTCCTTCACGGCGGTCCCCGGATCCGGCAATGAAATCATCCTCACCAACAACTCAACGGGGGGAACCCTCAGCTACCTCTGGGATTTCGGTGACGGAGCGTCCTCAACTACCGCTTCGCCCACCTACGTCTACCCCAATCCCGGCACCTATACCATCTGCCTCTCGGCCACGGATGCCTGTGGCACCGATTCGACCTGTACGACCGTTACCGTCGGTGCGGTCAGCATCGAATCTGAATTGGCGCAGGGCGTTCAGCTCTATCCCAATCCCGCGACCGATGAGGTCTATGTCGCATTGGACCTCGTGTCCGACGAGGAGGTGACCCTGAACATCTACAACCTGCACGGGGCCAAGCTCCAGAGCATCGATCTCGGTACCCTCCGGACCGATCGGGTGGCCATCGACCTGAACCAGCTTCCGGCGGGTTCTTACCTGATGGAAGTACGCACCGCGAATGACCGGGCCGTGAAGCGCTTCAGCGTGATGGACTGAGTCTTTTGATATAAAAATGATCCAGGGCTTCCCTCAACGGAGGCCCTTTTTTATTGCTCAGTATCTACTTCAGGGGGAGTTTTGGTGGGAGAGGAGATAAAAAAAGGGGCCAGGGAGGCTGCACGGAGTCTGTGGGAACCCTGTATCACCCGGACCACCCAAATGAATGGATGGTCGTTGCCCTGGCCCTCTTACTTACCTATGTTGAAAAATCTTAAAATCTGCCTGCCTTCAACGAGGGGCATGCTTAAAAATGAGGAATCTCAGACAGAGGAAGCGTGGATTTTAGGGGGAAATGAACAATTTGGCTGGTCAAGTGGACAATGCCGGGATTCAAGTGGGCGGGATTCGGGGAATGGAGAATGGCCTTTGTCTTCCAGAAATGGATTTTTATTTGACAAAACCGCCCCCCGACAGTTCATTTGACATATGGAGCCGCGAGAATTTACCGATCACCTGGGCCGAAAGGTGACAATCCGACCCACTCCCCAACGGATCATTTCCCTTTGCCCCTCCCAAACCCGGACCTTGATTGACCTGGGCTTGCAGCACCGTCTCGCCGGTCGGACCCATTTTTGCATCCATCCAGCCGAGGCGGTCGAAGGGATCACGAAAGTGGGCGGGACGAAGCGGGTAAAAATGGAACGGATCAAAGCCATTCAGCCCGACCTGATTGTGGCGGAGAAAGAAGAAAATACCCAGGAGATGGTGGAGGCCCTGGAAAAGGAGTTTCCAGTCTATGTGACCGATGTGAAGGATGAAGGGACGTGTTTGCAGATGATTCGGGACCTGGGAGAAATAACGGGGCGGACGTCAGAAGGAGTAGAATTGGCGCGGCGGGTGGAAAGAGCCATGGCGACCGTAAAAGTGCGGGAATCCCAGGAAACCTGCCTGTATTTCATTTGGCGGAAACCTTGGATGGTGGTCGGACCCGGAACCTTCATCCACGAAATCATGCTGCGTTGCGGCTGGGACAATGCCATCACGACTCCCCGCTATCCGGAGCTGAGCCCGGAACAATTGGCTGAGATCCGGCCCGATCGCGTTTTCCTTTCCACCGAACCCTTTCCCTTCGAAGAAAAGCACATCGAAGAACTGCGCGCGTATTTTCCCGAGGCCCGCTTCGACCTCGTCAACGGCGAAATGTTCAGCTGGTACGGTTCCCATTTACTCCTCGCCCCCGAGTACCTGAACGAATTGATCGACTCCTAAAAAAGCAAATGGCCCCGCCAAAGACGGGGCCACGCATATCTTTCGGGAATAACTCCCTTATTCAATGTAGAATTTCTCCTGGAAGACCTGTTCGCCCTGGACAATCCGCAGGACGTACACCCCAGTCGCCACTGGCGTCGTCTCCACTTCTCCCACGACTTGGTCATTGCGGTAGATTACCCGTCCTTGGAGGTCAATCAATTGGACCGAGCAGGGGCCGGGCTGGGCACCCCGGATAAACACTCGCCGTCCGGCCATGTGGCCCGTCAGCGGCAGTGCCATGTTGATGGATTCGACGTTGCTGAAGCGGACGGAGCCGTCGTTGCCGCGCTGGGCGAGGCGGTAGAAGGACACGTCGTCGTAGGGGTAGTAGTCAAATGACTGGTAGCCGCCGATATAATCGGCATCAACGGTGCCCACATGCTCGAATTGGAAGCCGTCTACCGACCGCTGAATGTCGAAGGAGGCAGCCTGGTCGGCGGAGGGCATGTCCCAATCCAATTGGACTGCGTCGTCATTGCGGGACAGGCTGAGCTCGGCGGTCCAGGGAAGGACGGCCGTAGTGGTCAGGCTAATCTGGTCGATACCCATCCGTACCGCCTGGTTGGAGGCTGCATGGTTGGCATCGTCGTCGGCCGGGAGGAATTTGAAGGTATGGGAAAACGACGTTGCGGTGAACGAAACGTTGCGTTGGGCCCAGGAAAGGGAGTTGCTGTTGTAGACGAGGGAACTGAAGGAAGGCGCGGAAATGGACAGAACGGTATTGTCCCGAATCACCATCCAGCTTCCACTCTGATCGGTCGCATTTTGCTGCTTGACGACCGTTTGGTAGAAACGAATATTGTAGACCTGACCGATGGTGAAGCCCGAAATCGTTTGCTGGATGCCTTCGTGCCAGTAGGAACCCGTTTGGGTCATCTCCAAACCTGTCACAAATGTAGTACCGGAATAGGGATTGCCATTGATGCCGGAGCCAGAGTTGGGGCCGGTCAGGGAAGTCACGTCGGGGGAAGCGTAGAGCGTTTGGGTAGCATTGCAATTGGGGTCGGTCATGGGGACCGCCTGCCAATTCAGAGGAGATGAACTGATGGCCACAGTGCCGTTCAGATCAGAGTTGACGAACTGTTGGCTGAGACCCCAACCGGGGATCATCAACAAAGCCAGGATCCTCCAAAATTTACGAGGGTTCAAAGGGTTCATAGCAATTCATTAATCAAGTAGAGTACAGCAATGGGATTCAATCTACGACTTTTTGGATGGAAATCCTTGCCATTTAGTTGATTGTCGCTTGCTGGCTCAAACTTTTTCGAAATTCGGACATTTCCAAGATTGAATAAATATGGCCGCGATCAGAACTGGATTTAAAAGAGAATGGGAGGAATGAAGGGGTTCGGAAAAACAGTTATTGGCGGGGAGATTCGGTGGATCGAATTTCCAAAACAGGTTGAGAATAGGTGCTGCCGGGAGACGTGAGCAAACCAGTACTGCGCTCACCTCCATAGAGTTCGGGCATCAGGTACCGGCCCTGCTGGCCCGGTCGCTTCGCCAGTTCAACCTGCTTCTGGTCCGGATACGCCTGCAAATAGGGATCGTTCCGCTCCGCAGTCACCGTCCAGGACACCTCCTTTCCGGCCATTCCGCCCCCAATTACAAACATTCCGTCCTTGACTTTTTCCGCAATGAACAGCGGCATATAGGCCCCGACCGGAGTCAACTGGTACGTGACCCTGTGGTTGATCGCCTCAAAATAATCTGGCAATTCCACCACCGCCCGTCCCTGGGCGTCGAAAGTGGCGGTGCCCCGGTACAGGTTCAGGACTTCGTTGGATTCGACCGAAAAGTGCCGCAAAAACTTGTTTTCCGGGTCGAGGGGATGGTCAATTTGGAAGGTTTTGGTCCCCGAAGCGCCCAGGGTGCCGTTGGAGAAAACGCCGTACGCGCCCACCAGGGTGCCCAGGTAGCGGTCTTCTCCGACCACGCCCCAATATCCCGTTCCGGCGACCCCGACGCCATTGCCCGTTCCATTCACATCAAAGTTCTCCCCAAAAACGGCGAAGCCGCCGCGTTGATTCGTTTCGCCCACCACTCCGTTGAAGCCGACTCCCCGAACGCCATGCCCGCCGTTGGTGCGCAGGTTGCTGCCGTAGACACCCGCCTGGGCCGTCGCGGTGGCGCTGATCTGGCCCGAGACCCCCCAGGCGGCCCCATCGCTGTTGCCCACGACCGCTGAGGCAGCCGTCGAATTGGAATTGGTGATGCCCTGGATCGCGGAAAATGCCGTCGCCGGATTGCTGTTCTCGGCGGCAATGGCCACCCCGGTGCTGGCCTGGTCCACGTCCAGCGCGATGCTGTTGGGAGTGGCAGTGGTGATCTGCACGGCGCCCGCGTCCGCGGTGATGACCCGGCCGATGCCGGGGCCGCCCTCGTCGTAGGCTTCGTCGAGGGTATTGCCTCCGCCGGAAGGGAGCGTGACAGTATTGCCATTGCTGAGGCTGAGGTCGAGGCCGTTGAGGCTCAGGCTCTGCAATTCATTGGCCGGATCGGCGTCCGCGTCGTCCACTTCATCTGTCACCGACCCGCCGTTATTGCTGAGGGAAATGGTCGCGCCATTCTTGCTAAGAGTCTGAAGCTCGTTGGCGGGATCGGCGTCGGCATCGTCGACCTGGTCATTGCTGACGGTATTGGCGTGGAGGGCGTAGGGTACCGAAAGGAGCTGGCTGGTCCCCATCAGGGCGTAGTTGCTGGCCCCGCTGAGGTCGATTTCGATCTGCATGAAGTGTGTATTGCTGGCCCAATCAATGGTGGAAAAGGTGCCGGTGACCACGTTGCCGCCGCCAACCGGAAGGGTGACGAGGCCCAACTGATTGGTGGTCACGCTATGGGTTTCGATGTAAACGGCATTGCCGGAGGTGCTGCCTTCCAGAATGGTCATGCGCAGCGAAACCAGTTGACTGGCAACGGCTACCCCTGCATTGTCCCGCACCACCGCCTGGTAATTGAGGCGTTGGGGAGATTGGGAAAACAAGGACAATTGGAGAAGAAAGAGGGCAACAAAGAAGAAGATACGTTTCATGGCGGTCGAATTGATGAATCGGAGAATGAATTTAAAGGCTGGGGGCCAACTTTGCTACTTTTCCCGGTCAAAATCCGAGGGGGAATGTTTTGTTGGCACCCCTAGTCAGCAGTCTCGGGGGCGGATGTGAAAAAAGAAGTGGAAAAACTAAAGCAAAAAACCCCTAAACTGCGGCATCATTCCACTTGGTAGACCACCGAGTGTCCTTGATTGGAGAGTAGCTGAGACGAATTTAATTTTCATTTCAACCATGGGTAAGAAATTAAATTTCATCGTCCTGGCGATCCTTGTTGTTTTGGGAGCCTTCGCGGCCGATCAGTACGAAGAATTGACCTCAGCAATTGATTCCGGAGATACGGCCTGGATGTTGGTGGCAAGCGCATTTGTCCTGTTGATGACCCCGGGATTGTCCTTCTTCTACGGGGGAATGGTCGACAAAAAGAACATTATTTCCACAATGCTTCAGAGTTTCATCGCTCTCGGCGTCATCAGCGTCTTGTGGGTTGTGGTGGGATTCAGCCTGGCATTTGGAGACAGCATCGGCGGCATCATCGGCAATCCGATGACCTATTTCGCTTTCAACCACGTCGGTTCGGAGCCGAATCCAGCTTTTGCCTCCAGCATTCCTTTCCTATTGTTCGCCCTCTTCCAACTGAAATTTGCCATCATCACCCCCGCTCTGATCACGGGGAGCTTTGCCGGGCGGGTCCGCTTCCGCAGCTATATCTTTTTCATGGTCCTGTTCAGCATTTTCATTTACAGCCCGCTCGCCCACATGACCTGGCACCCGGACGGCCTCTTCCGGAATTGGGGCGTACTGGACTTTGCCGGCGGAACTGTGGTCCACATGTCGGCCGGGTTTGCTGCTTTGGCGGGGGCGGTATTTCTGGGAAAAAGGAAATCCCTGGTCCACAATCCGGCGAATGTGCCCTATGTCATCCTTGGAACCGGCCTTTTGTGGTTCGGATGGTTCGGATTCAACGCGGGATCGGCCTTGGGTGCCAATTCCGACGCGGTCATTGCCTTCGCCAATACCAATATCGCCTCGGCCACGGCCATGGTCTCGTGGGTCTTCTACGAACGGATGCTGGGCCGCAAGATGTCCGCGGTGGGGGCGTGCATTGGAGCTGTAGTCGGATTGGTGGCCATTACCCCGGCCGCTGGCTTCGTCAACATCGGGCAGTCCATGTTCATTGGCTTCATCGCGGCCATCATCTCCAATTGGGCCATCACGGTGAAGAACAAATCCAGCGTGGACGATACCCTGGACGTATTTCCCAGCCACGGCATCGGTGGAATCGTGGGGATGCTGCTCACGGCTGTTTTTGCTTCCGGGGTGGGATTGATTTACGGAGAAGCGACGACATTTCTCTACCACCTCCTCGCCCTGGCCATCACCGCCGTCTTCTGCTTCGCCGGGAGCTATTTGCTGTACATGCTGGTGGATGCCCTCCTGACCATGCGGGTGCGGGAGGACCAGGAGCAGGTCGGATTGGACCTGAGCCAACACGGAGAGCAGATTGAATGAAAAAGAGGATGGCTTCCATTCTTTTCAGCAAGGTGTGGGAAGCCAAAATCACCTCCGTGGAGAAAAACCCAATTGCCTGAACCCAATGAGCAGAAACGGGCCTTTGGGAAAGGCCATCGTCCCCTGAAATGCGGATGGAACAGCGAGAAAATCTCGACTATTGTCGCTTTGGAAGTCCATTTTTATTGGCTGCGACCTTTAGGCTAGCATTTGATCGGATAAATATTGTCTTTTTCATGGCTTTCCCTTTCTTTTACATCCTATTTCCATGAGTTCAAGCAAAAACACCCGTCAGACATTTGAAAAAATGTTTCGGCAATTTCAGCCGATGCTGGTCAGGTATGCGAGTACCATGCTGTATTCGCGGGAGGATGCCCTGGAAGTGGTGCAGGAAGTCTTCGTGAAAATTTGGCAGAAGCGCGACGAACTTGAATTCGGTGAACAATTGAAGGCGTATTTGTTCCGGGCGGTGCGCAACCAGGCCCTGAACCGCATCAATCGCAACCGGCTGGATACGGTATCACTGGATGAGCGGATGGTGATGTTGGCGGAGGAGAATGAGGGAGAAATAGAGGAGGGAAAAAGGCAAAAACTGGCTCAGGTGTACCGGGAAATGGACAAACTTCCCCCCAATTGCAAGGAAATTTTCGTGATGAGCCGTTTGGAAGGACTCAGCCACAAGGAAATTGCTGCGATCCTCGACATCTCTACCAAGACCGTCGAGAACCAGATTGGAATTGCATTGCGGAAGATTCGAAAGGGTGTGTTTCAAAAATCTTAAAAAAAGATTCGCTGGGTTTGGGGGATGGCAATAATAATGTGTTACAAGGGTAGGAAATCCATTTAGGGTTTCGAGTCCGAGATTCTTGCAAGCGTATGAAAAATTTTACTCTTCCCACAATTCTCCTTCTGCTCCTGACCTGGGCAACCTCGCTCCAGGCCCAGGAAGTAGCAGTAGTCCCGGGTGATCTACTGGTCCGAATGGTACCGGGACACAATGGGGAAGAGGTTGCCAATTACCTGAATGAATCCTTTGGTCCGGCGACCAAAGCCCGTTCACTGCGCTTGTTGTCCCGCCACATGAACATTTACCACATCCATTTCGAGGAAACAGCCGTCGAAATGGATGCGGCGCTTGATATGGCCTGGACCCATCCCTTCGTGGAAGTGGCCCAGTTCAACCACGAAACCGAGAACCGCGCCACTCCCAACGATGCGAATTACAGCTCCCAGTGGCAGTATGTCAATACTGGCCAGAGCGGTGGCACCGTCGGCGCTGACATTGACGCGGACCTCGCCTGGGACATCACTACCGGAGGCGTGACCTCCCTCGGAGATACCATCGTGGTCTGCGTGATCGACGACGGTATTGACGGGAGCCACTCGGATTTCGGCAATAACCTTTGGGTGAACCGCTTTGAAATTCCCAATGACGGAATCGACAACGACAACAACGGTTATGTAGACGACTACAATGGCTGGGATGTCTATAACAACAACGACAATGTCTTTGCCGGAGGCGGCCACGGAACTCCGGTTGCGGGGATTGTGGGAGCCAAAGGAAACAATGGCGTAGGCGTCGCCGGTGTGAACTGGGACGTGAAACTGATGATCATCCGCGGCGGAACGCCCGAATCCAATGCCATCGCGTCTTACGCCTATGCGCTGGAGCAACGGAAGTTGTACAACCAGACGTCCGGACAGATGGGGGCCTTTGTGGTCTCCACGAACGCATCGTGGGGCATTGACTTCGGTCAGCCCGCCAACGCACCCCTCTGGTGTGCGATGTATGATACCTTGGGCGCCTATGGCGTCCTGAGCATGGGCGCGACCATCAACAACAATGTCAACGTTGACGTCGACGGCGATTTACCGACGGCTTGCCCGAGTGATTACCTCATCTCGGTCACCAACATGAACGACGATGACCAGAAGGTCAACCAGGCGGGCTACGGAGCCACCACTATTGACCTGGGTGCCTTTGGCGCCGGAACCTATACCACTTCCAGTGGCAATGGCTACGGCGGTTTTGGCGGCACTTCCGGGGCTACGCCCCACGTGACAGGCGCTGCCGCTTTGTTGTACTCGGCCCCCTGCATCAACTTCGCCCAGCTGGCCCGCAGCTATCCCGATAGCGCCGCCCTGCTGGTCAAGCAGTGGATTTTGGATGGCGTCGACGCCAATTCGAGCTTGAACAATATTACCGTCACCGGTGGCCGTTTGAACCTGCACAAGGCCCTGCTCCAACAGACCAATTGGGATTGTTCGGGCAACGGCTGTTTCGCCGCCTATGGATTGGGTGTACAAGGACTCATCGATACGTCCGCGACTTTGTTCTGGAGTGGAGCCGCTGCCAGCGATTCCTTCCACGTCCAATTCCGGGAGCAGG
>CAWUKT010000108.1:0-20052 GCA_963923035.1 uncultured bacterium
GATTCTCAAAACAGTAATAATGGAGGGGGAAATTTTTTCAGTCAAAACAATAACGGGATGGGCAGGATGAATGATTCTCAAAACAGTAATAATGGAGGGGGAAATTTTTTCAGTCAAAACAATAACGTGATGGGCAGCATGACCGAATCTCAAAATGGCAACAATATATTGAGAGGTAATATACTTAATCCTATCCGATTGCCTGAAAGGCGCCTCGATCTGGGATGTTTATATTCTGATATGTCAAGAGAAGGTGAGATTAAATTAAGAGAGGCCCTGAGTTTAAATGGGATATCTGATTGGGATTTGACTGAGGATTGCAGAGGAATAACATGGGATGATGAAGCAGTATCTGTTCAAGATGTTTTAGCAACCATCAATTATCTTTCAAATGACGATTGAGGCCTCTGAAGATTAAACACTTCAGCGCTGAAATTGCAGATTTGTATTCTCCAAATCACCGTTTACACCTTGGTAACACCCATTCAGCAATCTGAATTGAATATAAACTCAATAAAAAGAGCCAGGCCTCACGGCCTGGCTCCCCAGCATAAAAATTTGCGCCCCACAGCTCACGCTGTCCTCCGGGCTTTCGCCTACCCCCCAGCTCTCACTGGCCATCGCGCTACGCAGCTACCCCTACTCCCCCAACCGCGCCACCTCAGCCTCCAGCCGCTCGATCCGCAAATCGTTCCGCCCCAATTCGCGGTGAATCTCCTGCTGGGTCAGCTGCACCGCGTCCAGCCGGTTCGTGATCTGCGTCCCGTAAAAGCTCACAACCGCAATCAGGCCCGCAAGGCCGCCAGTCTTCAGTTTCTCGAAGTTCTTGTTCATAGGCAATTTCAATTTTCTGGGTGATGGAATAGAACGCCTGGTGGCGCTCCGTAAAAAATTGGACCGGATCGTCGCCCCAGTGGGCCTCATACGTCTCAAATGGGTTGACGCCGGTGGTCTCCTTGATGCCTGCCGCGTATTCGTGGAAAAGCTGCATTCCGTGTTTCCGCACCAGCTCCGCCTCGTGAAAGGCCCCTGTTGCCAAGCCCGTCAAAATATCCGCCGCGCCCGGCGAGATCTGCACTGTGGTCCCGTCGCCGAGCTGTGCCAAAAGATCCTGGACAACACCAGTGGCCAGCTCAAAGGTTTCTGCCACTTCGGGCGCGGGGGCGGACTTCAACGTGGCCATGAGATCGGCCACCGGTGCCAGTTCTTCCTCGGCTTCCTCTTCGAGCGCGCGCCAATCTGGGTTGGCACTGTCCAAATGCTCCCGAGCCTCATGGTTCAGGGTTTGCATCGCCTCCAGAGAAGGCTTGCCCCGGAGAATTCGGGAAAAATATTGCTCGGAGGCCTCCAGCGTCGTCCACAAATGCAGGACCTCCCGCTGGTTCAATTGAATCGTGATCATTGCAGTACGGTTTGATTTTGAATGGAATAGATATGCTTGCTGTCGTAGCGCGATTTGGTGATGAGGGCGATCCGGTCAAGGACTTTCTTGTCCTCCTCGACCTTCTCCGTCTCGATGGTAATGACCGCATCGTATTCGAAGGAGCTGCCCCCGCGGACCTTGCCCGCCTGGTTCTCCTGGAAGATGACGACGAAGACGGTTTGGGGAAAATCCTTGCGGAGCTGGTCGAAGTCCTTCATGGAGCCATCGGTCTTGCCCCAACTGTCGATCATAACAAAGTCGTTGCGCCGGGCCGCCGTCCGGATCTCCTCCAGGTACGGCTCCTCGATCAGCTTGACCACGTTGGTGAGGCCGTATTGAGCGACCTTTTGCTGGGTCGTGGCTCCGATCCCCTCCTCCAGCGTGAACACCGCCCCTTTCCAGCCCATCGCCTGGAAGGCCTCGGCAAACTGGTACATCAGATGCGATTTCCCGCTGCCCTTTTCCCCGCGGATCGTGATGGCCAGGCCGTTCCGGTCAATGCCGCCGAGCCATTCGCCGATCCCTCCCGGCACAGAGATGAGCGGAAATTTCATTTTCTGGACGTCCCCCGCTCCGATCTGGCGCGCGCCGGTCGAAAACGTTTCAGTTTTTGAAGCCTTTGGTTTGCGGGGCTTCCGCGTGACGCCGACTTTGGGCCGTGCTGCTTGCTTCTTGGCCCGGGTCGGGTTGGCTTTTGCTGGCTCGGCCTTTTTCGCCCGTGCCTTTTTCTTCCCCACCGCTTTCTTCTTCGCCGCCTCCAGCTCCGGCAACTTAAAAGAACCTTCAATCGGTCGGTTGCTCAGTTCCTTTTCCTTCGTCACAAATACCGCCCCTTTCTTCTGTTGACTTTTCACCGCGTTGACCTCCTTTTCCGCCATCTCCTTGGTCCGGGTATGAACCGTGGCGATCTGTTTGGCGTCCTTGAGAGCAGAGCGGGAAAATGGCCGGAACTGGTAGGGCTTCCCATCGCGGAAGGCCAGTTGAAATTTTGAGTTTTTGAGCATCTGGAGGGCAAAGGGAGAAGGAGAATCCACGAAATGGATCTCGACGCCTTTCTGTACGCCATCGTCATAGGTTTGGACCTGGACCTCCTTTTTGGCGTCCGCGGCCACGACTTCGAGCTTAGGTTTCTTCATGGGTTTGCGTTTGGGCTGGGTTGAGGGCTGGGAAAACAGATCGTGGGTGGTCTTGCGTTCGAGCTTGCCCATTTCCCGCTCCACTTTCTGCTTGTCCTGAATGACCCGCAAAATCAATTTGTTCAGGTCCGAAATCTGGCCTTCGAGGCGCTTGATCGCGTTCTGATTGTCCTCCTTCTCCGCTTTGGCCAGCTTCTCCTCCAGCTTCTCCCGGCGGGTCTGATACCCCTGTTGCTCCTTCTCCAGCTCCCGCAATTGCTCCGCCCCGGGTTGGAGGACCGCCTTGGTCCGGGCCGCTTTTTCGAGCTGGAGCGGCTGGTCAAAACTCCACATCAGCGAACTCACGGTCTTGTTCACCAGGTCGAAAATCTTCTCCTTCTTGACCTCCCGCTTACTCTTGTTCAGCGGATAGAAATAGTTGAACAGCTCGTCCTCGTGGAAATCCTTCAGCTCCGGGATCTGGCGGCGCATCGTGCCGACCCAGCGGGCATTGCGTTCGAGGTGGGGAAAATGGTGGCGGGCGTCGCTGTCCAGGTTCGTGAAAAACTTACCTTTGGGACTCAAGGGGACCAAATCCATCAGCTTCCGCAGGTAGCCCGCGGGCTTGAAATACTTCTCCAGATAGGTCTTGTTTTTCCCCTTGGTCAACGCCATCCGCACCGCCGCCACGTCACTGGCCAATCCTTCGGACGTCCCGCTGCGGTTGCTCTCCACCACGGCAAATTCCACTGCTTCCTCCAACGTCCCCTTGAATTCTTTCGCTGGGATCTTGAACAAGTCTTTTTGCCCCCGCTCGTACAGGATTTGGGCGGCGTGAAAGCGGCTGTGCCCGCTCAGGACCACATACGCCTGCCCGTTTCTCTTATCGGCAGGCATCGACCAAACCACGATCGGATCTTGGCTCTTGTCGTACCCTTCAGAAAGGATTTTATTGACGGTCTCCTTTGAATAATCGGACTTACGCCCCTGAAACTGTTCCGGCCAGGTGGTGATCTGTGACAATTTGAGGGCGAAGGCTGGGGAAAAACGTCTGTTGATCATGGCTTCTTTGGGTTGGGGTAAGGCCAATGCCTTGAGGCTGGCGAGGGGAGTGGGCGTTTTCCGGTAAATGAATCCAAAGTCGTTGTAGGAGATTTCCTTTTCTTTGCCCCGGACTCCAGGTATGCCACGGTAGCCCCCGATATTGTTGGGGTGGGCAAAAAAGCGACCAGCGGCCCAGCTGAGGAACTCTGGAGCGGTCACAGCATCGTAATAGATTCTCTCCACTCTCAATCGGTCACGGGTCATACCCTTTTTCCGGACCTCCATTTTCCCCAATAGAATTTCCTGCCAGAGCTTCAATTGAGAAACATTCTGCTCTTTGCCCAGGTCAAAAACCGGAGCGGCGCTTTTCCGGGCAGTAGCGGTCAACTCCGGCCATTCTACCCGCTTCCACTCGTCGGGAATATCTGTGAAACTGAAGCGTTCAAATTGGCCTTCCGAGTCAATCCGTCTGCCTTCGGAACGAAGATCCGACCAGGCACGGTTTCCACTGGCCACAATGAGATTCCCCGCTTTGTCCTGGTAGAGTTCGACCCAAGGCTCTTTGTAGCGGTTCCTGTCATACCTCCAGATCAATGGATCCAGCACCTGGCGCAGGGCAAAGGCGCATCGGCTTTGAAAGAACGTAGCTTTGGCCCGGGGAAAGGTTGGTTTGGTCTTGCTCATGGTTCGGTCGGTTGCTTGAGTTTGAAATAATTGTTCCACGCCCACCAGCCCCCAATCGCCGCCAATCCGCCCATCAGGAGCGTCCCGCCCATCCGCAGCGCCTTGACCCGCTGCACGCTGCGTAGGTCGATCAGCGAATAGGTAAACTTGTTCCCGTAGAGCTGGCGGTGCTTCTTGCACAGCTCAATGAAGAGGGCGTAATCGGTGGCGTCGGCGAAGACCTGGCAACCGGCGCTGTGCCGGTCGATCTCCAGCGTGATCCCGGTTTTGTTGGCCCGGTGGATGTTCATCCCGTAGTATCCCCGGTAGCGTTTTCCGTTGAAGTTCAGCCATTCGTCGCGGTCGGGATCGCGGATCACTTCAACCTTGGCCCGGCGCTGGACCAGGGCGGTATAACTCCCGCGGTGTAAGCCCAGCTCGTAGGCGTCGGCCTGTTGTTCGGCGAGGATGGCAGTGCCCTGGGGCATGGCCGGGCGGTTCCGCCAGTAGGTGCCGGGGTCGGTCGTGGCAGGGAAAGCGTGGTGCATCCAGCGGCCTCCGGTCTGGTAGAAGACGTGGATCGTATCGTTGAAGGTGTTGGCGTTGGTGTCCGGATGGCGCACGCCCACGATGTTCAGCTCCTTGGCGCGGGTGAAGATCTTCCAGCCCCGTTGTTTGAGCGCAGCCGCCAGGATCCGGGCGCTGCGGGCGTCACTTCCAGGTAACATTGGTCGACCGCACGTAAAAGGGTTCGTTGTCAATCAGCACCGTCCAGACATCGCCCCGGGCATTGGCCAGGGTGCCCATGTACTCCCCCGGGTTGAACGGGAGGGCCTCGTAGTCATTGGCCGCGATGGTGGGGACAAGCGCGTACACCCCTGCCGATCCTACTTGGCCCCCCATCTTTTTGTAAGTGGCCAGGAGTTGATTGTATTGCGGCTGGGTGACTTCGTGGGCGGTGATGTGGCTGGGGAACTTGGCCGCGGCCTTGTTCATCGCCGCTTGGGTCTTCGGTCCCCATTTCCCGTCGACCACCAAACCAGCATTCATGACCTTGTTCAATGCCGCCTGGATGACTTTGACCTTTTCGCCGCCGCTGCCATAACGGAGCGGGAAACCGGTATCGGTATAGGCCTTGGGGCGCTGGGTCTCCCGGGGGGCGACGATCACCGGCGGCTCTTTGGGTGCGGACAGCTCGGGAGGCTTACTGAATCCCCACTTGAGCCATTGGGCGATTTTGTTCTGGCCCAGATAAAGGAGGCCAAGTCCCAGGACAGCAATTCCGCCGCCAATGAGCCGCTTCTTAGCGGAAGAGTTCGTGGAGTTGTTTTCCTTTTGCATCAGGTTTGTTCATTACAATGGATCGAACAGTGGCCCAATGCTCCTTGGTGAGGCTCCTGGTGAGCAGTTCCGCCAGAGATTGGGAATAAAGGGTCTTGTAGGTGTTCAGGACCGGGGCGAGATAGGCGACCTGGGGGATTTCACGGAGGATCTGGAAAACGCGCTCCTCGTACTCAGGTTGGAGTTTGGCCGAGTCGAATATCCAATCCGGATTGAACCAGATGTCGCGCTCGACGCCGCGGTCGAGCCAAAAGTGAACCCGCGCCGCCCAGCTCCGGTATTTGGCCGTCCCCATTGGCGCACCGATCCCGTCGATGATGTACTGGACGGTATTGTATTCCTCACTGTCCAGGTCCCGCTGGAGATCGGCAATCAGGTTGGAGCCGCCCCGCTGGCGGCTGTACGCCTTTTTCGAGGCCTCCCAGGTCTTTTTGTCCCGGATCGCTTCGACAGTCCGCACAATCTCCTCTTCGTCGGTGTTCCCTTCGGCCCACGACCAGGTAAAGGCCTGGTCCAGGCGGATGGCGATATTGCCCGGACTGCCGCCCTGGTCGGCGCTGTCAAAGCTGGCGTCTTCCATCGCCGCAAGAATCCACTTGCGGCCCAGGAATCCACCGCCCAGCACCACGCCGCCGATGATCAGGTATTTGAATACGGGCTGCATTATCAGACCTGGAGCTTCTTTTTGATCAAACCGCCGTAGGTGCCGCCCAGGAGTGCCGCGCCATTCTCAGCGATTCCGGCGAGGATCTCACCACTGAGGGCCGGATTCTGGCCGATCTTGTTCAGGGCGAGGCCCTTTTTGCGGATTTCGGCGGCGTCGTTGCCGACGATGGTGATGGTGATTTGCTTTTTCATGGGGCTAATTCGTTGATGGTTGAAATGAGTTCGGGATTGTCCAGGATGCCTTTGAGGCTGGAGAGGAATTCAGGATTGAGGGCGATCTGGAAAAGGGCGTCTTTTACAGTCTCTTTGTCTTCTGCAGAAAGGCCGTCAAGTCCTTCCAGGCTCTCTTTCCATTCGCTGAGCGGATCCGGAGTGGCCGCAGCTCCGACCTGCTGGGGGACCGCGGGGGCGGGATTGTTTCCATTCCCCAGCACCCCCACCAGGTCCTTAACTGCTCCCAATTGGTTCAGCCAGCCCTTATCCTTCGCCTGCAAGGCAGCAATGGTCTGGTTTCGGATCTCCAGGGCTTTCTCGCAGTTGCCCAGCTTTTCCCGCAACGCTTCCATCTTGTCCGCGTGCCGTTCCCTGGTAAATCGGAGTTCCTGCTCCAGGCCCTGAACCTTGATCCGAAGATCATAGACGTCGCCATCTACCGGCCCGGAGCTCGTTTCAGCCGGTCCGAAGGAATAGTCGGTGCTGCGGTTGCTCTTGCCCGAATAGATCCGGAAGGAGATTTCCTCAGTCTTGGGATCATAGTCCAACAGCGCCAGCTCCAGGTCTTCCAGTTCTTCCGCCCCTTTCAGGACCGGGATTCCATTGATGCGCACATCAAATTCCCGCCCGCTTTCGAGGATGGCGTTTTTGATCAGTTGGTAGCTGCGGTTGGACCAGGGTTTCATGATGGCGTGACGATATAGAGTTCGATGGTGGCGGACTGGGTGCCGCTGTTGTTGATCGTGACATAATCGGTGTGGACGTGCTGCTGGACGATGGCCGGAGCCCCCAGCACGCCCCGCTTGCTGCGGACGATCATTCCCGGGGGGAGGCCTTCGCTCGGGATCAGTAGCCAGCGGGTCCACATGGGCAGTTCTGCGGTGGCCCCGGGCGGAAGGGTGACCGGTCGGACCTTGACCGTCCCGCCCAGGCGGGGAATCTCGAATTGGTGGATGAAGTCGCGGGTCATGGCTGGAATTGGTATTGGATGATTGCTTTGGCCGTGTAGGGGCCTGCCTTGAGTTTGTCCTCGTAATTCCATTCGATGAAGCGCCCCGCGGACAGGTGCAGGGAGGTAAACCCCTGCTTTCTCCAGGCGATGTCCACCTCCGAACTGTCCAGGTCCGGATCGTCAAAATCCGGGTCGTCGTTCAGGTGGATCAGGGCGGGCTCCTGTACCTCCATTCCTGCGTCGTTGTCCAGGAAGAACAATCCCGCCAGCTGCTCCCAGCTTCCGCCCACGATGACCGGCGGGGCCACCACCAGGGCAATGCCGGTGATGATGGCCGGACGGGAAAAAACCAGTTCCCCGTTCATCCGCTCAAAGCCCGGAGCAATGCTGATATGTTCGATCAGGATCACGGCTGCTCGAAACGGAGATTGATCTTGGGAGTATAGGGCGTGTGGGGGGTCAGGGGATTGTCTACGTCGATGTAGCGAAACTTGAGATTGCCACTTCCGACCGGCAGATCAAGGGTATAGTACCGATCATCCGGGGCAACCTGGACACCGCTGAGGAGCGACTCCGCCGGAAATCCCTCCGGGAAAATCTCCTGGCCATTGAGCTCCATCCGAAGCGTCCCCCGGCGCAATACGGCTACCCGGTTGTCACCCGATAACTGGATGCCGGTGAGGGTGGCATTAGGAAAGCTCAGGGAAATGTCCTCGCTTTTGACGTGGCCGGGGTCGGGAATTTCCCCCAGATCGTAGATTTTATAGAATACTTGCATGGAAGTGGCTCAGGGGTGGAAAAATGGGGAGGGTCGCCCCTCCCGTTTGAAGTCGGGGCTTAGCCCTGAATGACGCCCTCGATGATGATCTTCACGTAGTGCGTCGGCAGGGAAGCGGCCAGCTCAATGTCCAGGTTCCAGTCCATCGTCTCGTCCACCCAGACGGGGAACTCGACCGGAACAGCTCCCATTTTATCGTTGGTCTGGGTATAAGTATGAATCTGAATCGGGTTGCGGTCGGAGATCAGCTTGGTATTGCCGACCTTCAGCGAATACTCACCGTTGACCAAACCGGCGATTCCGGGTACCTTTTCGAGGGGCTCGAAGTTGATCGCCTTGATTTCGTCTTCCGTCGGCTTTCCGGGATCGGCAAAGGTGCCCTCACCCGCCAAAAACTGAACGCTCACCGGGAGGAACTTTTGGCCGTTCATCAGGCGCAGGCCTTCGATGTTGCGAAGCCCGACTACCATCTTCCGGCTGGACTCGAAGGCCTTTACCGTGGTCGGTGCCAGGGACTCCACCATGTAGATTCGATAGGGAAGCACCCGCTTGGAGCCCTTTTTGAGGTTTTCCACGACCTCCTCTCCTGCGTATTTGGCGTGGGCAAAAAAGGAGTGGCGGTTGGCAGTGGTGGGCTCGATCAGGGCCGTTTCTTCGACATTCACCCCGGCCAGCTGGCCAGATTCGTTTTCAAGGATGGACATGGGGTTTGCGAAATTCAATTGGGACATGGTTGTGTGTGTTGGGTTCTGAATGGGAATTGGATAGATAGTGTGGGTTGGTTAGGCCGGGACCGCTGTATTGGCAGCGATGGCCAGGAGGAGCTCGTTGGTTTCAGCCTCGTGGGCGTTGAGTGCGCCGGTCTGGCCGGTCGGCTGGTCGCCTTCGCTCAGCTCAACGCCATTCGGATCGGATTTGCCGCCCATCAGGTTGAAGGGCCACATGGATTTCACCGTGCCGGTGAGCTTCCTGGCCACCTCGATGACCGAGGGCTTCTCCATACCGGTCTGAGTGAAGAGGGTGGAGACCATCGCGCCCGAAAGGGTGCCGACGCCAAAGGCGGTCATGCTGTCCAGGGCGATGTCGCCCCAGGCCTTTTCATCAAGGTGGCCCGAGCGGGTCAGGTACTGCGGCGGAATAATGCCCGCCAGGACCAGGATAACCCCGGCCTTCGGGTACATGTACCCGACCACAGCGCCGCTCAAACCACTGAGGATCACAGCTCCGGTCCCGATGGCGGCTTGCTTGATTACCTGGCCATTGGTTCCAGACGGGGCGTAGTCTTGTTCTAAATAGGGATTCATGGTTGAGGATTATTGAATGAGTTCAACGGCACCCGTCTGATCGGATGCTTTTTTCTTCTTGTAGTAGCGGTAGCCGCCGTAGCCAGCCCCGCCGAGCAGGCCGACCACCAGGACGGGCTGCGCCCATTTCTTGTGCTGTTCCCAGAAGGATTTCTCGGCGGTACCAGGTGTCGAATTGGTGATGGTCGTCGTTGTGGTCGTGGCGGGCAAAGTCGATCCCGGGGCGGGGGTGCGCCCGCTGATCGCGGCATCCGCGACGAGGACTTCGGCGTCGCTGATCGGTTTGCCTTCGTCCCCGGCCTTGAGCTGCTTGGCCAGTGTCACCAGCGCCGCAGTCGCAGCGGCCAACGCGCTGGCCGTGGCCGGATCGAGCCCCACCTGGTTGGGTGTATTCTTCGCCTTGAGGATGGCATCGCGGAGCTTGTCCAGGTTGCCACCAGCAGCGAAATGAATCTCCTGAAGGCGTTTCCAGACGATGACGCGGTTTTGGTACAGCGCCTCCGAGCCGGTAAAGCCTGCTTGACGGGCGGCGGCGTAGCTGGAGAACATGCCCCAGACCACCCGCTCGGTGATCTTCATCCGGTTGGTCTTCAGAGCGAACAACAAGCCGGTGCGGATCAGGAGCGCCCCGCCATTGAACTTGTTGAATTTGTTCGCGCCCTGGACAAACTGGCTGCGGGCCGGATTCTCGTTGAGTAGGCGGATCAGGTCGTCCCGGGTGGCATTTGCCGGGAGGGTGATCCCGCGCTTTTTCGCTTCATCCAGGAGCCGCTGCGAAGGGGCAACAACCTGGTTGCGGGCCGCGGCTTGGGCCGCGTCGATCTTACGCTGGATCTCCGCTTTGCGGCGGGGATCGAGGTTGTCCCAGGCTGTTTGCCGGTCCTGGCGGTATTGGGCCAGCTTCTCGGGGGTATCCAGGCCGCGGCCCTTGAGCCGGTCAGTCTTGCCCGCCGTCTGGGGGCGGTACCGGTGCATGGTCCGGAGTCCGGAGCCCATGCCTTGGGTCATGGTTTTCATTGGTCGTTGGGTTTGGTTTTGAAAAGGGGGCGGACGGCCCAGCCCACAAGAACGCCGCCGAGCGTAACCGGGAACCAGTTACGGACCGTCCAATCCCAGGCCCGCTTTCTCAGGCTGATCGGTTCGGTACCGGGGACGACAGCGCCGGGAGTGGAAGCACTTATCTCCACCTCCGATTTGGGCGGGAGGGAACCGGAAGCGATGGCATTTTCTTTCTCCGCCAACACCAGCTCCGTCTTCTCATTGCGCTCCACCCGGTACTTCTCCAGGTCTTCAGCCGTGGGGTTTTTGGGGATCAGCCCGCGTTGGATCAGGCGCTGAATCTTGGGGCTGTTCAGGTCCACCTCGCCGGTCTGGTCCTCAAATTCAACGTGGATCAGCTCGTCGTCCCGGTGGCCAGCCTCCTGGTTGAAAGCCTTCAGAACCGGGTCAATGGTGATGTAGCCGCGGGCGGTGGGCACCACGATGTAGACATGGTCCCAATTGCCCAGGCGCGACTGGCGGACGAGTTTGATGGCGAAGGGAATCCGCATCAACAGCAGCAGACAGCCGGAGAGGAGCGTAAAGTCGTCGCAGTCGATCCCCTGGTGGCGTTCCTGCCAGCTCCAGGCGGGGCTTTTGTACTTCTCGCCGCCTTCATCCAGCTTGTACTCGAAGGAATGGTAGCACCAGTCCCAGATATTGCGGCAGGTGGAGAGCAGATCCCGGCCCATCAATTTGGGGGCGACCTGTTCGAGCTCAAAGGCGCGCTCCAACATCAATTCGGGCATCATCCGGACCGAGGCCTCGATGTTCCGCGTGTGAAAGGTCATCACCTGCGGAGCGGGCGGCGGGATGAGCGCGTCGAAGGGGTTGGGCGAGTGTAGGTTACGTTTCTTCATAGGTTGAGGGCGAAATGGTCGGAAACGGTGTGTTTGATGCGCCAAAAGAGCAGCGGAATCCGGGTGGTGGTTTGCCAGCTGATAGCCAGCCCGAGGGGCCGACCGGCGATCCGCTTGATCACCGCCTCAATCACTTCTTGCTTGCCGAGCGTCACCAGATCCACGTAGAATTGGAGAGTCTGGAGCGTAGTGGCGTTGGGGTTGACCTGGAGAAAGCGCGGGGGCAATGTCATCAGGACATGCGGGCCCAGGTGCAGATTCAGCGTCAGGTCGTCGAAGTTGAAGCGGGTCGGGGTTGGGTTGTCGATCTGGAGCTGGAGGTCGATCTCCAACTTTTGGGGATCAATGCGTAGGTTCAGCGGAAACCCGGTGGCGGTGAGCTGGCTGGCGTGTTCCTCAAATTCGAGGGCTTGCTTCGCGGCAATCCCGGCCAATCCAAGGCCTCCGACCAATATCAGGCGTTTGATGCTCATAGCGTTGAAATTGGCCGGGCTCCCGCTGGGGCTAAGGACGCCGCTTGGGGGCAGGACGCCCGGCCATGGCACTTTTCAACAGAAAGAAAGAACGGTCCAACCGGAGGCCGATTCGGGCGAAGGTTCATTTGCCGTGGTCGTCGAGCTGTCCGGTGGATGAATAATGGAAACGGTATCGGTATCGCTGACCTGGTAGATGATCGGGACCGCAGGGTACAAGCGGCAATTGGCGTCAGGGTACGTCAGGATACGTTTAGAGGGTTCTTGAGAGGTCTTGAAGGATAAAACAGGGTCTTCCAGGTCCGGTTTTCGGCGCGCCTGACGGTGCGGTTCGCGGGTCCGGTTGGTCGGAAGTGGTTGGAGGGAATCGGGATCGGAAATGGGGCCGACGTCGGCGCTGTCGGGGAATTCGGGGACGTCCAGGTCGCCGGTGGGGGCTGAGGATCCGAGGAGCTGGGCGGCGTAGAATTCGGCGGCGTTGGTCTCAGCGACGATATTGGGGAGAAGGGAGTAAACCATCAAAGCCGAAAAGAGGAACCCCAGGAGGATTTGGGGGAAGGTGATTTTTGATTGGTGGATCATTGTGCGTTGAGTTAGTGATGGATTGAGATTTCCAATGATTGAGCACAACGATACGGAAGGTCAAAAAGGTGGAAGTGCCATTTGGTGCGATCTGGTGCTGTTTGCGATCACATTGATTCAAAATTGATGGGTTTGGTCTGTAATGGGGAGAAATGGTCATTTGCCCAAAAGCATTAAATCGCATTTCTCCCCGTCGAATCGCATTAATTCACATTAGTTCAAGGTCATTCCCGCTGTTCATTTGTCCAGTATTGTAACAAATCGTCACTCGGGCGCTCTCCAAAGAGGAAAACGTGGGTCTCCACCAGGTCCGCGCCGATGTGCTGGCAATACTGCATGACGCTTACCTGGTTCAATTTGAGGGATGCTTTCACCTTGGCCAGCCGCCGCCGGGCGGTGACGATGGTGCAGCCAAATAGCTGGGCGATGTGCTGGGGGAGGATGAAAAAGGATCGGTTACTCATGGGCCAATTCGCTTTCGTTTTCATCCAGGAAGGAACGGACGGCCTTGAAAAAACAGGTCCGGAGCTCGTCCAGGACCGCGCGGATCTGGACGTCCTTGAGTTTTTTAGCTGTGTCGTAGATCGTCTCCTCGATCTTGTGGAACGCCAGCCCTGTTTTTCCCGCGATCTCCCGCAAGGAAAGCGCCAGCTCCTCCCTTTGATCATAATTGGGGTACAATGCAGCGACGACCTTTTCGAGCTTGGCAGCGGCGATGTGCTCCGCAACGGGGCTGGGGCGTTCTCGGGGCTCCGGATCGGGCTCCAGCTCGGCGGAGAATTCAGGCAATTGGATTTCATCCGGCATCAGGGGAGCGTGTTGCTCGACCCCGCCGGGGATGGCAAAGAATGACATACTATTGAGTAAATAACAACCAACGTGGTGCGACGTGCGGCCACGTACCTTTAGCGAGGTGGTAAGGTGGGCGGTTGAGGGGAGAATGTCAATGGGCTGCGCAAGATTGCGCAAGAAAGTTAGAATGGGAATTCATCGTCCTCTTCGACGGCGATGGATTCGAGGAAGTCTTGGAGGGCTTGGCCTTTGAGGCGTTTGTCATTGACAAAGGCGTGGGAGCATTTTAATTTGCCGAGTTGGTTTTGGGGGATTCGGGTTTCAGAGTCGAGGCTGGCGCCGTTGAGGGTAGTGCCGTCTAGGCTGGCGCCGTTGAGTCTGGTGCCGTCGAGGATGGCGCGGTAGAGGTTGGCGCGGTAGAGGCTGGCTCCGTCGAGGATGGCGCGGTAGAGGTTGGCGCTGTAGAGGCTGGCGCCGTCGAGGCTGGCGCGGTAGAGCATGGTGCCCTCGAGGCTGGCGCCAGAGAGTCTGGCGCCGTCGAGGAGGGCGCCGTCGAGGAGGGCGCCGTCGAGTCTGGCGCCGTAGAGTCTGGCGCCGGAGAGTTTGGCGCCGGAGAGTTTGGCGCCGTCGAGTCTGGCGCCCTCGAGGATGGAATGATACAGGTTTAGATTTTCCAAATCCTGCTTCCCAAAGTCCAAACTAGACAAACCCTTAACCGCAAGGTCGCCCCCCCCTCCCCGGTGTGGGCACAAACGGGCCAGCCACTGCCCAGCACTGTATTCATTTTCCCATTTGAATTGAGCCACCTTTTTGGTTTGCTGAACAACCCCCGATAAAAATAGAAGCAGGGTGATTTCGGCATTTCGGGTTCTACGGGTGACTTCTGGCTCCCGGGTTACCCCAGGGGGAATTGGCCAGCCATTTTTGAGGAGATAGTTAAATATATCTTCCAGGGTATCTTGAATTCCGACCAGTTCTTCCTTGAATTCTTTTTCCTCTTCCTTCCAGTGCAAGGCCAGTTCCCTCCACAAGAAAATCATCATATTTTCCCCGATTTCAGCGGGACCACATAATTCCAGCCACATTTCAAGGGCCTTCTCCAAGTCGAAAGTATAGTCGAAGTCTTCTTTGGCTGCTTTATAGGCTTTGTGGATTTTTTTCCCTTCTCTTACGATCCGCAGCACCGCCAAATACTCCCCGAAACTTTTGTGGGTGAATTCGAAAGTCTTTTCGCCTTGCTCATTCATTTGTCCCTGGTGGAAAAAAAAAGAGACCAGTAGGCTCATGAATCCCTTTTCCTGCAAGCCGCCAAATTCTTCCAATAGGGTGGTCAAGCGATTCTTTTGGCACCGGGCCAAAATCCGCTGGTAAGGGACAGCACGGACATCCCCACCATGCCAGGCGGCGATGGCCACCTCTTCCAGGATTCGCTGAAAATTGGCCTCGCTGAGGTTGACGTGCTTACGGTTGCCGTCGTGGGTTCTTTGGAACACTCCGATGACCAGGGAGCGGTAGACATTGTTCAGGTTGTTGTTCTCGGCCAGAACATTGGGGTCTTTGTCCAAAGCCCGGGCCAAGAGGTAGTTGAGGAGGGGCTCGGCGGAAACTTCCATCAAGTCTCTTGACTCTAGCAGACTAGCCGTTGTCTCATCATAATTTTTCCCCTTGACCTCACAATACTTTCCCCACCATTCCTTCCGCTGATCTTCCCTAAATTTTGATTTTCTTCCTCGCTTCACCTTTCTCTCATCGAAATCAAGTGGTGCAGGGTGGAAAGGCATCAGTCGGATGAGCTGGCCGGGTTTCGAAAACTCCCGGTCGTTCTGTTGGATGACCAAATCGCGGCCGGTGATGATGACTTTGATCCGTTTGGATGTACCATTGTGATTGCTCACCAGTTTCTGGAGATCACCTACAAATTGGCGGGCGAGTTCCAGGCTGACAGCCCCAGCCTTGGCGAGTTCATCCAGACCGTCGAAGACGAATAAGACGGGTTCACTGCCTTCGGGGCTTTCCCGGTTGAAGGGATCTTCACGGAACAAGTATTCATCGAGCTGAATAAAGTTTTCGATTCCTTCCTTGACCGAATTGTCCAGAATGAATTTGTGGAGGGGGATGTGGTAGACTTTGTGGGTGCCACTTGCGGCGACCTGGGCGGAGATGCGCTTGGCCAGGACCGACTTTCCTGATCCGGGGCCGCCTTTGATGACCAGGAAGGAATATTTGGGATTGTTGGCTTCCACCCAATTCAGGATATGCTTCTGGGCGTCGAAGACATTGATTCGGGGCTCCTCTTTGTTCTCTTCGGTCAGCTTGTCTTCGTAGTAGGCGCGCAGGGGGACATAGACCATCTCCACGGAAAATGCCTCGTCGAACATCTTTTCGTAGGGGACGCGCTGCAACCAGGCATTGTATTGCATCCGCCCGATCTCGCGCTCGACGGCGGGGGTGGTGGCCTGGCTCAGGACGGCCTCGATGGGGGCGTAGTAGGCGGCCTTGTTGCGCCATTCGGTGTGGACTTCGAGGACGAAGTAGAAGGGGAAGCGGTTGGAGAGGGCGGTGGCGACGTGGTCGGAAAGGCCCATCACAGTGACAAGCCAATCTTTGAAAATCTGGGTAAAAACGGGGACGAGGGGCAGGCCGCGGGGATTGTCCAGGAAGTCTTTCCCAATGGCCAATTTGTCTTCCTCGACTTCCCACGGCAAGCTGTCCAGGAGCTTGATTTGGTCCGCGACCATCGTCTGGGCCATTTCCTGCTCAATTCGCTCGAATTCAGCGTCGTCATCCAATTGCTCCTCCGGCAGGTCATTTATTTGGTCCAGAAGTTGTTGGAACTTCCCCGCTTCGTAACGGAAAATATTCTGGTTTTCCGTTACCAGCTTCATGAACGCTCTGTAAGTGCTGTTCATAACTAGCTGGCATGCCCTGGCTTCGATTTTATCAGAAATCTCAACCGAACTGCCTAAGTCCAATGCGGCTTCGGCGAACAACTGCCCTTTGGAGAGCGGTTCCGGATTTAGAAATCCAACGACGCCTTTTATGAGGCCCGAGAACATGGATTTGAGGTCCAGCCGGAAGTTCTTCTGGAGACCTTCGTGCTGGCAGAATTGAATCGTGTGGGGCTCAGGGGTGGTGGCCATGGCGGTGTTGCAGAATTATGGGATGTTGGGCGGGGTAAAGATAGGGGAAAATGGACTATTTGTCGTCTTTGATGGCGATGGATTGGAGTAAGTCTTGGAGGGGTTGGGCGGTGAGGGTGTCGCCATCTATGATGGCGTGGGTGTTTATGAGCATACAACAACATACGTGGTGCGACGTGCGGCCACGTACCTTTCGCGAGGTGGTAAGGTGGGCGGTTGGGGGGAGAATGTCAATGGGCTGAGCAAGAAAGTTGGGTGAAGTCCCATTGAAAATAATCCAAATTGGGGTTTAAAATCTGCAGGGATTCTATTATATTTGATCTTCTCTATATCTATACTTTTAGCAGAATCCCCCATCTGCGCCTTTTCTCAAAAAATAATTAGTTGATACCCTTGGGGGGGAGGGTGGCTAATTATTTACTATAATGAAAAAAGTTAAATTTTCATTGTTCTACTTCGAAGGGCAATTCGGAGGGGAGGAAAATTCTGGATCTAATGGTAGTAACCAGAGCCCAAAACCGAAGGGATGGCTACGTTGGATATTGGGAATTCTGACAGCAATTGCTGCTATCATAACTATTTCTGGTTTCATTTCTACCAAGCAGAGTAAAGAGTATAGGGAAGAAATCGTTGTGGAACCTTCAAGAGATTCCTTGTACCAGGCGGAGGAAAATACCTCGGAGTGAGTCTGGTTGGTCTACGTGAACCAGTACACGATCCGCACCACTTCCTCCCCGTCCGGAACCTCATAGCCGTTCAAATGTAGGTCGTCGATGACCGCTTCGGCTTGTTTGTCGCGCAAATGGGGATTTATATCCCGGAAGGTGACATTCCTGTACTGGTCCCAGTCGAATCGTTCCAGCTCGGACAGGTCGGTCCAGTTGGCCATTTCAGTATCCAGAAGTTCCTGGGCGGATCTGGTATGTGGAGAATGTAGTGGTAGAGTTCTGTTTTCCAGTTTCAGGGCCTTCCCCCCCACTGGGAAAGAGCCATCCTGGGGAAGTCCCCGAAACGTAAATTGGGAGCGGTCCGTAGGATACAGCCCTAGGTAGTGTCTCAAATATGTCTGCAAATGTTTATGAGACACTACCTAGTATGAAAATGGTTTCGCTCCAAAATATCGCCGAATGCGACACCTGGGGCGGTCCGCCCAAACATCCGATTCATGAGGAATTCCCTTTCCAGTTTTTCCTTCGTTTTCTCCCAGATCTCACTGTCCGGATCAATGAGTTGTACCCCTAACCCTTTGGGGGAGATATCCAGGGCCAGGCTTCCACCTATCGCCCATGTCTCCATGAAGCCGATTTTTTGGGCTCTAATTCAATTTATTTTTGACATTATTTTAATATATTGATTACGTATATAAAAACTTTGTCATGGAAAAAATGCCCGAGGAGAAAAATGGCAAGTTCTCCAGGAAAGGCTTCTGGAAGATCCTGAAGAAGGTATCCCTATTCCTGGCCATCCTGATATTTCTTGTCGAGGTGAGCCTAAGGTTATTTTACCATGAACAACTCAAAATCCGTGCTTATCCCTTGATCTACCTACCCAGTAAGACCTTTGGTTATATTTATATGCCCCGATCCGAGGGTTATTTGTGCCGTCCGAGCATTGAAAAGCAGGTTCGTCTGAACAATATGGGTTTTCCAGGCCCTGATTTTGATCTGATCAAACCACCACATGTATTTCGCATTGCAATAGTAGGGGGGTCGATTGCGTCTGGGATCTGGATGCAGGGAGATTCAACCTTTTCTGACCACCTGCAAGCGAACTTCAATCAAAATTACAGCGGAGTGGAGGTAATGAACTTTTCCATTGATGGCAAATTCAGGGACATTACAAAGGTCGTCCTGACCCATCGGATGGTCCTTCAATATCAACCCGATCTGATTCTTTTGAGCGTGAGCATCCCTTTCGTACAGTCCAATCATCAAAGGAAAGTGTACAAAGACTACGTGATCGAATATGGTTTCGGAGAGAGCCCGACTCCGAATGAACAAATTGTGGATGAGATCGAAAGTAAATGGTCCCACAAAGCTCTCTACAGAATCTCCTTTATTTACCGTGCCTATGTTCGCTGGTACTCACATCGGTACAATGATGATCAGGCCTATTGGTTTAAAGCTTGGATAACGAAATATGTGAGCTGCCGATTTTGTTTGCAAAAACAATACAGCGAACGCGATACCGGCCTGCTTTTACAGAATCTATCCGGGATGCTGGCCAGTTCCAATTGCCAACTCCAACTTCTATTCTATCAACCCAATCAACAGTTAGAAGAATTCTGCTTGCAGAATGGCTTACGCCATATATTCCTAAATATTCCGCGCAACCAAGAATTCTTGCATGAGTACGATGGCCACTACAATGCTTGGGCACATAAGGAAATTGGTATGCAGTTGTATGAAAAATTGATGAGTTCAGTGCTTTCGGGAGGTGATCTGAGATGAACACGTCGCGGTCTTCAGGCGCGCCCCATTCGGGCTTTCCCCGGCCGATCCGGATCCCGTAACAAATCCGGTGCAGGGTGGGCCGGTCCTTTCCGTAGCCATTGCGCAGCGAAATGATCCGCGGGCGGTTCTCCAGGTCGATCCGGGCGCGCCAGTACGGCGACAATTCCCGGTACTCCTCGGTTTTGATTCCGGCCTCAATCATGTCGAACCATTTCCGTTCAATCGGCAGCCAAAGCGTCTCAGCCATCGCCACCTCCTTCCTCTTGCCCCAGTAGCGCCAGCACCTCTTTCCGGGTGAGCTTCTGGGTCCGTGACTTGTTCAATTGTCGTTTCATGTGCGTGTTTTTGCGGCGCAATTGATCATAGGTCGCGCCGGGGAAAAATTCCGCCAGGTCCTTGGCGGTGAGATATAGTGGGTGCATGTGAGGGGGATTGGGGGCCCTCATACACGATCGTTTCAGGAATGGGGGATCTTGTGGTGGTCGTGGTTGTACTCCAGGATCTTCTCGTCGGTCTCCATGTCGTAAATGAGCGCGTGGTGGAAACCGGGAAATTCCTTGAAGAGGAGTTGTTCCAGGCGTTGGAGGCCGAGCTGTTGGTCGCGGCCGTGGGTGCGGTTGCGGGGGCTGCGCCAATCGAGGGAGTAGCGGACGCGGCGCGGGCCCTGGTCCGTTTCGTAGACCACGAGCTTGCTGAGGCTGTCGCGGCGGAGTTTGTAGCCGCCCGCAGGGGGCGGGCCTTCAATTTTGCGGTGTCCGATCATAAGCCATTGAATTGGGGCATCCGGGCCATCGTGGTGGCGTCGAATACAAATGCGTTGAATTCTGCGATGAGGTCGGGGCGGTTGTAGCGCGCCAAGGCCGCCAGGCCCTTCTGGTACATGGTCGTGGCCGGGAGCTTCTGGCGGCGGCGGACATGGGGAGAATTGGTAGCAAAGGCTTCGGGGAGGCGCTCATTGGCCAGGTAGGCCTCCTCGACCCGCAACAGCGCCGCCCGCGGTCGCCATTCTTTGTGCTTTTTCTCCCACTTCCTGAACCAACGGTAACAGCCCCGGAATCCCTGGTTGAAGGTCGGATCGAACCATTTCCAGGGCACCGGGATGAAACGCTCGACACTGCTGGTGCGCTGGTGGGCCGGACGGGCGAGGTACTTGGCCGCGAGATCGACCATGGTCTGGCTGACGTCGTGCCAGTAGCGGAGCTGGTCGGGGGGGAA
>CAWUKT010000109.1:0-19713 GCA_963923035.1 uncultured bacterium
AAAACAGAGGGTTAAATAAATTGATTTGTGCACGCGTTTTTACACAGTCTCTATGGAGGAGAAGCGGTTGGTTCCCGGGCGGAAAGCCCCACTTCTGCGATGGAAAAGCCTGCCTTGGGAGCGGGGCCGACACTCCCCGGATAGATGGCCCGGGGAGCCATCTCGGACAATGGCACGATTTCCGTTGGACGTTCCAAGATAGGTGCTTACGGCGATAGGTAGGTCCTGAATTGGCTTGACATGCAGCTCCATTCCGATTCATCAAGGTCCACCCCAGTTCCATTTTCCCCACTAATTCACATTTTCCCCGCCCCGTTCCCCTTGCTTTGCCTAAATTTCACCCGTGATTCTCTGGTCCAATATCATCGAGGCCTTCCGCACCATCCGCTCCAACCTGTTGCGGGCCATTTTGACCATCCTCATCATCGCGATTGGATTGACGGCCCTGATCGGCGTCCTGACCGCCATCGACGGGGTCAAATTCTGGTTTTCGGACAGCTTCGTGCGCATCGGAACGAATACCTTCCGCATCGAGCGCTACGGGACCGATGTTCGGCGCGGCAACAGCAATGTCCGCCGGATGCCGATTACCTACGAGCAGGCCCAGGAATTCAAGGAATCTTTCTCGGACATGGCGCCGGTGAGCGTGGTGGGGATGGGGAGTATGCTGGGCGTGGCCACGTACAAGGGCGAACGGACGCAGAACAACCTCCAGATCATGGGGGGCGACGAGCAGTTCATCATCACGGACAATTACCAGATCGACCGCGGCCGGAACATCAACCGGGCCGATGTCCTCAATTACCGCAAGGTGATCCTCATCGGGCACGAGGTGGTCAAGTTGTTGTTTGAGAACCAGAATCCAATCGGGAAACGGGTGCAGGTGGATGGAAACAGCTATGAAGTGATCGGGACGTTTGCGGAAGTGGGCGCGCAGGGGCTGATCGGCGGCGACAAGATGTGCGTGATTCCCGTCACGACCCTGTCGCAGGATTATCCGCGTCGGAACCGCAGCCACAGCCTGCATGTATTGGCGAGTGACATCGAGCAGATGGAGCCCATGACCTTTGAAGCCGTCGGGGATTTTCGGCGGATTCGGGGCTTGTCGGCCAAGGAGGAGAACGATTTTGGGATCGTCAAGGTCGAGGCGATCATCGACAACCTGATGGACAATCTGAAGTACCTGACCTGGTCGGCGACGGTGATCGCGATCATTACGTTGTTCAGTGCGGCCATCGGTCTGATGAACATCATGCTGGTGAGTGTGACGGAGCGGACCCGGGAGATTGGGGTCCGAAAAGCGACCGGCGCACGCCGGTCGACCATTTTGGTGCAGTTCCTGACCGAAGCCGTGGTCATCACCCAGTTGGGCGGCTTGTTGGGCATCCTGTTCGGGGTGATGATGGGCAATATCGTTGGCGTCCTCCTGGACACCAGCTTTGTCGTGCCCTGGAATTGGGTGGGATTTGGCTTCCTGTTGTGTTTCATGGTCGGCGTCGTGGCCGGCATTTACCCCGCCCGAAAGGCAGCGGCCCTCGATCCGATTGAGAGCTTGCGCTACGAATAACTCAGGAATTATCGTTAGCTTGTTGCATTGACAAACCCACCCAATTGTGAACCTCTGTTGCTATGAAAGGCTTATTTACCCTGTTGTTGACCTCCTTTTTGTGTATTGGTCCCCTTCTCCCCGCCCAGCAACTGGATTGGGTCGGCATCATGGAGGGGAAGTACAATGAATCCATCCGCCGGGCTGAGATCACGCCCACCGGCAAGCTGGCCATTTTGGGAGATTATTACGAGGAAGTGGACATTGATCCCGGCCCCGGGGTCTTCCAGTTCGATGCTGGAGGAACGAAGCTCAAGGCGACGTTCTTTGCCCAGATCGATACGGCCACGCTCACCCTGGATTGGGGCCTGACGACGTTTACCCCCTCTTCCGGCACTTCATTTACGCAGTTCACCGATTTCACCTCCGATGCCAGCGGCAATATTTATATGGTGGGGCAGTACGCGGAAGAAATTTTCTGGCGGGATGCCCAGGTCGGCGTCGTGACCGTGGCCTCGGGTTCTCCCATTCTTCCCGATACCACCGTCGGCCTCCTGATCAAATTCACTCCTCAGGGCGGACTCCTGTGGAAAGAAGAGATTGCCGGAGGGACAGCCGGGGCCCGGAGCTACGTGAATATCCAATCGGTCCACCGCCTGAACAATAGCATCCTGGCGGTGGGCGGCTTTTTCTCCCCCACCGATTTTGACCCGGGCAGCGGATCATTTGTCCTGAATCCTCCCAGTCCGCCCTTTACGCCCTCCACTTTCATGCTGGAGCTGGACGACAATGGCGATTTTCAGTGGGCGGGGGCAACGGGAAATGTGTTCGTGGTGGATGCGGCGGAAGATGGGGGCGGCAATGTTTTTCTGGCCGGCGGCTTCTACGATGCTCCGGACATTGATCCGGCGGCGGGCAGCACGCTGGTCCTGACCAGCAGTGATCTGCTGGACGCCTTCCTGATGCGCCTCAATTCCCAGCGGGCGCTGGAATGGGCCTTTTCTTTCGGCGGCAACGACGATGACCTGTTGAACCAGGTTGAGCTCACCTCGACCGGGGACCTCCTGGTGACGGGCTACCACCGCTCCGATGTGGACATCGATCCCGGCGCGGGCAGCACCATTCTGACGAGTACCGGCTTCCAGAATCATTTTGTGGCGAACTACGGAATCAACCAAGGCCTGAATTGGGCGGTCTCGCTGGACGCGGACATCGCGGTGCAGCAGATGATCACCGATGTGAACCAGGACATTGTGCTGTCGGGCACCTTCGTGGGCGACCCGGACTTTGATCCGGGCGCGGCGACGCTTCAATTGGCCCCGACCTGTTCGAATACCGTTTGCCGATTGGCCTTTTCCCTGACCCTCGATGCCGCCTCCCAACAGCTGTTGACGGCCTTTGTCTGGGGCGAACAGGGGCCGGGCTCTGCCTTTGGGACCCTGGTCAGCCGGGGGATTTCTTCGGATATCAATGGCCGCACCTTTACTGTGGGCGCCTGGACGGGCACCCGGGACTTTGATCCGGGCCCCGGCACCAGCAATTTGACGTCTTCCTTTTTCATCAACGACTCTGCGGCGGTGGACCTGTTCATATTGTCCCTGAACCAAGGAGGATTGGTGGGGCGCCTGAGTCCCCCCGAGGGGAGCGGAGTGAGCATTTTTCCCGTGCCCGCCACCTCTGAATTGACGATCGCGCCGAGTGGTGCGGCCCCCTATCGCTATGAATTGTGGAATGCCCAGGGGCAGTTGGTCAGGATGGGGAAGGGGCAGGGACAGGAAACAATTTCCGTGGGAGATTTGCCGGTGGGCGTCTATACCCTGCGGGTGAAAGAGGTGAAGAGTTCGCTGGCCCAGAAGATTCTGTTGCAGCATTGATGTCCATCCTTATTGCAACTCAAGAGAAATTTTCACTATCTTTGCAGTCCAATTTTGAAACCGTTCCCGTGGACGTCCTGCGGGGACCAAGACCAAGGTTTTAACACATCTTATATGGCACTCGACATCAATGTCGACCTGTCGAACCTGATGGTGGAGTACGAAACCACCTTCCTCAGCGTTCCAACCCTGTCTGATCAGGATTACAAGCAGGTCGTAGCAAAATTCGAAAAGTACATCCTTGACAATGGTGGCAAGGTCACCAACCTCGAGCATTGGGGACAGAAGCGTCTCGAGTACGAGATTCAGCGTCACAACAATGCTTATTACACCTACATGGAGTTTGAAGCTCCGGGAACCCTCATCGACAACATGGAACGTGAGTTCCGTTACGACGAGCGGGTCATCCGGTACCTGACAGTCAAAGTAGGTAAGCACCACGCAGCCTTCAACAAGAAGCGCCGCGAGCAAGGATTTGGTAAAAAAGAAAAAAACTAAGGAGGATCTGAATCATGGCGAATCCCAGAGGTCGGAGAGACTCCGGCATAGGCCCGACGGCTCAGAACAAGATCAAGAGCAACCGTCAAAGCAAAAAGTACTGCCGTTTCAAGCGTCACGGCATCAAGTACATCGATTACAAGGATCCTGAGTTCCTGAAGAAGTTCCTGAACGACCAGGGCAAGATTCTTCCCCGCCGCATCACCGGCACCAGCCTGAAATTCCAGCGCCAGTTGAGCGTGGCCATCAAGCGTGCCCGCCACCTCGGCCTTCTTCCGTTTGTCACCGATACCGTTAAGTAATCATGGAAATCATTCTGCTGAAATACCACCAAGGACTCGGCGACAAGAACGATATCGTGAAAGTCAAGCCGGGTTACGCCCGCAACTTCCTCATCCCGCAGGGCATTGCCAAGTTGGCTACCAAGACCAACCGCAAGATCCTCGAAGAGAACCTCCGTCAAGCCGCTCACCGTCGCGAACACATCGTCGACGAAGCCAAGGCCAAGGCAGAGGAGCTCGAAGGATTGACCATTGTCATCGAAACCCTCGCTGGCCCCGACGGCCGCCTGTTTGGTTCCGTGACGCCCCTCATGGTCTCCAATGAACTCGAAGAAAAAGGCATTCAGGTTGAGCGTCAGCGCATCTCTTTCGAGAATCCTGTCAAGGAGCTCGGAACGCACTACGCGATTGTCGACCTCCTCAAAGAGGTCAAGGCAAAAGTTACCATCGAGGTAACGGCTGTCGACAAAGACAAGTAAACCGACCTGAGGTCGAAGATATGAATCCCGGCTGCTCAGCAGCCGGGATTTTTTCATATAAAACCAAATCGCCGCCCCGGGAAGGGGCGGCGTCTGTGTTTACCGTATGTACTGGAAGACTATTTCGTAGAGGTGCGCACCCCGCGGACGCGGGAGCGTTTGCCGGTCAGCGCCTGGGATTTTTGGGCGGGCGACTTGACCATACCCTTCATCCCTTGGTCGGTTTGGACCAGCTTCGCGGTTGTGTGGGTGGCTGGGGCCACCGGTTTGTGCATTCCCCGCACCCGATTGGCTTTGCCTTTGGTCATGGAGGTCGATGCAGCCCGGCTTTGGGCCTGAGCGGAGAGACCAAGCCCGAGGAAAAGGGCGAATGCGGCGGTGATGGACAATGCTTTTTTCATCATGGATCAAGTAGGTTAAATGAGCAATTACGCAGGGCCAGAAAATTTTTCTCCGGATGCCTACGCCGAAATTCAAGGAGGATATATCAAAGCCCGTGCCAGTTTTTCCGCCGCCTTCCCTTTCTCCCCGCTTTTCCCATTGCCTTTTTCCCTCAATCCCCGTTTTTCCGTTCCCTTTTTTATTCGGCCCATTCCCTGAGTTTTTCCCTGAATTGACTTAATATTCGGGGGTACGTACATCTGGGACAACGTTTTATCCGTTTAACCCAATACAATAAAGATTCGGGCCTTCCGAGTTTTCGTTCCAGCTCTAAAAGACAACCAAATGAAAAAGCTACCTCTCTACCTGGCGGCCTTGCTGACCTTGACCCTGTGGGGAACGGGTTGTAATCGGGACAATGAAATGAACGTCGACTGCGAAGATGTGGACGATGTGGTCGATACGAGTATCCGCGGAGCCTGCAACGAATCGCTCAATTGGTCGAACCAAGTGAGCATCACCACCTCCGGCAACAGCCGGACCATCACCACCAACTCGATCCCGGACCATCGAGTGGGCCTGTTTGGTGGGGGAAATGGTTCCCTGAATCCGAATGCGATTGCCGAGGTCAATAGCACCTATACCATCCCGACCAATCCGAGTGCGGCCAGTGCCCCTACGGTTTTGTTGAGCCGGGACCTCGGTCCCCAGTACGCCTTTGGCGTGCTCCTGAATGGCGTTCCGCTCGATCCGGAGGCCGCTGAGCCCTGGCCCCACGACGGAATCTTCTCCAATTCGCCCAAGAATTGGGAGTGGAACCTGGATGCCATGAGCATCAACCTCGGACTGGATTGCAACAATGGGCACGTTCAGCCTTCGGGCAAGTACCACCACCACGGGGCTCCGACTTTGTATTTGGAGTCGCTGAATGCCCCTAACAATACCATGACGCTGATCGGATGGGCGGGAGATGGCTTCCCGATCTACTACAAATACGGCTACCAGAATGCCAGCGATGCCGGATCGGCGGTGGTGGAGCTGGGTTCCAGCTACCGGCTGAAGTCCGGCGACCGTCCGGGCGACGGGGACAGCGCTCCCTGTGGGACCTACTCCGGGATCTATACCAATGACTATGAATATGTGGCCGGACTCGGCGACCTCGACGAGTGCAATGGCCGGACGGGCGTCACCCCCGAGTTCCCGAATGGGACGTACTATTACGTGGTTACGGAAAGCTACCCCTTTGTTTCTCGGTGCTTCACAGGCACCCCATCCAGTGATTTCAGATTGTAACGGCCATGAGAAAGATTCTGTCCATTCTGGTGCTTGCAGCCTTGTTGTTCAGCCAAGCCAAGGCGCATACTTCCTACGAAACCTACGCTGATTTCACTCTGGAGTCCGGGCACATGAAGGTGCGCCTGGAGATGCCGTGGACGATTTCGGAAGCGGTGATGGCGGCCTATCCGCAAAGCAAGCGGGTGGAAAAAGCGGAGTTCCGGGCCTATGTGGACCGGTATATCCATGAATTCTTCGTGGTGGAGCGGGGCGGGGAAGAGGTGCAATGGACGACGTTGAAGGATGTGCCGGCGGAGGAATCGCACAGTGCCATCGTCGATATCTGGTATCCGCTGGAGGGTATGGAAGGCATCACTGTGACGAATCGATTGCTGTGCAACTTGACGCGGGGGGCGGAGAACCACCACCGGTTGGCATTGGAAGGGGGGAAGAGCATGGAAATTACGACCACCGTCGAGACTCCCTCGTTTGAAGTCGAAGACGCTACGACGCCAGCGTGGAGCTGGTGGTTGATCGGAGGATGTGGATTGGGATTGATCGGAATGGTATTGGCATTCAGATCACCCCCAAAGAGCGAATGAGCTATACCCGGGACAGGCGACGCTGGAGGATATGATCCACATCCAGCTCGATGGCCCGGCTCAACTCGATCAGGGCGGCGTTGAAGGGTTGGCCTTCCTCTCCGTCCTGGATTTTTTGCAGGTGGCGGAAGACGAAGTCCTGAACCCTGTTCATGGGCGGATGGATACCCAAGGGCCGGATATGGGCGAGTACTTCCCGGATATTGTCGAGGGCCTGGACTTGGTTGTCGCGGGTGGGAATGGAAGTGGAAATGCGCCAGAGACGATGCCCCACAAGAAAGCTGTACTGCTCCAAATCCAAGGGAATATTCCATTTTTCCAGTTCCTGGACCCGGGTTTTCAATTTGCGGATGGACACCCGGCGGTCTGAATCCTCGAACAGGGCCTTGAGGTCGTTGCGCAGGACCAGTTCCAGGTTTTTCCGGAGCACCTCCGGAACCTGAAGGCCAGTCGACCGCATCACATTCATCAGGTGATAGTTCCGGTTGTTGATCTTGCGGAAGGAGCTGTCCGCCAATTCCAATTGTTCTTCGATGATGCCCTGGAGCAGGTTGATCTGTTCGTCCTTGAACATGTCGAAGAAGGAGAACGAATTCTGATCGGGGAATTCGTGCATCAATTCGATTACATCCGACAGGTTGCTCGACTCAAAGGCATCTTTGAGGGACTGTCCGAGTTCCCGGAAGCGGTCAAATGAAATCTTGTGGAAGGTCAGGCCAATGACGTGGTGGTGCCCGAGGTATAGGATCACGAAGCTAAAGCGGGCTTCAGACAGGGTTATCTTCGATTTTACCCGCGTTGTTCCCAGCACGAGGCGGTGGGCGCCCGCATTGTACCGTTCAAACTCTTCGCTCTTGCAGATATAGTTCAAGACTTCCTGCTTTTCTTCCTCATCCGTAAAGATGGACCGCACGGCATAGTGCATCCCCACATCGGTCAAGGTCAGGCGTGCCGGCGCGACCAACTTCTCGTAGATTTCCCGGCCATTCTTGTATTGGGGGATATTGCTGGGGGATTCCTGAAGGATTTTCAGGAAATCTTCCTCAAAGTCGGCGTTGAAATAGACCTTGGCGAGCTGCAAGCCCCGGTTGGCGTATTGCAAGATTTGGACGGGTTCAATCCCGGAAATCTCATCGAAGAACCAGCCGCAGCTGGTAAACATGTAGAGGCTTTGGCGCTGCATTTCGAGCAGGGCTACGATCAGGGTTTTTTCCCGGTCGTCGAGCATGCGGGGTACATAGGCCCGCAGGAAGGCTTCGGCGCGGTGGGAACTCCGCTTGAGCGGCACCCGGACGTATTCGTTGCGCAGTTGCCAGACGTCGTCGTGGAAGTTGGACATTTCCACTTCGTAGAGGTCGGCGAGGCGGTCCCGCAGGAAATTCAGGGCATTGCGGAGGGGCGCCCGCCACTGTTGGTTCCAGCCGGGTTGTCCCCCGGTGGTACAGCCGCAGTCGGAGCGCCAGCGCTCGACCCCGTGCGCACAACTCCACGAACTGGCTTCGTGGATCTCAACTTCGTGTTCCACCTCGACGAGGGAGAGGTATTCACTGTAATTGGTGAGGCGGGCGAGCCCGTGGGTCTCGATATAGTTGATGCAGTAGGCCAGGGCCATGTCGCCGTTGCGGTGGTGGTGGCCATAGCTCTCGCCGTCGGTCGCAATGTGGACGAGTTGCGGGTGGCTGTCGTCATCGCTGAATCCCGAAACAAGGTTTTCCGCGAAGGTGCGGCCATCCTTGAGGATGCCTTTGAACGCGACGTCTTGGGAGCGTTGCCCGTCGTAGAAGAAGAGGTAGATGCTCTTTCCGGAGGGCAGTTTGCAGAGGTAGGGCAGGCGGGTATCGATGCCATCGGTCCAGGTTTGGGAGCCGATTTTTCGGAAGCGCTTGGCTTGCCGGGGGGCCAGCAAGGTAAACTTGATGCCGTTTTCGGCGAGGACTTCGAGGGTCTCGGTATCGACGGCCGTTTCGGCGAGCCACATGCCTTCGGGATCGCGCTCAAATCGGCGGCGGAAGTCCTGCACGCCCCAGATCACCTGGGTTTCCTTGTCCCGCCGATTGGCGAGGGGCATGATGATGTGGTTGTACACCTGGGCCATGGCTGAGCCATGCCCATTGAAGTATTTCTGGCTGAGCTTATCCGCCGCCAGGATTTCTTTGTAGATATCGGGACGCTTTTGCTCCATCCAACTGAGGAGCGTAGGACCAAAGTTGAAGCTGATCTTGGCGTAGTTGTTTCGGATATCGATGATCCGTCCGGCATCGTTGAGGATGCGGGAGACGGCGTTCGGGCCGTAACACTCTTCGGTGATCCGCTCATTCCAATCGTGCCAGGGAGCCGCAGACTCCTGAATTTCAATTTCCTCCAACCAGGCGTTTTCCCGGGGCGGCTGATAAAAATGACCGTGGATAGTAAGATACTTCATACGACAACCCAAGTGACAATTCCAAATCACAACCAGTGAAGGGAAATTCCCTTACTGTATTAAATACAATTTAGTAAAAATAACTCAGCTGGCGCCGGGATGGTTTGGGCAAGGGAGACAATTATTCGTTTACCCTGATCCAATTGGGCCAGTCACGGGAAAAAGGAGAGTATGGAGATGGGAAATGGGCTAAAAATGGCCGGTTTGGGAAAGGTAGGCTTGGAGTTCTTTTAAGTCCAATCCTTGTATTTCGGCTGCCTCTTCAAAGGGAACTCCCATCCGCACAAAACGAGCTGTTCTATACAGTTTGGCCAATCTTCGTCCAATTTTTAGCCCCTCTGCAAACCCCTTTGCAAAGCTCTCTTCAAACCCCAGCTTGTAAAGGGCATCTTCCTCAACGTCAAAATCTATTGGCATGACTCGGTTATTTAAGTTTTGGCTTGACGGATATAGTCTTTTAGTTCTTCAACATCCAGGCCCTGGACTTCGGCTGCCTCTTCGATTGGGGTTCCTCTTTGGACGAATCGAGCGGCACTTTTGAACCGTTCTCTTTTTTCGCCTTCTTTAATACCTTTTTCCTTTCCCACTTTTCTCCCTCTTTGGAAGCCCTCCTCATCCCCTGATTTCCTTCCCAACTGATAAAAGGCATCCTCTTCAACGTCAAAATCAAAATTTATTGGCATTTTATTGATGGTTGCGGTCGCTTTGCTATCTAATTTACGCAAACGAGAAAGAATTTTCAACTGGGCAAGGCTCCGTTTGAATTCTGTGTCGTTCAACTCCATCTCCCGCAAGCGGTCCAGGATTTGGGTCAGGCCGGCATCTACCGAGAAGTCCCCAAAATCGGAGAGCACAGCCAAAACCACTTCCCACGGATGCTCCGAGTGCAACATTTCCATGAAGGACTGTTCGGACAGGGAAATCAGGTCAAATCCTGTGAACAACAGGCTCTTGGGGAGGCGGTGCTTCATGCGGGAAGGCCGCTGCCCCAAATAGATCACCTTGTGGCGAATGGGCTTTTGGTAGAGGTCGTACAATAAGGCGTGGTAGACCTGCATCCGCGACAACATGCGCGGATCATCCCGAGGCTGAAACTCGATGTGCAGGAGAAAAACCTCCCCGGCTGGCGTCACGACTTCATAGAGGTAATCCACTTCCCTTTCGTAGGTCCCCGAGATGGCCGGCTTGAGTTGCTGCCACGAATCCGCCTCGAATCCGAAGTACTTTTCGGACAGGAACAGAAAGATGTGCCCCAATGTATCTTTGAATATTCGATCAAAATCGTTTGCCATAAATCTCCGCAGAACGTCCCCTCAATTGGTAATGGTTGAAGCAAACCTAAAGAAAGTGGAGAAATAAAGCCAAGCAAAAGTCAAAAAAGATAGCAAAAAGAAAAAGGCCCAAGCCACCAAGCGTGACTTGAGCCCGTATAGATTGGAATCCCGAAGGATTTATTTCTTCTTGTTTTTCTTCGCCCAGCTATCCCGCAGCCCGACCGTCCGGTTGAAGACCAGCTTCTCCGCACTGGAATCGGGATCGACCACGAAATAACCTTTGCGCATGAACTGGAACTGCCCGCCAGTCTCCACGTTGGCCAGGCTCGGCTCGGCCTTGGCATGTTCCACCACGGTCAGGGAGTCCGGGTTGAGGTAGTAGAGGAAATCCTTTTGCTCGTCTCCCTCCTTGTTCTCGTCCTGGGTCGGATCTTCCGCGCTGAAGAGGCGGTCGTACATCCGGACCTCGACATCCTTGGCGTGGGCCGCACTGACCCAGTGGATGGTTCCCTTCACCTTCTTACCGCTCGTATCCTGCCCACTCCGCGTTTCCGGGTCGTAGGTGCACTGGAGTTCGGCGATATTGCCGTCGGCATCCTTGGTGAAGCCCTCGCACTTGATGATATAGGCGCCCTTGAAGCGTACTTCCCGGCCCACACTCAGGCGGAAAAACTTCTTAGGGGCATCTTCGAGAAAATCGGTCCGTTCAATATACAATTCACGGCCAAACGGCATGGTCCGGCTGCCTCCCTCCGGATCCTCGGGATTGTTGATGACCTCCATGTCCTCAACCTTGTCCTCCGGCCAGTTCGTGATCACGACCTTCAACGGATCGAGCACGACCATGACCCGCGGAGCGGTCTTGTTCAGGTCCTCGCGGATGAAGTATTCCAGGAGGGCGATGTCCTGGATATTCTCCTGCTTGGTGACGCCAACGCGGTCGACCATATTGCGGATCGAGGCGGGGGTATAGCCGCGACGACGCAGTCCGGAGAGCGTAGGCATCCGGGGATCGTCCCAGCCGTTGACGTGACCTTCTTCCACCAAACGACGCAATTTCCGCTTGGAAAGGACCGTGTAGTTGAAGTTCAGGCGGGAAAATTCGTATTGACGACTCGGGAAGAGGCCCAATTGCTCGATGAACCACTCGTACAGGGGGCGGTGGACTTCGAATTCAAGGGAGCAAAGGGAATGGGTCACGGTCTCGAGCGAATCGCTTTGTCCGTGGGCCCAGTCGTACATGGGGTAAATCTTCCAGGCATCGCCCGTCCGGTGGTGCGGGGTGTGGATGATCCGGTACATCAGCGGATCCCGCAGGTGCATATTCGGATTCGCCAGGTCGATCTTGGCTCGGAGAACGCGGCTTCCCGGCTCATAGTCCCCGTTTTTCATCCCCTCAAACAAGCTCAGGTTCTCTTCCACGCTGCGGTCCCGGTAAGGACCGGGGCTTCCCGGCTGCGTCGGGGTACCTTTCAGCTGCGCGATTTCCTCGGCGGTGGAGTCGTCCACGTAGGCCTTGCCCTTCTTGATCAACTCAACCGCCCAGTCGTAGAGCTGCTGGAAATAGTCGGAAGCGAAATACTCCCGCTCCTCCCAATCAAACCCAAGCCATTGGATGTCTTTTTTGATGTTCTCGACGTACCGGGTCTCCTCCTTGAGAGGGTTGGTGTCGTCGAAACGAAGATTGCATTTGCCGCCGTATTTCTCGGCGATGCCGAAGTTCAGGCAAATGGCCTTGGCGTGGCCAATGTGGAGGAAACCGTTGGGTTCGGGCGGAAACCGCAGTTGGACCTGCTGGTGCTTGCCCGATTCCAGGTCCTGCTGGACGATTTCCTCAATAAAATTCAACGGTTCTTTTTCCTTTGTTTCGCTCATGGTTTGACGAATTAAGCGGCAAATTTAAGGGAGAGTGGGGATGAATTCAAACTTCCAGTGAGAGTCGGTGCGGATGACCCGCACCCGGATGGAATCTCCGACCTGGATCGGGATGTCTTCGGGGAAAAACCACGCCGCCTGGCCCCAGTGCTTGACCGCGCCGCCGGGGCGGGAGCTGACCATGGTGGAGTCGTCGAGCCACAGGTCAAACCAAAATGCCAGGGCATGGACCTTGCCTTCGGTTTTGGCGACAAATTCCACTTCAAATACTTCGGGGCGCTCGGCAGTGGCGGCCGGGGGGACCTCCTTGAGGTCGACCTTCCACAGCGGCGTAATCATCGAAAGCCCTTCCCACTCTTCGTGGGAGAGGTTCAGGACCTTGAGCTTGTCCATGCGTTGGAAGCGGTCCATGGGGCTGAGGTCGAAGCCTTCGACCTCCCGCAGCGGGATGACCGAGCGGCGGCCCGGCACGTGCAGCAATTGGGCGAAGACTTCCGCCCGGGCGGGAATGACGATTGGATCGTCCACCATCAGGTTGGCGATGGCATGGCGGTGGCTGTCCAATACCCCTTCTCCAATCAATCCCGCATCCAGAATCTCTGAAACCAATACCTCCGCCGGGGCATCCAGGCCCGCTCCAATTTGCAGGGCGGTCGAGTGGAGGGGAACAATGCTCATCTGGTCCGCGTAGCCGTTTTTCTCCACAATCTCCTCGGCCACCCGCGCCAACTCCGGCAATACTTCCACGCCCACGACCTTGGTCGCTCCAGCCCGCAAGGCCATCATTCCCAACAGGCCGCTGCCCGCGCCAATGTCCAGCACGGTTTTGCCGGCCACGACGGCTTCAATCGCCTCGCGGTAGGCCTGGTTCCGACCCGTATCCGCGAGCATGGTAAAGTGCCACGGGGGGATCGTTCCCTCGGTGAGCCGGGCCAGATTTTGGCGGGCAATCTCAAATTCCGGGGCGACTTCAAGGGCGGCTTCATAAGCGGCCTTGGCACCGGTGGGATCGCCGAGGGCATCGAGCGCATTGCCGTAGTTGACCAGGGCCTCGATGTGGTCGGGTTGGACGTCGAGGACCTTTTCCAATTCGGCTTTGGCTTCGGCGGGGCGGGATTGGAAAATATAGATACGGGCCAGGTTGGTACGGGCCATGGCGAAGTTGGGATCGATGTCCAGGGCCGTCTGGTACAAGCGGCGGGCTTCCTCGTACTCACCCTTGTCGGTGAGGAGGTTGCCGAGGTTCAGGTAGCCGGCCAGATAGCTGGCATCCAGGGCGATGACCCGGCGAAAATGTTCTTCAGCTTCTTCCAGGCGTTGGTCCTGGAGGAAGATATGGGCAAGGTTGAACCAGGCGGGAACCAAATTGGCGTCGCGCCGAATGGCTTCGCGGTAGGCATTCTCGGCTTCCTGGGCGTGGCCCTCCTGAAAGAGGACGTTTGCGTAATTGTAGTGGTTGGCGGCGAGGTCGGGCTGCATCTGGACCAGCATTTTATAGGCTTCCAGCGCGTCTTCGGTCCGGTTCAGGGCGAGGAGGGTGGCTGCGCGGTTGTTGTAGCAGTCGACATTGGTCGGGTTGATGGACAGGGCGCGGTCCAAGGCTTTGAGGGCGGGTTCGAAGCGCCCCTGCTGGTAGAGGTTCATGCCCAGGTTGGTCCAGACCGAATCCAGCTGGGGAAAGGCCTTGATCAGCTTTCGGTAGATGATTTCGGATTCCCGGTACTTGCCCGATTGGTGGAGTCGAACGGCTTTTTGGTACTGCTTTTCCGCTTGTTGCTTGTCCATGGGAGGAAATTACGCATCCGGGGGGAAGATTGGAAAGGGTGGGGGAGGAAAAGAGCAATGGAGGCTTGACCTGCCGGGGACTTTATTCATCCCGCTCCATCCCTCATTCCTCGGGCAATTCCGCAATTAATTCTAAAAAGGGAATTGAAAATCCGCCAGAAGGGTTAATTTGAATCCCATTGTTCTCCAGTTCATTGTACTGCACCTTTACTTGCTTAATGATTCAACTGTACATTTAATTACCCAGCGCTCAATTGTTTAACATGTCTCGTTTGCTTTGTATGGTTGCGTTGGTCATGGCGATGTGTACAGCATTGTTGGGCCAGAACATTACCCTGCCTTCGGCGGAGGGATATACCCTTGCGGATACCCAGCAGGTATTGGACCTCAACGAAGAATTCAAATCCTATTTTCAGAACGATCCGGAGAAGGCCCAGGAAGCGGCGGAGAAGGCCCTGGCCATTTCCCAGGCCCTCGACTACAAGACCGGGATTTCCCGGATGAGCAATAACCTCGGCGTCTTCCATTCCAACCAGGGAGACTATCCCCTCGCCCTCAATTACCATTTCCAAAACCTCCGCCTCCTCAAAGAGAACGAATTGACCCACAAATTGGGGAACTGCCACAACAATATTGGCACGGTGCTCTACGAAAAAGGCGACTTGGATGCCGCTTTGGTAGAATTTTACCGGGCCTATCAGTACTATGAAGAATTCAGGGACACCATCGGGGCTGCCCATATCCTCAATAATGTGGGATCCCTGTTCATGGACCAGGGGCGACTTCCCCAGGCCCAAAACATATTTTTTGCCTGCCTGAGAATCAGGGAAACCCAGGGCGATTCCTCTTATATCGCCCCTCTCTATTCCAATATCGGGACCATTTACCTCCACCAGGGCGACTACGAATCGGCCGAGTCCTATTATTTCAAGGCGCTGAATGTGGGCAAAAGCATGCAGGATGATTATTCGGTGGCGGCGGCCCTGAACGATTTGTCGACGGTGTACGGAGAGAGCCACCGGCATGCGGAGGCGATGGACATGTCGCGCCGTGCCCTCCGGGTGGCCTCTAATATCAGCGATCGCCAAGGCATGGGGGAGGCCCATTTGGGGCTCGCAGAGGAGTTTCAGATGATGAAGGAAGCGGACAGTGCCTTGTACCACGCCCGCAAGTCGATGTTGATTTGTTCGGAAACGGGGCGCTACCACGGACAGACGGCCTCGCACGGGATTTTGGGGGGCATTTACAAGGAGCAGAAGCAATACGACTCGGCCCGGGTCCACCTGGAGCAGGCCGTGGGCCTCGCCAATTCGAACCAGTTCCTGGACCTCCACCGCCAATTCCTGGAGGACCTGAGCGATGTCTACGCGAAGTTGGGAGATTATGAATCGGCCTACCAGTCCCACCAGCAGTTTTTCGGGCTGCACGAGAAGATATTTTCCGAAGAGAACAATGCCCGGCTCCTCGAACTCCAGCAGCGCTACCAGGTGAATTTGCAGGAGGAAACGATTCTGGACTTGGAATACGAGCAGGCCCAGAATGAGCTTCGGATCACCCGGGGACGCTTTATCCTGACCATTTTCCTGGCGGCACTCTTGATGTTGATCGGGGTGGCGGGGATCCTGTTTTACCGAAACCGCAAGAAGCAACAGATGTCCAAAATGGTCCGGCAGCAGAAGGAAGAGGTGGAGGAACGGAACAAATGGATCGAGCAACAGAACCGCCAGATTCTCGAGATCAACAATAACCTGGGGCAAATGGTGGAAACGCGGACAGCGGCGGTTCAGGCGGCGAAGGACGAATTGGATGTGTTCCTGTACCAGAGTGCGCATGCCCTGCGGCGGCCCGTGGTTCGGATCGAAGGGCTGCTGAGTTTGTTGGAGGACAAGCTGAAATCGCCGGAAGATGCGGTTTTGGTCAACCATATCCAGGTCAGTTTGAATGACATGGACGACCTGCTCCACCAGTTGGTCATGGTGAATGAGGTGGAAAGGAAGGACCCGGAGCTCGAGCCAGTGCATTTGGGTAGCGTGGTGGAAAGTGTGCGGAAGGAACTGGATTTGCGGGGGGGGAATATGGAACTGGTGGGCGATACCGGGTTCGAATTGCTGACGGATGAGCGCTTGCTGAAGAAGTTGGTGGAAATTGCGGCCGTGAACTCGGTGCAGTATTGTGATGGGACGCCCCATATCAAGGTTTTGGCCGAGAACCACGGGGACCGGATCGATATTACGATTACTGACAATGGCCGGGGGATTCCCAAAGGCGAGGAAGAAAAGGTCTTCGAGATGTTCTACCGCGCCGACCACCGCATCCGCGGCAATGGACTCGGCCTCTACGTCATCCGCAAGATTTGTGAGCGTCTCCACGGCTCCGTCCGCATTGTCCCCGATCCCTCTGCCCTTGGAACCACCCTCCTCGTTTCCCTTCCACCCCACGCCCTCTAAAGAAATCTGGTGATTTTTTGTCGCTGAATTTCAATTGATTACAATTTTATTTATTTTTTTCTTCATTCCAGTGCAACGCTTTTGGGAGGTCCTCCATCTACCTTACGAACGCCACCCAATGAAACTGTTCAAAACATACACGGAAGAGGAAAAGCTGGTGCGGGATTGTGTCCGCGGCAAGGCCCGGGCCCAGGAAGCCCTCTACCACCAGCACTACCGCACCATGTACGGCGTATGTATGCGCTACTGCAAGGACCGGGATGTTGCCGAGGACGTGTTGCAGGAAGGTTTCATCAAGGTGTTCAAAAACATCGACCGCTACCGCGGCTCAGGTTCTTTGGAAGGTTGGATCCGGCGGATCATGGTCAATACGGCCCTCGAACACCACCGCAAGGTGGCCCGCTTCCTCCCGCTCGTCGACCTCGATGAGGCCCTCGACCAGGACGCTGGCTACGACGTTGTCAGCGACATGGGGCAGCAGGAAATCCTGCAACTCATCCAGGAATTGCCCGACGGCTACCGCACGATCTTCAACCTCTACGCCATCGAAGGCTTTACCCACCGGGAAATCGCCCGGGAACTCGACATCTCCGAAGGAACCTCCAAGTCCCAGTACGCCCGGGCCCGGAGAATCCTCCAGGAAAAGGTCATCACTCTTTATCAGGACGCTTATGGCAAGGCTCAGTAAATTCGATCGGGAAATCAAACAGCAAATGGACGGACTGGAAGGCGAACCTTCCGCCCGCGTTTGGGCAGGCATCCGCGAAGCTACCCCCGCCACCGGAACCGCCGCTTCCCGGGTACGCTACCGCATCGCCGCCATCCTCATCCCCGCCGCCCTCGTCGCCGGAGCCCTCATCACCTGGAACCTCCTCCAGCAGGATACGCCCCAGGAATCCGGCATGGTCGAGCAACGACAAGAACAAGGCCTCCCCAAGATGGAGCCGAAGAACAGCACGCCGCTGGCCATTGAGCAGCCGAAAGCAGCTGGCGCCACCGATGAAGCTGTCGAAGAAGACGTGGTCGAGCCGGGTACGCAGCCCCGCCAGCAAACTGGGGTAGAGCCGCAGGAAGATGCGGGCTACCAAAAAGACAGCCGCAACCTGCCCGACCAAATCAATATGATCCCAGAACTGGACTATCAGGAAGTGGTTGACAACCAGGCGAAAGAACAGGTGATGCCCAACCTGAAGCCGGGCGAAGACCTGGAACCGGCCCCTCAGCAAGAGGAAATCATTGCCCAGAAGACTCCCCAGGAAGAAGCGGTGGAAGAAATCGCTCCTGAGCAGGGCCAGCAAGCTGGCAACAGCGGATCCGAGAAGCGCCAATTTGCCATCGCCGACCTGCGCGACATGAGCATGGACGATGTCAAAGAAAAGGCTGGCGCATTCCTGGGCAATGTGGCCCAGAATGCCTCGGACAAGATCGGTCTTCAGACCGACTATACAGAAGAAGAAATTGACGCTCAACATACCCGCAAGAAGTTCAGCGCTTCCCTCGGAAAGTTCTCGATCAAGCGGATCAAGAAGTCAAAGAAATAAACACTACACATCCACAAACCCACAAAGCACACTGACATGAAAAAGTTACTCCTTCTCCTCGCGGCCATCGCGATGGCCCTCCCGACCTTTGCCCAAGATGACAGCGACGGCGGAACCGATACCACTGAAATCTCCGTCGGAAAGCGTACCATCATCATTGTTTCCAACGACGATGACGAAGACAAAGATGTGATCGTTATGGATGAAGAAGGTGAGACGATTGAGTCCATCACCGTCACCGACGAAGACAAAAAAGACAAGAAGAACGTCAAGGTGGACTTCGTCAACCTGGACCTCGGAATGAACTACCTGATCGACGGCAATTCTTTCGGTGTCTCCCAGGAAAACTCCATGCTGGAAAACAAGCCCCTGAACTCCACGCACTTTGCCATCCACCTCGTAAAGACCCGCGTGAACCTCATCCGCCACAAGGTCAACCTGGTCACGGCCATTACCCTTGACAACAACCGTTTTGCCTTCCGCGATCCGATCATCGTTGTCCCCGACCAGAACAGTCTGACCCTCATCGAAGACAGCGTCAGCTACCGCAAGAGCAAGCTGATCTCCTGGCACGCCCAAATCCCGCTGCTGCTGAACTTCCAGACCAGCCCCAACAACGAAAAGCGCAACTTCCACATCTCCGCCGGTGGCTATGCTGGCCTGATGTTCCACGCCAAGACCAAGCGCAAGGGCGACTCCATTGGCAAGGTCAAGCAGCAGGACGACTTCAACCTGAACCCCGTCCGCTACGGAGTGACTGGCCGGATTGGCTACCGGGGCCTCGAGCTCTACTGCAACTACAACCTGACCAGCATGTTCGCCGAGGGCGAAGGACCTGAAATCATGCCGATCAACTTCGGCATCTCCCTGACGGGCATGATGTAAGCATAACCTCCGGGGCGGGAGCGACCATCCAGAATCTCCCTTTAGCAAATGACTCCAACGAACATTCACAGACCTGACAACCATTTCAAAGGTCACCCGCCCCCTTCTTTTGACCGTTCCCTCTTCTCATTATTTAATACTTCAAAGTTTGGTAAACATGGACCGGCCCTCCCAGGCCGGTCTCTCTTTTGTGGATCCACTTCCCTTTTCCCATCCGAGGTTGACCCCTTCGAACCCCGCGCCCCAATTTTCCGCCTGGGAGCTGCACCTTTCTGCCGAAGAACTACGCCTTTCCACCCCGGCGCTCCACTGTTCCAGTCCACCGCTCCAATGTTCCGCCCCAGCACTTCACCGGTCCACCGCCGAAGTGCGGTTTTCCACTCCCGAGGTGGACTCTTCCACCAAAAACATAGAAAGTTGGGCTCGATTTGTCGAAACTTCTACCAGTGACACTCCCCTATCGGGCACGATCGGTAGAAACTTCGACCGATCGGAGGCCGTGTAAAAACGCCCATTCAAATTGATTCCCAGCCAAGAGTCGGAGTTTC
>CAWUKT010000110.1:0-18855 GCA_963923035.1 uncultured bacterium
CGGAAAACATCAACGAGGTGTTCAATGAGTGGATTCAGGATGCCACTTTTGAAGGAGATCCGTCGGATTCGGGCTATTTCTACGGAAGCCTGGTACCGGAAATTCTGCTGGCCCTTTTGACGGACGGAGGGTACACCGTAAAGCAGATCATTGCGGCGTTCAAAAAAGGAGGGCGAAGGCTTCGGAAGTTATTCGACGACATGGGGAGTAGAGGGGGAAGAGGCTATTTTCCGACAATAACAGACCAAGCTGATGTTTTAGATTATTTGGCTAAAATTCCGGAGCCATATCGTCAGAAGTTGATTGATGATTTTGGAAAGAAAGCGTTTCTAAGAGTTAGAAGCGATGGGGTTCTATCTTCTACTGCTCGTTCGATTGATGCCGAAAATCAGATTTATAAATATGCTACCTGGCTTATACAAGTAGATAAGGACCTAATAGGAAGTTCAGCTTTTTCAAGGTGGTTAGCCAGTCGAATTATGGATGCAAAGTCTTCTGGATTAAAAAAGATTGAGTTCTATGGACTTAGTATTGGGAATCGTAAATTGAAGAATCTATTGATAAGGAAATTTGGCCAAGAAGGATGGCTTGTTGAGATTATAGAGGCATCTGGTGACGCTGCGCCAACGATAAAATTTTCTATAGATTTAAAGTGAAAATGGTTCACCTGACTATCCACAACCATATCGATCCAGCACCTTACCTTAACGCCTTGGGGTTTTCGGACTCGGAAAAGGCCGTGGAGCGTCCCGGGATAATTCGTGAATTTGACCGGGTGGCGGCGGAATTGAGAGATGCCCTTGACCCCGTTAGTTGCCCGATGGAACTGGAGATTGTCGGTCCTCCATTTGGTTGGAGGGTAAAAATCCAGCGGTGCTGTTGGTGGAGGAGGCCGCAAATATGGTGGAGATTACGTGCTTTTAGGCGAGAATATCAAAAAAGGGTTATGCAAAATTTTGAACGGATGCTTGAAAGTGAAGGGAAGAGTTTGGACGATCTCGAATGGAGGACGTTCCAAGGCTCTTCACGCGGCGGAGAAAAATGAGGCTGACGCTTTTCGAGACCAACTATGAAAAGTTCTCAAAGGATTTTTTGAAATGAGTAAGTCTATTCATGTAAGAAATAAGGTCGACCCACATCGCTATTTGGATCAATTGATGGTTGATCAGAGGTTGAAAAGCTTTGAGGTTACTCAGGCGAAGGTAGAATATAACCGACTTGTAGAGAAAGTCCGGCAATCAATATTTGGTCTGCCCTGTAAATACAATTCACTTGAATTGCATGAAACGAATTATGATGTCAAGGTACGAATCATGAAATGCTGTATTTGGGTCCGTCCGATTGTTTGGTACCGGTCTCATTTATTAAAGTATCGCCATTGGGCTTTTAAGGTGGACGGGATGATTGAATCACTGCGCATAGAAAATCGGGAGGAAGAACGCCGGCGTATCCAGCGCTTCAAGCGGGCCCGAAACTTGTTGGTGTTCTTGCGATAAGTAAGAAGAATGTCTACATACTTTGTACAACCGTAATTTTTTCAAAATCAGGATTCAGGCTAAATTGATCAGTCACAGAACGTTAGTTTATAGTGCTTGCCGCAATTGAAAATAGCTGATGCGCACCAGAGAAAAGTTAGATCTAAATTTTTCTTTGCACCGAGAGTCCCTTGAGACAACATCCGAAAAGGCTGACCTTGCTGCGGGTGGTAAGTTGAATCCAAAATTGTAAATGAAACGATCCGATATATGGTCATTGGTAGGGATAGTTCTCTCCTTTGTAATCGTCTTTCACGACAAGTGGTGGCCAACGGCGCCCATCTCTACTTCGCAAGAATATGAGATCAGTCTGAACCGTTGGCGGACCCAGCTTGGGATGGCGCCGGTATTGGAAGGAATGTCTTTTGACCAATCCAAAAATCGGGAGGTGGACTTCAGGCGCCCGGTCGGCCAGCTTGGTCAGGAGCCGTTTCTCCATCAAAAGGCTATCTTCTGGGAGGAGTCGGGACAACGAAAAGCCGAGCAAGATTTCTACCGGTTCTTGGAAGGAAGGGATACCGTGCGACTGTTCATCCAATTCAGTTTCGAATCTTTCCGGGCCGGGCAGAATCCTGTCTTGGTTGAGTTGGCCTATTCATCTGAATTTGATAAAGGCATGGTGGAGAAAAATCGGTTGGAACATCGTGAAGCGATTGAATTTATGCGGGGTCGGGAAAAAGAGGATATAGCACGGGCATGGGAGCGGTATTTGGAAGAATAAAAGCAAAAACCAAGGTTTTTAGGCTTCATCAAGTTGTTTTGAGCTCGCTAACCCGACGGTGCTGGGCCTTGATTTTGTTCATGGCGATCGCGTGGATGGGGCAGGGGCAAACAAAATCCCAGCCCCGTCGGCTATCTATTCCACTGTACAACCTCGCTGGCAATCGTACTTACGATGGCGGTTGGCAGCTGGGGGGAGGATTACGATATGGACAGCATGAAATTGCTGGCTTCTACGCTACGCCATTCATCGACGATGGCCCATTTGCTGGGGCACATTACCGTTACTATCTACGAGGATCAGGACGACCGGCCCAACCTTTTGTCGGCTTGGAAGGTGGTGTTGGAGTTCTTCCCGATTATTTAAGCACCAGTTCCGTTTTTTTTGATTTGCGTACCCGCGGAATTTATGGTGTGGCCGGGATAGAGCTTCCCTTATGGGGTTCTTTATGGGGATTCGGGCAATTGGGGATCGGGTTTACTGATCTCCTGCTTCTGGAAGATCCTAGGACTATAGATGACGTCGCCACCGTCGGCTTCGTCACCTTCGGATTCAAGTACGACATATTGCTACGGGGTGAGCGTTCCGAAGAACAGTTTGTACCGCTTGACACTCCCGGGCGCCCCCGGTTTTTCCTGAGCTACCGTGCCCGCTGGATTCCGTACAGCCCCTTTGTCTCCCACTAAATTCTTGCTGAATGGGGTTGGCGTCCCTGGCTCCGTTTGTATGGGGCTTGGCAAGGTGGCCGGGTAGGCCAGTTCGACGAATTTGCCAGCCAGGGAGCCGGGGTTGGAGCAAAGATTTACAGCTACCAGCGCGGGCCTTTGTCGGTGGTTCATGAATTGGGTTTCTACTACCTCCGACGCCCTCAATTTGAATATTCAGCTTCCCATGTCCTGATCGGAAATCACTTTGAATACCAACTCAATCCCATGTGGAGTTGCTTCTTGGGGCAAGTGGTGCGGATAGATGGCGCTCCAATGGGACCGGAATTGGTAGGTGGGGTACAAGTGGCGATTGGGGGAGAAGGTAGATAGAAAATAGTATTGTCTCACCCCCCAAAAAAGCCAGGGACAGAGGCTGAGCACCCCCATCTGCTGGCTCAATCAACAGAGAAACGATAAAAGTTTGACGTAAAAAATAGAATAACGAGTCAAATGTTGTAGTAGAACAAAAAGGATATGGTGAAGTGGATATAAATGATGATTCAAGTTCAAAGAGCAATGTCCCCAGGACCGAATTAGGTCACGGAAGGAAACGCTGCTGCATCCGGGTAATGGCAGGAGCCATTTCGAAGTGACTTATTTTGAACCGTACAAATGGGTTTGAACTCATGACGAAAGTAATAGGGCTTTTCATCCTATGCAAACCGCCTTGCTGAACCGTGTCACCGGGAGAGGGGCGGTTTCTCAGATTCCGAAAATCTTGGGCCGGAATGAGGGGAAATCGGAGCCTGAATTGTCGGAAAATGAGAATGAATTTTTTTTCGGTCTGTCAGCGGGAAAATGAGGGTGATTGGTCGATCCATGCTGAGCAAGCCATCCAAAATGGTATATTACGAGCGGTTTAATTTTAAGTCAGTACCGCGTAACACCTTGGTTCGCTGTCCTTTCCGAGTGGAAAACGGTCTTTTGTAGATCGATTTTGCTGCTTGGAAGGAGAAGAAAGGGCCTTGGTCGGTGTTGGGCGGTTGGCAATTGCAGAGACGGCCCCCGGCCATAAATTTTTTGGAAATGAAACTCAAATTGTTCGTCGCGCTGGTTGCGGTCCTCGCAGTCTTTACAGGAAGCGTACACGCTGAAATGACCGTTTCGCCCCTCCAGGTCACCGAATCCCAAGACATCGATCCCCGCCTCGTCGACCAAATCAGTGAAGCCGTCGCGGCCCGCTGCGAGTTGACCTGTTGCGAAGTCCGTGATGCGTATTACGAAGGTAGAATGGAGATTGAGAAGGTTTCGGATGGGTATGTGGTGTCGGTGCAGACGGTAGATGGGGGGATTGCGACGGTAGTAATTGACGACCTTTCCTGATCAAGAGGTCATACGGAAAGTCATTAGGCCGGTTGCTCCTCTGTCTTGCATCAACTTGATCATAGGAATGGATTGAGCTTTGGATTTAAGCCAAATTCTAATGTCGAGGAATCTGGTATAGCCAAACATCACTTCTTGATCCAATTCCTGATCGAGGGATAACAATTCCCCTCTGGAAAGGAGTGAGAGAGAGGATTCAGAACCGCTAGGAAATTTTTTTAGAAGTGCTTGGGAGAGTAGCTTTCGATACTCTGTTCCCCATTCAGTGATTTCTATTGCTTTCAAGGCATCCCGGCGATTTCCTGCCGCAATTGGACGAGGTCGGCGCGGGTGGCGAGTTGTTGCAGGTCGTGTGGAGTTACAGGCATACGCTTTTCGTTTGCCCAAAAGACCCGCCAATTATTCGCCCCAAAAATTCATTTCATGCAGTTCAGTTTTTCTTTTCCTGAACCGTGTTTTTTCGCAAGAGAATGGTGATTTCTACACCGTTTTCACAAAACCTGCAAATTTGTGAGTGGTCTGTTAGCGAATGGTTTAGGTGGAAAAAATGACGGAAAATTGAGCGAAATCGGACTTGGAAATGAAATGCAGGAGAAGTCAAAATATTTTTCCCCAAATGGCAATTTTTTTTGTCGCTGAAATTGTCGCATATTCGATCCGCAGCAAGCCATCGATTGATTGGAATGAGTGATTTTTCCAGCCTAGACCCCAACGAAATGGACGCGACGCTTCTCGACGTGAAGGAGTTCGTGAACCACAAGCTGTGTTTGCGATTGGGCTGGGATGCGCGGATGCTGCGGGCCTTCATTGAGGGCGGATTCCTGGGCGGGCGCTATTTTGCCTCTCAGCGGGTCCACAAAACGAGCGAACGGTACCTGTACCTGGCGGTGCGGGACCGGATGAAAATGATGAAACAAAGGGTCGAAGCCGATGAACAATTGTTGGATGATTGACGCCGAAAGATGGCCCCGCGTTGCATCTGCCATGCGAAAAGATGCCGGAAGATGCGGGAAGATGGGCGCAGGATGCGTCCCGGATGCCGTGTGGATGCCCATTTTCACCGGAAAGGAGGTCCCCCATGTCCAATGACCCACTGAAAAACCTCGATTTCGAGTTGCCGGACCCCCAGGCGCCGCCGCCCCCGCGTTTGTTCCCCGAAGACGAGCTCTGGACGCCCCCCGCCGATTGCCCCGATTGGCTGGTCGCGGAGTACATGCCCACCCCTGACGTGGCCACGACCGATCTGGCGTGGCGCATCCTCTTTTACCCCAGCGAACCCGTCTGGTGGAACGCGCAGTACGGCCTTCGCGTGGTGAACCTGCGTCGCCGCTTCGTGTACGACCAGTGGAAGCAGGGGGAGATGGATTGGGCGGGGTGAGGGGCTATTTCGGCAGTCCTCCCCCCCAATTATGGCCTAGTGATCCGGTAAACTCTACCGAGTAGGGATAGGAGTCATCTGACATTCCGTTACTTCCTCGTTCCATCTTTATTATTAGTTGGCCGGTTCCTCCTTCATTGTTTCGAAAGTCAATGGTTTGGACAGTGCTTCCTGGGACAAAGGAACGATCAATGGCAAAGCTCTCCAGTATGCCCAAACCAATATCTTCATATAACATCTCTCCCTTTGTCAAGTAAATATTCCAAAATGGTTCAGTTCCCTCTCCTTTGAAAGTACATCTCTTTTGCCTTCGAGAAATTTGATCTTTTAACTTTCTGGGAGGAGTGACATCTACTGGGGGGAGTACCTTTGTTCCTGTAGCTTTTTGTAAATAATATTTATTTACAAATCCTTCTGTATGCAACATCTTCACTTTTACCCAGTTGGAATTGTCCGGGATTTCCTCAGTGATTAATATACTTCCATCTGGTAGCATTCCTAATAGTTCGCTTTCCGAATCTGGGGTCTTCCGAAGAGCTAACCAAGGTTCCTTCCGGTCACCTCTTGTTTTAGTTACTACTGTTGTGTCCGTATTGTTTTCCTCTATTTTGGGTTCTGGGTTTTGAGACTCTGAACTAGTTTGAGACTCTTGGCATGACATAAAAAGTCCTGCTAGGCAAATCGAATATAAAAGTGTTTTCATACCCAAGGCTTAATGTTTAAGTAAGATTATGTCTGGACTCCTCAAAAGTTGGGTTAATATACAATTATTTTGTTAAGTCGGTTTAAGTTGTGTGGTGTGACCCTATGATTTGCAGGTGAATGGCTTGTAAAGATGTTGCTAGTACTTCAAAGTCAATGGTTTCGAATTGTGCATTGGTTCTCATTCGCCCCCATTTATGGTTGTTTGTTGATGAGGCGGGTGATTAATTGAACCAGGTGTATTCGTCTTCTTGGTTGTGATTTGTGTGTGTTTGATATGGATAGCTGTTGTGTTGATGATGATTTATGGTATATTATGTGTGGCCCAAGGTCCCGCGGAAGAGAGTACTATACTCCAATGCTTCAAAGATAAATCGAAATACTATGTTAGGATATGCACCTCATACCAAAGAGCCTATAAAGAGGTTGTTGAATATTGGATTCATTCCAGAAGGGGAGGGCCTTTTGGTTGCGTTAAAAAAGGACTCAATTCCTTTAGAATCGCGAATAGAAGCAGGAGCCTGGGCAATGGTGGGGAAATTTTTGAACTCTGATTTTCCTTCTGCCTTGCGAATTGGTGATGCTATTTGCGCTGACCGAACTCTTCTCCCCTCATTCAGGATGCGGTTTCAGTTCATACATCTTTATAGGTTTCTATCCATGAGGAAGGCGAAGGAGGATAAAGATCTCCTGAGATTTAAAGCTGCTTCAGAGTTAGGAGATGAGGCGATGAAGTTAATGGCAGAAATGAAAAATGAGGGAGATAAGCCGGGTTTTGGTATAAATGTTCTTGAGCTCTTCTCCGAATGTCTGGAGCTAACGACTTTTTTGGTGGGAGAATTGGGGTGGAGTCCCAGTGAAGAATTGATGGGTACTAACCCCAATTATGGGATTATGCAAGCGAGTGTGGAAGGGAATTTGCACAGGTTGAAATTTTTTATCAAACGAGGTGCTAAAGTAAATACTCGAAGTGAAAGTGGTGAGAATACTCCCTTGTCTTTTGCAGTAGCAAAGAATCATCCAGACGTAGTTCAATGTCTTTTGTCGAATGGAGCTGGGTTTGCCAATAATATACAGAAAGACACTTGGGTTCATGAGGCTCAAATGAACTCCTGTAGAAGTTTGGTCCCGCAATTAAAAAAGGCACCGGTGCTTGATAAGTCTGGTTGCTTTGCTGCTACTGCATGCTTTGGTGACTACAATGCCCCAGAGGTTGTTGTTTTACGCAGGTTTCGGGATGAAAGAATGCTGAAAAGTGAAGGGGGGCGGTGGATGGTTCGAACGTACTATCAGATCTCTCCTCCAATCGCAAGACTTATAAGAAGGTCAAGAATTTTAAAAAAGATAATTCGGCGAGGGTTCCTAATCCCAATTGTTCGCTATTTGGAGAAATGAGGGGTTGTTAAGGAAAAGATCATTGGCAAGAGGCATTCTGCTTTTCGCGAAATACCTAAATGGAGGAAATTTTAACTCAAAAGAGATAGGCCCCTCTTCCCCTAAGCCACCCACATATCCCCACCCTTCTTCTCCAGATCCGCCAACTCCAACAACTCCGTCAACGCTTCCACCTTGTCCAGCAAGCGCTGGCGGACGCGGACATTGGGATTGTCCTGGAGGAGGACGAACACGTCCTCCACGAAGGCGCGGACGGCCGGGTCGGTGAACGCGCTTTCCAGGTCATCCCAGAGCTCCATTGCCTCGTCGGCGGCTTTGTCCACGACCTTTGCGTAGTGCTTTTCGGTCGTGCGGATCGATTCGTGGCCGATCAACGACGAGACGACCTTCATCCGGGCGCCCTTGCTGAGGAGCGACGTCGCAAAGGTCCGCCGCAGGTCGTGAAAGGTGATGTACTTCTGGATGCCGACGGCCTTCAAAATCCGCCGTAAGTTCTCGTTCGTATTCCATTTCGTCTGGACCTTCGTGGCAAAGACCGGTCCTTCGCCACTCAAATTCGCCACCCGCCGCATCCGCTCGGTGATTTTCAGTCGGATGCGTTTTCCTTCACTCCCTTTCCGCACCGATTTGCTCATGATCAGGCTCAGGTGTGTCCGCCCAATCGACACGTCCGAACGGCCCTCGCCAATCGCTTTGATGTTCTGGTAGCGGAGGCCGGTGAAAATGGTGAACAGGTAAATGCCGAGCCGGTGGTGCATCACGTCGCCCATGCTACGGGTACCCTTTCCGGAGCGACCACACTTGGTCGAAAAGTCCTTCAATTCGCCCTTCAAATACGCCTCATACAGCCGTTCCACTTCGTCTTCTTCCAAGAACCGAATCGTCTCCTTCTCATAATGCTCGTACCAACCGCGGTCCACAAATTCCTGGTGGGGATTGGAAGTGAGTTCGCCGTTGAGCGTAGCGTGTTTGAATATCGTCCCAATCGTACTGACTGCCTTCGAGCCATTGGTCAGGCTCCAGCCGAACCCCTTGTACGTCCCGCGGCTGTCGGTTTCCTTCGGTCGGACCACCCACGCCTGGAACTTTTTGAACCAGATCGCCGAGATGGATTGCAAAGGGAGAGGGCCAACGTGGTCCTCGTAAAATTCAATCGCCCGGCAGGTCCACTTGTAACGGGCCAGGGTGCCCTCGCTGAGGTTGTTTTCGAGACAATATTCCTGCGCCCAATTCCAGGCCCATTCCGAAAACCGGTCGATCCCGCGCCGGGACCAGAGCGGTTGCAGCAGGTCATGGGAAATGGTCCGGTTGCCCCTCCCCAATTCCGCGATCAACTCCTCCATCTTGATCACCGCCGCGTCCACGATGCGTTGAATTTGTCGGCTGTTGGTATTGCCTTTTGCGTGTTGTATATACTTTTCCCTTGTCACCTTCCCATCCTCCACCACACTCTTCCAATAGCGCCGGTCCATGAGGACCTGTTGTTGGCCATTGAGGTCGATGGGGTAGAGGCGTTTGGTCCGGCCGATGTGGACGCGGATGAAAAATTTAGAGAGCCCGTCGGCGCGGACATAGGAGTCGAGGTGGGGGTAAACGCGGGGTGTCTTCTGGTTGCTCATGGGACTTTGGTAGGACACGATTCTAACCAAACTCTAACCAAACTGCGTTTCAGATGGTCGAAACGCCCGTCCAGCAGAATTTTTTATCGTCCCCCAGACGCTGGAAAAGCCCCTCTGTTTCATTTGGACGCCGATTTGCGTCCATTTGGAAATGAAAAGACCACCGGTGCAGGGTGGCCTTCTCGTATAAACAATGGATTGTAATAGACAATGCAGGGTCAGTCGCGGAGGTCTCCACGCCAAACCGTAATCTTCCGCTCGCCGTAGTTCACCACCGCGGGGAGATCGGTCGGCGAAATCGCATTCGCCAGCAGGCCGCAGTTGTCGAAGCCTTTGAAAAAGCGGAGCTCCAGGCGGTCTTGGTAGGAGGGATTGTAGCTCAGGTAAAAGTCCGTCTCCGTGCGGACACGCTCAAAGCTGAACCAGTTGTCCTCGTCGAAGCGGAAGAACCAATAGGCAAAATAATAGCCGCCCAAGTGCGCACTCGTCGTGCGCTCCAAATGGGTCAGGCGGAGGTAACGCCCCGCCGTCGCCGCCAATTGACGGTTCCCACTCCGTTCATCCACCCACTTCTCCACAACCGCCCCCACCGCATTCGTAAAATTTGAATCGTTGTCCACGATGGCAAGGAATTCCGCATCCGTCGCGTAGCTCAGCGAGCGATAATCCAGGTCGAAATTCTCCCGGTAAATCACCCCATTGTACATCCGGTCCTGGAACGCCTTCGCCGCTGGAGTCCCAAAGGTATAGGCCAAATCGTTGATCTTGTCCTCTCCAACCCCAGGAACATCGTCCAGCTGACTGAATTCCCGGAAACGATTGCCGGGGAGGGCATTGCGGGCATCAAGGATGCGCTGCGCCACCGTGGCCCCAATGCTACCACTGCCACCCGAATTGGGGTCATCCTGGACGCCCGCAGCCAGCTCGGCCGCAGTTTGGACGCGGTTGACAAAATCCAGAATTCGCTCTTGGACCCAGCGTTCGGGGCTTTCGGGAGTAGTGGACATGGCGTTGATTGGGTATTGTAAACGGCTGAAAGATAAGACTTGATCGGCCCGTCCGCAAGTCAGGAGAAAGAGTGGGAGTGAAATTTGTGTGAAATTTTTTCGCAGGGAGGAAAAGGGCTCAGTAAAAAAGAGGAGGGCCCAGCATTGGACCCTCCCGGAGGGGATGAAAATTGAGGTTTAGCGAAAATAAGTGCGAATAAAAAGCTCTTTGACCGGCCCACTAACGAACCCAGATCCGCCCCTGCCCCAAGGGCAGTCCTTCCGATTGCAAGCGGAAAATGTAGATTCCCGGAGACCATTGTTGGACGTTCAGGGAAATGGTTTCCTCTCCAACGACCTTCCGAGCGGCAACCATTCGGCCCTGTACATCAAATACTTCCAGCTGCATAGATGCATAGAGACCTTCTTCCGGTCGAATGTTTACGATGTCCCGTGTAGGATTGGGCCAGGCGAGGATTTGGGGTTGCTGGGGGAGAGGGGCGTCGACAAACAATAGGACATTGTCCAGCTCCTCGACAGTATGGACCGACGTATCGGTGATGATGGCGGGATTGAAGTCAAAGTAGATTTCGGCGGCATTTCGGATCACGGTCCCGGGCATGTTACCGGGCATCTGGTCGACCTGGAACATGACGTAGCCCTGGCTCCCGTCCGGATCGCTGGCGGAATCGGGCAGCACAATCGGGTCGAAGGTCCACTCCAGGGTCTGATCGGGAAGCATCTGAAAGGTGAAGGGATGCGAGGAAAGTCCGACCAGAACGGAGCTAGGATCGAGCTCAGGGGGCAATTCATCCCGGATCACCACCCGGTAAGCAGGATCGTTGCCTGTATTCTGAAAGCGAATCATGTATTCCAAGCGCTCGCCAATGGCAATGAGCTGGTCATTGCCCACGCCAAAGGGCGTGCCGCGTTTGTCGTTCGGATCGTAAGAATTGCGGACCTCCTGGCAGCTCACCGAGTAGAACGGATCGGCCTGGGCCGGCAAGGTCGTGGTCACGTGCCCGACCGAGTACCCGCCATTGGCGAGCGTATCGCAGCCCTCGATGGCGGACCAGACCCGGCCGCCATAGGGAGAATTGACTTCCTGCTGGGCGATGACCGTCCAGGTCTTGCCATTGCCGGGAATCTTGATCAAGGTATCCTGCCCCTGATTGAATTGGACCGAGAAATGGTACTTCAAAATATCGTCCTCGGCGATCAGAATGCCCGTTGTCCCCGCCATATTCGCCGTCCCCACATTCTCCACCAGGAACATCAATGAATCGTCCGTGCATTCTCCCGTCACGTCCACCAAGGCCCCACTCCACAGCGAACTCTGGGCGCAGGTATCTTGCGGAAAGCCTTCCACCACCGTACAGACCGCTTCGCCGATCAACGCATTGCAATCCACCGTGGTATGCAGGAGAAAGGGAATGAAATAACCGGGAAGGCCGATGGGAGAGAGGCTGGCAAAATCGAAGCGGAAGACATTGTTTCCGAGGGCGGTAAAGGGAACCGAGGCGCTGTCCAGGGTCAACAAGGTATCCAGGGTGACCAGGACGTAGGGATTGTTGATCGTGGTGCTCGTATAGTTGGTGATTTGGAGCTGGGCAACTGAGGTAGAACAAGGGCGGACCGGGAAAAAGCCAGATTGTTGCACATTCACCATCGGACATTGCGTGCCAATCTCAAAGGCGAAGTCGACCCCACTGACCAACGGGTTCGCCGAGGTGACCACGACTGGAATTGAATCGAGGGGATTGGGGCAATTCGAGACCGGTTGGTGGATTTGGATATAATTGGGGAGGTCGAGGCTCACATACTGCGTGCCGGGGACGGTTTTGAAGGCATAGTCGCCGCTGGAGTCGGTATAGGTGACGAAAGGATAGGAAGTTGTGGTAATGGCCCCGTGGACCCAGGGCGCGTCCGTTCCGTCAAACACACAATTGCTGTTGACATCCACGTAAGCCTGCCCCGAAATGATGTATTCTTCCAAGCCACCCACCGAATCCAGCTTGGCCACCCAGGTATTGGTCGAATCCACATCCCCCGACACCAGGTACCCGCCATTGTCCAGCACATCCACTTTTACCGCCGTCAACCGAAAGCCCAGCGGAAGGATCTCATTTTCCCACATCAACGCTCCATTCTTGTCCCAGCGACTGATATACGCGTGGTTCATATTGCCCGCCGACTGCCGGATATTCCCCACAACCACCGCCCCCGAATCGGGCATCGCCGCCATGTCCCGGGCGCGAACCCCGGCCTTCAGCATGGGCGTGGTCCAGAGCGAGTCCCCCTGGTCATCACATTTCATCAGCCGCAGCCCATTTCCCCCCGGCAAATAGTCCAGGGCCAGCAAATAGCCATCGTCCGCCGTTTGGACCGCCGCTCCCAGGTGTGCAGGCGAAGTCATGTAGAATTGCTGGTCGAAAATCGTTTGGCCAGTAGCCCCCAACTTTTGGAGGTAGATGCCATTGGTGCTGGAAAGGCTGGTGGAATAGATGAAGGGAAATGGAGACGCCATCAAGCCCGCCACAAATTGGAGATTGTCATTGGTGAGGCCCGCGGCGGTGATGAAGCGGTCGTAGTTGGGGTAGGGGTGGGGAATGAAGAAAACGGGATTGCCGACCGAGTCCAGCCGCAAAATCCGGTTGAGCGCCTGGTAAGAGCCCAGTGGCGGTCCTTTCTGGGTTTGGCTGGTGAAGGTGGCCAGCAGGCCGCCATCCGAATCCGGATGGAGTTGAAAATATTCCGCCGCAAGTCCGTCGACGGTATCCATGAAGGCGAATCCGTACAAGGGATTGCCGGCGCCATCCAGAATGGTCACCCCGCTGCTGTCGATATAATTACTGCCAAATTCGGCGCGGGCCCAGGCCCCAGCCACCCGATTGTTCGTTGTCACCGCCATGTCCAGCCAGGGAAAGGCCGGCGTCGGCTTCGTTGCCAGGACATTCCCCTGGGCATCGTAGCGGATCAATTGCCCGTTTCCTTCTGTGTATTCCCCCGAAACGATCTGCCCATTGGGGAGTTCAACGGCGGCCGCGAACCGAAAGGCCCCAAACGGACCGTAGCGTTCCCAGGTGGGGGTTTGGGCGGAGGTCAGGGAAACAGTTCCAAGAAGAATGAAGAGCAGAACAAGTGGTCGATGAAGAATAGGATTCATGGAGTCGATTATCAGTTGTGAGGACGAGGCGTAAGCCACATTCCCAAGAACAAAATTCCCCCGGCGAACTGCTAGGTCAATTGTTGCCTTAAATCCAAATTGATGGAGAGGGAAATAATTGATAAGGTGCAAATAAGAAGGGTTTGGCTTGTGTTAGGGGTGTTTAAAATCCAAATAATATAATCGATCCCAATAAGAACAGAGCTGTGAAAAAGAAAACGGGCGACCGGGAGCCAGCTCCCGGTCGCCCGCAACTTGGATAGACAGGCCTTACTGCCGCTTCATCCAAGCAATTTTGGCGCGTTCCGCGTCGTCGTCCGTCAGACCGACCTTGCCCGCCAATTCGAACAGCTCGCTGCGGCTCATTTCTTCGTCCAGGTAATTTTCCAGCACGTAAACCCGCGCCATCTTGCTCAACTCTTCGGCGCGTTCGCCCGGCAAATTGAACTTGGCGGCATGCTCATTGAGGAGGTTGACCTCCGCCTGGTTGATTTCCATATCGATGGTCGAGATGACCCAACCCAAGAGGAAAATCGTTTCGCGGGTACCTTCTTTCAGTTCCTCGGCTTCGATGCGGGAGATATCGTCCTTTTCGGCGAGTTCTTCCACCGAGCCAAAGCTCTTCGGAATGGAATCCTTGAAAAAATCCAGCTCTTCGCCGGCGATGTTGCCGTCGGCATAGGCGAGTTTGGCCAGGAAACGGGCCAGAATGTCGCGCTCGTAGCGGGTCCGGACCGGGCTGGTACGGAGTTGTTGCTGGAAGGGAGAGAGAACGGTTTCCTTCTTGGCCGGGCGCTTGTTGCGGCCAGCGGCAGAACCTCCACTGCGGCCCTCAGAAGCCTCTACCATGGACTTCTCGCCCCAGGTACCCTTGGCTTCGTCGTAGCTGAAATGGCGCATGACCTTGGAAAACGCGTCCACGACCGCGCCCCGGATTTCCGATTTGGAAGGTCCCTGGAGCATGTCCCGGCTTTGCTGGTTGAGGGCCGTGGTCGTCGCCTGACGGGCAATGCGTCCGACCATGCTGCTGCCAAACATGCCCCGCACCATGCGGGAAGCCTGGCGACGCACCTCGCTGCTCGCGCGGCGCTGTACCTGGCGCTTGACCTGGTTGCCGACGGTCCGTTCCTTCTTCACACGGCCCTTGGCTTCGTAAGTTTCATCCGAGCCCGGAACCCCAAACACAACGACCACCTGGTTGCGTTCTTCGTATTGTTCCCGGATCAGGGGCTCGATGGATTCATAAGTGATGTCTGTCTTGCGCATGCTGTATTGAAATTTTAGCGTAGAGGCATTGGGAATGACCGAAATAAAACACATTCATTGGAAAATCAAAGGCGAAGCGCGGATTCTGAGGGGGACAAAATCCTACCAATTTGCCCTGAATCCTACAATTCGCACCCTTTTCAAAACCTTTTTCCCTTCCCTCCCGTTTCTAATCCTAACTGCTACACCCTGCCTTGGTTGAAAATTCCGCTGATCTCTCACCTTCACTCGGACATTATGAAAGAGCGCATTCCCGGCACGGACAACCCCAAAAATTCCAAGCTCAAGCAGTTGGAAAAGGCCTCTCAGAAGCTCAGCATTACCGCGAAAGCAGTCATTGGAGCCCTGGCGTCAACTTACGCGACCTTTGCCATTTTCATTACCCGCATGATGTCCCACTCGGCCTGGATCATCTGGGCCAGCGTCATCTCCTTCCTCGTCACCATTTGGACCCTCTGGGTGGAATTTCGCCCCAAAACCCGACTCGACCTCATTTCCACCCGGCCCTTCATCGGGGGACGCTTTATCGGGGGTATGTTTACCGCCCTCAATATCTTCGTCCTTTGCCGCGTGATTTGGTACTACCAGGGATCCGCGCCCTACGACCTCGATTCCCAAACCCTCTTCTACATCCTCTTTGGCGGAATGGTGGCCCTGTTTCCCATCTCGGCCTGGGCTTCGGGCATGTTGGTGAGAAGGTCTAGGTAAATGCAGGCGGGAGAAAAGAAGGGAAATAAAAATAGCTGGGATTGGTGTGAACAGAAGGGAAACTCAGGGGGCAAAACTGTCAATTCATAGAAAAGGATATTGCATCTCCGCCCAGGAGGTTTAAATTGGGATGAGAGACCATAAATGAGGTCTCCATGATCTGAAATAACTCCCAATTACTCCTTTTCGCATGAAAAAATTAGTCGCTGAATTCATCGGGACCTTTTGGTTGGTCCTTGGAGGTTGCGGAAGCGCCATGCTCGCTGCCGGAGTCCCCAACGTAGGCATCGGCTTCGTCGGCGTATCCCTCGCCTTCGGCCTCACCGTCGTCACCATGGCCTACGCCATCGGTCACATTTCCGGGTGCCACCTCAATCCGGCCGTCTCCATCGGCCTCTGGCTGGGCGGACGCTTTGACGCCAAAGACCTCGCGCCCTACATTGCCTCGCAGGTACTCGGCGGCATCGCCGGTGCAGCCGTCCTCTACCTGATCGTGACCGGCCAGGAAGGCGCCGACATCGGCGGATTTGCCTCCAACGGATACGGCGACCATTCCCCTATGGGCTACAACATGCTGGCGGCCCTCATCACCGAGATCGTCATGACCTTCATGTTCCTGATGATCATCCTCGGCGCCACCCACTCCAAAGCCCCCAAAGGCTTCGCCGGACTCGCCATTGGTTTGGGCCTGACGCTCATCCACCTCATCAGCATTCCCGTAACCAATACCTCCGTCAACCCCGCACGGAGCACCAGCCAGGCCATTTTCGCCGGTGGTTGGGCGCTGGAACAACTCTGGCTCTTCTGGGTCGCTCCGATTGTCGGTGCTGCCCTCGCCGGAATTGTCTACAAGATGCTGTCCCCCGAAACCGAATAAACCAAGAGTTTAAGTTTGCTGATACCGTGTTAATCTTTGGAATCCCGTCGCAAGGCGGGATTTCGCTTTTGGTGGGGTCAGGAAAAAGGAGCCAGGGAAAGGATCACCTCCATGTGCTGGGCGAGGGAAAGGTGGTGTTGGTGGGCAAAGTCCGAAGGAATGGCATACTGATCGGGATCAAAGCTGCGGATCTGGTCCCGCCAGACGGCGGGATCAAAGCTGTCAATGACCCGGCCCACGGCCGGGGTCACGACTTCCCGGGCGCCGACCAGGTGAGAGACCAGGACCGGCGTCCCGCAGAGAATGCTCTCAGAAACGACCTGCCCGTAGGGCTCATACAGCGCCGGGAGCAAGGTCCCATCCGCCGCCGCAAACAGCTGTTCTGTTTCCCGCACAAAGCCCAATCCCCGCACATTGGGCAGGGTGGAGGGCACCGGCTCTTTTCCCGCCACCAACAACTCCACTGGCGCGTCCTGCATTTCCCGAAACGCCTCCATCAACAAAGGCAGCCCCTTCCGGCTGTGACTCGCACTGACCAGCACGAAGCTCCTTTTCCCCTCCGTCATCCCAAACTTGGCGCGCCAGGCCTTTCTTTCTTCCGACGTGGCCGGCCGAAAACGTTCCGTATCGGTGGGCGGGAACAAGACCTTTATTTTACTCGGATCCGCTTTGTACAATTCCACCACCTCGTCCTTCATCATCTGCGAACAGGCCAAAATGGTGCCCGGAGCATCGTAAGCGGCCTGGTCGAGTTCGATTTGGAGGCGGTCGGAAAGGCCCTTGAGAGATTGGTCGAGGGCGCGCAGGTAGCCGAGGTGGTTGCCGGGGAGCAGAACGGCGCTGTGGTGGCTGGTCCGCCCCAAGCTCAGGACAAAATCAAATTGTTCCCGTTCCATGATGGCGCCCAGCCGCTGGTTGAAGGCGTATTGCCGCCGAACCTTGGGAACGAGGGGGAGCTTGACGTGGATGATGCGGATGCCTTCGGGAATGGTGACCTTCCGCCCAATGCGAAATACAATCACGGTGACATCGTGCCCCTGGTCGCGGAGATAGGCGATATAGGAGAACAAACGGGTCTCGAGGCCCCCCCGATACAGCAGGCGGGTATGTACCAAAGCGATGCGCACCGGCCAAAGATAGGAGATAATTCGGCGGGGGGAAATGAGGTTTCTTTTCGGGTGGCCTCGTCAGTCTATTTTTTTCATAACTTTGCCCGACTTTCTCCTGCCGACAACAAAAAGGAGTCGGAGGAGTTGAATAGCTGTTAAAAAAACTGAAAACAAGTATACATGAGCCTCAAGTTTGTTCCGTTAAAGGTCGCCGAGATCATCCGTGAGACCCACGATGCCAATACTGTTGTCTTCGAAAAGCCCGCGGACGGGAGTTTTGACTACCAACCGGGCCAATACCTGACCCTGCGTTTTGACGTGGGAGGAGAAGATGTCCGGCGGGCCTACTCGCTGTGTTCTTCTCCGGTCACCGACCCGCAACTCGCGGTCACCGTCAAGCGGGTGGACAATGGCAAGGTCTCCAACCACATCGCCGACCACCTGTCGGCGGGAGATACTGTCGACGTCATGCCGCCGATGGGCAATTTCAAGGTGGATCTCAACGCGAACAACAAGCACCACTACATCCTCATCGGAGGTGGCAGCGGCATTACCCCGCTCATGTCCATCATCAAATCGGTCCTCGAGACCGAAGCCCAGGCCAAGATCACCCTGATCTACGCCAACCGCGACCAGGCTTCGATCATCTTCAACCAGCAATTGGCCGCCTTCGAAGGCAGCCACGGCGAACGCTTCCGCGTCATCCACGCGCTCGACAGCGCCCCCGAAGGCTGGACCGGCCTCAACGGCCCCCTCACCCGCCAATCTTTCCTCGGCCTCCTCAACGACCTCCTGAACGTCGATGAACTCAGCAAGTCGTTCTGGCTCTGTGGCCCCACCGGCATGATGGAAGAGGCCGAAGCAGCCCTCGGTTTCCTGGGCATCCAGAAAGGAAATGTCAAGAAGGAGTCCTTCACCGGCAGCACCAAGACCACCGAAGCCGTCACGACCGGCACGGCCGACCAGGAAGCCAAAGCAGGCGATTATACCATCCGGGTCAGCCTGGACGGAGAGGAAAAAGAGGTGTTTGTGAAGCAAAACCAGACCATTCTGGAAGCCGTGATCGGCGAAGGCATGGACCCGCCCTTTGCTTGCCAAATGGGCGTCTGCTGTACCTGCCGCGCGCAGGTGTCCTCCGGCATCGTCGAGATGGAAGAAGACGAAGGGCTGTCTGACAGTGAAATCGAGGAGGGCTATGTCCTCACCTGCCAATCCCACCCCATGACCGATGGCGTGGTATTGGAATACAAGTAAATATCTGCCCAGATACAAAAACGCCCGACACCGAAAGGAGCCGGGCGTTTTTACGTGTATGCCCGGCATGGGCAATGACTCTAGGGTGTAAGTCCCGAGCGCGTCCAGA